>NZ_JBVKBU010000008.1:70015-424673 GCF_055638955.1 Streptomyces sp. NPDC111507 | reverse complement strand
GTTTTGCGAGTGGTTCTCTGGCGGGTGTCGGTGGTGCCGGGGGGACGGTTTCCGGGATGCGGATGGCCCGGGCCGGCACCCGGACGCACACGGCCTGTGACCAGCACCCGGGGCGTGTGCCCGGGTGTGCCGGGTGTGGTGCTGGGCGGTTGCTGGTGTTGAGGTCTGGGCGTGTATCCGGGTCCCGCGTGTATGCGGGCCGTTTCCCGCCGGTGCCTGTGTGTCTGGGGGAGAGTCCCGGGCGTCTGTCCAGGGGTTGGGTTCCCGTGTGCCGCGGAGGATCGGATGTCGGGGGTCCGTGACTGGTGGCGGGTTTCCGGGGTGGTTTTGCGGGGCGGGGCCTGGCGCGTGTGTGGGGTTGTGTTCCTGGTGGGCGTCCGGGTGGTGGTGCGGGCGTAGGCCGGGGTGCGTTTGTGGTGCTTGTCGGGAAGTTTTCGCGGTCTATGTCGTGGAGGTGTCCGGTGGCGCGTCAGCAGGAGCAGCAGGGTCGGCGGGATGAGCGGGGCCGGCAGGAGCAGCGTGAGTTGCGGGGCGGCGGCGGTGGCGCGGAGGACCTGCGTGCTGTGCCGAACGGGCTGGACCAGCAGGATGTGCCGGATGCGCAGGGTGTGCCGGATCTGCATGCTGGGCGGGGTGGGTGTCCGTATGTGATGGACGGGTTGGGGCGGGACGTGCAGAGGGAGGGGGCGTTGCTGCGGGGGCAGGGCGAGGCGGCGCGGGTGGTGTTGCCGGGTGGGGTCGGAGCGTGGGCGGTGACGGACCCGACGGTGATCCGTGGGTTGTTGACGGATGGGCGGGTCTCGAAGGATGCGTATCGGCATTGGCCGGCGTGGCAGCGGGGTGAGGTGGGGGCGGAGTGGCCCTTGGCGGTGTGGGTGTCGGTGCAGAATCTCGTGACGTCGTACGGGGCGGAGCACCGCCGGCTGCGGGGGTTGATGGGGTCGGCTTTCACGGCGCGGCGGGTGGGGTTGCTGGGTCCGCGCGTGGGGGAGATCGCGGCAGGGCTGCTGGAAGGGATGGAGGCGGCGGCGCGGGACGCTCACGGCGGTGCGGTGGATGTGCGGGGGTTGTATGCGCAGCCGTTGCCGAGCCGGGTGATGCTGGAGTTGTTCGGGATTCCGGAGGAGTTCCGGGGGGCGTTGCGGGAGATCATTGAGGGGTTTTTCGCCACGGGGGTGTCGTTGGAGGACGCGCGGCGTAACTACGCGGCGCTGTACCGGACGATGGGGGAGTTGGTGGCGTTCAAGCGGCGTTGTCCAGGTGAGGACCTGACGAGTGCGCTGATCGCAGCGGGGAGCGGAGCGGATCCAGCGGATCCGGCCGCCCTTGCTGACCCCACAGACCAGACAGACCCCACAGACCTCACAGACGTCGCGGACGGTGCGGGCGCGGATGGCCCGGAGGGTGCGGGGGGTGACGGGTTGAGCGAGAAGGAGTTGGTGGACAACCTGATCATGTTGCTGAGCGCGGGGTGTGAGCCGACGGTGAATCTGCTGGCGAACGCGGTGGCGTTGTTGCTCCAGGAGCCGGGGCAGCTGGAGTTGGTGCGGTCGGGGCGGGCGTCGTGGGGGGACGTGGTGGAGGAGGCGTTGCGGGTGGAGGCGCCGGGGGCGAATGCGATTTTGCGGTACGCGGTGGAGGATGTGCGGGTGGGGGAGACGGTGATCCCGCGGGGAGATGCGCTGGTGATCGGGTTCGCGGCGGCGGGGCGGGATCCGGGGGTGCACGGGGAGGATGCGGAGCGGTTCGACGTGATGCGGGCGACGCGGCGGGAGCATTTGTCGTTCGGTCATGGGGTGCATTACTGCCTGGGCGCACCGTTGGCGCGGCTGGAGGCCGAGATTGCCCTTCAGGCGCTGTTCGACCGTTTTCCCGGGATGCGGCTGGCGGTGGAGCCGGGTGCGCTGCGTCCGACGGAGTCGTTCATTTCGAACGGGCCGCGGGAGGTGCCGGTGTTGCTGGGGCCGCCTGCTGACGGGGTGAGGTGACGAGCTGGCCTGCACTCTGCTCGAGCAGGCTGGGGACGATGATCGCTGGCGAGAGGTGAACGCGTTCCCGGCGACGAGCGACAGTGCCTCGAACGGCATCTGCCGATCTCTCGCCATCCGCTCATGTCGAAGTTCCTGGAGATCTGCCGCTACCCACGCACCAGCCACTCGGCGACGGTCCGCCCGACAGTCGTGTGCGGCAGCTACCCTCCATTACCTGACCACCAAGCGATGCCGCCACGTCTCGGACTGGGCCGAGGCCGACAACGTCGAGATCGCCCACACCCCGACCAACTCCGCATGGCGGAACCGCATAGAGGTCCAGTTCACCGCCCTGTGCAACTTCACCCTCGACGGCACCGACCACGCAGCCACGAGGAGTAAGGCAGCGTGATCCGCCGCTCCATCATCTGGGGAAGCCGCCACGCCGACCACCAGCGTCTACGAGCCGTGGTCGCCAACGACGGCTGCCAGGTCCGCACCCGCTCGGAGTAGCGCCACGGTCCGTGTGGCGATCTGGTCGAGGCGTTGTTGCAGGATGCGTTGGGTCTTGCCCAGGCTGTCGAGTTGGTGCAGGGATCCCATGATCTCGCGCACTGCGGGAATGCTGTAACCGGTGCCGCGCAGGGCCGCGACGATTCGGGCCGCTCTGACGGCTGGAAGACCGTACCGGCGTGCTTGCAGTGACGTCACTCGCTCGGGCGCGACAAGCCCTTCCTGCTCCCAGAACCGCAGGGTGGAGGGACGTACATCGAGTGCTTCGGCGAGCTGTGTGATCGTCATCGCGTCACTCTCTTGCTCGAACTCGGCTGTGATCGCTTCGGCTTGGATCGCACGCAACGCTTGTTGAGCACGCAGGGCCTCCTCTCGTTCCCGCGCGAGTCGAACATGGACCGCGTTGATCGCCGAGGCCGCCTCCGCGAGCGTCTCCGATCGCAGGTCCGCGAGCATGCGCCGGGCTGCGACTGGCCCGACCGCACCTGCGAGTCCTCGATAGGCGCGTAGGGCATGCACGTGCAGCGGAGTGTAGGAACGGTATCCGTTGCTCGATCGAGCGGCTGGGGGAATGACTCCCAGTCGCTCCAGGTCGCGAACCTGTTGCACCGAGTACCCCGACTGTCCGGCGACATCGACGGTTCGGAGCAGCGCCCGTCGTGAACCGCTCACCAGCTCGCCCATCAGCCAACCCCACATAAGCACTTGAAGGTGATGCTTGAACCATGAGTATGGAACAGATCATCGCGACCGTGCGAGGCTTCGTCGGCGCGCTCGTGGTTGCCCCGGAGCAGGGCGGCGACTTCCCCGAGCTCGTGTGGGGAGATGCGTTCTTCTACTACGCCCCCGACGGTCGGGTGCCTCAGAACGTCCAGCCCTACGGGACCATCGTCACCAAGAACTACCCTGACGACGCCGTTTCCGACCTTGACTCCCCAGGCCGCTGGCGCCTGAACATCCACGTCGACCGTGCGACGTTCCGGGAGCTCACCGGGGAGGAGCCGCGCAGCCTCACCCGACCTCGCGACTACGCGGCGGCCGACACCGTGATGCCGCACCCGGTATACGGGGCACTCGGCTGGATCTCTGTCGTCAATCCCGGTGAGAGGACGACGGACACGGCCGTGCAGCTTTTGCGTAGTGCCCACGACGCCGCTTGTGCCCGGTGCGCGCGGCGACACGCAACGCGAAGGTCGCAGGAGAATGACTGACACGGTTCCGGAGCGAGCGGACTTGAGGGGGCCCCGCACACCACGGTGAGCGCGAGGTCGCTCCAGCTCCGCCCATCACCAGATCGTCATCGACGGCGACAGCCGCCCGGTCGTCGTGGTCAGCCGGCCGTTCCAGGCAACCGTGCCGACTGCAAGGCGTGGAGGGAGAAGGCCCCCTTGAACGGAGCCAGGCACACAACTGGCTCCACAAACAGCTCCGCGCCCGTGTCTCGTGTCGAGCACGGATTCGCCCGCATGAAGACACGGAAGAACCTGCGCGACTGCCACCTCATGGGTGACGGCGTCCACCACGTCACGACCGCCATCACCCACCAGCGCAACCTCCGCGGGACCAGCCTCAGGCCGGACCGTCCGTTCCGGCTGCGGTCAAATGACTTGACTGTCAGGGGAGTTGACGTCCGTCACGAAACGCGTCACCGCCTGGGAGAAAGCCACTGGCTCCTCGAGGTGACCGAAGTGCCCGCTGTTCTCCAGGATCAGCAGCTCCGATCCGGGGATCAGCAGGTGTAGTTCCTCGGCCCAGCGCACCCCGCAGATGACGTCGTGGCGGCCGACGACGACGAGGGTCGGTACGGTGAGTGAGCCGAGGTCCGCACGGTCGTCGATGACGTCCGGGGAGAGGTTCTCGTCCAGCCCGGAGATGTGTGCGGCCCGCACCGAGGCACGCATGGGAGCGAACTCCTCCTCGCGCCCCCAGTAGTCGGCGAAGTACGCGGGGAGCAGCCCCCTGGCGACGGCTGTCGTCTGTGCGTCGTCGGAGATGGTGGGGATCGTCTGGAACGCGCCCAGGACCTCGGGGAGTTCAGGGTGGTCGGCGTGGAGCGCGGCGAACGACTGCACCAGGCGCATGGCCTCGGCGCCGTGTTCGGGACCGGTCAGCGGCGCGCTCTCGTAGAGGATCACACCGGCGATGCGCTCGGGGTGGTACAGGGCGTGGTACTGGGCGACGAAGCCGCCGTGCTAGTGGCCCAGCAGGTACACCTCGGGGACGCCGAGGTGCTCGACCAGCGCTCCGAGGAACCGGCTGTAGCGGGGACGGGTGTAGCCGTGCGGGTGGGAGGGCAGGTGGCCGGAGCCGCCGGTACCGATCGGCTCGGGGTAGACGATCGTCAGATGCCGCTCCAGCGCGGGCATGCGCAGGTACTCCCAGACGATGCCAGGTCCGCCGGAGTGCGCGACGCACACCGGACCCGTGCCGTGGACGTGGTAGCGCTGCACGACTCCGTCGATCTCGACAGTGTGCGTTCCGGCGGCCAGAGGTTCGGTCGCAGAGGTGGTCATGGGGTCTCCGTATCCGGCAGGTGTCGATGACACCTGCATGACGCTGGAGAGGGGACGAAGTTCGACCCGGACCGCGTGACGCCCGTCACATCGGAGTGAGTGACTGGAGGGCCTGCACCGGCCTGGGATGCAGGAGGCGCAGCCGGTGTGGACGGCCGGCGTCGTCGAGGGTCATCAGCCAGGCTACCGAGGGCGGGCAGTGGTCGGGGTTGTCGGCGGGGCTGAGGAGGTCCATCTCCCAGACGGCGAGGGACCGCCCGGCCACGGCATGGACCAGGCGCTGTCGTACACCGGCCTCGAGGTCCCCGTCCATGCCGCGCGCGAGGATGCTCCTGTCACCCACCTGGTCGTTCCCCCTGAGCAAGGCGATCCCGGGCGACCAGCGCTCCGTCATCAGCGCGCCGAAGCGTCCGCTCTCGGCGGCGGCCAGTGTCTCGTGTGCCTCGGCACGGCTGGAGCGGAGGCGCTGCTCGGTGTCGCCGTGCGGGGCGTCCGCCGTGGCGGCGAGGGCTGTCGCGAGCTTGGCCCGCCCCTGGTTGAGCCGGCTGCGGACCGTGCCGACCGGGACCCCGCAGGCGTCGGCTATCCGCTCGTAGGAAGTGACGCCGGTGCTGAAATGACGTAGCACCAGGGGCAGGCGCAGTGCCGGGGACAGCTGTTCGATGGCCTCCCAGATCCAGTCCCGCATCGCGTGCTGCTCCAGCCGTCTCTCCGGACCGGCGTCCGTGGCGGGCAGGTGCAGATCGTCGATCGGCTGGACGGGGACGGAGGACCGCAACAGGGAACGGCTGGCGTTGCGCACGATCACCGCAGCCATGCGCTCACGGCCGCCGGGTCGCGGACGTCTCCCACGCGGCGGAGCGCGGTCACCGCAGCGTCCTGGACTACGTCGTCGACGTCGGGCCCCGGGCCCAGAATGCTCAGCGCCACCGCGCGCATACCTGCCTGGTGCCGTTCCAGCAGCAGGCCGAGGGAGGTGACCTCACCCGCCTGCGCGGCACGGGTGAGAGCCGCGTCCTCGATGCGCGCGGCTTCGTCCGACGTCCGGTTCATGTGGCTCCCCTTCCAGCGTCCGCCGTCGTGCGTGAACGTACTACGTGAGCGCCATGCCTCTCCCACGGTGGGCCGGTGCGGGGGCCGTTGTGCCACGCCGGAGCGCCACGGCCTCCCCGCATCGCTCAGTAGCGCCCGCCCACTGCCTGCGCGGCCAGCCCGTCGAGCGTGGCGACCTCGTCGGCCGTCAGCTCGATGTCGGCGGCGGCCACGTTCTGCTCCAGCCACCTCACGCGCTTGGTTCCCGGGATGGGCACCACGGGAACGCCGAGATGCTCACTGCGCGCGTGCACCCAGGCGAGCGCCGGCTGGGCCGGAGAGGCCGACCGACAGATCAGGCTCCTCATGGACGGCCTGCAGGCCGGGACACATCAGCATCCCCTGAACGCCGATACGGCCGAGTGAAACACCGGTACGCCGAGGCGTGACCCGGGAGACCATCCGGAGCCAGGAGGCCTTCCGGCCGTGTTCAGTGCGCCCCTCTGACCCGCGAAGGGAGATGGGGGCCGGCGAGTCGGACCGTACGCCGGGCTCGACCTGATCCAGGCGTTCGCTCTGGGAGTTCTTCACCCGCTCGACCGGCCATATTCCGGGCGCCTTTCGCGACGCCGGGGTGTCCTACCTGTCCGAACCCACCCCGATACGGGCCAACACCTGGTCGGCCAACTCCGGCGGTGTCAGCTCTCCGTCCAGGAACACCGTGTCGTCGGGCAGGGTGTCGACCGCGGCCATGCACGGTTCGATCCTGTTCTTGCTCCAGCGTCGGACCTGCTCCTCCCGCTCGGGATCATCAGGGAAGAAGATTCGTCCGTCGATCCGCTTCTCCAAGACGTCTCGAGAGACCTTGAGGAAGAAGTGGTGAAGGTCGATACCCGCGTTCTTCAACACGCCGAAAATCTCACCGACATACCCGGCGTCGACCACGGTCATGGGGACCAGGACCGGGCGGCGGTACTCCTCGATCAGCCCTACCGCCAGGTCGGCAACCTGTCGCCGCCACAACCGAAGATCCTGGAAGTCGCCAGTCGGAACCTCCACGATCTTCCGCAGCACGAAGCCGACCATCTCCGGGTCGTAGACCAGTGCGTCGGGCCAACGAGGACGCAACTCGTCCACCAGCGTGGTCTTCCCGCTGCCGAACGCACCGTTCACCCAGACGATCAACGCGATCCTCCCCACCCCGTCGCCAGGCCCGCGCGTCGAACCCGGCGTGTCGGATCAGCATGCCGCTCGACCTGACTGAGGCCAAATTCCATTGCCAGACCATGCCCGGCAGACCGCTGATTGCCCGGTGCCGTGGTCGCGTAATTCCCCAGGTCCTGGGCTCAGTGTGAGGCTAGGTTGGCCGGCATGAGCAATGGTCGAAGGAGCTATGGCTATGTCGGACCCGCCGACTTGAAGGCTCTTGTCCGAGCGGGAAGCGAGGGCCGGAGCATGCGCTCGGCGGTGGACTTCGACGAGTGGGCCTCGACCCAGACAGCGGGAGAGCTGGCTGAGTCCTTCACCTTCGTAGTTGATGCCTCTGGGAACCTGCGGCTCGCACCGCGCCGAAGCGAGCACGTGGTTTGTGCCGGTGGAGGACCGGTTCTCAGCGCCGGTGAGGTCAGCTTCCGCAAAGAGTCCGGGCGGTGGACGGTCGAAGAGGTCAGTAACCAGTCAACCGGCTACTGCCCGGACGTCAGCTCATGGCCGGCTGTGGCGGAGGCCCTGGACCGAGTCGGGATCTCCCGGCCAGCCAGTTTCACGCATGCAGTGGTGTTTCGACGCTGTGCGTCCTGTGGGCAGCTCAACATCGTGAGAGAGGAGGACTTCGTCTGCGTCTTCTGCGACGCAGCCTTGCCGGCGGACTGGAACGTAGCCGAACCGGATGCTAGGTGATCGGTGGTTTGCTGGTCTCGACGGTCGGGTTCTTGGGGCGCTTGTTCGGGCGGTAGCCGGGGTCACCGCCCGTTGAGTGTCCGGACCGTTCCGATCCGTGAGTGTGCCGATGAGCACGACTGTCCTCGAGCCACCGTCCGTCGATCCGCCAACGCTGATCACAGACGCGGCGGCGCTCAGCGCGGAATCACCCAGCCCGGTGCCCAGGTCCCGGTGGCGTCGTGGTCGGCTGCTGTGGCGGCGAGGTGGGCGCGGAGGGTGGCCAGCGCCGGGTGGGGGTTGTCGCGGTGCCAGAGCAGCGAGTGCGGGTAGACGGGCGTCGGGTCGGTCACCGGGATGCGACGCAGGCCGTGGCCGGAGGGCCAGACGAGGCGGGTGTGCCCGCCCATGAAGGTGGCCAGGGCCGGGGTGTCGGCGACGGTGTCGAGGAGTGCGTCGGAGCCGAAGTTGGGGCCCGTCGCCTCGATGGTGAGGCCGAACTCGGCGACGAGGTCGTCGTAGTAGGCGGCCCACTCGGTACCGGGGACGATGCCGGGCATCCAGATCCGGTGCCCGGCGAGCTGAGCGATAGTCACCGACCGGGCGCCCGCCAGCGCGTGTGCGGGGCCGGTGAGGAGCTCGAGCGGCTCGTCGAGCACCCGGACGGACTCGATGTCCTCGGGAAGAGGCCGGCCGGGCGCGGCGACGGCGCGGAAGGACGCGTCGATCGCACCGGACCGGATGGCGGCGACGGCCGTCTCGATGTCGAACAGCATCACCACGTCGAGGTCGATCTCCGGATGCGCACGGTAGAAGCCGCGCATCAGGCCCGCCGCCGCGCCACGCGAGGCGATCACGTCGACACGCAGCGGACGGCGGCCGGGGCGCACGGACGCGACCGCGCGCTCGGCGACGCGCAGCAGCTCGCGCGCGTGGGGCAGGAACGCCTGCCCGTCGATGGTGAGCTCGGCGCCGCGCGCGGAGCGAGTGAACAGCCGCACACCGAGGTTGCGCTCCAGCGCGGCGATGCGCTTGGAGACGGCCTGCTGGGTGACCGCCAGCTCGGCGGCGGCCTCCTGGAACTGCCCCGCGTCGGCGGCGACGACGAAGGTCCGGACGGTATCGAGGTCCATGCCGACACCCTACGAGCACAACCATTGGTTGTGGTCGGTGGCCCTACGGTTGTTTGATCCCCTGGTGTGACGCTCGCTTTGATGATTCCGAACGCGGATCGGTTGTGCGGGTGAGTGGCGAGGGGCGTCGGGCATGAGGAGCGGACACCGGCTGGGACATCTGCTCGGACATCGGCTGGGGTGGCGGTTCGGGTGGCTGTGGGGAGCGTACGGGACCAGCGCGCTCGGCACCTGGCTCGCCTTCGGCGCGTTCCCGCTGATCGCCATCCGGGTGCTGCACGCCGGACCGGCCGAGGTCGCCGCCCTCTCCTCCGTGGGGGCTGCGGTAGGCGCGGCCGTGGCGGTGCCGCTCGGCCCGTGGGTGGAGTTCCGACGCAAGCGGCCGGTCCTGATCGCGATGGACCTGGCGCGGTTCGCGGCGCTGCTGACGATCCCCGCCGCGTTCGCGCTCGGCGTGCTCACCTTTCTTCAGCTCCTGCTGGTCTCGGTCGTCGTCTCAGCGGCCGACATCACCTTCCGCGCCGCCTCCGGCGCGTACCTGAAGACCCTGCTGCCGGCCGAGGACCTGCTCGTCGCCAACGCCCGATTCGAGTCCACGGCCTGGACGACCACGATCATCGGACCGCCGCTGGGCGGCGCGGCGATCGCGGTCCTCGGTCCGGTGGCGACGGTGGTGGCCGACGCGGTCAGCTACCTGCTCTCGGCCTTGGGTATCCGCGCGACGGGCGGACACGAGCCGCGGCCCGAGCGCCGGGAGGGCCCGTACCTGCGGGCCCGGGACCTGCTCGCCGGCTGGCGGTACATCCTCGCCGACGCGACATTGCGCCCGTTGTTCTTCAACACCGCCTTGTTCAACGGCCTGGTGATGGCCGCCCAGCCGCTGCTTGCCGTCCTGATGCTCGGCCGACTCGGGTTCACACCGTGGCAGTACGGCCTCGCCTTCGCCGCGCCCTCGATCGGCGGCCTGCTCGGCTCGCGACTGGCCCGACCACTAGTCACCCGGTTCGGACAGCACCAGGTCCTGGTCGTGACCGGGGCGCTGCGCGCGCTCTGGCCCGTCGGACTGGCCTTCCTGGGGCCGGGCACCGGCGGGCTGCTGCTCGTGATGGGCGTCGAGCTCGGGCTCATCTTCTGCTGCGGGGTCTTCAATCCGGTCTACGCCACTTACCGCCTCGAGCGCACCGCGACGGACCGGATCACCCGCACACTGTCCGCCTGGACGGTGACGACCAAGGCCTCGACCGCGCTCCTGACGGCCGTCTGGGGCGTGTTGGGCGGCTTGCTCGGCCCGCGTACGGCCATTGGCCTGGCCGGCGTGCTTCTGCTGGCGACCCCGCTGCTGCTTCCCCGCCGCGCGGCAGCGCCTCTCGCCGAGCCGGAGCCGGCACCGGAGCGCGCCTGACGGTCCGCCACCGCCGTCACCGCGATCGGGCTGCGCCGCCCTTCTTCGGAGCGGCGGTTCACCCTCCACATACAGCTCGGAGATGACCGCGACGGCCTTTGCCGTGGCCGGGCCCGGTGAGGGTCGCGGCCCGGCGCATCGTCGCGCACGTGCCCCATGGCGGGGAGATTCAGACATCGCCGTCACCACGAAGTCGCGTGCAGCTCAGCGAGCAGGACCTCGAGCGGTCGCCGCCACACGCCGACCCCGTTCCACTCCCGCATCCGACGCCGCTCACGCTGCGGCAGCAGCGGTTCCAGGAACTTTCATGGTCGATCCATCTCGATGTGTCAGCTCTTGCGGGAGTCTGCGATTGCATCCTCGGAATCGTGCTGTGACTGCCAACCGTGGATCAATAGGTCGAACACCGTCTCCACGGTCGCCCGTGGATCGTGTCGGCCCTTGGCCAAGGTCGGGACTTCCAGGACGAACCGTGCGAGTGCCGAGCATGCGAGATCGTCCGTTTCGCGGCCGAGTTCCTCCGCGATGACGGCGCTGAGGGTGCCCGCGTGCCGCATCCACATACGCTCCGCGTACTCGCGGAGCGCGGGCGTCTGGTCCACCAGCGCGGTGAGTTGATGCAGACGTGGATCCGACGCGATCGGCACCCAGGACTTCAGCGCGTGGGCGCGGAGCGCCTCGACTACGTTCTGGTCCTTGGGCCGCTCACGGACGGCGGCGGTCAGTTCTGCCTCGACTTCCTCCTCGCGGTCGAAGACCAGTGCCTCCTTGCTCGGGAAGTGCGCGAAGAGGGTCGTCGTCGATACGTCGGCTCGTTCGGCGATGTCGCGGACGCTCGCTTGTTCGAAGCCGTGTTCCAGGAAGAGGTCCAGGGCGGCGTCGGCAATGGCCTGCCTCGTTGCGGCCTTCTTGCGCTCGCGGCGGCCCACGGTCGGAGAGTCGGGCATGGCGTCACTGTACCTCATAACTGGAACGAGACAGAAACTGGAACGGTTGCACTTACGGACTCGTTTCTGCTTTGGTGGTCTCCGTAGGGGTTGCCGCATCCCGACCGGGTCGCGGCACCGGTCACCGCCGCGCCGCGGCGCCACCGGGAACCCCACCGACGAAAGGAATCCACCGTGGACTCTCCGATGCCCGCAAACGCGCGGATCAGCATCATCGGCGCCGGCCCGGGAGGCCTCACGTGCGCACGCATCCTGCAGCAGCACGGCATTCAGGTGACGGTGTACGACCGCGAAACGGATGTGAACTCCCGCAATCAGGGAGGCTCACTCGACCTGCACAAGGAAGACGGCCAACTCGCGCTCCGTGAAGCGGGCCTACTGGAGGAGTTCTTCGCGCTCGCCAGGTTTGAGAGCCAGGAAATGCGCCGCATAGACCCTGCAGGGCGCGTCCTTACCCACCATCTGCCGGACGAGGGCGAAACGGTCAGCCCCGAGATCGACCGAGGACAACTTCGCGATCTCCTGTTGGGCTCACTCGCTGCCGGGACGGTTCAGTGGGGACGCACACTCGAATCAGTGAGCGGACCGGCCGACGGGCCGCGAACGCTGACGTTCACCGACGGGACGGCCGTCGAAGCGGATCTCGTGATCGGTGCGGACGGTGCCTCCTCCCGCGTCCGCACTGCCCTGTCGCCCGCGACACCGCGCTACACCGGGGTCAGCTTCCTCGAGGCATGGTTCGACGACATGGAGACCGCGCACCCCGAGCTTTCCGAACTGGTCGGGAAGGGCAGCGCCCACATCGCCGACGGCGAGCGCGGCCTCTTCGCACAGCGCAACAGCGGCAGCCACATGCGCGTCTACATCATGCAGCGCGTCCCTGTGGACTGGATCACGAAGAACGGGCTTCGCCTCGAGGACACCGAGGGCATCCGCGCGCACCTGTTGAGCGAGTACGCGGCCTGGTCACCGCAGACACTCCGGATGATCACCGACAACGACGGCCCCTACGTCGATCGTCCGCTCTTCGCCCTGCCGGTGCCGCACACATGGGAGCGCTCGCCCAGCGTGACACTCCTGGGAGACGCCGCACACCTCATGCCACCGCTCGGCGTCGGCGTCAACCTCGCCATGCTCGACGCCAGCGAACTCGCGCTCGCACTCGTCCGCTCCTCCACCATCGACGACGCTGTACACAACTACGAGAAGTCGATGCTTCCGCGCTCGGCCGAGATGGCGAAGATGCTCGAAGGCGGCGCTGAGCATCTTCTGTCGGTGCCCGACCCCGACGAGATCGCGCGGTTCGGTCCGTCCCAGCCCTGACATCGCGGGCGCGGCTCCGTCAACCGGCCGAACGGTCAATCCTTGGGCCCTGACCTTCTCTCAGGTCTGCCGTGGCGACCGGCCGCCGCTCCGGCGCGCTTGTCCGTCTCCTCCCTGGCCCGGGCCAGACGCCTGTAGCGACCCTGCGTTGACCCGCCGTGACGGCGGTGAAGTGGACCAGGATCCAGCGCACTCGATGCGCTGGATCCCGTATGCGGCGCCTGGTCAGGGCGTGGATGTCCCCGGGTGGGGACGGGCCACTGGAGTGGTCCGTGGCGACAACGGCACTCGTGCGCGGCGCGGGTCCGGGGGACCAGCCCGGGATCCGCGTTTAATCACGCCGGAGAACCGAGACGTCAGGAGCGGAGAGCGCTGACGGGCGTGGATCTCCGGGTGACGCCCCACAGCGCTTGAGGGAGATTGCAATGACTGGCACAACGACCTTGCCGACACCGTCCGGTCCCTGCCTGGACAAGGGGCTGCTGCCCGCCGACTTCTACGCCTACGAGGACCTGCTGTCGGGCGGGGAGCGGGAGAAGCTCGAGTCCGTCCGCGAATTCCTCCGCACGCAGGTCGCACCCATCGTCGACGACCACTGGGCCCGGGCCGAGTTCCCCTTCCAGCTGATCAGGGGCTTCGGGGGGCTCGGTCTGATGGACTGGGCCGACCCGGACTCCCCGGAATCCAAGCCGAGCAACCTCCTCGCGGGCTTCCTCGCGCTGGAGTTGGCGCATGTCGACGCGTCCGTGGCCACGTTCGTGGGCGTGCACACGGGTCTGGCCATGGGCACCATCGTGACCTGCGGCTCCGACGAACAGAAGCGTCGGTGGCTGCCGGAGATGAGCCGCTTCGAGAAGATCGGCGCCTTCGGGCTGACCGAGCCGCACGGCGGCTCCGACGTGGCCGGGGGACTGCAGACGACCGCGCGCCGTGACGGCGACGAATGGATCCTCGACGGCGCGAAGCGGTGGATCGGAAACGCGACGTTCGCGGACCTGGTGGTCGTCTGGGCCCGCGATGTCGAGACCCGTCATGTGCTGGGTTTCGTCGTGGAGAAGGACACTCCAGGGTTCACCGCGACGAAGATCGAGAACAAGATGGCGCTGCGGATCGTGCAGAACGCCGACATCGTGCTTGACGGCTGCCGTGTTCCGGAGGCCAACCGGCTCCAGAACGCGAACTCGTTCAAGGACACCGCCAAGATCCTGCGCCAGACGCGCAGCGGTGTGGCGTGGCAGGCGGTGGGAGTGATGTTCGCCGCCTACGAGATCGCCCTGCAGTACGCGAAAGAGCGCGAGCAGTTCGGGCGCCCGATCGGGGCCTTCCAGCTCGTGCAGGACCTGCTAGTGAAGATGCTCGGCAACGCCACGGCCTCGTGCGGGATGATGACGCGCCTGGCCCAGTTGCAGGACGCCGGGGTTTTCCGCGATGAACAGTCCGCCTTGGCGAAGGCCTACTGCACCGTGCGGATGCGCGAGAGCGTGGGGTGGGCGCGGGAACTGCTGGCAGGCAACGGCATCCTTCTCGACTACAAGGTCGGCCGCTTCGTCGCCGACGCCGAGGCCATCTACTCGTACGAGGGCACGCGGGAGATCCAGACCCTCATCGTCGGACGCGCCGTCACCGACGGCCTGAGCGCCTTCGTGAGGTGACGACGATGACCACCGAATCAGTCTTCACCGGCCTGAAGGTCCTCGACGCGTCGAGCTTCATCGCGGGACCGGCCGCGGCCACCGTGCTCTCCGACTTCGGAGCGGACGTCATCAAGATCGAGCCACCGGGAAAGGGCGACCCCCAGCGGAAGCTCAGCTCCGTGCCGCCCAGCCCCCAGGCACGGGCCAACTACAGCTGGCACCTCGCCAACCGCAACAAGCGGGGCATGGTCATCGACCTGAAGGCGCCGGCGGCCACCAAGATTCTCAAACGCCTGGTCGAGTGGGCCGATGTGGTGATCACCAACTTCCCGCACGGCACGCGCGAGAAGCTGCACCTCGGCTACGACGAGGTAGCGGGCTGGAACCCGCGGGTCGTCTACGCCGACATCACGGGCTTCGGGGACGCCGGTCCCGACGCCGGGCAGCCGGGCTTCGACCTGACCGCGTACTGGTCGCGCAGCGGGCTGTTGGCCTCCACCCGGGACGCGGGGGCCCCGCCGACGGTCCCGGTCTGGGGCAGCGGCGATTACATGTCGGCGATCGGGATCTACGCGGCGATCGTGACCGCCCTCTACCGTCGCGAGCGGACGGGACAAGGGGCCAGCGTCGGGACGTCACTGCTCGCCGAGGGGGTCTGGGCCACGGGAACGCTCGTGGCCGGAGCGCTCGCCGACGGCACCCCGTTCGAGCTGCACGACCGGAAGGCGCCGGCGAACCCGCTGATCAATCCCTACCGGACCGCGGACGGCGAGTGGTTCATGCTCGTCACCTCAGCTCCGCACTGGCCGGGACTGACCCGGGCCATCGGGCACCCCGAGCTGCTCGAGGATCCCCGTTTCGCGGACATCGAGGGCTTCGTCAAGAACTCCACCGCGCTGACCGAGCTGCTCGACGCCGAGTTCCGCTCCCGGCCCTTCGCCCACTGGAAGGAGGCACTGACCCGGGAACGTGTCACTTACAGCCTCATCCAGACACCGGAGGAGGCCGCGCGGGATCCGCAGCTGCGCGCGAACGACATCGTCGTACCGCTGGAAGGAGTCAGCGGGCTGGAGTACACCGTCAACAGCCCGGTCAACCTGCGAGGCGTCGCGAAAGTCCCGGCGAAGCGGGCACCGGACCTGGGCGAGCACAATGACGAGGTCCTCGCCGAGCTGGGATTCAGCCCTGCGGAGATTGCCGAGCTGCGCGCCGAGGGAGTGATTCCCGGCCCGGCGGAAGCCGAGGGGGCGCGATGAGCGCGGCGCCCGACGCGTCCGGCGTAGTACTCCACGAGCGCCGCGGCAGGCGTGGGCCGAGGTCGTACGTGGTCCCGTGACGGCAGAGGGCGAGCTGGTCAGACCGCGGTGCCTACGTCCGCTCCACGTGGCCGCCGGCACTGCTCACGGGTGAGCCGCTGAACGCCGCCGAAGGCGGCCGTCAAGGAGGTCCTGCGCGAAACGCAGGGCCCGAAGGCGAGCGACGTGTTCAGACACCAGGACGAGCTCACGCGCGGGTCGGCCGCCGACTAGGACGCGCGGGAAGGGGCACGGGCGTTCGCTGAGAAATGTGCCCCCACCCGGCGCGGCCGCCTGATGCCGGCCACCTGAGCCGCATTCCCCCGCAGCCCGTGTCCGACCTTCAGGAGCAGTGAACCAGCCATGAACGCACACAAGCCCGTCCACCGCGTAGCGATCGTCGGCACCGGCACGATCGGCGCGAGCTGGGCGACGCACTACCTCGTCCGAGGCTTCGACGTCACGGCGACGGACCCCGCCCCCACCGCGGAGACGGCCCTGCGGTCGTATGTGGAGGCGGCATGGGACACGGCAGCTTCGATCGGCCTCGCGCCCGAAGCGTCGCCCGATCGCCTGGGCTTCACCACGGACATGCGTCAAGCCGTCGCGGACGCCGATTTCGTACAGGAGAACGCGCCGGAGCGTCCGGAACTCAAGGTGAAACTGTTCGCCGACATCGACGACGCCACGCCGCCGGACGCGATCATCGCGTCGAGTTCCTCGGGCATCACGATGAGCGTCATCCAGGCCGAATGCCGGCGTCCGGAGCGGACCGTCATCGGCCATCCCTTCAATCCGCCGCACGTCGTTCCGCTGGTCGAGGTCGTGGGCGGGACGAAGACCGCCCCGGAGACGGTCCGGGACGTCATGTCGTTCTACGCCGCGATCGGCAAGAAACCGATTCACCTCAAGAAGGAGCTTCCCGGGCACGTCGCCAACCGTATCCAGGCCGCGTTGTACCGAGAGGTCGTGTACCTGGTCCAGGAGGGAGTGCTCGACGTGGCGGACTCCGACGACGCGGTGTCCTGGGGGCCGGGGCTCAGATGGGGCGTCATGGGTCCCCATCTGCTGTGGCATCTCGGCGGAGGAGAGGGCGGCATTCAGCACTTCATGGACACTCTTATGCCGCGGATGGTGGCGTCCTGGCAGGACCTGGGCATCCCCGAGTTCACGCCCGAACTCAAGGAGAAGATCGTGGGCGGCGTCCTGCAGGAGGCGCACGGCGACTCGGTCGATGAGCTGGCCGCCCGGCGCGACGCGATGCTGTCCGCCCTGCTGGCCGTGCGGGCCGAGCACGACCCGCTCGGCCCGCGGAGCGCCGCAGCAGGTCGCCCGGCGAAGGAGGAGTCGTGACGCGGCCTCAGGAAAGACTGTTCGTGCTCGAGGCCAGCAGCGGCGGTCGCCTGTTCTCCGTGAACCCCGACGGCTCCGACAAGAAGGTGATCGTCACCGGGTGCAGGATCCCCGACGGGGTCGCCGTCGATGTCACGGCCGGGCACATCTACTGGACGAACATGGGCCGTCCGCCGGAGAACGACGGCTCGATCGAACGCGTGGACCTGGACGGAGGCAACCGGACGACGATCGTCCCGAGCGGTGGCACCCATACGCCGAAGCAACTCCACTTCGAGGCCGCCGGCCGGAAGCTGTACTGGGGTGATCGCGAAGGCATGCGCGTGATGCGCTGCGACCTCGACGGCCACAACGTCGAGACCCTCGTACAGACGGGACAGGGAGAGGACGACCGCCGCGACGAGACCAAGTGGTGCGTGGGAGTCGCCGTCGACCCGGTCGGCGGACACCTCTACTGGACACAGAAGGGTCCGAGCGACGCGGGACTCGGCAAGATCCTGCGAGCCGGAATCGACCTGCCCGTTGGGGAAAGCGCGGCCGAACGCGGCGACATCGAGGTGCTGTTCGACGGGCTGCCCGAGCCGATCGACCTCGAGCTCGACCTCACGAAGCGCATGCTGTACTGGACGGATCGCGGGGACCCGCCGCGAGGCAACAGTGTGAACCGCTCGCCGGTGGACGCGTCGGAAGGGCGGCGGACACCCGAGATCTTGGTGACCCACCTCATGGAAGGCATCGGCCTCGCCCTCGATCCGGACGAAGGTCGCATGTACGTGACCGACCTCGCCGGGAACGTCTACGCGGCCGACCTCAACGGATCGAACCGGAGCGAGATCCTCATGCTGCAGGGCAACCTCACCGGCATCGCCCGTGCCGTGCTGCCGACCGGAGCGAAGGGATAGGCCGTGTCTGACTGATCGCGCCCGAATCACGCCCAATTCCCGCCCGGCGTCCTCCGGGCGGACGGCGCTCCTTGCCAGACACGGCCGAGCCAGGGGTGGAACTCGACGCCTGCGGTGCTCAGCCTGGCGCCTCGACGCCGTCAGTGAGGAGGCGCAGCACATGCCGCATCAGTAGCGCCAGGCGGCCGGGCGCGCGAAAAGGCCGCAGGCCCCGGGCGCGACTCAGCTCACCGCCCGCTTCACGAGCGCACTGATCCGCGCCTCCACCTCGGGCGTCAGACCGCACGTTCCAGCGGGCTGAGCCGTTCCAGCAGCAACAGGGATGCCATCGACAACGTGTCGGCCAGTTCCGCCGAGTGCTCCGGGTCCTCGTACGGGTCGGTGAGCAGCGGCTCGGGGAACCACGGCCCGACGTACTCCTCCCGCCGCAGGCGGGCCGAGCGCAGCACGTCGATCGAAATCCGGGTGACCACGGCCGAGAGGAACGCCTTGGCCGACGTGGGCCGGGTCGCGGAGAGCTCGTAACGCAGCCAGGTCTCCTGGACCGCGTCCTCGGCCTCGCTCACGCTGCCCAGGATCCGGTAGGCGATCGAGAACAGCAGGGGCCGCAGCTGTTCGAACTCCTCGGTCCGGGTCACGCCAGGCCTTCTTTGAAGCCCTGTCGCCACGACGGATAGCGCGGCTCCCAGCCGAGCTCACGCTTGGCCTTCGCATTGGAGAAGCCGCGCCCGTCGGTCATCATCGTCACCACTACCTGTCCGGCCAGCAGCCGGGCCAGCCACGGGGGGATGCGCACCGGCCGCTTCGCCCCCGCGCACGCCGCGAGATGGGGCAGCCACTCGCCGGCCGGGGCCGGGTCGTCGTCGACGATGTTGAACACGCCCCTCGCTTTCTGCTCGACGGCCAGGACGGTGGCGCTCGCCGCGTCGTCGAGATGGATCCAGGAGGCATAGCCGGTGCCCTTGCCGACCAGCGGGAACTGCCGCTTGCGCACGAGTACGACCTGGTCGTCGGTGGCGTCGGGCCCGTAGAACGCGCCGTATCGCAGCACCGCGCCGCCGGTGCTGGTGACGGCATCCTCGACGTGGCGCAGCGCTGCCATCGCCGGGTGCGCGGGAGTTTTCTCGTGCAGGTCCAGCGGGTCCTCCTCGGTCTTCACCCAGCCGCCCTCGCGGATCCCGTTCCAGTTGGCGTAGCCCTGCGCGACGAAGTGCGGCACGCCGGTCGCCTCGGCGGCGGCCAGCAGGTGATCGGTTCCCTCGGTGCGCAGCCTGATGGTGGGCAGGGACCAGCGGTCGAAGTGCTTGAGGTCGGGCTTGCCGGCGTGAGCCATGCTGATCCCGGTCATCTGGTGCACGATCACGTCCGGGCGGGCGGCCGCCACCGCTTCGCCGACGGACATCGGGTCCAGTCCGTCCATCACGACGCCGTCCGCGCCCAGTTGCTCTACGAAGCCGAGCTTGGCCGTGCTCGTAGTCGTGGCCGTCACCCGGTGACCACGAGCCACGAGCTGCGGCACCAGCCGCCGCCCCAGCACTCCACTGCCGCCTGCCACGAACACCCGCATGACCATCACCTTTCTGCTTGCGGATTGTGTCTTCGACGATCTGAGACGAGACAGCCCCGCCGTTCTGTGACATCGGAGGGCGCGGGAGGGAAATAGCGAGGAGGAGGCCGCCGGTGCCGCCCGGGCACGGGTCGAGGCGGGGTCGGGCCCGCCGCACGTCGGCCGGCCGTCAAGCCGTCATGAAGGGCCCGGGCTGCCGACCCGGCGATCAGCCGATGAGCGCGGTTGACGAGCCACCGGCCGACTGAGTCAGGGCCCCTGCCCTTCCCTGGCGAGAGGGGCGTGCGCACGGTCGCGACCTGGTTCGTCATCGACGGCGCGGCGCCGGCAACGGCTGTGTCAGCTGCACCGAGCGCAAGGTGGTGACGCGGCTCGCCAGTGGCGGTGATCCCGATCAGTACACCGTCCCCCTGCCCGAGGCACTGCGGATCATCAGCCACATCCCCGGCACGGGCCTCCCACCCCCTCACGCGACCTGGCCGGTCGGCCGCGAGTCAGGCCAGTGCCTGGGACATCACCTGGCCACAGCCCCTGGGGAATGACGTGAGCGTCGGCGTACGGGCGCCGGGATCGTCGGTCCGGGAGTGCGGGCGCGTACGGAGTGCTCTAGCGTCGTATGAGCGAGGGTGGCCGACGCCGGGCCGATCGGGTCTCGGAGGAAACGCACACCACCCGCACGACTGGCACGGCACACCGCCTGCTCGACCCCTGTGGTGCTCGATCCCCGGGGGATTCCGTCTCGCGCGTTCGCTCGCCGCCGCCCCCGCCCGCGGTTCGGCGCGCCCAGGACCGCGTGATCCGACCCAGAGAGCAGGTGCATCCTCATGCGTCGTTCGGCTTGTATTCCCAGTGTTCTCGCCGGCCTGGCCCTCGCCCTGGGCGGTACCGTCATCGCCGCACCAGCCGCCCACGCGGACATCGCGGCCTGCGAGAACCTTGTCCAGAACCAGGGCACCGAGGTCACGGACGCCGTCCGGATGGGGTGTTACGTCGGCCTGGTGGGCGACCAGAACGGCTGTGCCGGCGATCTGGCCCGGGCCGGGGTGGCGGACGCCGTCGCCACCGAGGCGTGCCGCCTGGCCCCGCAGTAGTTCGCTGCACTCGAGGAATGGGCCGCGTGCTCCGGAGACCGTCGCGGGCCTCAGGACGGACGGTGCTCGGTGGCCGGGTTCGAAGAACCGCCGCCCGTCTACGCAAAAGGCTCCGATCGGCGACCGCCGCGCTGCCGGCCCTCGCCGCCGCCGGTGCCGACAGCCGCTCAGCACCAGAACATGCCCCGCATTGCGAGCCATCAGCGCCGCAGTCACTGAACAATGACGAACTGTCAGGTGAGGGTGTCTTCACGGGCAAGTCGAGGTCTCCGGAATCACGGTCGGCAGTCGGCCGACCGAGGTGCCGCCATCCCGGCCGGTACACGGTCGCGGCCGGCAGGGTCGGTCCCGCGGGACTGCCGCACTGTGGCGGTCGCTCGATATGTGCTGCAAGCCCCTCGCATCTGGACATGACCGGCGGTGCCGCCCCAGCCCCGCCATAGGTTCGGGTCATGAATTCCTCCTCGTCCGCCCGTCCCTTGCCGCCTGCCGCAGACACACCCACGCGTGCGGTATTCGGTCCCAGCTGGTTCGCGGCGGTCATGGGCACGGGCATCGTCGCCAACGCGGCGGTCACGCTGCCCCGGAGCTTTCCCGGGCTGCGGACCTTCGCCACGGCCGTCTGGCTGGGTGCCGCGCTGCTCCTGATCCTGCTGGCCGTCGGTTACCTCAGGCAGCGGGCGCTGCGGGTACACGCGGCTGATCCGGTGGCGGCCCAGTTCTTCGGCGCGCCGCCGGTGGCGCTGCTCACGGTGGGCGCCGGGGCGCTGGTGTTGGGGCGGCGGCTGATCGGGCTCGAGGCGGCGCTGAGTGTGGACTGGGTGCTCTGGTCACTCGGTACGGTGCTCGGCCTTGTCACCGCGTGCACGGTGCCGTATCTGATGGTCACCCGGCACCGACACGCGCCGGACGCGGCGTTCGGCGGCTGGCTGATGCCCGTGGTGCCGCCGATGGTCTCCGCCGCGACGGGCGCGCTGCTGGTGCCCCACGCACCGGCCGGGCAACTGCGGCTCGCCCTGCTGCTGGGGTGTTACGCGATGCTGGGGCTCGGCTTCGTTGCGGCGCTGCTGGTGCTGGCCATGATCTACGGGCGCCTGGTGCACCACGACGTACCTGCCGCAACAGTGGTGCCCACGGTGTGGATCGGCCTGGGGGCGTTGAGCCAGGCGGTGACGGCGCTCGGCGCGCTGGCCGCGGTGGTGCCGAGCGCGTTGCCCGCGCCCTACGCGCGAGGCGCCGCGGTCGCCGCGTTGCTGGGGGGAGTGTCGGTATGGGGCTTCGCCATGTTGTGGCTCGCGCTCGCCGCGGGGCTGACGGCACGGACGGTCCGGGGCGGGCTGCCCTTCGCACCCACGTGGTGGTCTTTCATCTTCCCGGTGGGCGCCTGTGTGACGGCCACGAGCGCTCTCGCGGCGCGGACCGGTTCGCAGCTGTTCACATGGGTGGCTGTCGTGCTCTACGTGCTGGTGGTCCTTGCCTGGATGGTGGTGGTGAGCCGCTCCCTGCGTTACGCCGCCGGACACGTGCGCCGCCGACCCGTCATCGAGCACCGGCACCGCCGGCCGGCCGAGCCCGACGCGCGCCGGGGCGTGGCGTCCGTGCTCAAGGGCACCGTCCGCAGCAGCACCACGGACGGCGGCCCGGTTTCCGAGGCCCGAGTCACCCTCCTGGACCCGGCGGGCGACGTCGTCGGCATCGCGCTCACCGCCGAGGACGGCTCGTACGCCTTCACCGGTCTCGAAGCCGACCAATACACCGTGGTCGCTGCGGGGTACCCGGCCCGGGCAGCATCCCTCACCCTGGATGCGGCCGGCCAGGACGCCTTTGATCTGACGCTGGCACACGACGAGGGATGAACGGCTCTGTCACGGACGGGCCTGCTCCGTGCGTTCGGAGCGGGCCCGCCGTGGCATTCGCGTGATCATGGGCGCAGGGCCGCGCGGCTGCCGGCCGCGGCCGGGCCCCCTTCTCGCAGCGGCACGTGGTGTCACATCAACTGCTGGTCATTTGCCTTGCGCAGTACGGTGAGCCGGGCCATTTGCTCACCCATGCCGCGTGTCCCGGCCAGTGGTGTGCGGGCGTGTGGCCAGATGGCGTGGACGAGGGCGGCATGCCGTGCGCCGCCGAGGGCCACAACGGGGTCGAGGAGCAGGATGTCACGCACCCTGGCCTGCTGCAGGAGGGCTTGGGTCGTGATGGCGTCGGCAGCGCCATGAGGGGTGTCGTACGGGTCGATGACGTCGTCGAGGTCGAGCAGGCCGTAGCGCGCGGAGAGGATGAGCAGCCGGTCGGGCCGCAGCGCATCAGCCGCCTTGCGGCACGCACGGTGATAGGAGCCGACATACAGGTCTGCCGCTCGTGCGCGCTGGCCCAGTTTGCGGCTGCCGCACGGGATGACGACGAGTTCGGGTTGGAAGCAGTCGAGGTAGTCGTTCGCTGTCATGCCTGTTGTCCTGCCTGTTCATGTGTGACGTCTGCGGTGCCGGCGCTGGATGTGCGTGGTGCGGGTCTCTGGGGGAGGGGGTCGCGGTGTGACGACGGAGTGTGCCGCAATCACTTTTCACCTCAGGGCGCGCGGCGGCCGATGATCAGGGTTCGGCTGTGCGCGGAAGCATTCCACGCGGAGGCCGCCTTACTGCCGCGATGTCCTGATGTGACGGCGTTATGGCATTCCCGGGTGTATTGCTCGGATCTCGCTATGCCATAGCGTCGGTGCTGCGAAACGGTCAGACGGTTTCGCCCCACGACGGATACCCAGCGGACGGGAAGTCCGCAGGCACGATGAATGACGACCGGGCGGTCCGGCCGTGTCCGTCATCGGTCACTCCGAATGAGGAAAGAAGGCGATCCACCCAGTGGCATCGCAATCACGCGCCGGACAGCCGGCACTCCACGGGCTGGAATTCGGCATCAACGAATGGCTCGTGGACGAACAGTACGAGCGATACCTGCACGACCCCGGCTCGGTCGACCGGACCTGGAGGGAGTTGTTCGCCTCCCCGATCCCCGCGGCCCGCCGAGAGACGCGCAACGGCCCGACGACCGTGCAGGAGAGCACGGACGAGGCGGCCGTCAAGGCCGTCAAAGCGGTCCGCGTTGCCGCGCTCATCGAGGCGTATCGAGTCCGCGGACATCTGGTGGCCGATACCGACCCGCTCACGGCAGGACGGGGGGCCGCGCATCCGGAGCTCGAACTCACGGCATTCGGGCTCCGGGACGATGACCTGCAAAGAGAGTTCGTCGTCGACGGGTTCTCGGGGCAGGCCACCATGACGCTTCGCGATGTGCTGAATGCGCTGCAGGAGTCGTACTGCCGTACCGTCGGCACCGAGTACATGCACATCCAGAGCTCCCAGGAACGCCGCTGGATACAGCAGAGGATCGAATCACCTCAGCCCCCGCCGGACGTCGCCGAACAATTGCAGATTCTCTACCGGTTGGGTGCGGCCGAGGCTTTCGAGACGTTCCTGCAAACCAAGTACGTGGGACAGAAACGGTATTCACTCGAAGGCGGCGAGTCGGCGATCGTGCTGCTCGACGCGCTGCTGCTCCGCTCCATCGGACACGGCGTGAGGGAAGCCGTCATCGGTATGGCACACCGGGGTCGGCTCAATGTGCTGGCCAACATCATCGGCAAGTCCTACGCGGAGATCTTCCATGAGTTCGAGGATGCGGGGGACATCCGGTCGGTCCAGGGATCCGGCGACGTGAAGTACCACCTCGGTGCGGAAGGGACCTACCGTGCGCTGGACGGTGGCATGATCGCCGTGTGCGTGGTGGCGAACCCCTCGCACCTGGAGCTCGTGGGGCCGGTGGCCCAGGGGGTGGTGCGCGCCAAGCAGGACAAGGCAGCAGACGGTGGCGAAGCCTTCCCCGTCCTGCCGATCGCCGTCCACGGCGATGCCGCGTTCGCCGGTCAGGGCGTGGTCTTCGAGACGCTGAACATGTCCCAGCTGCCCGGCTACCGCACCGGCGGGACGGTCCACATCGTCATCAACAACCAACTCGGCTTCACCACCTCGCCCGCCAACGGCCGTTCGAGCGCCTACGCCACCGACGTGGCACAGACCGTCCAGGCCCCCATCTTCCACGTCAACGCAGACGACCCCGAGGCCGTGGTCCGGGTCGCGCGCCTGGCCTTCGACTATCGTCAGGCGTTCCACAAGGACGTCGTCGTCGATCTGATCTGCTACCGGCGCCACGGGCACAGCGAGGTCGATGATCCTTCCATCACGCAGCCGGCGATGTACGACCGCATCGACGCCAGGGCTTCGGTGCGCAAGCTGTACGCCGAGGCGCTCGTCCGTCGGGGAGACATCACCGAGCGGCAGGTGGAAGGCGCCCTGCGGGACTATCAGTGCCACCTTGAACGGGCCTTCACCCAGACCCGGGCGCGTCCGGTGCCCCCCTCCGTGAAGCCCGTGAACCCCGTGAACGCCACGACCGCCGTGAACGCTCAGCATTCGGCCGCCTCCCAGGCGGCGACGGCGATCACGGAGGCCACCGCTCGCCAGGTGATCGCTTCCCAGACCGCTCTGCCGGGAGGTTTCACCGTGCACCCGCGTGTTCTTCCGCAGCTCCAGAGGCGGACCACGATGCTGGATGCGGGAACCATCGACTGGGCCACCGCGGAAACACTGGCCATCGGCTCCCTGTTGCTGGACGGGGTTGCGGTGCGGCTGGCCGGGCAGGACTCCCGCCGTGGCACGTTCGGCCAACGACACGCCGTGCTCACCGACCGGCGCACCGGCGTGGAGCACACGCCACTGAGCTCCCTCGGCTCGCGGGCCGCCGACTTCGCACCCTACGACTCGATGTTGTCCGAACTGGGCGCGCTGTCCTTCGAGTACGGCTACTCACTGGCGCGGCCCGACGCGCTGGTGCTGTGGGAGGCCCAGTTCGGCGACTTCGCCAACGGAGCGCAGGCCGTGATCGACGAGTACATCGCGTCATCCGAACAGAAATGGGGCCAGCGCTCCGGGGTAACGCTGTTGCTGCCGCACGGCCTGGAAGGGCAGGGACCCGACCACTCCTCCGGGAGGATCGAGCGTTTCCTCCAGCTCTGCGCGCAGGGGAACATGACCGTCGCCATGCCCTCCCTGCCGGGCAACTACTTCCATCTGCTCAGGCAGCAAGCGCTCGACGAGCGCAGAAGGCCACTGGTCGTCTTCACCCCGAAGTCGATGCTGCGCTCGAAGGTGGCTACCTCCGGGCTGACGGAGCTCACGATGGGCGCGTTCCGCGCGGTCCTACCGGATGAGACGGCGGACACCGCCCGGATCAGGCGTGTGCTCGTGTGCTCGGGCAAGGTCTTCTACGACCTCGACGCCCATCGACGAAGCGCCGGCCTGTCGGACACCGCGATCGTCCGCCTTGAGCGTCTCCACCCGTTCCCCACGGAGGAGCTGGGCGCGGAACTCGCCCGCTTCCCCGCCGGGGCCGAGGTGCGATGGGTGCAGGAAGAGCCGGAGAACCAAGGCGCCTGGTCCTTCGTGGGGCCCCATGTGCACCGGCTCGCCGGCCGTCCGGTCGTATGCGTCAGCCGCCCGCAGGCGCCGGCTCCCGCCGTGGGTTCTGCGCGCCGGCATGTCGGCGAACAGCAGGACCTCGTGACGTCGGCCTTTCACTGACCGTGCCGCGCCCAACGGTTCGGATGACGGGTTCCCTGCCGTGCCGGGTACCCCGCCATCGCGGGGGCACCAACGGCCGGAACACGGAGCGCCTCACGGGACGAGTGCCTCCGGTAGGTGGACATACCGCTTCGATGGCTAGGAGCAGCGAGGCGAGTACAGGGCCTCGACCAGACCGCGGACTCATGGGTGATGGGGTTCGGGCCATCCCTAGGGGAGGATGGAATCGACGTACCCTCCATCGACCCGCAGTGCGCCGCCTGTGGTGGCGGACGCCAGGTCGGAGCTCAGGTACACCACCATGTTGGCGATCTCCTCAGGCTCGATCAGGCGCTGCAACAGCGACTGCGGGCGGTGCTCTCGCATGAAGGCTCGCTGTGCCTCGTCCCAAGGAAGGTCACGGTCGACGAGTTGGTACACGAAATCCTCCACACCAGCGGTGTGGGTAGGGCCGGCGATGACGGAGTTCACGGTGACGCGGGTCCCTGAGGCGTGCTTGGCGAAGCCACGGCTGACGGCGAGCAGGGCGGTCTTCGACATGCCGTAGTGGATCATCTCGGCGGGAATCACCACCGCAGAGTCACTCGCGATGAACTGGACGCGGCCCCACCCCCGTTGGATCATCTGCGGCAGATAGGTACGGGTGAGACGGACGGCGGCCAGCACGTTCACTTCGAAGTAGCGACGCCATTCGTCGTCCGTGATCTCCAACGGGTCCTTGGCGCCGAAGATGCCGAGATTGTTGATGAGGATGTCGACGTCCGGCAGGGCTTCCCGAGCGGCGACGGCGCCCTCCTCGGATGCGACATCGGCGGTGACCGGACGGAAGTCGCCGTCCGGCACGTCGGCCTTGAGCTGTTTGACGGACTCCTCGACCCTGCCCCGGTCGCGGCCATTGACTCCGACCCGCGCGCCGGCCCGCGCGAGTCCGGCCGCGATTGCGGCTCCGATGCCTTGGGTGGATCCCGTCACCAACGCGGTCCGTCCCGTGAGGTCCAGGCGCATGTCTTTTCCTTCCCGACGTAGGCTCGGCGGCTGTCAGCCGTCATGGCACTTCTTCTCCTCGGAGGGCCCGATCATGTTCGGAAGCCCTGGGATGGGGCAGTACGGGTGACTGCCGACGACGCGTTCTCGTCTTCGCTGATGACGAACTTCCTGTCACCTCTGGGCCCGCTCGGACCATGCCGGCGGCCTCGTCCGCGTCGGAGTCACCGACTTCGCCAACACCGATTCCTATGGCCAGGGCTGGATGGTCGAGACTGACATCGACCCATCGGCGTGGGACGAGCAAGTCACTGTCCTGATGGACTTCGAAGCCGCACACCGTCCACTCACCGAACGCGGTGTCAAGGTCAGTGGCATCCGGCACAAGTCACCGATCGACGACTGGAAAGGCGACTGGGCGTCGGGCCCCGACCCCGACCGCCGGGACGACACCCTCTTCGCCGACTTCGCCGTCCCGGACGGCAACCCCTGGACGCTCCCGGAAATCGGCCGAATCAGCGACAGCACCAGACCTGTTGCGCACGTTGGCTACAGAGTGATCCAGTAGCGGCGCTTGATGCCCGCATTGGTTGTGCGGACATCTTCCAGGAGGCCACCGTTGCGTTCGATGCTGCGCGCCGACGCGACGTTGTCGTCGTCGCACGTGACGAGGACTCGATCCAGGCCGAGCGCACGGGCCTCTGGTAGAACCGCCCCGAGAGCCCAGGTGGCCAAGCCGCGTCTGCGGAAGGAAGGCCGGATGCTGTACCCGATGTGACCGCCGATGTCGAGCAGAAGGGCGTTCAGGTAGTGCCGTAGATCAACGGCCCCCAGATAGCTCTCGCCCTCGACGATCCACCAATGGGTCGCATGGACGCGCTCCTCCCCGACGGCAACCGAGCTGTCCGACTGCTGTCGCAGTCGTTCGACCCACTCCGAGAAAACCTCGGGGTTGTCGAGGTCGGCATCAGGAGCGAGACGCAGGCCCGTCCCGTCCTGATGGGCACCCGGAGACCACTCGTCACGCGCCGTGAGCCATGACGAATGCAGCCGACCTGTGGGTGCGATCAGTTCAGGCATACGGGCGACGCTAGCACTCGTTCGTCTCCCGTGATCACGGTTTTTCCCGCTGGGCTGCGGGCGTGTGCCGGCCATGCGGCGAGGGCGGGGTTGCGCAGGTGGGTCACCGCCTGGACCGCGCGCTGGAGGCCAGTGCCGCGTTGCCGACGGCAGTCGCGGTAGATGGTGTAGTGCCGCATGCGGGCGAAGACACGCTCGACGCGGGCCCCATACCCGGAGATGCTCCGCGTTGTCTGCTTCCTGGCCGGTGCACGTAGAAGATGCCGCCCCTGGCCGTAGTGCGGCAGTTCCAGCCGTGGGTGATGGTGCGCCGCTCGCAGGCGATCGTGCCGTGCCTGTCCGGTCGGTGTCGCTGCCATGCGCAAGAGCGCCGCGCTCCTGCACCGGCTTCCACGGGCCGGCTTCGGCATCCGTACCTGATCGTTCCTCGAGCACCGTCCGTCGCCGACACCGTAGCCTCGTCCCGCCAACGCCTCGGTGTGCAGGTGGAGTTGTGGCTCGCTGTACAGCTGAGCCCCTGGTTGCCATGGCGTCAGGCCCACAAGGGTCCGGCCCTACTGGCCGCCTCCCGTGCGCCACGGGGTGACACACCTTGCCACGCACACCGTTGCGAGACCGGCGAGCGCCATGGCCACGCCGACGCCGGTGAGCTCGGCGACAGCCCCGAACACGACCGGTCCGGCTCCCTGCACGGTCATCAGCCCGGCGGTGAGCAGACCGAACGCCTGGCCGCGGCTGACCTCCGGGACCGCGTCGAGGAAGGGGCGTTGGAGTCCGAGTGCGTAGGCGAACCCGGTTCCGGTGACCAGCAGGAGGCCCGCGCACACCACCCATGGCGGATCCAGCGCGAAGCCGGCCAGCGGCAGGCCGACGACCACCACCAGCGCGGCGACCAGGCGTTCCCGTACGGCGGGACGGACGGAGCGGCCGACGGCCAGGTCACCGGCGAGCATGCCGACCGGCAGACAGGCCAGCAGCAGTCCGGCCGAACCAGCGGGCATGCCGCGACCGCCCGCGAACGGGACGATCAGGCTCTCGGCGCCGGCGACAAACGCGGGCGGCAGCCACTGGGCGAGCAGGAGCGTGCGGACCCTTCGCTCGGCGAGCAGCTTCGTGTTGCCGGACCAACTATGGCGCAGTACCGAGCTGACGCCCTGCCGCGGTCCGTGCTGTACGGCCTGCTCGGGTGCGGGCAGGTCGGGCAGCCGGAAGCGGACGACGACCGCGGCGGCCAGGTAGGCGCCCGCGCTGAGCAGGAGTGAGGTCCGCGGGCCAAGGAGCTCGACCGCGGCACCGCCGCCGGCCAGGCCGAGCAGTTGTGCCGCGGACGCGGACATGTTGGACAACGAGCGTCCCAGGACGTAGGCGTCACCCGTGAGCGTCTCGGCGATGAGTCGGTTGGTCACGCCGCTGAAGGTGGGGGTCACGCAGGCCACGGCGGCGATGACGACCAGGATCGCCACCACCGGTAAGTGGGCCATCCCCATGACAGCGGCCGCCGCACACTGGAGGCCGTATCCCGCGGTGACGAGCCGGCGCGGTCGGGCGCGGTCGGCGAGCGAGCCGAGGAAGAGCGAACCGGCGAGCTGCGGCAGGAAGCCGACACCGAACGTCAGGGCGCCCAGCAGGGGTGAGCCGGTCGTCGCGAAGACGAGCACCGAAAGGGTCATGATCCGCAGCGAGTCGGCCGTGACCGTCAGGGTCCGGGTCACGAACAGCAGCCGGAAGCGCCGGTTGGCCAGTACTTCCCGATACGTGGCGCGTCGTTCCGGGGTGAGGGCGGGGGCGGAGGTCACGGGCAGCAGCGTGCCGGGCGCCCCGCGACCCGGTCCGCCGTTACACCTGAGGCGTAAGCCCATCAGCGTGCCTGCCGGGGCTTGGGACAAAATTCAGGACATCAGTCCCATCGGTACGGGACGCGGGGTGCCGGAGAATGACACGTCCGGGCAGGATGCCGTCCGCCCTGCCCGGTCCTGCTCCGTCCACGGACGACCGAAGGGACCGGACATGCTGGTAGACCACATCGAGACGCCCGACCTGGCTCCGCAGACCTACCTTGATGACGAAGTCCCGGAGGTTGCCGTCGACGCACCGGAGGAGCGCGCCTGGCTCCCGTCGTACCAGGCGGTCCGGACCGCCTGACGCACAGCGCGTCCCGTCGGCACCGGGCCCGAGACAGGGCCCGGTGCCGATGCCTTACGTCCATGTCCGCCGCCCGACCACGAAGGACGGTCCTCGTTGCCCGCTTCACCTTCCGCCGCCGAGCCGCTCACCGACCGGGTGGCGCAGGCCGACACCATGCTCTGCGCCGATCGGCAGTTCGGCGACTCCGCCGCCATCGGCGAGCGCAACCTCGCCCGGTTCCGGCTGGGCCTGACCATGCTGGCGCGGCATGACGGCGAAGCAGCGGACGTGCTGCGGACAACGGCCGCGGCGGCCGACGAACATCTTCGCCCGCTGCTGTACGACCCGGTGCTGCGCAACTGCTTCGAGGTCGACCTCGCGCGACTGGAGAGCGGCGGACTCGGACACAGCTCGTTCGGCGCCTACGTGAGCGGTTACGTGCCGGCCTCGGCGGCGGACGCCCCGACCTCCACGGGGCCCTGCGAAGCCCTCATCCGTCCGCACCGGAGTGCCTGGCCCGGTCTCGGGGACGCCTGGGTGCTGACCGAGCCGACGCCACACGGCAGTTCGCAGGAGATGCTGGCCGGGCGCCTCATGGAGTTGTACCGTGGCGCGCTCGGCGACAGCCGGGCGGCAGCCCCGGTCGATCCGGCGGACAGCGTCAGCGCCGTCCTGCGGGAGGGCGCGGAACTCCTCGCGACTCTGCTGCCCGCCGCGGGAGCCGGTGTACTCAGCCACGTCACCATGGTGGGCTTCACCCACAGGGAGAGCGAAGAGGGCCCCCTGCAGTCCATGTCCGGCGGCGACCCGCTTCCCTCGACGGTGCTGCTGGCGCCCGAACGCTGTACGTCTCCATGGCTCGCCGCAGAGAGCCTGCTGCACGAGGGCGCCCACCTCAAACTCTTCGACGCGCTCCGTACGGGCTCCGTGGTCAGGAATGCCACCGAGCGTGTCCCGATCCCGTGGCGGATCGGTTCGTGGACGGTCATCCGGGTGTTCGTAGCCCTGCATTTCTACGTGCACCTGCTTGTCTTCCGGGCCGCGGCGGTCGCCGCGGGTGAAGCGGTCAGGGAGAGGTTCGGGCCGCCCCCGTCGGTCGAGGACCTCGACGAGCCCAGCCCCGGGACCCCGGCCGCCCGCAGCGGGCAGTACCGGACCAGTGCGGAACGGGCCCGCTACCTCGCCGAGTGCGTGCTGTCGCTGCCGGAGCAGGCGCTCACCGAGAACGGGCACCGGTTCGCCCGCTGGCTCCTCACCGCGCTCCGTCTGGTGGACGACGACGCGCCGCTGCCCCATGACCGTGCCGCGGCGGCGACCCGGCGGGCGGAACCGTGGCAGCCGCCGGAGCATCCCTCAGGAGGCGTCCTCCAGCGGATCACCCCGGTGGACGCATGCGCCCTGCCCGGCCTGGGACAACTCGTCGTGAGTCCCACGCGGTCGGCCCGAATGCACTGGCTGAACGCGCGCTCGTGGACGGTCTACTCCTTGTGCGACGGGCGTGACCTCGGCTCGATACGCACGGCCTACGCCCGAGCGGTCGATCTCCCGGCCGACTCGGACGAGGTCAACCGGCAGGTGAGTGACAGCGTGCGCCGACTCGTGGCAGCCGACCTCATCACCCACGACATGTGACGCTCCATGCTCCGCGCACCGGTTCCGTCGGCAATGGCTGTTCCGCTGCTGCGCGTTACATACATGCGGAGCCGGAGCCGGAGCCGGAGCCGGAGCTGGGGGCGGCCGTTTCCAGGCCGGCCAACCGTGCGGACACAATGGCCTCCAGCCGACTGGAGACATGAATTTTCGGCAGGATGGCCGAGACGTAATTGCGTACGGTCTTCTCCGATATGAACAGCTCCTGCGCTATTCGGCGGTTTCCGTAGCCGAGCGAGACCAATCGCAGCACTTCTCGTTCCCGGTTCGTAAGCGCTGGGAACGGGAGCGTGCCGTCGGCTTCCGCCAGACGCACCAAGAGGGCGGAGAGTTCGCCGCCGGCCCGCGGGCCCAGCGTGACGTACCCCCGCTGCACGGCCCGCACGGTGCGCAGCACGTCCACCGTCTCCGTGTTCTTGAGCAGGTAGCCCGTGGCCCCCGCCATCAGTGTGGTCAGCAGCAGGCTGTCGTCGTCGTGCTCAGGGGACACCGCGGCGACCAATCGCGGCGCCGGGTAGTGCCGACGCAGTTGCTGGAGCAGCCCGATGCCCGCGCGGCCAGGCAGGTCGAGGTCGACGATGACCACATCGGGCTTCTCCTCCCGGACCGCCCGCACGCCGGCGCGCGGGTCGTGGGTCCCTGCGGCAACGGTGATCCCGCCATCTTCTAACGCGGACCGTAAGCCGCCCAGAATCAGGGGAATGCTCTCTATTACCACTACACGCGTACCGAAATGTCGGACCGCATTGGCCATTTTGGCCCTTCCTCACACCCGGGCCGGCGTGAGGCGCAACGAAGCGTCTTCCCCACACCGCCATGATCAACGTTCGGGTGAAAGCGTAGAACCCCCGTTGATCGGCGGCCGGTACAGCGCATGTGTGGATCCGGCGGAGCGTCGGAGGACGCCATCGGAGCGGTGTGGTGTGGCCCTCTATCCGCTGCCCAGGAGAGCCGACCGGCCGTACGTTGGGCAAGGGGCGGCAATCCAGCAGGAACGTTCGCCCGGTGATTGCAGGTTTCTCCGCGTGGATCGCGTGGATCGCGTAGGCCGCGTGGTGAGCCTGGGAGAGGCCTGGCGGACCTGCTACGGCAGAGCCGCCCAAAGCCCTTCGGGCTCGATCGACGCCGCGAGGGCCGACTGACAGCCACAGAACCGGCCGCCGAAGTCGGCCATTCTCGGCTCGGCTACTCTCGGCGCTCCTGACGTTCACTCTGCGATCCGGGCAAACTACGACCGAATCGTCACTCGGGAGACGCCAACGCATGTATACGCCACCATCGCCGCCTGCAGCGGAGCGGACTGACGGAACAACCGTCCGGATCGGCGCTCTCGTTCCGCTGACTCGGCCCGGCTGGGTCGAGGCAGGCCAACACTTGCTCGCTGGACTCGAGCTGGCCGTTCGCGAAGTCAACGACGCCGGCGGGATCGTAGGAAGACCACTCGAGCTGGTGGTCCGAGACACCGCGGCCGATCCACAGAGGGCCGCGGCGGCCGTGGATGAATTGGCTCGCCTGGGCGTGGCTGCCTTGGCGGGGGAGTATCACAGCGTCGTCGCTCGTGCCGCTGCCGCCAGGGCCGACGCCCTCGGCCTGCCGTTCCTCTGCTCGTCAGCGGTTCTCGACGCGCTCACCGAGGAGCCGACGGAATGGGTCGCGCGTCTCGCCCCGGCACAGTCCCACGGCTGGCGGATCTATGCAGACTTCCTCCTCAGCACGGGCCACAGCCGCATCGCCGTAGCAGCCGAGCCGAGTGTCTACTGGGCATCCGGGGCCCGCATTCTGCGGGACTACCTCGCTCCACGCGGCGGCACCGTCATCGAACTCGACATGCGCACGCTCGCCCCCACGGCCGTGTGCGACGAACTCGTCGACCATCGTGCGACAGCCCTCCTTCTTCTGGTCGGCCACCCGGAGCCGGCAGTGTCGATCGTCAAGTCCGTCCGCCGCGACCAGCGCCTCGCCGAAATCATGATTGGTGCTCCGGCCGGGCAACCGGAGTTCGCCGAATGGGCGACGTTGCTGGGCGACGACAGCGCGGCGATCCCGTTCTTGCGCTACCTGCCCGAGCGCCTCAGCCCACTCGGTGCACGAGTCGAGACGGCCCTCCGTGAACGGCTCGTCGTAGCGCCTTCGTTCGTCGCCTTCGAGGGCTACGACACGGTCGCCGTCCTCGCCGATGTGCTGCGTTCTCACGGCGCGGACCGGACGCGCACGGCCGAATCCTGGCCGCGTGTCGCAGTCGAAGGCACTCGCGGGCAGATCCAGTTCTCCCGCACGCCAGGCGTCAGCGTCTGGCAATGGGCCTGGACGCCAGTCCAAGTCGTTGATCGAGATCCGGCGCAACCTGATCGTTTTCGGATCCTCCACGCCGGCTGAGAGAGCACGGCAGTCCGACTGCCCAGATCTGTCCGAAAGGACATCCTGCGGCGGCCCTGCAAGAAGCGCAGGGCCTCCCGGCCGATCGTGATCGGCCGGGAGGTGTTCCGACGTCGGTGATCCGTGAGCTTGCGGATCGACCAGCGGGTGAAGGGCTTGCCCAGAACTCCTGCTCGGTCAGCCTGCGGATCCTGACCGGTGGTGCCGTTCCGCCTCCTGGTTGGAGATGCACGTCCAACCAGCACAACGAGCAACCCGGCCAACCTTTGCGGTCACAGCACTGGCTGAGGATGCGTCAGTTCTTGAACAATGATCTCAGTGGTTGACGAAGTCCGGGCCGACGGGTCCGCATGCGGACCGCACACCTGGTCCATGGGCTGCTGACCGGCCGTCGACCGGTGCTGTCCGCCCGTGGTGGGAGGTCGTGGGCGAACAGCCGGCGGTGCGGGCGCACCGGGCGACATGTACGGGGGTCCGGCGGGGGCGAACCCCACCGGACCCCCGTCCCCCGTTCCCCCCGTCCCCCGTGGCGGAATCTCAGCTCACGGTCCACTTCTGGTTGGCGCCGCCCGAGCACGACCAGATCTGCAGCCGGGTGCCGTTGGCCGAGCTGTTGCCCGTCGCGTCCAGACACTTGTTGGCCTGCGGATTCACGATGTCGTGGGCCGCGCTGACGGCCCACTTCTGGTTGGGCCCGCCCGTGCAGTCCCACAGCTGTACGGTCGAGCCGTCCGCCGTGCCGTTGTTGGTGACATCGAGGCACTTGCCCAGCGCGCGTATGGTGCCGTCGGAGGAGACCGTCCACTGCTGGGCCGTGGTGCCGTTGCAGTCGTAGAGCTGTACGGGCGTGCCGTTGGCTGCGTTCGCCCCCGCCACGTCCACGCACTTGCCGGCGAGGCCGGTGATCGGGCCGCCGGTGGGCCCCGAACCGTCGCTCGTCGTCACCTTCACCTCGTCCACCACCAGCTGCTGGGGGAAGACGGTGGAGCCGTCGGGGTCGCCCGGCCAGTAGCCGCCGACCGCGAGGTTGAGGATCATGAAGAACGGCTTGTTGAACACCCAGGTCTTGCCGCCCAGATCGGCGGGCGTGCGCCGCTGGTACACCGTGCCGTCCACCGACCAACTGATCGAGTCGGGGGCCCAGTCGACGGCGAAGGTGTGGAAGGCGTCGGCGAAGGCCTGGCCACCCGGCAGGGAGTAGGCGGCTCCGATGCCCCCGGATCCCGAGTACCCGGGCCCGTGGATGGTGCCGTGCACGGTCGAGGGTTCGAAGCCGACGTTCTCCATGATGTCGATCTCGCCCGAGTTCGGCCAGCCGACCTGCCCGATGTCGCTGCCGAGCATCCAGAAGGCAGGCCACATGCCCTGCCCGCGCGGGATCTTCATCCGCGCCTCGACATGGCCGTAGGTTCCGGTGAACTTCCCGGAGGTGTTCATCCGGGCCGAGGTGTACTCGCAACGCCCGTACCAGCACTGGTAGTTGCCAGGATTCTCGCGGCGAGCGGTGATCACCAGGTGACCCTGGCCGTCCAGCGTCGCGTTGTTGGTTCCGGACGTGTAGTACTGCCGCTCGTGGTTGTTGACGTTGTCTCCGGTCTCGATCTGCCATTTCGAGGTGTCGACGCCCGTGCCCGCGGCACCGTCGAACGTGTCGGAGAAGGTGGTGACGGCCGCGGCCGCCGTGGGGGGATCCGCCTGGGCGGGAACGATGGCGGCAGCGGTGACGAGCGCTGCGGACAACGCTGCCAAGAGGCATCTGCGGAGGAGACGTGGGGAGTCCAAGACTCTCCCTTCCGTACGGTGCCCGGAGAAGGGGGCGCCGACTGAGGTGGGGGGTGCGTGCATCGCCTCTTGATTTAAGGAGTGAGGTAAGGGGGTGTCAATACTTTGGTACGGACCAGCCCTTCGGGTTCGCCTCAGGCCTCCGGGGAGTCGCGCCGGTTGCGGAATCGACGGTGTGGGCGCACCGCCCGGCCGAGCCGTCGTCCCGGCGGCAGAACCGAGCTTCCGTTCTGAAGGTTGACCCATAAGGGGCGGGCCCCAGGCCTGCACCGAATTTCCAGTCAACGATCCAGTGGCCCCGCTCGGGGACGATGCCTACGGCGTGCCAGGAAGCCGGACCGTGACGAGGAGACCGCCGGCGGGGCGGGGGACGAGGTCGAGGGTCCCGTCGTGGGCGCGGACGATGCTGTGCACGATGGCCAGCCCGAGGCCGACGCCGGCATGCTCATCGGTGCGTACGCGTTCCGTTCCGCGCTGGAAGGGTTCTGTGAGGGTCGGTACCAGTTCCGGTGGGAGCCGGCGACCCGTGTTCTCGACCCGCAGCACGCTCGTGTCGCCGTGTGCCTCGGTGTGGACCGTCACGGTGCCGTCGGCGGGGAGGTTGTGGACGATGGCGTTCTGGACGAGGTTCGTCACCATCCGCAGCAAAAGCTCCGCGGAGCCGCTGGCCTGGGCCGCCCCTCCGGTGACGTCGAGCATGATCCGGCGCTGTTCGGCGAGGGGAAGCAGCGTTTCGGCGGCTTCTTCGGCGATGAGGGAGAGGTCGACGCTCTCCCGCGTGAAGTTTCCGCGGTCGCCGCGGCTGAGTAGCAGGAGAGCCTCGGTGAGGTCGATCGCCCGCGTATTAACAGTGTGCAGGCGTTCGATGAGTTCACCCCGGTCGCGCGTGGGGTCCTTGCGGGCGACGTCGAGGAGCGTCCGCGAGATCGCCAGCGGGGTGCGCAGTTCGTGGGAGGCATTCGCGGCGAACCTCTGCTGCTCGGCGACATGGGACTCGAGTTGTTGGAGCATGGAGTCGAACGCGTCGGAGAGTTCCCGGAATTCGTCCTGGCGGCCCTTCATGCGGATCCGGTGGGACAACGATCCGTTCCCGGCCACCCGTGCCGCATGCGTGATCTGTGCGAGTGGTGCGAGCATCCGACCGGCGAGGAGCCATCCCCCGACGAGGCCGAACACGAGCAGGAAGGCCATCGCCACGGCCGCGGCGGGGGCGAAGGTGTGCACAAGGAGGTAGCGGTTGGGCGAGATCCCGAGAAGGCCCTGGGAGTTGTCGGGTACGTAGCGCAGCAGGAACCCCCACACCACGGCCAGCAGGAGAGCGCCGGCGACGGCGAGGAATCCGGCGTAGCTGAGGGTGAGTTTCAGTCGGACGCTGAGCCCTGGGCGTCTATGCATGTGTACTGCCGGGGTCAGTGGTGTCTCTGCTGGGGGCGATGGTGTCCATACGGCTGTCCATACCGGTGTCGATCCGGTAGCCGACGCCGGGCACTGTGGCGATGATCCATGGTTCGCCGAGCCGTTTGCGCAGTGCGGAGACGGTGATGCGGACGGCGTTGGTGAGGGGGTCGGCGTTCTCGTCCCAGGCCCGTTCCAGCAGTTCTTCGGCACTGACGACCCCACCCTCGGCGGCGACGAGGACTTCCAGTACGGCGAACTGTTTGCGGGTGAGCGCGACGTAGCGTCCGTCGCGGAAGACCTCCCGGCGGAAGGGATCGAGCCGCAGGCCCGCGATCTCGCGGACCGGAGGCCGGGCGTACGCGCGTCTGCGGTCGAGCGCCCTCAGCCGCAGGACGAGCTCCCGCAGTTCGAACGGTTTGGTGAGGTAGTCGTCGGCGCCGAGCTCGAACCCGGAAGCCTTGTCGTCGATCCGGTCGGCAGCGGTGAGCATGAGGATCGGGATGCCGCTGCCGGAGGCGACGATGCGCCGGGCGACCTCGTCGCCGGAGGGGCCGGGGATGTCGCGGTCGAGGACCGCGAGGTCGTAGGAGTTGACGCTGAGCAGTTCCAGGGCGGAGTCGCCGTCGCCGGCGATGTCGGCGGCGATCGCCTCCAGCCGCAGCCCATCACGGACGGCTTCTGCCAGGTAGGGCTCGTCCTCCACGATCAGTACGCGCATGACTGAAGCCTAAGCAGCACAACATATCGCCGACGTATGCAAGGACGTGTGAAGTGACGTGGGCAATGACGTGTGCACACCGCGCACGCGACTCAGCCTGCCGGTGCCGGCGCGGGGCGAGGCTGGTCCGACGGCGCTTGCGCCGTGGTGCGCCACCAGCGGCGCGACGCCAGCGCGGCCAGCGTGGCGCCGATGGCGTTGACCAGTACGTCGTCCACGGAGGACACCCGGTCGAGGCGCAGGACGTACTGTGCGGTTTCGACCAGGACCGAGCAGCCCGCCCCGAGCGCCAGGATCCGCGGCACGGACGCCAGCGCCGCGAACCGCATCGGGGCGAAGAACCCCAGCGCCGCGAAGATCAGCAGGTTGCCGACGATCTGGCCCGTCCCCATCGTGACCAGGTCCCGCAGCGGTACGAGGCTCACCCGGGCGGGGACGGTGCCGGCCCCGGCGCCCGGCATCATGGTCATCCATATGAACGGCACCGTCCCGTGGACTATGCCCACCTCGGCCAGCGACAACCGCCACGCCGATGTGACGCCGGCGGCACGTCGACGGCACGCCAGAGCCCACACCACCAGCGCCGCCAACGGCAGCGCGACCAACGTCATGAGCACCACACCGTTGAACGTATCGAAGCAGCCGTGCCACCGCCCGGCCATGCACATCGGAGCGGACATCATGAGCGGCCGCCGCACGACGAACGCGGCGCTCATCATGCCTAGGGTCGCCAGGCTGAGGAGCACGATCCGGCGCGCGCGGCGGGGCGGCGCTGACAGGGATGTGTTGTGGTTCATGCCCCTCATTGGAGACGGAGGGCCGTTGCGGTGGGGTATGCGATTTTCGATACGCCCGCGATACACGAAATCCCCGGTATCAAGGAACTGGCGCAAGCCGGCAGAGATATGGTCCCGTCACTGGTGATCGCGCCGGCCCAGCCAGTGCAGGTGCTGGACGACTCGTCCGTGAACATCGCGCTACCGAGCATCCAGGACGAGCTCGCGGCCACGCCCGCATATCTGCCAGCTTTTCAGGCGGGACAGCGCCGTGCTCGACGCGGGCGCTTGCTGTGCGGTGAACCCGGTTCTCGGCCTCCTGCTCGGCACTCAGGTGGCGTTGGCCTCTCGGTCGGCGATGATCGGAGCTCCGCGACAGGACCGGTCAACGCCGGATGCGTCAGCGTCGATGACGATCTGCCGGTTCGTTGAGTGCCGATAGTTCTTGCTCGATGCGGAGATGCTGCGGTCGCGGGTTGGCACCAGCGTTCCGTCCACGATGTACACGGTGCCCTTGCGTGGCCGGTTGGTCGGCGAGATCGACATCCGTAGGGCGAGATGGTCCAGGATCCGATCGGCCGCGGACTCCGAGATCCTGAACAGCGGCGCGATCTGCCGCAACGTGAGCTTCGTCCGCTAGTACGTCAGCCGCGAGTACCTCGGCCGCGTCGCTCCAGGCGCTCGTCGTCATGCGGACACCCCGGCCTCGCCCATGATCACGGCCGGCTCACCCGGGAGAAGGGCGGGGGTTGGCACCCGCGCTGGAGGCCAGCTCGGGCAGGGCGAGGGCATCGAGGAGCCGGGGGAGCGGTAGGCGCGGGTCGCGTGCCGCCGCCTGGCGCGTCCAGACATCCGGGTCGTGGCTGAGTCGCTCGATCAGGTCGGGGTCGGCGGCGGGGTCGCGGACCACCAGTTGTCGGTGGATCCCGTCCGGATGGTCCGCGTAGCGGGCGGCGAGCCCCTCGCGGGGGAAAAAGCGGGGGTGGCCGGTCGCCATCCAGGCGGAGAACGTCCCGCCGAGCCGTGCGTACACACTCATCAGGACCTCCTCAGGGGTGTCGGGGTGATAGATGGCCAGGTGGGTGCGCACGAGAACGTCCGTGTCCTCGGCCGGCAGCCGCAGGAGATCGGGTGGCAGATGGGGGCTGCGGGCCGCGGCGCGACGCAGCAGAGGATGGGTGGAGGTCGCGGCCCGGCGCAGTACGTCCTGATCGGCGATGCTGGCCGCCACCCAGTCCACGTCATCCCGTGCGTGCGGGGCCACTGTGAAGTCGATGGCGGCGCGTCGGGCTTCGGCAAGCTCGGGCCGGAGGGAGACGGCGAGCCGCACCCCTTCGTCGGGGTCGATGGCGCGACGGTCCACGAGGTCGGTCGGCAGGGACGGATTACTGGCGAGTTCGACCAGGTGGACGCCCTCGGCGAGGAACCGCTCGGCGTCCGCGCGGTCGAGAAGACCACGGCGCAGCGCCTCAGGCCGGGCGGCGGGGCCGACGAGCAGCGCCGCCGTGAGCCGTGAGCCGTGAGCCGTGCGTCGTGAGGAGTGCTCCTGTCCGGGTCTGGAACTCCGCATGCTCGCAACCACACCGACGCCACGGCCGTCTCCGCCTCGTTCGGACAATCGCACGACGACACTCGGGAGTAAGTTCGGCTCGGTGCCCTAGCGGATACGCGGTCGCTTGAACTGGTGCGGCCAGGCGAAAGTGGCGATGCGTCCCAGGTCAGAGCCGTGGGTGACAACACGTCAGGCGATGAAGAGTTTGACGTTCCCCTTTCGCTTCCTTAGCAGGCGACGGTGCTTGTCATGGTCGTAGCCCGGGTCGACGAACAGCCGCCTGGGGCTCGCGGCTGCAGCGCCACCGGGCACCGTAGGCGGTCGCGTTTCCCGGGGCTGCAGGCCGGGGATGAGGCGCCGGCCGGTGCCCGAGGCCGACCATCAACGATCCGGCGGCTTTACATTTCACCTACACATCGTCAATGCGCTTTGTACTTGTGATAGTTGTGACGCCTCGGTCGGATGTTCCGGCCGAGGGACTAACGATCCCGGGGGGGGGACCTGTGACTTTCATTCGCCGTGCCGTTACGGCGGCCGCTGCCGCCGTTGTCGTGCTCGTGGCGACGTCTGCGGACTTCGCGTCGGCCACCGGCGGGGAGCAGTCGTACATCGCCGCGGACGGCACGATCCAGGGATGTGTGAACTCGAGCGGTCACCTGCGCCTCGTCGAGGTGGGCTCCGCGTGCCGGTCCCACGAGCAGTCCGTCACCTGGGCGCAGACCGGCCAGCAGGGGCCCGCTGGACCGAAGGGGGACACCGGGGCGCAGGGGGACACCGGAGCGCAGGGGGCGACGGGACCGACCGGTCAACAGGGAGACACCGGGCCGCAGGGCCCGGCCGGATCCACGGGTCCGCAGGGGCCCGCCGGAACCCCCGGTCTGGCGGGCGTGCACGTGGTCACCGTGTCGAAGAACGTCGGCGTCCTGGACGTGGTCGACGTGGACGCCACGTGCCCGGACGGCGAGATCGCCACCGGGGGCGGCTGGTACCTGCCCAGCTCTGACGCCCAATCGTATGGCTCGGAATTGCACTCCAACCCGCTCCTCTCCGGCACTACGCCCGTCGGCTGGACCGCCGGGTTCCTGAACGGCGGCTACGAGCCGTACTACACGGCCTCCGTCTACGCGATCTGCGCCAAGACCGGCTGAGGCCTCAGAGGCGAGGGGCCCGGGTCCTTGCGCCTCTACTGATCGTTTGAGAGCGAGGACGTCTCGCACAGGGGGCCGGTGAGGACGACGGGATGCAAGCCTGAGAGCCCCGGCGTGGAGGGTGCCTGGCGACAGACTGGGCAGCTCAGGAGGCCTGTGCGGCAGGTAAGGGGCCAGGCTTTTCTGGCCCCGGTCAGCCGACGGGTCATCAGCGTGATCGCCGCCCAGGGTGATCAGGCCCTCAGAATGCTGGACCAGCGGTTCGAAGTCGCGGGCATGCCGACGTGCGTGCGTGATCCAGTCGAGCGAGCGTTCGGCGACTCATGTGACGTACGGATCGGGGCGTGGCCGCAAGCGAGGGCGGATCCGCCCGAGAGACGAGACACGGGAGTGCAACTGTCGGACGATGGCGCGTCGTCACCACCACGGCGACCACGACCGATCTCCTCATCGACCTTCAACTACAGTGCAGAGGCAGCAGTTGGTGGACACTCGTGGGCATGGTGGAAACGAGGTCGGCATTCCGATGCACGTAGCGGTTGAGCATCCCGATATGTCGGAAGACGCGCGCTTGGCTGCCTACAGCTCGGTCTCCACCTCACTCGCTCTGCGAAGTGATCACCGGCTGGGCGAGCTTGTGGATGCCGCCGTGCCGCTCGGCTCCGGTATCGGCGGGAAGTCCGCGCTGCTGGAGGTTGACGGGAAGCCGGTCTTCGTGAAGCGGGTGCCGCTCACGGATTTGGAGCGGCTGCCGGAACATGTACGGTCCACGGCCAACCTGTTCGGGCTTCCCACCTTCTGCCAGTACGGCGTCGGCGGGCCTAGTTTCGGAGCGTGGCGAGAGCTCGCCGTTCACACCATGACGACGAACTGGGTGCTCGGAGGTCAGTACCAGGGGTTCCCGATGATGTACCACTGGCGCGTGCTGCCGGACACGGCCGCGCTTCCGCAAGAACTCGCGGACGTGGAGCGGGCCGTGGCCTATTGGGGAGGCAGGCCGGAGGTACGCCGTCGTATCGAGGCCCTTCAACAGTCCTCTGCGAGCCTCGCACTGTTCCTGGAGTACATCCCACAGACCCTGCATGAGTGGTTCGCCGAGCAGGTACAGGCTGGTGAAGAGCCCGCTGACCGGGCTTGCTCCATGGTGGAGAGCGAGCTGGAGGCTGGCACATCCTTCATGAATGTTCGCGGGCTCCTGCACTTCGACGCCCACTTTCAGAACATCCTGACCGACGGCCGACGCCTCTACTTCGCCGACTATGGCCTCGCCCTCTCCTCCCAATTCGATCTTTCACCGTCCGAGACCAGCTTCTTCGAACTGCACAAAACCTACGATCGCTGCTACACGCTCAGCTGGCTGGTGAACTGGCTGATCACGGCTCTATACGGATACGACCGGAAAGAACGCGTGGCGCTTATTCGCGCATGCGCGGAAGGGGAGAACCCACCGGACGGACCGCAGGAGGCCAGGGCGATCCTCTCCCATCATGCACCGCTCGCCGCAGTACTGACGGACTTCTACCTCAAGATCCAGGACGAGAACAGGGAAACCCCGTACCCGTTGAAGGCGCTCCGCAGGGCCCTCGATTCCACTGGTCTCGGAGGCTCCGGCGTCCCCAGCGGGCCCAGCACTCCAGTCATACTTCGCGATCTGCGTCGATAGCTTGCAGAGGTGCTGGTCTGAGCTGAGGGTGGCTGGACGGGCCAGCGCACGGTCAGGTTGACCGAGCTCGCGCAATGACTGCGTCTGCTCGTGCGGGGCGAGTGGTTCCAGGGCCTTGCCGCCGACGAGCAGTTCGAGGTCCTGGGGGACCCGAGCGGGTTGTGCATCCAGGCCCGCGCGACGGTGGAGGACGGGCCCGCGAGCGTGCGTCCGGCCGGCATCCGGCCGACACATACTCCGGCGGTCCTGAGCACGCGCGGGCAGATGCCCGCGCAGCTGACAAAGATCATCAATCCGCCGCAGGACGAGCGAGTGAACGCATTTCGGCTGCTGGTAGCCCTGCTTGGAGTGGCCGACAAGCGCCGTCCGGAGCCGTTCTGCGCCGCCGGGTGCACCCATGCCTGGCACCAGCCAGTCCGGAATCAGGCCGGTGGATTCGGGCTGAACCGCAGGGCGTTGAGCCGTAGAATCCGGCCGACGGGTCTTGGCCCCACTCGCTGATCTTTATGGCCGGGGGTAACGACGAGACACGGCCCCGCCTTCAGCCGCGATACCGCCTGCCTCGCGCTGGACTGCCATGGGAGTCTTGGCCGTTGGAGAAGGGACGGCGGTATGGGGGAGACGGCAGACCGAGATGGCCGGGCGGTTCTGGAGTCGCTGGAGCGGGGCCAGGTCTGCAAAGGGGTGGTGTCGTCCATCGAGCGGTTCGGCGCGTTCGTCGACATCGGGGGCTTCCATGGACTGGTGAACGCTGCCGAGTTGACCTGGGCTCACCACTTCGACGCGGTGTCGGACATCGTAGAGATCGGGCAGGAGGTCACCATCGTCGTCCTGGACGTCGAACGGGAACGGGCTTCCTTCTCACTGAAGGCGCTTTATCCGGATCCGCTTGAGGAGTTCGCTCGTGTTCAGTTCGGTCGGGTGATCACGGGCCGAGTGGAGGGGGTTGTGAGGATCGGAGCGTTCATCCGTGTCCATGAGAATTTCGCGGGACTGCTTTCGATGCATGAGCTCGCAGAGCGCGATGCGGATGAGCCTGAGAGCGCCTTGCAGAATGGTGACGAGGTCATGGTCGAAGTCGTCGGCATCAACCTGTATAGGCGCCGGATCCTGCTGTCCCTCCGCTCGTGAAGGAGATATCGGCTCACGGCGGGGCTGGGAATTCCGGCACGGAGCCCCGAGCAGTGGAGGCATCTGAAGTGCGGCGATGTGATCACCATGCACGAACCCCGACCTGTTGTCGGCACGGTCACGGTGATCGAGGTCTTGCCGCCGCGCTCCTGAGCTCATTGCGTTGTCCCAGGCACGCCGCGAGCGACGGACGACCGACAGCCGTTGTCAGGGCTCGGGGTCAGCCAACCGCGCTGGTGCGGAAACGTCTTCCAGGTCACCGTCACCGTAGCGTCGATCCGCTTCTGGCTCGCGTCATGGACATCGCGTCCCAACTCAGCCGGCTGCCAGGGCATCTGCCCGCCTCGTCAGGTCCGCTGCGACGCGATGACAATCCGGTCGTGCAGCCACAGGTGCTCGGCGGCTTCACGCATGAGCGCCGGCTCGTCAGGTCGCTGCGGGAGCACCAACCGGTAGGACACGCGAACCCAGACCGGCAGACGACCATCGAAAAGGTCAAGGAGCGGCGCGGACTCGGTGAGCACCCTCTACAACAAGCCCCCGACCGGCTACCTCGCAGGACTCCACCTACGCGGCGCGATCATCTGGCTCCGTAGCCTCCGTGGAAGACCGGAACTCGGCACACGCTCTACGGCCGGTAGCGGATCTCCAACATCAAGCAGCCTCCGGTTGTCCGGTACGGGCCGTGTTCCATGCCCGGGGGCCGGGCGGCGAAGTCTCCGGCGCAGAAGGTCCGATCCAGGGTCAGGTCGTGCAGGTCGCCTTCGAGCAGATAGACCTCCTCGACCCACTCGTGCCGGATCACGCCGGAGAGCGAGGTGTCGAGGCCGGGCTCCCAGCGCACCAGCCGGGTCAGCACCTCCGGATCAGCGTCGTCCCTGCTCAGAATCCTCTCGGCGGTTCCGGGCTGCGGCCCGGTGTGCCACTGCATGGCGTCCGGTGAAAAGAATTCCCGCTCGTTCTTCATGTCAGTGACCTTCTGTGAGGAGTGAGGAGTAAGGAGCCGGGGTTGGCCAGGGCCCGCTGGAAACGTGACATATGCGGTCGGCGGTGTCGATGTCGTTGTCCAGAGTGGCCGGCAGACTCGGCAGCGCGCGCGTGTCGCCGAGGCGCGCCAGGGTCCGGACGGCCTCCTGGTGGCTTCCGCGCACCGGCGTCTGTGGCGATGGGGTGGCAGGACGCCAGGACGGCTGCGGCCTCGGCGGCGACCTCCTGATCGGCCGTGGTGAGCCGGTCGGTGACCAGCGGGAGGAGCAGGGTGCGGTCCCCGCGCCAGGTCCGCATCAGCTCCCCGCTCATACGGACCGCGTCCAGGCGTGAGCCGCGGTCGGGGCTGCGCAGCTGTTCGGCCGGCACCGCGGTGCGCTCTAGCACCCGGCCTTCAAGGGCTTCGTGGAACGTGCGCAGCAGGACCGTGGTCGGCGGGTGCACGCGCGTGCGGTGGTCGAGGTCCTCGAAGGCGGCGACGATCTGGGGTGCAGCTGTGTCGGTGGATACAGCCGGGCCGCTCGGGGCCGGTGCTGTCCGTCGCACGGGTATGGCGTGGGTGCTCTCGCGCAGCAGGCCGACCGTGGCCGGCACGACGTCCTCGCCGATCTCGTCCGGAGAGCAGCGGGCCCGATGGACCATGGCCGCGAGCCGGGTCACCGGGCCCTGGGCCGGGTCAGCGGCGAGCCCGGAGAGCCAGTCCATCACCTGGTGCCTGGCCGCCGGCATACGCAGTGCCACGGTGGCCGCCGCCTCCACGATCCGCATCCGCGCCGCGATGCCGCGCTCGGCGAGCAGCCGCACACGCACCATGGCGGTGGCCCGGTCGGCGTCGTCGAGGAAGAGGCCAAGCCCTCCGATCGCGGCCAGGCACACGTCCGGGTCGGGGTTACGGGCAAGTTCGGCGAACTCCGCACCCCGCGCACGTAGGAAAGCGACGGCCTGCCCATAGCCCGTCGGGGGTAGTACTCGATCTCGGTGCCGTCGTCCTCGGATCCCCGGTCGAGGGACTCCCGGCCGACACTGACCAGCAGCGCGACGACGGCAGCCCGGCCGGCCGTGGAGCCGTCTTCAGCCAGGTCGAACAGGAAGGGCAGGCCGACTGCGGTGGCCGGGTACACGTCGCCCTGGCGGTGGACCGCGCCGTAGAAGCGGTCGAGGGCCTCGCCGCGTTCCCCGGCGTCCGGTGAGCGCAGCGCCCACAGCAGCGTCGGTACCTCCTCAGCCGGGCCGTACTCGTGCTCCATCGACGCCCAGTCGATGTCGTGAAGTCCGTCGAACATGATCAGAACCATGCCACACGGCACTGACGACAACGGCCGTTCCGGACAAGGCTGTAGGACACCATCGGCTGCTGTCAGAGCTGCCGAGCCAGAGGCCTTGGACGAGCAGGCACGGCGCACGGCCAAGCACTTCGCCGTCGAGCAGCAGCATCGTGAGGAAGCCTGCCGTAGCCGGGAAACCGAACACCGTGGCAGGTCCATGATCACGTACCTCTCCTGGCACGCACACGACAAGGGGAGGACTATGAGAGGCAGAACGGCCTGGGCCCCGGCCGGTGGGGCGGTGGCCTTGGTGCTGACGACGGCGACCGGGGCGCACGCGGAGGGGCGGGGTGATGTCCAGGTGGTGAAGACCGTCGTCAACGGCGGTGGCAACGTCATCGTGGGGACGTCGAAGACGATCCGGTACCCGGTCGACATCACCGTCAAGGACAACTCGGGGGTGAAGGGGCTCACGAACGTCAGCACGTTCAACAGGGCGAGCGCCTACACCTTCGCGACCTGGAACGATGACTCGTCGTGCACGAAGAAGAGCGCGACGACCTCGGTGTGCCGGGCCACGCTCACGATCGACCCCGCCTGGATCGCCGACAGCGACGACATCGACACCAACAAGGTCGCCGGCGTCTGGCAGGTCAACGCGACCGTCAAGGCGAACGACGGCGACTACTGGATCTCCGACCACATCGCCGAGTACAAGGTCAAGCGCGCCGCCCAGCTCACCACGGTGATCACGCCCGAGAAGGTCGCCAAGGGCGCCAAGGCGACCGTCACCGGCAAGCTGTCGCGGGCCAACTGGGAGGACCGCAAGTACCACGGGTTCCCCGGGCAGCAGGTCAAGCTCCAGTTCAGGAAGAAGGGCGCAGCCCACTACAGCACCGTCAAGACCGTCACGACGGGCAACATCGGGCAACTGGCCGCCAGGGTGACCGTCACTTCGGCAGGCAGCTGGCGCTGGTACTTCCCCGGCACCACGACCACCTCACTGAAGGCATCGGCCGGGGACACCCTCAACCTCAAGTAGTCGGCGAACAGCGCCCCAGAGTTCTCGCCATGGTGCATCCCGTGGGCTGCACAGGCCCACAGGATGCACCCCTGGGTGCGAGCGGCACGGCCTCGGTGCGCGTACCGCCGGAGTCCGCAACCCGAACGTTCCGGCGTGCCGCCGCGGCTCGCCGTCCCGCGGCGGCACCACGACTGGCCGCCGATCTTGCTGGCTACGGCAACTGGGTATCGGGGGAGCGGGTGTGCGCACAGGGAGGCTTGGAAACGTCCTGGTCCGCCCACGTGTTTACGCGCTTCGAACCCAGTGCCACGCCTCTGCCACGCTGCTCCCCGCGCACGCACCGCCTGGCCGGAGCCGGGGTGGTCGACGGGGTGGCGCTGGTCTCCTCGCTCGCCGCCGGGCGGTGCCCGACGAACTCCCACTGAAACTGCGGGACCTGTTGCGCGATGCCGTTGACCGAACGGAACAACGAAGCCTTGGTGGGCGGCTTCTGTGCTGTTCAACCCCGCAGCGGGAGTTCAAGCAGATGGGGACTGGAAGTTGGTCCAGGTGAACCTGGGATCGGTAGGGGTCCCGGCAGAGAGAGTCTCGTCGGATGGACGTGCAGGGGATACTCGGGCTGTGGTGGACGTTGCCCACGGGGCTGGCGTTGGTCGGATATGCGTGTTCGCTGGCCGGGCTGACCCGGCCGCAGCGGGCGGTGTGGGTGATGGCGCGGGTCGTGGAGGTGCATCCGCCGGGGCACGGTGAGTCCGGTAAGCACGCGATACCGGTGACGATCGCGTACCAGGACCCGGGCACCGGGCGGGAGTTCAGACTGCGGCATGAGAACAGGCGCGGCGACCGGGTACAAGTGGCATGGGTGGGGCAGGAGTTCCCGGTGCGGTTTCCGCGGCGGCGGCCGGAGCGGTTCTACCTGATGCTGGACAGCGAGGGGCGGACCTCGGGGGTGGGCATCCCGAACTGCATGGTGTTCCTGCTGGTGCTGGGGCTGGTCGTCCAGTCGTTCTTCGTGTGGGGCTGGCAGTGGGGGCTGATCTGTGTCGGTGGGCTTCTGCTTCTCGTCGTCGCGTTGAGTCGGGACGACGAGTCCACGCGCGCCCGGGCCGCTCAGCTGGCGGTAGGCGTCACCGTCCAGGGTCGGGTGGTCGCCGTCACCAGGGATGTCTGTACCGACGGCGAGAGCAGCGAGAGCATCAGCCATGCTTCCGTCGTTGCCTTCACCACCCACGAGGGCGTCGAGGTCACCGCGCTGTGCACGCAGGGCATTCGGGACATCGCCGAGTCCCTCGGCCGCGACGTTCCCCTCCGTTATGCGCCCGCCGACCCGTCCCTCCTCACTGCCGACCCCGACCACGAACGCCGTGAGCGCGCATCGGACATCAAGTTCGTCGTCTCCCTGTTGCTCACCGGGATCGCCGCGATCGGGGTGGGCGGGTACTGCCTCCACCACCCCTGGTCCTTCACCTGACGATGCAGGTCAGGGCCGCCCAGAGGAGGGGCGAGTGCTGAATAGGGCCGCCGGTGCGCCACAGGTCGAGCCGCTCTCGCTGCCAGGCGCCGAGATGGTGGAGCGGGTCGTGGCCCTCGTGGGCCGCGTCCACGGCGACCACGGCCTCGGTGAGCGGCCGTACCGACTCCGGCAGACCGGCCAGGCGGTGGAAGGTGAAGCTGGTGGGGAGCACCCAGCAGGTGGCTGTCACCAGCTCCGTGCCGTTGTGGACCATCGTCGTCGCCAGACCGAACGACTCGGCGAAGCGTAGATCGCCGTCGCTCTCGCAGACGATCAGGGCGACGCGCGGCGGCGCGGGCCAGAGTTGAGCGCCAGGGACGCCGTCCGCGCGCAGCGGGAGCGTGCCCAGGACGAGGTCCTTCGCCGACAACGGGAGGTGGGTGGAGATGCCGAGTTCCTCGCCTTGATCGGCAACGACCTCACGGACTTCGCGAGCCCGGACGCGCTCGCCGCCTTCGCCGGCCCGGCTCCGGCACCGGCACCGAACGATTCAGGAAAGTGGAACGGCAACCTGCACCGCCCCCGCCACCACCATCGAGGTGTCCAACGCGTGTTCTGCATGTCCGCACTGATGAGCGCCCGCTACGACCTCAACTCCCGGACGTTTTATGACCATAAGTGTGCCGAGGGGAAATGTCGTACCCATGCGGTGATCGCACTCGCCCGCCGGAGAGTCAACGTCCTGTGGGCTCTGGTCCGGGACCGGAGTCTTACGAAGTCGCGGTGCCTGCCGCAACGGCACCCTGATCATCCGCACGCGCCGTGGAGTGCATCGAGGGCCATGACATCCTGTTGCCGTGCTTTTGAGTGATCACGCAAACAGTGCCGAACTCCGCCCGCTGCGTTATGAGTTCGCCGCGGCCCGAGGCAACCGCTACGACGACAACTGGCTGGTCGTCGGCGGCACGGTAGCAACTTCCGAAGGAGGATGGTCCTTTGCTGATCCGTCTCTGCTGACCCACGAAGCGCGCCAGGTCGCCGTCTGGCTGCGGGGGGTGGCCGAGGGGACAGTGGCCGTCACCCGACCCGAAGCCGATGGCTATGTGTCCCCGGACACGTGGTTCAACGAGCCAGTCCTGGCCTTCAGCCTTGCAGACCGAAGCGAGGCCGGGGCGGTGATTCGCGTGCACCTCTCCCTGGAGGCGGCGCCCCCATGGCAGCAGGGAGATCACAGGGCGGACATCTACCAGTACTTCGTGAAGGTGCACGTGGATGCAGTTGCACTTCTTCATGCAGCTGAGCAGTGGGATCTTGCCCTGGCATCCTTTCCCACTCGCTGATCGGCGTCAGTCCCACCTGGACTCCCATCGATCGCCTGACACAGGCCCCCAAGCTTCACTTGGCCATGGGGAAGCCACTGTGCGTCCCAGTTGGTCACTCCGGTGCTCGGCTTGGTGACAGCGCCCGCCGTCGCCGGCCGGGTCGGTCAGGGCGGCGTCGGCCGTCAGGCCCGTGACCGGTTCACTTCATCGTGGTAGGCGGTCATGATCGACCTTGGCATACTTTGCGAAATGAGGTCCATGGATCCGTTCCGCGACGAAGCCCGCAGCCGGGGCTTGCCGGAGGACGAGGTCGAGCGGTGGCTCGGCACCGTCCGTCTCTGCGCGATGCTGAGCCCCGCTGGTCAGGCGCCACCCGACGGCCCGGTGGCCGGACGGCTCGGCGGGCTGCCGCCGATGCCCGAGGACGAGCCAGTTCCGGACCTGCCGTTCCTCGCCTCGGTCAACCTCGCAGCCATCCCACCGGGCGCGACGGACCTCCCGCTGCCGAAGGACGGCACGCTGCTCTTCTTCGCGGACACGGAGGACCCGTGGAGCGGCGACGACTGGTTCCGGCTCGTCTACCTCCCGACCGGCACGTCCGTCTCCGAACGCGGTCCGGGCGGCGAGTGGCCGCCGCAGGTCCACCCGGCCCAAGACCTACATCTGACGATCGAGCCCTCGCTGCCCAACCGCGGCTGGGACACCGAGGAGTTCCCGCACGGCAGCGAGCTGGGCTCGGTGTGGTGGAAGACCTGCGGCGAGATGCAGACGGACGGACCGGTGCAGATGGGCGGCTACCCCTGGGTCTGGAACGGGGATCCCATCACGGAGCACGACCACGGCCCGGGCGACTGGGTGCTGCTCGCAGAGGTCGGTGGCGACGACCTGACCGAAGGCGAACTGGGCATCGTCTACTGGGTGATTCGCCGGGACGACCTGGCCGGCTGCCGCTTCACCCGGGCCCGGGCCTGCTTCGACATGGTCGGCTGACGCAGCCCCGGGCGAGACGCGTACCCTCACGGAGGCCACGCAGCCCGGCTCCACCCGCGCGCCCGGGGCGATCAGCTCATCCAGCCCGCACATGTGCGACCACACCTGGCCCGCAATGCTTGAGCGCACCCTCCATGAGCCCAGCACAGCGGTCGCCCCCGGCATCGCGCCCGACTTCACCAGAACCGACATCAGCACCATGAACGCGTCGCTGTTCTCCGGCCAACCGTGATGCTCAAAGCGGCTTCCCCACGGAGAAGTCAACCCGCGAGAGTCAGGTCGTCTGGGAGGGCTTTCCCTGGCGGATGGTCTTGACGGCAAGCACTGGATTGATGGGTTCGACGAGTTGCTCGGCAGCGACGGCCACGAGGTGGGCCGGGGCATCGCCGTCCAGCAACCCGCTCACGTACTGGAGGGCCTGGGCAGGAGACAGCACCGGCAGCCCCTGCCGCAGAGTGCGCACGGCCTGCATGCGCCCGCGTGTGGCGGCAACTTCGCATATCTCATCGTGTAGATCGTCTACCGGGGTACGGACAGCAAGGCCCCGTATGCGAACGCGGTAGTCGGCCTCCCACTCCCCGCCCATCGAGGACACGACTCCGATCGTGTGCAGCCCCCCGTCGATGCGGTCGACCAGGTACGGCCCGTTGCCGATCAGCATGGCGCTGGGGTTCCCTGTGCGTATGAACTCCACGGACTGCCAGTAGATGATCCACACCAGCTCGTGCTTCTCGACACGCACCACAGCCGTGCGTATCGAGTCCACGCCCGCAGCCGACCACTTTTGATACTTGCGGTCGAGTTCTTCCTCAGCGATCCGAACTGCGGCTTCTCGCTCAATCACGTGTGCAGCATGCCCCATCAACCCCGAGCCGACCAGCAAGTTTCGCGACCCAGAGAGCGCGGTGAGCGCCCATGCCCACGGGAATGTCCCTGAACGCTCCGCCTCTGCGGGCGACGGCTAGAGATCTTTAACGGTGCGGGTTACGGCGGTTGGATGTGACTGAGCGCTTCAGCGGGTGGGCGGGTGAGTCGGCGACCAGAGTGTTCTGCTCCGACGGCGCGGGTGGGGCGGTTGACCTCGGCGTCGTGTGTCGGCTCTGGGCTTTGGTATGTCAGTGGCGCCGGTTATGTTGCCGAGCATGACAAGTTGGATCGGCTGCGGCGTCGTAGCGTGGATGGAAGAAAAGCGGTACCGGGAAGACGAAACCGTCCTGGTCTACTTCAAGGGGACCAGTCTGGCTGCCATGGCCGATCGTCTGTCCGCTCGGCACCGGCCGCCGTTCGCCTACAGCAGCGACACAGCAGCCGGCGACTGGGGCGTGATCGTGCACCACATGTTCAACAGCGACGACTACGACGAGTTCGACTACCGCGAGCTGTGCCCCCAGGGCGTTGAGCTGATGGTGTTCGTTCCCAACCCGTGCGTTGCCAAGGCCCACGGGCCCAAGGCGTACCACTACAGGGATGGCCGGATATCGTCCTGCATCGACTACGAGGATCCCGACTACGTCGGAGAGTACTGGCCCAACAAGATGGCCCCCCTCATTACGGCGGCCGGACTTGACCATCAGAACGAGTCCTACGAGGAGCAGCTGACCCAGCTGATCTGTGACCACCTGGGGTTGCCCGCACTGGATCGCGACACCATCACGGTGGACCGTGCGGTGAGCTGGTCGAGGCTGTGTGTGGCGAGGTTGGCCAGTGACCTCTTCAGGTGCGCCCACACACCTTCGACCGGATTGAACTCTCCGGGACGTCACGCCACGGGACGCCGGTGCGGGTCCGAAAACCGTATGCCGTCGATCAGCTGCCGCCTCGTCCCGGTCGGTGGACGTCCAGGCTTCTTGTTCCGTCGACCCAGGTTCCCTGCTGCCCGAGCTCGGAGCGCATCGCCTCATCCAGCGGCGACCAGTCCGTGGCCAGGACCTTCTCCCGAGCCTGATTGCAGCGCCACGCCACTGTCGGTCCGGGAGCCAGGATGGCGAGGTGGAGCGGCACGGCCGCCAGTGTCGAGCGATGAAAGTCGGGGTGGGAACGGCGGACCGCGACATCATCGAGTACGGGGATGAAACCGGCCCGCGCGAAGCTGTCCGCCAGAAGGCACGCATAGCGGGCCCGCAGGAAGATCTGCCGGTCGGCTTCCGGGTTCGCGGTCGGCGAGGGCCATTGCCCACCGCTGACGATCATCCCCTGGAGTGCGTCCACCTCAATGTGGGCCGACATTCGCAGGCGGGTGGCCAGCGCAGCGGCCACCGTGGACTTCCCGCTCCCGGGGATGCCGGCCAGCAGAACAGCCCCGGCGGCCGGCGCGCGGTCGACGGACACCAGATCCAAGCTCACACGAGCTCTCCAGGCACAGATGATCAGCGCCTTGAGAGGGTACGCGCTGCCCCATGACTCGCCGAGTCGGGCACTGCTTGACCCACTATCGGCACACGTCCTAGTGCTCTGAGGAATGGTCACGGGGAGCGGCTCGGCCGCGGAGTGTGACGAGGGCCAGTAGCGCGGAGAGCAGTGCGGCTGAGCCGCAGACGACGAAGCCGATGGAGTAGCCGTGGCCGAGGGCGTCCAGGGCGAGTGGGTGCAGGTCGGCCAGTTTTGGTGACGCTGCGGAGGCGCCGTTGACCGCGAGTGGGCCGCCCTCTTGGAGTACGGCGGTGCCTGCGCCTTTCAGCGCCCCGGGCAGGGCGGAGTCGTGCAGGGAGTCGGAGAAGGTGCTCGCCGCGCGGCTCAGGGCCACGGCGCCGATGACGGCCGGGCCGAGGGTGAAGCCGAAGTCTCGCAGCAGGTTGGTGGTGGCGCTGGCCATGCCTGCCAGGTGAACTGGCACGGTGTTGACGGCTGTTGCCGTGATCGACGAGACGGTGATCGCGAAGCCCAGGCCGACGAGCCCGAGCGGCAGGATCAGTGAGGTGAAGGCGCTGTCGGTGATCGGCAGCGTGGCCGCCCAGTAGTCTCCCGCCGCGATCAGCAGCAGCCCCGCGCCGAGCAGCAGCCCGGGTGCCACGGTTCTCAGCAGCCGCTCGGTCAGTGGCAGCATCACCAGTGTGATGCCGTTGAGCAGGACGAATGCCAGGGCTGTCCGCATCGGTGCCTGGTCCTGTACCGGGCCGAGCCGGATGCTGACGGAGTAGGCGGTGCCCAGGAAGGCGAACATGCCCACCACGGCCACGACCGAGGCCACCGCGAAGGCGCGGTTGCGGAACAGGTCCAGGCGAAGGAGCGGGGACTTGGCGCGCTTCTCGGCCAGGACGAAGGCGGCGAGGAACACGGCCGCCAGGACGAAGGCGATGACGATCGAGGGTGAGGCCCAGCCGTCCGTCGGGCCCTGGATGATGGCGTAGAGCAGAGAGAACAGGCCGAGGCCGATGGTCAGTTGGCCCGCTATGTCGAGTGAACGTCCTGCGGGTGCGCTGGAGTTGACTACGAACAGGGTGCTGACGGCGGCGCTTGCCGCGGCGATGGCGGTGACCACGACGAAGGACCATCGCCACGAGCCGTAGGTGGCGGTGATGCCTCCGAGCAGCGGGGCGAGGAATCCGCCGGTGGAGAGCAGGGCCGCCCACATCGCGATGACCCGGGCCCGCTGTGCGGGTGTGGTGGTGCCGGCGGCCAGGATGGCCAGTGACGTCGGGAAGAGGGCGGCGGCGCCCAGGCCTGCCAGGGCCTGTCCGGCCCAGAGTTGGTGGATGCCGGGGGCGGTGGCGCTGACCAGCTCGCCCACGGCCAGCAGTGAAGCGCCGCCGACCAGCAGCCGCTTGCGGCCGAAGAGGTCGCCGAGCAGGCCGAACGTCAGCTCCAGTACGGCGACCGGGAGCAGGAAGGCGTCGGAGATCCAGGTGAGCTGTGAGCCGACCGGGTGCAGGTCGGACTGGAACAGCCCGTTGAGGGTGGCCGGTATGGCTAGACCGATCTGGGCGAGGCAGACGGCGAGGAGACCGGCGACCAGGGTGCCGGTGGTCAGGCCGGTCGCGGTTCTGGCGGAGGTTTCGGTCGTCATTGACACGGAGGGCTCCTGAGGCGCGCAAGCTTGAGGTGGGGTAGGGACGCTTCGGGGTCAGCGGGTACCGGTCAGACGATTCGGCCGGTAGTCGGTGAAGGCGGCGCCGTCGAGGCCCAGTTCGTCGGCGCTGTGCTGGAGTTCGGCGGTGGTGGCGGAGTTGGCCCAGTGCCCGGTGTCCAGCCGGTGCTCCACGGCGTGCAGCCCGGCGAGCGCTTCGGCGGTGGTGAAGTTGCAGTGGCTCTGACGTGCCACATAGGCCTGTCGCAGCAGTGCGGAGTCTCCGGCCCTGCGCACCCGTCCGGCGAAGGCCGATTCCTGCTCGACGGGCACCAACTGGTCGGCGGTGGTGTGGATGTCCAGCAGCGGCATGTCCAGGCCCTGTCCGGCGGTGGAGGTCCGCTTCAGATGAGCCACCGCCGCCGGGTCGGCTGTGATGTCCGCACCGCGGGTGAGTTGGTTCAGGTCGGTGCGCAGGTCGAGTCCGGCGTCGCGGTAGAGCGCTTCGACCTGCTTGGCGTGGGCGGACTTGCGCAGCAGCCCGGCGTAGTCGACGCCCTTGTTCCAGGACGTGTTGCCGCCGGCGGACTGCTCCACCGACCAGCGTGCCGGGACGATGAACCCGAGCAGGCCCTGAGCGAGCCATGCGTATTGCTGCTCCTCCTGGCCCGCGAAGTCGTCGCGCGCGGGAGGCTGCTGGCCGGGAGCCCAGTCGGCCAGGTTGAGGTAGGCGGCGGCCAGGGCGATCCGGGCGCGTCCCGACGGGGTCTGCTGCGCCGATTCCACCGCCTTCGTGAGCCGGTCGGCGAGGGCGCCGGCGTCGGTCTGGCTGTCCAGGTTCACGAGCTTGTCGGCATCGGCAGGGTCGAAGAGCGTGGCCAGGGTGTACTCGGCGTCCAACTGGTAGTTGTCCAGATCCACGCCGCCCGCGACCAGGCCGCACAGGCCGAGCGCACCGTCGACGCGGCCCGCGCCGTCGCGGGCGATCTGGGCGTTGATGAGGCCGCCCATGGACTGGCCCACCGAGATGACCCGGGTGGGTGTGCCGACCTGTCGACGGAAGGCGGTGAGCGCGGCGAGCTGATCCCGCTCGGCCGAATCGAGCGCCCACATCGAGCCGTTCGGGTCGTAGGAGGAGCCGACGAGGGCGTAGCCGGCGTTCAGCAGGGCCTGGCGCACCGCGGTCGACGGGGCGTCGGCGGCGGTGGTCGGTCCGAAGCCATGGCTGAACAGCAGCAGGCTGCCGTTCCACTGCGCGGGCTTGTCCGCGATCCAGGTGGCGCCGTCGGACAGGGTGCCGGAGTAGTGATCGGCGGTCGTGGCCCGGGCGGCGGTCGCCGGCCCGATCAGGGCGGTCGCGAGGGCGGTTGCGCAGGCGGCGGCGAGGGTCGAAAAACGGGGTCGGGGCATGGCGGCGGCTCCGCGAGTCGAGGGGGACCGAGTGGGGGAGCGAGCTGGACGAGCGCTGCGAATGTAGGGCTCTTTTTTCATTGCCGTCAATACACTGCCCAATAATGAGACAGGCCGGTCCGCGTCTGGATGCGCGGGGCCCGGGTGCGGATCAGTCCAGCGTCAGGGTGTCGAGCAGTCGGGCGGCCGCGCGTGCGGCCGGGCGTTCCCAGCGGCTGGCCAGGCCGCGGAAGACGGTCTCCGCCTGAGCGGCGGGCCAGTCCCCCGGAAGGTGCTCGGCGGGCAGATGCGGGTCCCGTCGCACCAGGTCCAGCCAGTCGGTGTGCAGCAGGAGCTGGCCGGCGAGTTCGTCGCCGGAGACCGCTTCGGGCAGCGGGTCGGTGCGGTCCCAGCGCTCCAGGAACGCCCGGTACCGTGCACCGATGGCCGGCACGTCGAACGCCTGCTCCAGCACCTCGCGGACGTCGGTCGGTGTCTCCACTTCCGCCCGGAACACCCGCAGATACGGTTCCAGGCCGAGGCCCGCCACCATCTCGCGGACGTCGACGCGCGCAGGGGCCACCCACAGGCCGTTCTGCAGCGGGCCGAAGCCCGCCCAGATGAGCCGGGAGCGCAGGTCGTGCCGTTCGCGACTCCATGCCTCGGGCAGCGAGAAGCCCACCATCGTCCACCGGCCGTCCCAGTCCCGGTTCACCGCGCCGGTCTGCCAGATACGGTCTCTTCCGTCCGTCAGCACCTGGACGGCGTGCGGCGTCAGGCCGAAGTAGGTCTTCCGGCCCTGGCGGCGACGCTCCAGCAGACCGCGTTTGACCATCCGGTTCAAGGTGGTCCGCACCGCCTCCTCGGTACTGCCCAACCTCCCGAGAGCAGCGATCACGCTCCCCGACGACACGGCGATGGGCCGCCCCAGCACGTGAGCGCCGAAGAAGGTCAGCATCACGGACTGGGTGCGCGGCTCGGGACCGCTCTCGGCGGTCGGTCCTGCGGCGACATCGACACTGGTCACCGGCACAGCGTAGGCCCCGGGCGAACGGGTGCTGCCTTCCGGACGCAAAATGTGTCATTTCTGTGACGGCGATCGAGGAATGGCCCGATGTCGGCGATCGGGGCCGAGGGTGGAAGGCAAGGATGGAGCCACAGCCCGGCAGACGGCCGTGAGGTCGGCCTTGTTCGGCGACGCGCGAGCCGCGAACCGTGAGCACGATGGCGTCGAGCAGGCCACGAAGCTCTCCGCCGACGCCGGATACCGGCCGGCCGACATCCGTCAAGCCGCAGAAGACGAGAAGGGGGCAGGGAATCCGGCCCGATGAGCGACCACTCACCTGGAGCCGTCAGGGAACCGCACCACGGTGATGCGGACCCTCACGCATGAGCGCGGCCACAGCAGTCCGAACAGACTCTGTCTGACGCGGGTACGACGCCGGCAAGAAGGTGCCGGGCCGCGAGTGGCATGTGGCGGCGGACTGCCTGGGCCTGCTGCTGGTCGTGCTCGTCACCTCGGCGAGCGCGCAGAACCGTCACGCGGCCGTGCCAGTGCCAGTGCCAGTGCCGGTGCCGGAGCGCGTGCGCCGAGGTACGTGCTCGACCCCCAGATGCGGATGCTCGTGAACGAGCGCGGTCACCTGAGCCGGGTCGGGTCGGGTCGAGTTGCGCCGCGAAAGAAGCCGACGCCGTCCGTCCGCAGTACCTCGTTCGCCCGCTTGAGCTGGGCGTTCTCCCTGCGCAGGACCGTGAGTTCGTCGGTGATGAGGCGGTCGTCGCGCTTGCCCGGCGCAACGCGACAGCCTCCGAGCGACAGAGGCGGGCGGCACGTGGGGGAGACGCTCCACCGGCGCCTTGGCCCTCACATCGGGTTCATCCGGGGCCGGGCGGCGCAGCCGTGGTGCGCCGTGCCACCAGCGTGGGGGAGAGCTTGACCTGGACCGACGGCTTGACGCGGTCCGCGATCCGTTCCAGGAGCAGACGGGCGGCGTTCCTGCCGATCTCACGACCCGCCTGGTCGACGCTCGTCAGGGAGATCGGGCCGAACGCGGCGAAGGTCGTGTTGTCGTAGCCGGCCACCGAGATGTCACCAGGCACCGACAGCCCGGCTTCCGCGACCGCGTCCAGTACGCCCATGGCGACGATATCCGCGCCCGCGAAGACGGCCGTGGGCCTGTGGGGACGTACGAGCAGCTCCTTTGCGCCCTCGTACCCGCCCTGCTGGGTGTAGCTGGTGGAGACGACGTCGATCCCCTCGTCCAGGCCGAGGGTCCGCATGGCCCGCCGGTACCCGTCGGCGCGCTGGGCGTTCGGCATCTCGGCGATGCGGGTCGGGTCGGTCTCGTGGTGCTCGATGTGGGCGATCCGGCGGTGCCCGAGTTCGGCGAGGTGGCCAACCACCAGGGCCGCGCCCGCCACGTCGTCGTCCGCGACGGTGTCGTAGACCGGGGAGTGCCCGTGGCGGCCGACCACGACGGTCGGCACGACGGACGCGACATGGTCGAGATGGGCGCGCGGCGACACCGGGGCGACCAGTACGAGGCCGTCCATCCCGCGATCGGTCATGGCCTCGGTGACGCGGGCCTCCTCCTTCTCCCCGTTGCAGCCCGGGCCCAGGAGGACCTGGTAGTCGGTTTCGTCCAGGAAGCCGGTGATGCCGTCGAGGATCTCGGGGAAGAAGGGGTTGCGGATGTCGGGCAGCATCACGCCGATCGTGTACGTCTGACCGCGCAGCCCCCGCGCGGCCGCCAATGGCCGGTAGCCCAGTTCGTCGATCGCACGGCGCACCTTGGCCCGCATCGTCGGGCTGGCTCCGTAGGCGTTGCGCAGCACCTTGGACACGGCGGTCGTGGAGACCTGGGCGTGACGGGCGACGTCGACGATGGTGACGCGGCGGGGCGATGCGGGCGGCTCCATGTGGCTTCCTCCGATGCCGTGGGCAACGTTGGCGAAAGTGTACGGACAAACCCCCCGCCGGGTAAGAGCGATCACCGTTGATCCGGCCGGGTGGCCGGGAGAGTCCTCGTAACAATTGTGCAGCGTGCACGGCATCTTGACGTCATGCGAGGCGCTCTCTATGGTCTGGCAGCACCCCGTGGGAAACGTTACCCATTGACTCATCAGGGACACGCCTCCTGGCGTCGCCCGCACTCCACAACCCGAGGAGTCGGCAGGTACTTCACTCCGTCGAGCCGGTGCACCCCCTCGCCAGGCTCTGTTTGAAACGTTTCAAGAAAGCAGGTCCGCCTGTGGCCCCAGCCCCGAACGCCCAACTTCCGGATCGCGACCACGCTCCGGACGGCGTCCCCGCCGCCTCTGCCCGTCATGCACGCACCGCGCCGCCCTGGTGGTTCATGGCGCCGGCGCTGCTGCTGTTCGCCTTCGTCGTTCTCGTGCCGAGCGCCCGTGGTCTGTCCTACGCGTTCACCGACTGGGACGGGCTCGATCCGCACTACTCCTTCGTGGGGCTGGGCAACTTCGCCGACATGTTCCGCGACGGCGATGCGGTCCAGGCCATCTGGCACACCCTGCTGATCGCCGTGTCGATCACGGTCGTACAGAACGCGGTGGGGCTGCTGCTGGCGCTCGGCGTCAACTCGGCCATCAAGTCCCGCAACGTACTGAGGGTGTTGCTGTTCGCCCCGGCCGTGATCACCCCCATCGTCACCGCCTACCTGTGGCGCAACCTTCTGGGTCCGCAAGGGGCGGTCAACAGTCTGCTCGGCGCCTTGGGGCTCGATTCCTGGCGGCAGGACTGGCTGGGCAGTCCGCGCCTTGCGCTGTGGGCGGTGGTCGGAGTGATCGTGTGGCAGTTCGCGGGCTACTCGATGGTCATCTTCCTGGCGGGGATGCAGTCGGTGCCTCAGGAGATCCATGAGGCGGCAGCGCTCGACGGAGCCGGTTCCGTACGGCGCTTCTGGTCGGTGACCAGGCCACTGCTGGCCCCGGCGTTCACCATCAACCTGATGCTGTCGATCATCGGCGGGATCAAACTCTTCGACCAGGTGTACGCGTTGACCGGCGGCGGCCCCGGCCACGCCACCGACACCCTGTCGACCCTGATCTACAAAGACGCCTTCACGCTCGGCGAGTTCGGCTACAGCATCGCCCTGGCGGTGGTCCTGACGATCATCGTGGCGGTCGCCTCCACCGGGCAGTACGTCGTGCTGTCCCGCAGCGAGAGGGCCGCGTCGTGAACCGCTACCGCCCCCGCACCCTCGCGCTGGAACTCTCGATGATCGCCGTCGCCCTGGTCGTCGGCTTTCCGGTGTACGTCCTGGTCAACCTCGCCCTGCGGCCGGCGTCGGACACGTCGTCCCCCATCCGCCCGACCGGTTCGCCGACCCTGGAGAACTTCACCCGCGCCTGGCAGCAGGGCGCGCTGGGCGGTGCCCTGGCCAACAGCGTCCTGGTGACCGTGTGCAGCGTCGTGATCGTGCTGGCTGTCTCCTCCCTCGCGGCCTGTCCGCTGGCGCGCGTCACGGCCCGCTGGTCACGGGGCACGTACCTGCTCGTCCTCCTCGGACTGGTGCTGCCCTTCCAGCTCGCGTCGCTCCCGATGTACCAGACCATGCGCGACCTCGGCCTGCTCGGCACCCCCTGGGCACTGGTCCTGTTCTACTCCGGTCTCCAGGTTCCGTTCACCGTCTTCCTGTACGTCGGCTTCCTGCGCGCCCTGCCCCGCGACTTCGAGGACGCGGCACTGATCGACGGCTGTACCCCACTGCAGAGCTTCCGCTACGTGGTCCTGCCGATGCTCAAACCCGTCACCGTGACGGCTCTCGTGCTCAACACGGTCGCCGTGTGGAACGACTTCTTCACCCCGTTGCTGTACCTCAGCGGCAGCGCTCAGCAGACCATGCCGGTCGCGATAGCCGGTTTCGTCGGCCAGTACGTCACCGACTGGAACCTCATCTTCGCCGCACTGGTGATCAGCATCCTGCCCGTGCTGTTCGTCTACTTCCTCCTGCAACGCAGCATCATCAACGGCTTCGCCGGAGGGCTGCGGGGATGACACCCGCCTTCTTCTCCTCAAGGGAGACATCATGAAGACACGCACACTCACGGCCCTGGTCGCCGCGACGACAGCCGCCGCCCTCCTGGCCGCCTGCAGCGGCGGGACCGAGGCCGGCTCCGGCGGTGGCTCTCGGACGCTGACCCTCGCCTCGGTCGACCAGGGCTCCGTCGAGGACGTCGTCAAGGCGTTCGAGACGGCCAACCCGGGCGTCAAGGTCCGCTACACCACCAGCGGAGCAGACCAGTACCAGCAGCAGATCCGCACTCAACTCTCCTCGGGCACCGCACCCGACGTGATGTCGGTCTGGCCGGGCAACGGAAACCCCGGCGCCACCTACGTCCTGGCCAAGCCGGGCTACCTGCGTGATCTCTCCGACCAGCCCTGGGCCGCCAGGATGCCCGACGCGATCAAGAGCGTCGCCCAGTACCAGGGGAAGACGTACAACGCGATCTTCGGCCAGAACGGCATCGGCGCCGTCTACAACCAGCAGGCCGTGGCCAAGGCCGGACTCACCCCGCCGGACACCTGGACGAAGCTGCTGGCTTTCTGCCGAGCGGCCAAGGCCAAGGGAACTCCCGCCTTCGCGCTGGGCATCCAGGACAACTGGGTGACCCAGCTCGTGCTGTACGCACTGGTCGCCACCACCGTCTACGGCCCGGACCGCGACTTCGACAAGAAGATGCGGGCCGGACAGGCCACATTCGCGCAGTCGCCGTGGACCACCGCCCTCGACAAGTACCTGACGATGCAGAAGACCGGCTGCTTCCAGCAGAACCCCCTGGGCACCAACTACGAGGCCAGCCAGCAACTCGCCGCCACCGGCAGGACACTCGGCATCATCCAGGGCAACTGGGTCATCGCCCTCCTCAAGCAGAAGAACCCGCAGGGCACCTTCACGCTCAAGGCACTCCCGGCGACCGACACCCCGTCCCAGACCCTCGTCCCGGCCGCGGCGGGCGCCGGATACGGCATCAACGCCAAGGCGAAGAACCCGCAACTGGCCCTGAAGTTCCTGAACTTCGTGATGTCACCCAAGGGCATGAACCTGTTCGTCAAGAAGCAGGGCGGCCTGCCTTCCCTCCCGGACACGGGTTTCGTGGTCGACCCCTCGCTCACCGAACTGTCGCAGTTCATCCGGACGAACCGCACCGTGCCGTTCATGGACCAACGCTGGCCCGACGCCAAGGTGCAGCAGACCATGCTCAGCGGCCTCCAGGAGATCTTCAGCGGGCAGTCCACACCCCAGAAGCTCCTCAAGGAGATGGACATCGACTACAAGGCCGGCTCGTGAGCGCGATGCCGGGAACTGACGGGACGACGGAGTGAGCGATGACATACATGACACGGACGGCGTGGAGCCGGAGTACGAAGGCGGCAGCGATGCCGGCGGACAGCGGACGGGGCCTCGCCGCCGAACCGTGCTCGCCGCCGCTGCCGGCGCGGTGCCGGTCGTGGCCGGTGTGATGGGTGGCGGCGCGAGCGCGCAGGCAGCACCGACTCGCTCCATGGAGGGCGGCGCAGTGTACGGACTGACCGTGGAACACCGCACCGACCCGCTGGGTATGGACGCCGCGCACCCCCGCTTCGGTTGGCGCATGCGGTCCGCCGGGCGCGGGCGAAGCCAGGGCGCCTACGAAATCCTCGTGGCCGGCTCGCCGGGCAGGTTGACCGGTGGCCGCGCGGACGTCTGGAGCAGCGGCCGCGTCGACTCCTGCGAGTCGGTGGCCATCCGTTACGGAGGCAAGCCCCTCAAAGCCTCGACCCGCTACTACTGGACCGTCACCGTCTGGGACACCGCGGGCCGCCAGGTCGGCAGCGGACCCGTGGGCTGGTTCGAGACGGGCCTCATGAGCACCGACGGCGTCACCGGCTGGGACGACGCGCACTGGATCGGGATGAAGGGGAGGGTACCGAACTCGCCTGGCGCGCCGATGCTGCGCACGGAGGCACCGTTGAGGGGCCGGGTCCGCGAGGCGCGGCTGTACGTCTCCGCCCTCGGGGTCTACGACGCCTACGTCAGTGGCCACCACGTGACCGTCCCGCAGGACGGCGGAACCACCCTCGAACTGCTGCCCCCGGGCTGGACGAACTACGACGTGCGCGTCAACTACCTCACCTACGACGTCACGCAGCTCGTGGCCCGAGAACAGGCCGTCGTCACCCTGGCGGCCGTCCTGGGCAACGGGTGGTACAACGGCCGGATCTCCGACGGCAGCACCTACTACTCCGAGCACGGCAATGCCCTCGCCCTCAAGGCCAAGCTGCTGATCCGCTACTTCGACGGGACGACCCAGACCGTCGTCACCCGGCCGGACGGCCCATGGAAGGCCACCGACACCGGCCCTTTCCGTATCGACGACATCTACGACGGGCAGACCTACGACGCCCGCAGGGAGCTGCCGGGCTGGACGTCGTCCGGCTTCGACGACTCCGGTTGGTCGGACACCGAACACGTCCCCTTCGAGACCACGTACCCGGACGCCCGACTCCTCGGCTACCCGGCCGAGACCGCCCGGCTGATCAGCCGCTGGGACCGCCGCCCCCAGTCGATCACCGTCGCCACCGGGGTGACCGGACAGGACGAAAGCCCCCACGGCAGAGGCCGTGTCGTCGTGGACCCCGACCGCACAGTGACCGACCCGCACAGGGCGGCCTCCACCCCGGTCACCATCGGAGCCGGCGACACCGCCATCTTCGACCTGGGCCAGAACATGGTCGGCGTACCCCGCTACAGCCTGCACGGCCCGGCCGGCGCCCAAGTTACCTTCCGCTTCGGTGAGATGCTCAACGACGACAGTGCCGGCGCGGACGGCCCCGAAGGCTCCGTCTACCGGGCCAACCTCCGCAGCGCCAAGGCCACCAGCACCTACATCCTCAAGGGCGACCGCCACGGGGAGACCCACCAGGACTCCCTGACCTTCTACGGTTTCCGCTACGCATCCGTCACCGCGACGGAAACGGTCACGATCACCGGCCTGACCGGCAAGGTCGCCACCTCCGCGATCCACGAGACCGGCACCGTCACCACCAACGATCCCGACACCAACCAGCTGATCAGCAACATCCGTTGGGGCCAGCGCGGCAACTACCTCTGGGTGCCCACCGACTGCCCGCAGCGCGACGAACGCCTTGGCTGGACGGGGGACACCCAGGTCTTCTCCGCCACCGGCTTGTACAACGCGGACGCCGGAGCGTTCCTCAGCCATTTCCAGGGCACCGTCGTCGACTCCCAGACCATCTACGGCATGGACAAGGACCAGTTCACCGGAGTCGCACCCGGCGGACGCTACAACTTCCCAGGCGGCGGCAGTGGTTGGGCGGACTGCGGGGTCGTCCTCCCGTGGACCCTTTGGCAGATGACCGGCGACCCGGGCGCCGTCGAGAGCAGCTGGCCCGCCATGACCCGCTATCTCGACTGGATCCGGCAGCAGACCGGCGACACCTACGCCGGGCAGGGCTCCCTCACCGGCGACTGGCTCGCGCCGCAGAAGACCAGTGCCCAGCTCATGAGCGACGTCTACTACGGCTATGTCGCCCGCCTGATGGCACAGATGGCCCGAGCCATCGGCCGCCCGGCGGAGGCCGCGACGTACGAGCAGCTCTTCGGCAACATCAAGAAGGCGTTCACAAAGAAGTACCTCAGCACCGACGGCGGCACGGTCACGCTGAGGTCCAGCCTCGGCGACGCCTCCCCGATCGAGCCGGGCTCCGATCCCCAGCAGAAGACCGAGGACAACAGCCAGACCGCCCTGCTGTGGGTGCTGAAACTCGGCTTCTACGACACCGAGGCCCAACGCCGCACTCTGGTCGGCCTGTTGGCGGACAACGTCGGCAACGACGCGGCCTACAAAGCGGCGCACCCGAACAGCAGCCGGGTGAAGTACGCCGAGAACACGCTGTCCGTCGGCTTCCTGGGCGTCAACGTGCTCGCCCCGGTCCTCAGCGACGAGGGTCGCGCGGACCTGGCGTACGACCTGCTGCACCAGGACGCGCTGCCGTCGTGGCTGTACTCGGTGAAGAACGGCGCCACCACGGTCTGGGAGCGCTGGAACTCCTACTCCAGGGAAGCCGGTTTCGGCCCGGTCAGCATGAACTCCTTCAACCACTACGCCTACGGCGCCGTCATGGAGTGGATGTACGCCTACATGGCGGGCATCGCCCGCGACCCGGCCCACCCGGGCTTCAAGCACTTCGTCCTCCAGCCGCACATCGATCCCACGGGAAGGATCACGCACGTCACGGGCTCGCACGAGTCGCCGTACGGCGAGATCAGGAGCGAGTGGAGGGTCGGTGACGGGGGCAAGACCCTCTCGTACGACGTGCTGGTGCCGGCCAACAGCGAGGCCACTCTGCGCCTTCCGGCCGTCTCGGCCGATTCCGTCCGCGAGGGGCACTCTCCGCTGGCCCTGGTGGACGGCGTGCGGTTCCTCGGGCATACGGACGGCGTGGCCTCGTACCGGCTGCCGTCCGGCTCGTACCGCCTGACGAGCAGGCTTCGCTGACCCCGTTCGAGTGTGCATGGGGGCCTGCACGGCCAGCTCTGAAACGTTTCAATAGCCTCACCGAAACTGATCTCCTCCGAAGGGAATCCCTGTGAGAACTCCCCACGCCGGTGCTGCCGCGGCGGTCGCGGCCCTGCTGGTACTCGCCCTCCCCGGTGTGGCACGGGCCGCGCCACAGCCGTCCAGAACCGCTCTGTCACGCGCCGTGGACCTGAAGACGGACAACAAGGTCGACCCGGTCGGCGTCGACGACCGTGCGCCCCTGCTCTCCTGGCGGCTGGACGGCTCGAGTCGTTCCGTGGGGCGGCAGGTCGCCTATGAGATCAGGGCAGCCCACTCGGCGGACGCGCTACGGCGAGGCGAGGCAGACATCTGGCGGACGGGCAAGGTCGCGTCCGGGTCATCCGCCAACATCCCCTTCGCCGGCGCGCTCACGGCACGGGAGACGGTCGCCTGGCAGGTCCGTGTGTGGGACGACGTCGGTCGCGCCTCGGAGTGGAGCTCTCCGGCCACCTTCGAGATGGGCCTGCTGAACGCTTCGGACTGGTCTGCCCGCTGGATCGAGAACTCCTCCTACGACTACACGCGACCCGACGGCGCCGTGTCGCCGTTGCCTGTCTTCGGCAAGTCGTTCAGCCTGCACCGCAAGGTGGCGAAGGCCCGGCTGTACATGACCGGTCTGGGCATGTACGCCACCACGCTCAACGGGAAGCCTGTCAGCGCGAACGTGCTGGAGCCCGGACAGACAACGTACTCGGCCGAGGTCGACTACCGCACCTACGACCTCACCCGCCAACTGCGGCAAGGCACCAACACGTTGGGGATCGAGACGGGCAGCGGCGCCTACCAGCGCGTCAAGACGCCCGGTCACTACTTCTTCGGCGGCAGCCTGGAGACGTACACCGTCTACGGTGAGCCGAAGGCGATCGCCCAGCTGGAGATCACCTACACCGACGGGCACCGCGAGACCATCAAGACGGACACCTCCTGGCACACGGCCCTCGGGCCGACCACCTATTCGTCCTGGTGGAGCGGCGAGGAGTACGACGCACGCCGGTCCGCGACCGCTCCCACCGCCGCGGCCGAGCTGGACGGGCCGGACTGGCGGAACGCGTCTCTGGTCGAGCTCACCGCCACCACGACCCCACGGGACACCACGCCATTGCGGGCCGACCCGCGGCCCCCGGTCACGGTCGCCCAGACGCTCAAGCCGGTGTCCATCACACCGGACGGCAAGGGGGCGTACATCCTCGACTTCGGTGCCAACCGTTCCGGGTGGCCGAACGCGAGAGTGTCCGGTCCCGCCGGGACCACGATCTCCATGATTCCGGCGGAGAAGCTCAACGCCGACGGGACACTGGACATCTCCTCCACCGGGGCGACGGCGACGAATCAGATCGCCTACCGCTACACCCTCTCCGGCCACGGCACGGAGACCTGGCACCCGCGCTTCACCTACAGCGGATTCCGCTACCTGAAGGTCGACGGCCTGCCCGCAGCCCCGAAGGCCGACACCGTCACCATGCAGGTGGTCCACGCCTCCAACCCCCGCGCCAGCGACTTCACCTCGTCGAGCCAGATCATCAACGAGATCCACGCCATCACCCTGCGGGCGACGCAGAGCAACATGATGTCGGTGCTCACCGACTGCCCGGACCGTGAGAAGGGCCCCTACACCGGTGACAACCTCCACAACATCGACGCCCTGCTCACCGACTACGACCTGTCCTCCTACGAGCCGCAGTTGGTGCGCAACATGGCCACCGCGCAGCGGCAACCCGGCGATGACTCACCGGGGCTGATCGCGAACATCGCACCAGAGTTCCACCGGGTCGCCCCCGTCAAGATCCCACGTCCGCAGGGGACCATCGAGTTCCTCGACGAGGTCAACTGGGGCGGAGCCGTCATCCGCATCCCCTGGCAGCTCTACAAGACCTATGGCGACACCCGGACCATGGCGCTGTACTACGACAACATGGTCAAGTGGCTCGACTACGAGGCGGCCAACAAGGCCGCGAACAATGGTGACATCCCGGGCCTCGGCGACTGGTCCGCCACCGACAACTCCACACCCATGCAACTCGCGATCCTCGCAGGCCACTACACCGCCGCCCACGACATGGCTCAGATCGCGGGAGTACTGGGCAAGAAGGCGGACCAGGACAGGTACAGCGAACTCGCCGCGACCCTGGCTGCCGACTTCACCACGAGGTTCCGCCACGAGGATGCCAAGGGTGTCTTCTACGGCAGCGACAGCGAGACCTCCAACGCGATGGCCCTGGACGCCGGCCTGGTCCCCGCATCCGACCGGCAGCAGGTGCTCGACCGGCTGGTCGCCTCCGTCCGCGCGGCCGGTGACCACATCACCAGCGGTTCGGTCGGTCTCGGGCCGCTCTTCCGGGCCCTGCACGCGGGCGGACGCGACGACGTCATCTTCGACATGGTCGTGAACCCCACCTCGCCCGGTTACGGTTACCTCGTCGCCAGCGGCCACACCACCCTCTCCGAGGCCCTCGACGGCTCCGGCTCGCAGAACCACCACTTCCTCGGCCAGGTCGATGCCTGGCTCATCAACGGGCCCGCCGGCATCAATCAGGCGCCTGGATCGGTCGGCTACCGCCAGTTGGAGATAGCCCCCGCCGTCGTCGGGGACCTCACCCACGCCTCCGGCGTCTACCGAACTCCTCAAGGGCTGGTGGCCAGCGCCTGGCGGAAGGACAGCCGGGGCAGGCTCACCCTGCAGATCACCGTCCCCGTTGGCAGCACGGCAGTTGTCCGAGTGCCCGCACATACGCATGACCGCGTCACCGCCAACGGCTCCCAACGGCCGTCGGCTGAGGACCGGACCGCCTCCACAGCCGTCTATCGAGTCTCCGCGGGCAGTTACACCTTCACCGTACGCTGAGCCTCCGCCTCGCTCGGTGCGTCTGGCGGAGCCTTCCCCAGCCCGGTCGGCGCTGCGTCCCGTGGCGTGACGCCGACCGGGCGGCGCGGAACTCGTCCGGGCCGGGGGACACCCCTTTTCCCTACTCGATCGTGGTCGTACAACTGCACAGATTCCGCCGAGAGTTGACCGACGCCTGCGTGAGACCCCGTGACAGGCTTCGGCATACAGCGGTCAACCGATGAAAGGACTCGATGTGTCGAGCGCGCCCGAGAGGGGCAACACGATCAGCAACCCCGTGATCCCGGGATTCCACCCCGACCCGAGCATCTGCCGGGCGGGCGAGGACTACTACCTCGCATGCTCCAGCTTCGAGTACTTCCCCGGCATACCCGTCTTCCACAGCCGAGACCTGGTGCACTGGACCCAGATCGGCAACGCCCTCGACCGGCCGAGTCAACTGCGCCTGCCGCCCGACACCACCTCTTCCGGCGGGCTCTACGCGCCCACCCTGCGCTACCACGACGGCCGCTTCTGGCTGATCGTCACGAACGTCAGTGGCGACGGCAATGTACTGTTCACGGCCACCGACCCGGCCGGCCCCTGGTCCGATCCGATCCGGCTGCCCGGGGTCCACGGCATCGACCCGGACCTCGCCTGGGACGATGCCGGCAGTTGCTGGTGCACCGTCGCGGGGGTCAGCCAGGTCCGCATCGATCCGCACACGGGGGAGACCTTCGGTGAGCCGCGGCGCCTCTGGTCCGGCACACCTGGCGCCAAAGCTCCGGAGGCGCCGCATCTCCACCGCGTCGGCGACTACTGGTACCTGCTCATCGCCGAGGGCGGCACCGAGCGCTGCCACGGCGTCTCGATCGCCCGCGGCCGCACCCCCAACGGGCCGTTCGAACCCTGCCCGGCCAACCCGATCCTGACGCACCGCGGCACCGAGCATCCCATCCAGAACACCGGCCACGGGGACCTGGTACAGGGGCCGGACGGCTCATGGTGGATGGTGTTCCTCGGAGTCCGACCGCGCGGTGGCACACCCGGCTGGCATGTACTGGGCCGCGAGACGTTCCTGGCTCCGGTGACCTGGGTCGACGACTGGCCGGTCGTCGGCGAGGTGTCACTCGCCATGTCCTCGCCCCCGTGGCCGCTTCACGAGCCTGCCGTCGTACCGCTCCGCGACGACTTCGACCTCAGCGAACTCGCCCACGGCTGGATCTCGTTGCGCTCCCGGCCGACGGAGAACTGCACCACGAAGGAACGGGCCGGCTGGCTGAGCCTGCGCGCCCGCGGCGCATCGCTGGACGATCCCGAGGTAACGTTCGTCGGCCGCCGTCAGCAGCATCTTTCCTGCCGTACGCGCGTCCTGGTCGACCCGGCCCAAGGACGCGGGGGCCTGACCGTCCGTCTCGACGAGCAGCACCACTACGAGGTCGAGGCGATGCCGGGCCAGGTGCAGGTCCTTGCCCGCATCGGCCCTCTGCGATCGATCGTGGCGTCCCGTCCGACGGCGGGCGGCCCGGTGACGCTCAGGATCGAGGTGGCCGCCACCCAGGAGGTCACCGACGCGCGCCAGGGGCCGGACACCATCTCGCTCGGCGTCGAGGATGTGGAGGGCACGTTCGTCGAGCTTGCCTCGCTCGACGGCCGGTACCTGTCCACCGAGGTCGCCGGCGGCTTCACCGGCCGGGTCATCGGTGTGTACGCCGCGGCCGGAACCGTCCATTTCGACTGGTTCGACCACGCGCGGCTCGAGGACTGACGTGTGACCGTCCGGCTCTCGGCCGAAGCGGCTCGGGCGGGAGTCGGCACATCCCACTCGGCAACGTACCGAACAGTGACTCGCCGATCGGTACGTGTCCGAGCTGGTCGCGAGGTCTGCCGAACCACCCACTCATCACTCGATGGCCGGACTTTCTCCCAGCGCCCGTTCGCTGCGACGCAGAGGGCGCGATTTTTCCGTGCTGGCCCGCGCCGAAGGCGCCGTAGGGCCTCGGGGGCGACGTCCAGCTGCAAGGGGCGGAGGAGGGCGTCGGCGCGATGTTCCGCAAGCTGCCCTTCGTCATTCTGGTGCCGGCCGCCGGGGTGTTTCTCACGGGCACCCCCGCAATGCGTCATCGGGGGCCTGTTGTGCGAGACGGCGGTCCATCTGGGCGTCAGGGTGTCTCACGCGGGCCTGCTGATCACATGATGACGATCATGCGGCCCGGCGAAGACTGAACGGGGGACCGAAGCGGGGGAAGGCCACGGAGGGCCTTCCCCCGCTTCGTCCTTACGCGGCCCGCTTCGGCCCGGACCGGAAGGGAGCGTCTGTTGGAGATGGGGGTTCGGCCTGGAGGCGCGGTGTGAAACCGCATCAGCGCCCCGGCGCTCTGAGTGGTGGCGGGCGCTCGCGCCTGCTGTCAGCGTGCGGGCCGGGTGTCGTGGGGCCGGCCGAGTCGGATCATGGCTCGGTAAAGGGCGGTGGGTGCGGGCGCGTCGGCCAGTGGGGGGATGGCGGTGCCGGGGGTGGCGTAGGAGCGGAGCATGTGGCCGACGAGGCGGCGCCAGGTGTCGGGGGCGGCGTCTGCGGTGGCGGCGACGACGCCGGCGTTGGCCATGAGCAGGATGACGAGATCCTCTGAGACGAAGTCGTCGCGCAGGTGGCCGGTGGCCTTGGCGCGGTCGATGAGTTCGAGGAAGCCGTTGTACGCCTCGGTGCGGCGGGCCTCGAGGGTTTTGGCAGCGGGGAAGGTCATGGTCAGGACGTCGGCGAAGCCGCGGTCGGCGGCCTGCATGGCGCAGACGGCCTGGATGTAGCGGGTGAAGCCGTGCCAGGGGTCGGTGTCGGTGAGGGCTTCGGTGACGGCGATGGCGTAGGCGTCCATGCGGTCGGCGAAGACCGCGTTGATGAGGTCTTCGCGGGTGGCGAAGCGGCGGGAGAGAGTGGCCTTGCCGACGCCGGCCTCGCGGGCGACGGAGGCCATCGAGGCGCCGAGCCCTTCGGTGGCGTAGAGGCGGCGGGCGGCGGCGAGGATGAGGTCGCGGTTGCGTTCGGCGTCGGCGCGCAGTCCCGGTTCGGGTTGCCTGCCTGGGGTTTCGTCGGGGGCTGCGGATGCGGTCATACCCCCATCCTAGCGAAGTGGAACAGGCGGCCCACTTGAGGTGTTACCTTGTGGCGGGAAGCGGGAAGCCCGTTCCACTTATGTGAAGGTGATGGTCATGCGTGCTGTAACCCTGGATTCCGTTCCTGCCACCCCGGTTGTGGGCGAGGTGGAGCTGCCGCGCCCGGAGGCCGGCGAACTCCTGGTAAAGGTGGCTGTCTCCTCCGTGAACGGCTTCGACGCGGCGACCGCGGCCGGCTACCTGCAAGGAGCGATGGAGCACCGCTTCCCGCTGGTGGTGGGCAAGGACTTCGCGGGCACCGTCGAGGCCCTCGGTGAGGGCGTGGAGGGCTTCGCGGTCGGTGACGCGGTCTTCGGTGTGGTGATGAAGCCGTTCCTGGGCACCGGCTCGCTGGCCGAGTACGTCACCGTGCCCGCCGGCTACGGCGTCGCGGCGATCCCGGAGGGTGTGGACGTGCGGGACGCGGGCGCGCTGGGGCTGGCCGGGACGGCGGCGCGGGACAGTGTCGACGCGGTGGCTCCTCAGCGGGGCGAGACGCTGCTGGTGTCCGGTGCCACCGGTGGCGTGGGCGCTCTGGCCGTGCAGATCGCCGCCGCGCGGGGCGCGAAGGTGATCGCCACCGCTCGCCCCGGCGCGGAGGCCGACTTCGTCACCGCGCTGACGGATACCGAGGTCCACCTGGTCGACTTCACCGGTGACCTCGCGGCCCAGGTCCGCACGCTCGCCCCGGGCGGGGTGGACGCGGTGCTGCACCTGGCGGGCGACGGCGCCCAGCTCGCGGGCCTGCTGCGGCCGGGCGGCCGCATCGCCTCGACCCTCGGCTTCGGCCCCGACGCCGTCGAGGAGCTGGACGTCACCGCGTACTCGGTGATGGCCGACGCGAACACGCAGACCCTCGCCGTCCTGGCAGCCGAGGTCGCCTCCGGCGCGCTGCGCGTCCCGGTGACCGCCACCTACGCCCTGGAGCAGGCCCCGGAGGCCTTCGCCGCGTTCGGCGTCGGGGCGCTCGGCAAGCTCGCGGTCACCTGCTGCTGACCTGCCCGCACCACCCCATTCCCACCGCCACCTTCCGACCAATCGCATTCGCACCTCTCACGGAAGAGACCTGATCATGCCCACTCTCGCCATCGTCGGCGCCGGCCCCGGCATGGGCCTGGCCATCGCCCGCACCTTCGGCACCCGCGGCTTCGACGTCGCGCTGCTCGCCCGCACCCCGCAGAAGCTCGACGACCTCGTCGCGCAGCTCGGGCAGGAGGGAATCACGGCCGCCGCGTTCCCCGCGGACGTGCTGGACCGCCCGTCCCTGACCACCGCCCTGGACGCCGTCCGTGCCCGCTTCGGCCCGATCGATGTTCTGGAGTACTCCCCGGCGCCGCACTCCCCGGTGCCCGGCTTCACCATGGCCCCGCCCAGCGAGGTCACGGTCGACAACCTTCAGCCACAGATCGAGTACACCTTCTACGGCGCGGTCACCGCCGCCCGCGCGGTGCTGCCCGCGATGCGCGCGGCCGGAGCGGGGACGCTGCTGTTCACCACCGGCGGCGGCTCGATCCATCCGGTCCCCATGTTCGGCAACGTCAACGCCGTAGGCGGCGCCCTGCGCAACTGGGTGCTCAACCTGCACAACGAACTGGCCGGCAGCGGTGTCCTCGCCGCGCACGTGGCGATCAGCACGTGGATCGGCGAGGGCGGCCCCGAGGGCATTCCCTCGGCCACCCCCGAGCAGATCGCGCCGCTGTACTGGGACCTGCACGAACGCCGTGACCAGGCCGAGATCGTCTTCAACGGCTAGGGGTCGGCCAGGGGCTGTCCGGCCGATCACGGTGGAGGGAAGCAGCGGGGCCGGGAACCAGGCTCGCCACCATCCGTCTCGCACTGCTGAAGGACGGTGCTCAACTCCGCCCGGCCGGGTCCCGTCCGGGCCGCCCGAGGCGGAGCTGAATCGTCTGGGGGTCGAATCCACCGCCGCGTGAAGCGCCGACATACGACGGTTCAGGGACGCAGGAGCGTCTTGATGGCGCGGCGTTCGTCCATGGCCTGGTAGCCCTCGGCGGCCCGGTCGAGAGGCAGGGCGAGGTCGAAGACACGGCCGGGGTTGATGCGGCCGGTCATGACACGGTCGATGAGGTCGGGCAGGAATCGGCGCACGGGGGCGGGGCCGCCCTGGACGGCGACGTGGGAGTAGAACAGGGCCGCGCCGTCGATCTGGACACCGTGGGGGACGCCGGCGATGCCGACGCCGCCGCCGGGGCGGGTGGAGTTCAGGGCCTGCCGGGTGGACTGCGCGGTGCCGACGCATTCCAGGACGCGCCCGGCGCCGATGCCGCCGGTCATGTCCTTGATGCGGGCCACGCCCTCCTCGCCGCGTTCGGCGACGATGTCGGTGGCACCGAACTCACGGGCCAGTTTCTGGCGGCTTTCGTGGCGGGACATCGCGATGATGCGTTCGGCGCCGAGTTCGCGGGCGGCCAGGACTGCTGAGAGTCCGACGGCTCCGTCGCCGACGACTGCGACCGTGTCGCCGCGCTGCACGCCGGCGGCCATGGCGGCCCACCAGCCGGTGCCCATCACGTCGGAGCAGGCCAGCAGGTCGGGCACCTGTGCGTCGGTGGGCAGTTCGGGGGTGGCCACGAGGGTGCCGTCCGCCCACGGGATGCGGATGTACTCGGCCTGGCAGCCGCCGACGAACTCGCGGTGGAGGCAGTTGCTCGGGTAGCCGTTTCGGCAGTGGGGGCAGGTGCCGTCGCCGGCGAAGAAGGAGCCGACGACGAACTGGCCCGGCCGCACCGTGGCCACCTGGTCGCCGACTTCCTCGACAAGGCCGACGTACTCGTGCCCCATGGGGGCGGGGTCCTTGGCGGGGTTGATACCGCGGTAGTCCCACAGGTCGGAACCGCACACGCAGGTGGCGAAAGTGCGGATCACAGCGTCGGTGGGCTTGAGGATCTTCGGGCTGTCGCGTTCCTCGACGCGCACGTCCTTGGGGCCGTAGAGGATGGCTCCACGCATGGCGATGCTCCTTGCTGGTGTTCGCGGGTGGCTCAAAGGGCGTGCGTACGGGGGCCGCCGTATTCGGCGTCGGTGACGTGGTCGAGCCAGCTGACGTCGTCGCCTTCCCACAGGGCGATGTGGGTCATGAAGTGGTCGGGGGCGGCGCCGTGCCAGTGCTCCTCGTCCGGCGGGGTCCAGATGACCTGGCCCGGGTGGGCTTCGAGGATGTTTCCGCCGCGGGACTGGATCAGGGCGATCCCGGAGACGATGTAGAGGGTCTGGCCCACGCCGTGGGAATGCCAGGCGGTACGGGCGCCGGGCGCGAAGTTCACCGCGTTCACCCGCGCGTGCGACGGTTCTTCACCGCGGTAGATGACATCGGCCCAGGCGTCGCCAGTGAAGTTCGCCTCCGGCAGCTTGCGGGTGGCGGGCCGCTTCAACAGCTCCATGAGATGGCTCCTTGTCGGGTGGGCCGCGCGGGGTGCGCGGCGGTTCGGCGGGTCGAGCTGACCGGGCGGGTCAACTCCTGAAGAGGTCCTTGGCGACGGCCATGGCGGACATGGCGTGAGGCCAGCCGGTGTAGAAGGCGAGGTGCGTGATGGCCTCTGTCAGCTCGGCTTCGCTGACCCCGTTGTCCTTGGCCCGGCCGAGGTGGTGGCGCAGCTGCTCGGTACTGCCGCTGGTGACCAGGCTCGCCACCGTGATCAGCGAGCGGTCGCGGGCGGCGAGGCCGGGGCGCTGCCACACCTCGCCGAACAGGACGTCGTCAGTGAAGTGCACGAGCTGCGGGGCGAAGTCGCCGAACATCCGGGCGGCGCCTGAGGGTTCGTTAATGGCCACGGTCTGCTCCTTTCGTCGGGCCGGCCCGCCCTGCCCAGCCATGGCGGGGCGGTCGCGGTATCGGCTGAGGGGGAATGGGGGTGTCCTGGTGTGTGTGACCGGCGTCCGGTCACGGCCGGACGGCGAGATCACTCGCCGGTGCGGGCGCCCATGCGCGGGGCAGTCAGGGCCGCCAGGAGCGCGATGGCGGCGGCCAGCGCGAGGCTGATGCGCAGGCCGTGCTGGAAACCGGCCGGGGCGGAGATCAGTGCGCCGAAGACGGCCACGGCCAGGGCGCCGCCGATCTGGCGGCTGGTGTTGAACACCCCGCTGGCAGTGCCCGTCTGCTCGGCGGGCACATGCTCGAGGAGCAGGGCGGTGGTCGGGGGCATCACCAGCGGGCCGGCCATGCCGACGGGGATCAGCAGCAGCGCGCTTCCCCAGACCGGCACCGAGGCGGGTACCAGCGCGAGGGCGAGGGAACCGGCCGCGATCAGGATCAGCCCGGCGATGACCGGAACCCGGGGCCCGGTGCGCTCGGCGATCCGCGCGGAGAACGGGGTCAGGACGGCGCTGAGCAGCATCATGGGCAAGAACGCGATCCCGGCGCCCAGCGCGGACAGGCCGTGCTGCTGCTGGAAGTACAGGGAGAACAGGAACGGCAGGCCGTAGAAGCCGACCATGAACGCGAACCCGATACCGGTGGCGACGAGCACGGTCCGGGAGCGAAACAGGGCGAGCGGCACCATCGGGTGGGTCACCTTGGCCTGCGCGGTCACGAACCCGGCCAGCGCGACGATCGCGATGCCGAGCGAGACCAGTACCTGTGGCGCGGTGATTCCGGCGTCACCGGCCTCGATCGCCCCGAAGGTGAGCCCGCCCATCGCGAGGACAGCGGTGATCTGCCCGATCCAGTCGAACGGCGCGGGCCTGGTCGGCGAGTGCTGGGTGCGGGACAGCAGCACCAGGGTCAGGATGCCGGCCGGCAGATTGATCCAGAAGATCGTCCGCCAGGAGACCAGGCTCAGCAGACCGCCGAACACCGGGCCCGCGGCGGCAGCCACGGCGCCGCCCATCGCCCACACGCCCACCGCGCGCGCTCGGCGGGCCGGGTCGGGGAACGCCTGGCGCACCAGCGCCATCGAGGTCGGCATGGTCACCGCGGCACCGATGCCCTGCACCACCCGAGCGGCGATGAGCACCGGCAGCGACGGGGCCAGTCCGCACACCACCGACGCGACGATGAACAGGCTCAGGCCGCCGGCGAACGCGCGGCGCGCCCCGATCCGGTCCGAGAGGGCGCCCGCGGACAGCAACAGCGCGGCGAACATCAGCGTGTAGGCGTCGACCACCCACTGAAGGCCGGTGATCCCGCCGCCCAGCGCGTCACGGATCGAGGGCAGAGCGACGTTCACGATCGTCGCGTCCAGGGTGATCACGAAGAAGCCGAGGACGGCGGCGGCCAGCGTCGCTGTGGCTCGCCGGTCCGTCTCGGGCGCGCCCGCTTCCGACGACCGGTGCCGTGAAGCAGTGAGAGACATGGCGGTAGGTGATCCTTCCGTGCGAGGGGCCTGATGCCGGGCTTGCTGGCCCGGTCACACGTTCACGGAATCATGAACCCCATCTGACCTGGGAGTTCTTGTCAGGAGGGGTACTGGCAGGGACCCCCCGACCCGGGGGCTGTCCTACGCTGAAGCCGTGCCAGCCGATCCCGTCCGTGAGGACATCAGCAAGTTCCTCACCAGCCGCCGCGCCCGCCTCACCCCGACGAAAGCCGGTCTGCCCGACTTCGGCGGACGGCGCCAGGTCAGCGGCCTGCGGCGCTCAGAGGTCGCCCAGCTCGCCACGATCAGCGTCGAGTACTACACCCGCCTCGAGCGCGGCAATGTCCGTGGTGTCTCCGAGGAGATCCTCGACAGCCTCGCCACCGCCCTCCAGCTCGACGACGTGGAACGCGCCCACCTGGCCGCCCTCGTGCGCGCCGCCAACGCCCCGCACCGCACCACCGACCGCGACGGCGGCACCTCGCATGTGCGCGCCAGCCTTCAGCAGATCCTCGACGCCATGACCGGCGCCGCCGCCTTCGTCCGCAACGCCCATCTCGACATCCTCGCCACCAACCAACTCGCCCGCGCCCTGTACGCGGACGCACTGGACACCACCGGGCAGCCACCCAACCTGGCCCGCTTCGTCTTCGGCGACCCCCGCGCCCGCCGCTTCTACCGCGACTGGGACGGCATCGCCCACGACGCCGTCGGCAGCCTGCGCACCGAAGCCGCCCGCACCCCCGGCAACACCGACCTTGCGGACCTCATCGACGAACTCGCCACCCACAGCGCCGAGTTCGCCATGCGCTGGGATGCGCACGACGTCGAGTACTACCGCAGCGGCCAACAACGCTTCCACCACCACACCGTCGGCGACCTCGACCTCGACTACGACGCCCTCGAAATTCCTGCCGACCCCGGACTGACGATCGTCACCTACACCGTCGCCCCCGCCTCGCCTTGTACCTCCGCGTTCCTCCGGCTGCGGCAACACAGCCCGGTCTCCGCTGAGGAATCGAGCTCGAGGACAAGCAGCAGCCCGTCTTGAGCCCCCGGCAACAGCCTGCCGCCGGATCTGAGGAAGTGACACGCGCGTGAGACAAGGGCGCCCTGACACGACCTCAGACAGCCGGCGAGCACCGGCCGGAGGATGAGTGCCGTGTCGTCGGCGGCCGTCGCCACGTCTTTGAGAGCTCTGACAGGCCTGTCGGTTGTCATTTCCAGCTCGGTGCCGACAGCTGCGCGAAGTCGCTGATCCGGTGTTCCGAGCGGGACCGCAGGATTGCTCGCCCCCCGAGAACTGCTGAAGTCGGCGCTCAACGCGGACGGGTAGGGACGCTGATGCGCCCCAGAACGGTTCAAGAGAGCCTCAACCGGCCGGCGCACCAAAGACCAGCATCAGCTGGCCGGGATCGGTGAGCAACAGGCGGGCGACCCGGTGAGGGGGCAGGGCCGGGCCTCGACAGTCCGGCGGGATCCACGGCGCGCCGCGCGTGCACGCCGTCCTCGAACGCGGAGGCGTGTCCGTGGGCCGCAAGCGGGTCCAGCGACTGATGCGCGACGCCGATCTCGCGGGCCTCAGCCCGCGCCGAGGGTTCCACCCGTCGCGGGCCGAAGGCCCGCAGGGACGCCGGCATGGTCCCGTCCTCGCTGAAGTACGCCCTGACCATCCGCGAGGTCGAGCCCGACCGGCTCATCCACCATGCCGACCACCGCTGACCGCGCGTTGGTGCGCGCCACCGCTGGGGTCGTGGACCGCACCGGCAACCCGCGTGAACCAGTTCGGTGACCCGAAGCGTGCCTGGCGTACGGCTATGGTCGGGACCCTCATGTCAGGGCGGTGTGACAAGGCCTGTCTCGTACGCGAAGACGACGGCCTGTGCGCGGGCACGCACACCGATCTTGGCGAGGATGCTGCTCACATGCGTCTTCACCGTGGTCTGGGCGATGGACAGTCGTTCGGCGATCTCCGTGTTGCTCCAGCCGGAGGCCAGGGCGGTCAGCACTTCGCGTTCCCGCACGGTGAGATGAGAGAGCTGACGGCTGCGTTCCGGGCAGTCGGCCGGGGTCCGCGCGCGGACGGCGTCGATGAGTCTGCGCGTCAGCTGGGGAGAAAGGACGGAGCCTCCGAGAGCGACGATGTGGATGGCCGCCGTCAACTGCTCAGGGAGGGCATCCCTGGCGAGGATCCCGCCGACGCCGACGCGCAGGGCGGCGCAGGCGTACTCGTCGGCGTGGTCGGCGATGAGGACGAGTACCCGAGGATGGTTCCGGTTCCCAGGGTCGGGGCCGACCGCCTCGGGGAGGGTGCCGGGTCCGGCGATACGGCGTATCGCCTGAAGGCTGTTCTCATCGGGTGGGCCCATGTCCATGAGGACGATGTCGGGGCGGAGGTTCTGGGCGGCTCGGACGGCCGCGGCGCCGTCGGTCGCCTCACCGACGACCGTGAGGCCGGGTTCGGCTTCCAGGAGGAGGCGAAGGCCAAGACGCTGCAGAGCCTGATCGTTGACGATGAGTACGGTGGTCATGCGGGGGTTCTCCAAGCGGGCGGGGAGAGGAGAAATGTCTGTCTCGCCGACGGCCGGGCGTGGCGCCCCGGGCCGGGCAGCAGGGTGTCAGCCGCTCTGCCGGGTCGCAGGGTGGGCGCGTTGACCGGCCCCGGGAGGATCGGTCGTCGGCGTTCGGAGCGGGACGGGAAGGCGTGGAGGGGTCGGGCGAAAGACCCGGCCGCTGATCGTGGGCGCACGGACCGCGACCGAGCCCTTCACCCGCACCGGCTGCCTGTCCCCACGGGCGTCGGCGCGGACCGGGTGCGCTCCGCTCGCGCGCGCCCGGGGTCTTGAGCGGTGGTGCGGTGCGTTCAGCTCTTGAGTGCGTGCAGGACGGCGGTGGCCATGCCCCGTTCGCCGCGTTCGTTCGGGTGGACGACCGCTGCCGGGCTGCTGGGTCTGAGGGGCTCGATCCAGCGGGTGGCCGCTGTTGAGCAGGCGTCGTGGCCGAGGGACGGGGTGAAGGTGTCGACGTACCGTGCCCCGGCGGCATTCGCCCGGTCGCGGAGCATGGTGTTCAGTTGTTGTTCCTTCTGGTGCAGGAACGTCACGTCGCCGGATGCGAGTGGCATTTCGTCTCCGCAGCCGACGTCCTTGGCAGGCAGGATCGCCGGGTAGCCGACGACAAAGATCCGAGCCCCGGGCGCCCGTTCCTTGATCGCGGTCAGGGTTCGGGCCAGCCGGTCGCCCGCCGTGTCGATCTTCTGCGCCACCTTGTCGGTTTCGCCGGAGGAGTACTTCTCTTTGCAGGGAGCCTTGTCCGAGATGTCGGCGATCTTGTCGGCCATCTTGAAGAGGACTCCCGTGGTGACGCACTTGGTGATCATCGAGCTGAATCCGATGTCGTTGCCGCCGACGCCGAGGGTGACCAGGCGCGTGGTGGCGGACAGCGCGGAGAGCTGTGCGGGGTTGGTGCCGTTGTCGGTGGACTGGGCGGAGGTGAGGTCGGCGATGGTGGCGCCGCTGCAGCTGACGTCGCGGAAGTCGGCCGCCTTGATGCGCAACTCCTTCGCCACGAGGGCCGGGTAGTTGCGACCGGAGCGGTCACAGCCGACCGGATCACCGGTCTGGGGAGGGATCTTGGGGCCTGAGGTGTACGAGTCGCCGAGGGAGACGTACGGCCCTTTGGGAGGGTTTTTGTCGTCATCACTGTGGGAGTTCTGTCCGATGCTGACGGCGGTGACGAGTACGCCGCACGCCAGGACCACGCCTGTGCCGGTTCGTGCCAACGGTCCCATTGCTGTGTCCTGTTCTTGATCGCGGATGCTCGACTGGGGTGTGCCGAGGAGGGTTGGCTTCGGGGACGTGTGGGTGAACGCGGGGCGGGGGAGACGGAGCGGCCGTCAGGCGGTTTCGGTGAGCGGGGTGGATCGGTTCAGGCAGGTCGCACGAGTCCGGTGTCGTAGGCGAAGATCACGGCCTGGACGCGGTCGCGGGCGTCGATCTTGGTGAGGATGCGGCTGATGTGGGACTTGACGGTGGATTCGGCGACATGGAAGCGATCGGCGATCTCTGCGTTGGTCCAGCCGCTGGCGATGGCGGTGAGGACCTCGCGTTCGCGTTCGGTCAGGTCGGCGAGCCTGCGCTGCTGTTGAGGGGAGTGGCCGGGCAGGCGGTCACCGAAGGTGTCGATGAGTTTGCGGGTGAGGCCGGGGGAGATGACGGCGTCGCCGGCGGCGACCGCGCGGACACCGGCGACGAGTTCTTCGGGCTGGGCGTCCTTGAGGAGGAAGCCGCTGGCGCCGGCGCGCAGGGCGTCGTAGGCGTACTCGTCGAGGTCGAAGGTGGTCAGCACCAGGATGCGGGAGCGGCCGCCGGCCTCGACGATGCGGCGGGTGGCTTCGATGCCGTCCATGCCAGGCATGCGTACGTCCATCAGCACGACGTCGGGCCTGAGTTCGGCAGCCGTGCGGACTGCTTCGCTGCCGTTGGTGGCCTCGCCGATGACGGTCATGTCGCTCTGGGCCTCCAGGAGCATGCTGAAGCCCATGCGCTGCAGGGCCTGGTCGTCGACGATGAGGACAGTGGTCATGCGGGGTGCTTCTCCGGAAGGTCGGTGGGCGGGTTGGGGATGAGGAGGGCACGGACGGTCCAGCCGCCGCGGGCGTTGGGTCCTGCGGTGACGTTGCCCTGGTAGAGGGCGGCGCGTTCGCGCATGCCTACCAGCCCCCGGCCGCCGCCCGCGCGCCGGTGGCGGCTCCTGTCCGGGGCACGGGCGGGACCGGTGTCCTCGACGGTGACGTGCACGGCTTCGGGACCGGCCGCGAGGGACACATGGACCGAGGTGTCGGGTGCGGCGTATTTGACGGTGTTGGTCAGGGCCTCCTGGACGATGCGGTAGACGGAGAGCTGGAGACCCGAGGGCAGGTCGGGGACGTTGCCGTGGGCTTCGAAGGTGACGGTGGGGCCGGCGGCGCGGACGCGTTCCAGCAGGGCGTCCAGGTCGGTCAGGCCCGGCTGCGGGGCGAGCGGGGTGTGCTGGGGCCGGTCCTTGCCCCCGTGGTCGTCGTCGCCGATGACGGCGAGCAGGCGGCGCAGTTCGGCAAGGGCGTCGCGGCCGCTGGCGCTGATGATGCGCAGCGTCTGAGCACCGCGTTCGGGTTTGGTCTCGGCGAGGGCGGCCGCGCCGTCGGCGAGTCCGACGATGACGGCGAGGGTGTGGCCCAGGATGTCGTGCATCTCGCGGGAGACGCGGGCGCGTTCCTGCGCGGTGGCGAGGCGGGCCTGCTGGTCGCGTTGTTTCTTCAGGGCAGCGATGTAGGCGTGCGCCAGCCGGGCGAGCAGGCCGAGTGCGGCGAACGCCACCACGGCGGTCATCGCCAGCAAGGTCACCGGCTCCGGACGGGTGGCGTGTGCGAGTTGCCCGCCGTGCACGAAGATGGTGAACCAGGCCACCAACTGTATGAGGGTGATGCCGACGGCGAGAGCCACTTGGCGCGGGGTGCAGTAGCGGCCGACGTTGAAGAGGGCCACGATGCGTGCGGACTCGGCGCCGGTGAGTACGCCCAGGGGGAGCGCCGCCACGGAGGCGGCGGTGGTGAGGGCGAAGACCAGCATGGGTCGGCGTTCCCGCCACAGGAGCGGGACGCCGAAGGCTACGAGGAGTGCCACCTGTCCCGCGATGTCGCCGACGTTGGAAGGGTTGAGGAAGGACGTGAGGCCGAGTGCGGCGCAGAACGCCGGGACGCCCCAGTGCCGGATCCGGGGATGGGCCTGGTCGGTCCTCCGCAGCGCGGCCAGCCGAGAGATGACCGATACGATCACGCGCTGCTCGGGATCGACGGCCAGGGTTTCCAGGGTCCACCGTTCGTCGCGGCGAGGGTCGGGAGCGGGGGCGCTCGGTGCGGTCACGGGTGGCCCTTCACGGTGTCGGAGGCCGCCCGCCGGCCTCGGGGGAACGGGGCGGCGGGCGGGGCTGGGGAGACGGCCGGGTGGGAGTCGGCCGCTCTGTCGGCGGTCGTGCGGCAGCTGTTGCTGCGGCTGATTCCGTCAGTTCTTCCAGGGCAGTTTCTTACGCAACTTGCTCACCATCCCGGTTGGCGACCCCGTCGTGTCGTTGGTGTCGGCGTTGCGTGCGCGGCGCTGCCTGAGTCCGGACACTCCCCCTACCCTCCCGTGGTGAGGCCGGGGAAGCGGCGACGTGACCGCGGCCCTGTCCGTGTCAGCGGAGCCGGAGCCGGCCTCGGAGGCGTTGAGGCCGCTGAAGACGGGCGGGGCACTGTGACTCTCCGAACCTGCTTGGCCACCGGCAGCCACGCCCGCGAATGCGGGTTCAGGTGAGGTGCTCGCCTGCTCGGCAGCCAGGGCATGGCGCAGCTTCTCGCCCTCGACGTCCACGTTGGGCATGGCGCGGTCGAGCCACCTGGGCAGGGCCCAGGCTCGGTGGCCCATCAGTGCCATGACGGCGGGGACGATGGTCATACGGACCACGAAGGCGTCGAAGAACACGGCGGAGGCGAGGCCGAGGCCGATGGACTTGATCAGTGCCGCGTCGTCGAGGAGGAAGCCGGAGAACACGGAGATCATGATGACGGCGGCAGCGGTGACCACGCGGGCGCTGTGCCGGAAGCCCTGGACGATGGCCTTGGTGGGTTCGGCTCCGTGGACGTACTCCTCGCGCATGCGGGTGACGAGGAAGACCTCGTAGTCCATGGCGAGTCCGAAGACGACGCCGATCAGCAGGATGGGAAGGAGGCTGACGATGGGGCCTGTCTGGTCGATGCCGAAGACGTCCTTCAGCCAGCCCCACTGGAAGACCGCGACCAGCAGGCCGAGGGTGGCGACCACGCTGAGCAGGAAGCCGAGGGCTGCCTTCAGCGGGACCAGGATCGAGCGGAAGACGAGCAGCAGCAGGATCAGGGCCATGCCGACGACGATGGACAGATAGGGGAGGAGGGCCTGGCCGAGCTTCGTGGAGACGTCGACGTTGACCGCGGTGAATCCGGTGACCATCAGGTCGGCGCCGGTGTCCTGGCGCAGGGCCGCACTTTGGTCGCGGATGTCGGTGACCAGGTCCTTGGTCGCCTGGCTGCTGGGAGCACTCTGGGGAATGGCGCCGATCAGGGCCACGTCGCCGGCCTCGTTGAAGGCCGCTCCACGGACACTGGCGATGTCGTCCAACTTGCCCAGCATCGTGGTGGCTTGCTTGGCGGCGGCCTTGGGGTCGTCGCTGCCCCGGGCGTCGACGACGACCGTCAGCGGTCCGTTGAAGCCCGGTCCGAAGCCTTCGCTGAGGGTGTCGTAGGAGACGCGCTGGGTGCTGCCCGGAGGCTTCATGGAGCCGTCGGGCAAGGCCAGCCGCAGCGACATGGCGGGCAGGGCCAGCAGGGCCAGGCCGACCACGGAGACGGCGAGGACCTTGACCGGGTTGCGCGTCACGAACTGCGCCCAGCGCACGCCCATTCCATCGCCCTCGCCGCGCTCCAGCGCCTTCATGCGGCGGCTCAGCAGCTTGCCCTTCATGATCCGCATACCGGCGAAGCCGAGGACGGCGGGCAGCAGGGTCAGCGCGATCACCACGGCGACGGCGACGGCGAAGGCGGAAGCCAGGCCCATGGAGGTGAGCGACGCGATGCCGATGACGCTCAGACCGCTCAGTGCGACGATCACGGTCAGGCCCGCGAAGACGACCGCCGAGCCCGCCGTGCCCAGGGCGCGTCCTGCGGCCTCCTCCGGTTCGTGGCCGTCCTGGATCTCGTTGCGGTAGCGGGAGACGATGAACAGGGCGTAGTCGATGGCCACCGCCAGACCCAGCATCAGCGCCAGCGTGGAGGCCGTGGACGCCATGTCCCAGAACTGGGTGGCGATGGTGATCGAGAGGACAGCCGCTCCCACGCCCATGATCGCCGTGAGCAGAGGCAGTCCGGCCGCGATCAGCGAACCGAAGGTGATCACCAGGACGACGGCGGCGACCGCGAGGCCGAGCAACTCTGCCAGCTTGCTGGAGGCCTTGTCCTGGACGGCGTTGCCGCCCATGCTCACCGTCAGGCCGGTCTTCTCGCCCTGGGTGACGACGTCGGTCTGAACCCCATGTGCTGCGGCACTGACGTCGGCCTGGGCGACCTTGTACGTGACCTGGGTGTAGGCGATGGTGCCGGACTTGCTGACCTGACCGTTGGTGAAGGGGTCGGAGACGCTTGACACCTGCGGCGACTTCGCCAGCTTCGCCACCAAGGCCTGGACCTCGGTCTTGTGGGCGCCGGAGGTCAGCTTCTGCCCGCCGGGTGCTTCGAACACCACCTGCGCGGTGGCGCCGGAGGCGGATGCCTGCGGGAACTCCTTCTGCAGGAGGTCGATCGCCTTCTGCGACTGGGTACCGGGAAGGCTCAGGCCCTCCGAGGTGGTGCCGGTGGAGCTCATGGCGCCTATGCCGATGGCGGCGAGGACGGCGATCCACAACATCAGGACAAGGCGTCGTCGCCGGAATGTCAGCCGGCCGAGCCGATAGAGGAAGGTGGCCACGGATTACTCCCACCAGGAGATAGAGATCATTACGTGAGCGGGGGCCTGACGGACCCTTGATCTCAAGCTATGAGCGCGTTTCCGTGTCTCCTGCCTCCTGCGGGACACAATCCGCGGGAGTTCGCTTAGTACCGCAGTACTAGTGGCTCTCATCCTCGGAGCGCGGCGGTCGGCAACGTAGCTGGTCAGCGAGGGGCGGTGGGCAGGACACGGCCGTAGGCGCGGGCGCGGACGTGGGCCTTGGCGTTGTCATCGAGCGAGTGGTCCGCGATGTGGTCGCTCATCCTCTCCTCCTGCGTCATTTCCGCCGGTGTCGGCTTCTGCCTCGGTGCCATGCCACGCTCATCATGAGCGCCGTACTGGTGTCCGAGACCGCGTCAGCCAACGGGTTCCACTCTCTGATGCGCTCCGTCGGCACCACTTCCTCCAGTACTGCGGCCGGCCTGATCCTCGCCCACATGACCATCAGCTCGGCGGGATGCGCGCGCCGTCCGAGAACGGCCTGCGGGTGGCCCCAGCGCTCGGCGTCGGTGCCGCCGCGGTCGTCCTCGTCATCGCGACCTTCATCCCCGGACGCCGGCCGGCCATCGCGGAGCCTGGCCAGTCCCTCGTCAAGACGACGACTGCCACGCCCGCCGCCGACGGCGGGTGACCCACCATTGGCCACGGAGACGGGCGGGCTCATCTGGACGGACGGGCTCATCTGAAGGGGACCCTCGCGGTACCGCGGAGGCCTGGGAATTCGGCTCCGTGGTGCTCCGGTTTCGAGCGCCCGCACTCGCCGCCCTGTCAGGGCAGCAGCGGCGTGAGCCGGTGTACGTGGTCGCGAAGCAGAGCGACCAGATCGCCATGAGACTGCCCGATGCGCTCGGAAGGGCCGCGCGGAGCAGGCGTCCGTCCCGACCTGACAGGGCTCGTCCTGGTGGTCAGGGCGATGTCGCTCATGGTGCTGTGGACCACTGCCAAGCTGCTCCTGGTCGCGCGGCGGCTCTGCGGCGACAGGGCGAGGGGCGACCGCGGCACCCGGACGCGGGTCAACTGCGGCAGGGCGTCGGATGAACGGCGTCCGCTGGCGGCCACGGCCACGGCCTCGGCCTCCGGGCGCGAGGCGCGCGTGATGGCTCGGTCGGACGTCTGTGAACGCGATGACTCGGTCGGACCTCTGCGCATACGTCACGGTGACGCGTGTCGCGGCAGCGCGGCTCGGCCGGGGCTCACTTCTGCTCGATGTGGGGTGGGATCGTGTCGAGGGGCCCGGCTCCCAGCGGCACGTCCTCCTGACGGGTGAGCAGCCCGGAGATGGCTACCTCCAGTGACTGACGGACCACATCTGCGAAATCGACGTGCATGGCGACGACGACCGGGTCCTCGGGGTACGCCGCCACCAGCTCCTGTGACGGCTGGAGGTACGGCCAGCTCGCTCCTGCCGCGAGCGAGGTGAAGCCCGTCAGCCGGAAGGCGTCCTCCTTGCCGAGCTCCGGCAGGTGACGCCGGGCCAGCTGGGCCAGGGACTGGTAGCTGCGCAGGAGGGCGTATTTGTGCTCGCGGGCGACCTCGGCGGACACGTTGCGTTCCAGCACCGCGGCCTGCGCGCTGATCAGATCGCACAGCACCGGCCGCTCGGCCAGGGACTCGGCCAGAATCCGGGCGAGCCGGTCCCCGCGCTCTCGTGGTGTGCCTTGGACGGGCTCGGGCCATCGCTCCAGTTCGGCGAGCCAGTCCTGGAGTTCGACGTCCAGGAGCTGGAGCAGGATCGCCTCGCGCGACTCGAAGTAGCGCAGCACATTGGCCTTGGCCAGGCCGACGCGGCGGCTCAGCTCGTTCAGGCTCAGCTTCGCGACGGGCATCTCCGTCAGCATCGCGGCCGTGGTGTCCAGGATGTGCCGCCGCCTCTGGCTTCGTTGCTCGTCGGTACGGGCGCGTTGGAAGTTCACTTTCACATCGTACATACCGGTGGTCTTTTGCTAAGTGACCGGCGGTCCGTTATGGTGATGAAGGCAAGATACCGGTAGTACTTAATTAAGGGGTTCGTCATGTACCAGGTTCCTGACCAGGGAGGAAAGCTCGCCGTCGTGACCGGCGCGAACAGCGGCACCGGCAAGGAAGCCGCCAAGCGCCTGGCTGGAGCCGGTGCTCGCGTGGTGATCGCGGTACGCACGCCGGCCAAGGGCGAGCAGGCCCGCGCCGAGATGCTGGCCGCGCACCCCTCGGCCCAGGTGGAAGTACGGCGCATCGACCTGGCCGACCTCTCCTCGGTCCGTGACTTCGCCGACGGCCTGATCGCCGAGGGCAGACCGCTGGACCTGCTGCTGAACAACGCCGGAGTGATGTTCCCGCCGGTCCGTCACGAAACGGTCGACGGGTTCGAGCTTCAGATGGGCAGCAATTACCTCGGCCCGTTCGCCCTGACCGTCCGGCTGCTGCCGCTCCTGCTGGCCGCACCGGCGCCGCGGGTGGCGACGATGAGCAGCGGAATGGCAGCCAGGGGTCGCATCAACTTCGACGACATGCAAGGGGAGCGCGCGTACAGCCCGACCGGCGCCTACGCCCAGTCCAAGCTCGCCGACCTGCTGATGAGCCGGCACCTGGCCCGGCTCGCCACCGAGCGAGGATGGTCGCTGCTGTCCACTGGTGCGCACCCGGGTGCCGCAGCGACGAACATCGCCGCCTCCGGCCCCCACCTCGGCGGCCGTCCGAGCCTGCTGTTCCGCATCGCATCGAAGGTCGTGCCCCATCAGGACGCGGCAGGCGGCGCCCAGCCGCTGCTGTACGCGGCCACCAGCCCGGATGCGGCGCAGGGCGGCTACTACGGCCCTCGCTGGTCGATGGTCGGCCCCGCGGGACCGGCGCGTCCGACACGGAAGGGACTCGACCGTGACGTGGCGGCACGTCTGTGGTCCGAATCCGAACACCTCACTGGCGTCTCCCTCCCCGCCCACATCTGACCCGCGGCACCACACGCTCAGCGACGGAACAACCAGCTGAACTCGAACAGCGAGCGCAGCCCTTCACCAACCGTTGCCTGCAGCCCGCAGGCAAGTAACCCCGCAGGCAAGTAACCCCGCAGGCAAGTAACAAGGAACCGACATGCACAAGTTCGAGCACTTCTTCATCGACGGCCAGTGGCAGGATCCGGCCAGTGACCGGACCGTCGAGGTGGTTTCTCCCTCCACCCGGAAGCAGGTCGGCCGGGCGCCGCTGGGCGTGGAGGCCGACATCGACACAGCTGTCGCCGCCGCGCGCCGCGCGTTCGACGACGGCCCATGGTCGCGTATGACGCCCGCCGAGCGTGGCGTGATCCTGCGCCGGCTGGCGGAGGGGCTGATGGCGTCCGGCGAGAAGATCGCCGACGTGATGACCGATGAGGTCGGCACCACCCGCGCGAACAACCTGTGGATCGGCCAGGCCGGTGCCGGTCTGCTCCACTACTACGCCGAGATGGCCGAGAAGGACGGCGTGGAGGAAGTACGCAACGGTCTGAACGGCACCCCGTTCACGGTGCGTCATGAGCCGGTGGGTGTCGTCGCCGCGATCGTGCCGTGGAACAGTCCGCTGTTCCTGCTGATGGCCAAGATCGCCCCGGCGCTGGCCGCCGGCTGCACCATCGTCGCCAAGGCACCCGAGGAAACCCCGCTGGAGTTCTACCTCCTGGCTCTGGCGGCGAAGGAGGCCGACGTCCCGGCCGGTGTGCTCAACATCGTCACCGCCGACCGCGACGTCAGTGAGTACCTGGTGCGCCATGCCGGCATCGACAAGGTGTCGTTCACCGGCAGCACGGCCGCCGGCCGCAGGATAGCCTCGATCTGCGGCAACGACATCAGGCGCGCCAGCCTGGAACTGGGCGGCAAGTCCGCCGCGATCGTGCTCGACGACGCCAGTCCGGACACCGTGGTCCAGTACGCCCTGGCCGGTGGCATCGTGCCCAACAACGGCCAGGCCTGCATGGCGCTCACCCGCATCCTGCTGCCGCGCGCCCGCTACGACGAGTTCGCCGCCGCCATCACCGCCGCCGTCAAGTCGCTGAAGGTCGGTGACCCGTGGGCCGAGGACACTCGGATCGGCCCGCTGATCTCGGAAAGGCAGCGTGACCGCGTCGAGGGCTACATCGAGGCCGGCCTGGCCGAGGGCGCGCACATCACGACCGGCGGCGGCCGGCCCGAAGGGCTGGAGAACGGCTGGTATGTGGAGCCGACCGTCTTCACCGGCGTCGACAACAGCATGAAGATCGCACAGGAGGAGATCTTCGGCCCGGTCCTGGTGCTGATCGCGCACGACGGCGACGACGACGCGATCCGCCTCGCCAACGACTCGATCTACGGCCTGGGCGGAGCGGTCTTCACCGAAGACCCGGCACGTGGCTTCGAGGTCGCCCGGGCGGTCCGTACCGGCTCGTTCGGTCTGAACAGCTACGGACCGGACTTCGGCGCGCCGGGTGGTGGCTTCAAGGCATCGGGCATCGGCCGCGAGATGGGCGCAGAGGGCTTCGGTGTCTACCGCGAGACCAAGACCATCTACGGGGTCGATCCGGCACGCGCCTGAGGTCCGGGATCCGGGGCGTCGGCGTGGAGCCGCGCGGAAGCCGCCTCTCGGCCCGGGTACCGCGCCCTCCGCGCCCGACGGCACCCATCCGGACCTTGCCTACCGAACAGCAGTGGCCGACGCTCCATCGACTGAGCCGACGCAGCAAGCCCACCATCGACGCCGACACGATCGACCTCCCGTACTCCCCGGCAAGGGCATCCGAGATGACCACCAGCACCGCGCACCCCTCAGCACGGCGAGATGGTTTCTGCAGGCCCTCGCGGGCGCCGAACGACCGCCCGCTGTTCCTGTGCCAGTGGCCGCGCTCACCGGCCCGCATGGGGCCATCGCCCCCAGCTCACCGCACCTGGCCCAGGCGGTCTGCGTGCCGGTGCCCGAACGCGGTCGGCCCGTCGTGGTGGGACTGGGTTCCGGCACCGGTCCGTTCACGGCGAAGATCCGGCGCAGGCTCTGCGGCCCCCTGCCTCCCACGACGCGACCGGCTTCGGCAAGGAGAATACGACGCGTCATGCCATTGATCCGGAGCTTGTCCCCGTCGTGGAGATGCTTCCGACCCTTTCGTACGACGATGTCGAGGCGACACGGAGGACAGCCACCGAGCACGGCGCGATGACCGGCCGCCCCGAGACGCCCGTCCCGGTGGACGTACGGGATGCGACCGTGCCGGGGCCCGGTAGCGCGCCGGAGGTGGCGGTGCGGATCTAGACCCCCGCCGAGCAACTGAGCGCTGCACCGTCGGTACCGACCGTGGCGCCGGGCCACGGTCCGGGGTATCCGCTCCACAGCACGCCCTGGAGTTGATCGCGTTCCCGAGCGGGAAGCGGCTCGCTGCCGAGGATGGCTTCAGCCACATGCTCAAGACGGTCGTCCGAGCACTCTTGCAGGCCGGCCGACAGACGCTGGTGCTTTGTATGGCTGTCCTGGGAGGGCGAAGCCGCTCGCACAGCGCAGGCAAGTCCTGGTGGCGGTGCCTCGCGTACAGGTCGACGAGAGGCAATCGTTGGTTGATGCGGCAGTAGTTCGCCACCAGGACACGGGGGATGTAACGGCACATGGACGAACGGCGGCGGTGCACGCCGACGAGAGGACCCGTCACTGGTCCGAATCAAGGTTGATCTCATCCGCGACTAGGAGCTGTCCGGCCGATCATTGGTCGGTGAGCACGGTCGGTGGTGGTTGTCTGCGCGGTCCCATAACCTGCGCCCATGATCACCGAGGAGTACCTCTCGACGATTGACGCGTTGGTTGTGCAGCCGTTCCCGGAGGTGACCTATGTCGATGCCTCCGGAGGCGGTGGACCAGAGCATCATGTGCGCGAACTGCAGGTCAGTCGGGACTTCTGGGATGACGACGACGGGCAGGCCTGGGTTGAGGCCGAAGCTGACCTGCAGGCCTGCCTCGACGACCTGGCAGCACGCCTGACGGCTCGGTGGGGCAATGCGTTCGTCGTGGACCTCGGACCGTATCTGAGTGCCGGTTGCGAGGGAGTGCCGGTGCCCGAGCCGTTCGACTACCTCAGCCAACAGGTCGTGAGCATGCAGGTGTGGCCGCTCCCCGACAGCGGCCGTTGGCTCGCGCTGGCGATCGGGCAGGCCGACAAGGAGCTGCCACTCATCCTGTTTGCCACGGTCGGCCAGGGTTCCGCGTTCGACTTGAGCATGAGTGGCCGGTCATGAGCGGAGCCATACGATGACAGCTGCAACTGAGACAGTGCCGAGGAACACGTAGCCGCGCTTGTCATACCGCGTAGCCACCGCACGGAAGTTCTTCAGCCTGTTCACGGCTCGTTCGACGGTGTTGCGCTTCTTGTACCGCTCCTCATCGAACCCAGGTGGCCGTCCGCCTCGTGATCCTTTGCGCAGGCGGGCCGCCCGGCTGTCGGCCTTCTCCGGGATCGTGTGCCGGATGCCGCGCCGCCGCAGGTATTGACGGCAAGGGCCATTGCTGTAGCCCTTGTCTGCTGCGACGCTGTCCGGCTTCTTGCGTGGCCTGCCCGAACAGGGCCGGGGAACCCGGATCTTCTCCAGCACCTGCACGAACTGGGTGCAGTCGGCCCGCTGCCCCGGTGTGACGATCAAGGACAACGGACGGCAGCGGCCGTCCGCGCTCAGGTGGATCTTGCTGGTGAAGCCACCGCGCGAACGCCCCAGGCCCTCGCCTCCTGCACCACCTCCACCAGCCGGTCGACGAGACTTTGCCACGGAGTTTCGTCCTGGTGTTCCAGCGGCTCGCCCCCCTTTGGGACGGCGAGGGCCAGCGGCGGGTCGGTGCGGGCGCCGGCCGCGTGCTGGTGCGCGCGCACGATGGTGGAATCCACCGAGACATCCCAGTCGATCGCGCCCACCGCATCGGCCTCAGCCTGGACCTGCTGCAGCAGCCGTTCCCAGGTGCCGTCCGCAGACCAGAGCCGATGGCGCTCGTAGACCGTTTTCCACGGCCCGAACCGCTCCGGCAGATCGCGCCAGTGCACCCCGGTCCGCACCCGGTGCAAAATCCCGTCGATCACCTGCCGGTGGTCGCGCCACCGCCCGCACCGACCATTGCTGACGGGCAGGAACGGCCGTAACCGTTCCCACTCCGCGTCCGACAGATCACCGCGTCCACCCCGCCCCATGCACGGGACAACGATCCGACCAGGCGACAGTCACATGATCGGCTGGACAGCTCCTAACCGGATGGGGGGTGTTCCTGGCGATCCTGCACGCCAAGGCTGAAAGCGCCGGACGGGAAGTGGTCGCCGTTTCCCCCGCAACACTTCCTGGCGGTATGCCCCGAATGCGGGTACACCGCCGGGGAGAACCGGCCCACACAGGAGAAGTTCCACCGCGTTTCGTGTGGCCACAGCGCACACGCGGACACGGTGGGAGCCCTGAATGTTCTACGTGCCGGGCTGGTCCGTCGTGAAGCTCAACCCGCTCAGCGAGAAGCCACCTCGATTGTCGGCTTGAGGAGTCACTGTCTCCCTGGAACGCGTCCGCGGCCCGCAACCGGCACGTCGCGCATCCTCGCGCCCGGGTCGTAGGCCCTGCGGAGGCCGAGTGTCACCGAACACCCTGTCGCGGAAGGCTCTTTGAGCGCGCATCCGCCTGGTCCAGGTCCGTGAGGAGCCTTTCCATGTCGGTCATGAGCGAGCCGTAGACGTGCCACGCACCGGGCTTGGTGAGGGTGCCCCCACCGATCAGGCTGGTCATGGTGTTGTGCCAGGCCGATGCCCCGTCCATCGCTCGCCGTAGACGTTTACGGCGTATCGCGTCGGGTGAACCGGCCGGGCCGGTCCGCTGGACGAACTCTTGGACGGCCGCTCCCGCCAACTGCAGCGTCTCGGCATAGCGGTCGAGGAACTGGTGGCCCAGGTGGTGATCGGTGTGGTGGTCGTGGGCATTGTCGGCAAGAGTCCGTGCGATGCCGCGTACCTGCAGGGAGACGCCACACAGTGCCCCGAATGCCTCGCTCGAGGGCACTTCCCTGCGGCGGGCATGGGCGACGCAGCGGGTGTTCCAATGCAGGCTTTCGTGGGCCTGGCGCACCTGCTCCTCCGCCTGGGCGAGGCGCTCGTCCAGGCTGCGTGCGCGGTGAAGCCAGCCGTGAGCCCTGGAGGCGAGCTGCCGGCCTTCCAGGCCGGCCCCCATGTCGCGCAGCAGTGACCCCATGGCGTCGGCGAGTTCGCGTACGGCGGAGTCGGACTCGTCGAGATACAGCGGAGGCAGCAGCAGAGCGTTCACGGCAATGCCCACAACCGCTCCAGTGAGGGTCTGCAGGATGGGGGCCACGACACCGCCCAGGGGATCGGTCGCCGTGGCGGCCAGCGCGATGACCGCGGTCGAGGCGATCTGCAGCCGGTCATCGGCGGTGCGGCGGGGGCCCGCCAGCGCCGCGAGGAGGGCGATGACCGCCGCGGCGCCTGCGGTCGGCCCCAGCAGCCGAGTGGCCCCGAGCGCGAGGGCCAGGCCCGCGATCCGTGCGGCTACGTTGTGCACCGCCTTCGTCACGGACTGGTGCACGGTGGACGCGTTGACCATCAGCAGAGCCGTGGCCACTGCCAGGAACGGGCGCCCCGCCGCAGCCCACGGCGCCGCGGCACCCCACGCGAGCAGGGCCGCGATCAGCGTCTTGGCCCCGTGCACCGCATGGCCGGGGCGCCGGGCGGACCGGCGTAGGACGGGCCCTGCCAGGCGTGACACCCTCGCGGGAAGCAGTCGCGGCAGAGTGGTTGAAAGTTGCACGATATCGAGGGTGGCACGTTCTCCCGTCATGAGCCTCGTGATGTCCGCCACGGCCGCGTCGCCAGCGTGAAGGGCGGGTGCGATCCGGACCCGGTGGGTGCCGCCCTCCGTCCTGGAATGGGTCGTCGAGGTGACGTTCCCCACGGTAGTGGTTTATTGTTCAACTACTTGTCTCGTGCATAGCCTTCATCCCGCCGTCACCACGGCAGGATCCACAGCTCGTCGTCCCACGACGACGCGCTGCACAGGAAGGCATGATGATGACCAAGCTCATTCGGCGTACGGCGACCATGGGTGTCTCCGCTGTCCTCGCGGGAGCCGCCCTCCTGGCCGCCGGCGGCTCCGCCGTCGCGGCCCCCGACCGCCTCGACGCACGCACTCCGGCTCACGCCGCCGTAGTCGTGGATGCCAAGGCCCACACCGCCCACCACCACCACGGCGCCACCCGTCCCGACCCCTGGATCGCAGGCCAGCTGACGATGATCGACCCCTGGATCTCCGATCAGCTGGCACTGTTTGCGGCTCGCGCTTGAGAGCGTCCCGCGCGAGGCAGCGGCGCACGGTAGAGGCCGACAAGAAGGCAACGATGCCGCGCATGACGGCCTCGCGGGACAGTTCGGGAGGAGTCCAGCGGGACAACGGCGTGCCGGTCTCGGCGGGCAGTTGACAGGCTAGGGCCTCGACCTGGGCGGCCTGTGGCGGGGTCAAGGAGGGCGGGCGTCCGGTGTGCTTGCGGTCAGTCAGGCCGGGCATGCCCGGCTCGGCGAAGCGGCTCCGCCACGTTCGCACGGTGTCCACGTGCACGCCGACCCGCTCGGCGATCCGCGCGTTCGGCGGCCCGCGGGCCGCGTACAGCAGGCTCTGCGCGCGCTCCCGAGGCCGGTGCTCGGTCTTGTAGCCCCAGGCTGCCTTCTTCGACCGGTGCCGCTCGGTGGCGGTCGGGGATGTCGGGCGTGGGGCGGCAACGGGCACGGCAGGCAAACCGACTTCCAGAGCCGGTCAGCCTCGCAGGTCGGACAAGTCCTCATCACTGAGGCGGAGGATGGTTCGCCGCGAGGTTCTCCTCCAGGTGATCGAGAGAACCGGTGTCCGGAATCGACAGCACCGACGACGAGGTCGCCGGCAGCGAGGCGAGCTGCACCTGCATGGCGGTCACGCCCAGGCGAGCTGTGACCTTGCCGAGCTGTCCAGCGTCCAGCGGACTGACGCCACCGCCGAGCGGGAAGTACGGCACGCACGCGATGCCCCATTCCTCACATTCCGTCAGCAGCCCCATGTCACCGGTGTACCGGTTCTGCACCGCCGCGACAGGCGCGATCTCCCGGGCCTCGGCGAACTGTACGGCGTCGACGTTACTGACGCCCAGGTGCTGGATCAGCCCCTCCGCGCGGAGCTTGGCAGCTGATCAGGCGTCACCTGCCCACTCGGCACACCGTCTGGTGTGGGGAGCGGCCCAACCTTCGTCGCGATCACCAGATCGTCACGGTACGGGGACAGCGCCCTACGGATCAGCTCGTTGGCCCGCACCGCATCCCTGCGGTAGAAGCCAGCCGTGTCGATGTGGTTCACGCCCAGTTCCACGGAGCGCCGAAGCACCGTGATGCCGTTCTCAGGGGCTCGCGGCGGGTCGTCAAAGGTGCCTGCCGCCAGACTTGAAGTATGCGGAACGAGCAGGTGTTCTCCGTCCGAGGGGACACAAGTTGATCGTGCGTGCCGGCCATCTCTTCGAGTCCCCGCAGACCGAGTTCCTCTGCGCCGCCCGAGACCTCAAGACCTCCTCGCAGCCACAGGCCAGGGCTTCGATCCGCACCCGGATCCGCGCCGCGCGCTCCCCGGACTTCATCCCCCGCAAGCTGCTCAGCCCGGTCGCGCTCGCCGACGAGGAGGCCCGCGCGCATCTCCGGCTGGTGCAGAACCAGGGGGCTCTCGTCCGGATCAGCGGCTCGCGGCTGCCGCGCGAGACCATCATCATCGACCGGCGGGTGATGATCCTCGTCGGCGCAGAGACCCCCACCGGCCGCGACTACACCGTGACGACGTCGCAGATCCTGGTCGACGGCGTCCACTCGTTGTTCCAGGCGATCTGGGACACCGCCGTCGATCCCGACGCCTATCTGCGAAAGAACATCCCCCACCTCGATGCTGACGGCCGCGTGATCCTCGAAGCCCTCGCTTCGGGACTCACCGACGAATCGGCGGCCAAACAGCTCGGTCTTTCGCTACGCACCTACCGGCGGCGCGTGGCCGAGCTGATGGTCAAGCTGGAGGCCAACTCCCGCTTCCAGGCCGGGCTGCGTTCGGGCGAGCTGGGACCACACCGCTGAGAGCGCAGTAGTCGCATCCCTTGAGCGGTCTGCGCATCACTGGTCTGCACACGCGAGCGAGATTGTGTGGGTTCTCACGGTGTCGGGGTAGTGGCCGGTCGCGCAGGCCAAGACATCCTCGGGGGATCGAGGAAGTCGTCGATGGGCAGGAAGCCGTCTGCGTGCTTGTCGGATCTGGTCAGACAAGGGCGTGGCAGTGTCAGGTGATGGCCGAGTCGCCGTTGTCGATGGGCTCTTGCAGTAGCCTGCCCGCCGCCCGGTGAACCTTCGCCAGGGTGTTCAAGAGGGATTCGAGTTCGGTCTCGCTGAGATCCGCGGTGACCTTCTCCTCGATCAACTGCCGTTCCGCCTCGACCGGTTTCTGCAGCGCACGCCCCGCGTCGGTGAGCCAGAGCCGGACGAGGCGGTTGTCCCTGTTGTCACGGCGACGGGTGAGCAGCCCGGCCGTGGTCATCCGGTCGGCCATCTTGACGACGGTGGGCGTCGTGACGTTCAGGGCGGCGGCGACTTCTCCGGGCGTGCTGCCGTCCCGCTCCCACAGCGCGGCGAGCAGGTAGTTCTGTCCGACGTGCAGTCCATGGCGTCGCATGGCCGCGTCGGCCAGAGCCCGGAGCGACTTCGACGTTCTGCCGTGCAGGTCCAGGAACTCTGACATCGCGGCCTTTCGGTGGTGTGCGGGAGCGGCTGTCCGAGCCGTGAGCAAGTCAATTGACGGCTAATCATTTACTGGCTAACGTTCCTTCGGATTCGCTAGACGGCAAACGACTTTGGGGAGCCACGATGATACTGGTCACCGGAGCCACCGGGAACATCGGCCGGGAACTCACCCGCGAACTCGACGCGAAAGGCGCGAAGTTACGTCTCCTCGTCCGCGATCCCGCCCGCGCCGCCGGACTGCCCGAGCGTGCCGAGCGCGCCGTCGGCGACCTGGGGGAACCCACGACACTGACTCCCGCCTTCGCCGGCGTCGACACACTCTTCCTGCTCACGCAGGGCATCGGTACCGACTACACCGCCGCAGCCATCGCCGCCGCCGAGGCCGCCGGGGTGCACCACATCGTGCATCTGTCCTCTTTCCATGTCGTCCTCGACCCGATACCTGCCATGGGACGCTGGCACCACGAACGCGAGAAGATCATCCGCGCCAGCGGCATACCTGCCACGTTCCTGCGGCCCGGCGGCTTCATGACCAACGCCCTCGACTGGCTGCCCACGATCCGCGAGGGAAACTACGTCCTCGACCCGGTCGGCCCGGGCCGCTACGCGCCGATCGACCCCGCGGACATCGCCGCGGTCGCCGCCCTCGCCCTGACCGAGGCCGGCCACCAGGGCAAGGAGTACGTCCTCACCGGCGACGAGATGTTCACCGTTACCGAGCAGGTCCGGATCATCTCCGAGACGACCGGCCGCGACATCGAGGTCCGGGAAACAGTCACACCGGCCGAGGCCGTTCGGTTCCGCTTCCCCAACGGGGCACCCCGGGCACTCGCCGACGCCGTCACGGAGGGCTTCACCCTCATGCGTGCCGACACCGTCGGGTTCCGCACGGACACCGTGGAGCGGCTGCTCGGACGCAGGCCGCGGACCTTCGCGGACTGGTGCGCGCGCAACGCGGAGGCGTTCCGACGGCCCGAAACCGCCTGAGCCGGCGGACGACCACGTCCTCTTTCGCTTCCGCTGATCGGTCTGCCCGCCATGCCGGCCTACGCCGCCCGCCCGATTGGGCTGACCGCCTCCGAACGCGGGCGGGGGGCGTCGAGGCGAAGCGGGCGGCCCGCATGGCGTGCCGCCCGCTGTTCGGCAGATCAGGGCTGTACGGGCATGCTCCAGCAGTTGGAGGTGGTCGCCTTGCCCGCGAGCCGGTCGGTCAGCCAGTTGACGGCGTCGCCCTGGTCGGTGAGCAGCGGGGCGAAGTGGTTGAGCAGCGCGCTGCCGACATTGGGCAGTATGACGGGCTTGTACGTGACGTCGGCTCCCTTGCGGCACCAGTCGACGGCGAGTTGGCGTGCCTGGGCGTGCGGGACGAGGTTGTCGCTGGTGCCCGTCACCAGGCGGACGGGCCCGGACGGTTTGAGCGTGCCGATGCGCTGGCTGTCCAGGAAGGCCTGCAGCGCGGGTGTGGCGGCGATGATGTCGCTGATGGACTGTCCGTCGGTCGTCCACTTGGTGCTCTTCGCGTAGCCGTAGCCGAAGAGCGCGTCCCCCACACACATGGTCGACAGGTCGGCGAGGGCGGCCTTGCCCGCGGCGTTCAGATGCGCCTCGGCGATGGGCTTCAGGGACGGGTCGGACTGGAGGAAGCCGTTGAGCGACCAGCCCAGCGCGCCGGCCAGCTCGCTGCCGTCGATGGCTTTGGTGACCGAGGTCAGATCGGCGGGCGGCGCGCCCGCGTAGGTCCCGGCGAGTGTGACGTCGGGGGCGTAGGAGGACTGGAGTTCGGCCGCGGCGGCGGTCGCTCCACCGCCCTGGCTGTAGCCGAACAGCCCCACGGGGGACGCGTCGGTGACGGAGGCTCCGCCGACCGAGCGGGCGGCGCGGACGGCGTCGAGTACCGCGTGCCCCTCGTCGACGCGATTGACGTAGGTGTGCAGCCGGTCGGTCGCGCCGAGCCCGACGTAGTCGGTGACGACCACCGCGGCGCCTTTGGTGAGCAGGCGGTAGATCGCCAGATCCTCGTAACCGACGGACACCGTTTGGCCGTTGAGCGCCAGCGGGTGCTCCAGGCCCATGGACGCGGCGCACTGGTCGCCCTGTCCCATGGTGCCGGGTGCCACCGCGACCAGGGGGCGCGGTCCGTCGCCCTTCCAGGCGGCAGTCGGTTCGATGTAGGCACCGGTGACGGCCACCGGCTGACCGCCTGAGTCGGTGGACTTGTACATCAGGCGGGTCGCGCGGCCGGGAAGCGGCCCGTCGAGGCCGGGCAGGCTGAGGGCGAGCGGAAGGGGCTCGGTGCGGATGAGGGAGCCGTTGGCTGCGGGCAGGGTGGCGGGTGGGTTGTAGAACGTGGGGATGGTGACGCCCCGGGACACGATCTCGTCCGCTGCCGTGGCGGCGGTGTCCGAGACGGCCTGGGCGCCGAGGCAGGCGGCAGCGGTGACTGCTGCGGCCAGGAGCCGTTTGCGTGGGGGCATGGCGAACCTCCTGTGAAGCGGCTGGCAGAAGAGGTGCACAGGTGAATGCGGCACGGGAGCACAGCCGTCCCACGGGCCGGCTCAGGCCGCTCTGAAGTGGTTCGCCAGAACCTTACCTGCGAGTAAGTTACTCGTGGCAGCACCACGTAGGTTACGGTTCGGTAATTTGGCTGATCGCCTAGTCGGGGGTGTGTGGTGGTCGTGGTCCGCGCGTGCGGACGTCCCTGAGCTGGGCACGCTGCTCGCGTCGATGATGAGCGGTGCGCCACCGCAACCGGGAAGGCGGACCGACTACTCCACGTTCACGCCGATCAACGACGTGCTGTTCGATGTCATGCCGACTGGAGGAGCCGGCGCCGACTGCCGGACGCCGCGATTGGGGGAAGCGGAAACCCCGAAGGGCTCAGGGGTCACTGAGGTGGTGGTCGTTCTGGTGTAACGCGACCGGTAAGGCCACCCAGGTCCGATCTGGATCTGGCGGGTCTTCAGCGACCTGCGCTTTCCATCAGTGTCAGCCAAGCCTCGGAAACTCCTGCAAAAGCTGCCGGCGGCCAATAGGGATGGATCACGTCTTCAGATGAGGCATCTCGGTGGCGAGTCATGGAAGAAGCCCGGCTTGCGTGGCGAGTACGACACCAGGAGGCTCTTGGTCTGCTTTTGGTCCACGGCCTTCCTTGCTTCCGAACTGCGGAAATGGGCAGCATCGCCCCCTGTGAAACCGAGTTGGTCCGCGTCTGGTCCGGATCTTGGTGTGCGGTGCGAAGGGGGACGTGGCACTCCACGGCACGGATTGTCGAAAGTGACTCTTGGCTTCCATGTGGTCCAGGGCGGGCCGTTTGCCCGGGTGGGCGCGGTGAGGAACCTTCGACGGGTTGGCCTCCCGCGGGGGGTTTCTGCGTTCGGGGGCGGCCTGGTGCGCGGTGTTCGGTGCGGTCTTGTCGCGCTCCCGTACCAGGCCGTTTTCTTCGGATCATGTCGCTGTCGAGATGAAGATGGCGGCGATGTGGAGTCCGGCGAGGAGGATGGTTGCGCTGCATTTAGACCTCGCGGCCGAAGACCTCGCGGCCGGCCATCGGATCTGCCACGGCGTTTGCATGCGGCGATCCGATTGGCCGGTTGCGGCACCACTGCACGGATGTCCCGCCTGCTGAGGCGAGTTCGCATGGCTCGCGAGGAGTATGCCTGATGGAAAGTGGAGGTCGGCAAGAATTGGCCTTCAGGGCGCGAGCTGGCCTGCTGCTGTCGGCTATGTCTGGGCGTTCGTCTCCCTTACCCGCTCGCCTGGCGCCAGAGCTCACCATGACCGTCGCCGAGAGGGCGGCGATCGCCATGTCGTCGCGCAGAGGAGCCACTTCAGCCGCTGTAGGGGAATGAAGTTCCACTGCCTCCGGAATGGTCACAGCTACGACGGAGTCAGCGCCTTCCCGCAACCGTCCCCCGAACTTGCTGCGGCAACGGCTTGACGCTTGACCGGGTGGGATGTCTTGTCGGCCAGGACCGCAGCCGACGTCGTGCGGGGTGGTCGATCTGCCTGGGCATCCGCAAACGGGCCATGACCTGTGTATGCGGGGGCGTCTTCGGCCTGTTGGGAAGGCGAGCGGGCGGCAACGGCCGTCGGCCACCAAGTGGATCTTCGTGGTCAGTCCGCCGCGGGAGCGTCCGAGGGCGTGGTCATGCGGCTCGCCGGCCGGGGCCCGTTCGGGCGGGCTCCGGCGACGTGCCGGTGAGCGCGCACGATCGTGGAGTCGACGGCGACGACCCGGTCGAGGTCGTCCTCGGCGCCTGCCTGCGCGAGCGGAGCGGTGAAGATCCGTTCCCGCGTGCCGTCGATCGCTCACACCCGCAACCACCGCCCCGTGCTCATCGACAAGATTCCGCCGAACTTGCCCTGAGTGCAGCCCAGTCGACGGTGCCGGGACGCCTCGGGGTTGCCGGTGCCGGCAGCCCGGAGAACTCCGTCATCACAGGTCACAAGGCACGACTTCGTTGTCAAGGCACTCGCAGGTGATCACCCGTCCGAGGATCAACCTCCAAATCTTGAGCACAAATTCCACACACCCCTCTCTTCAGGAGGGGTCGGATGGTCTAGATTGACCTTGCTTCGCATGCTGGGACACGAGGCGACAAATGATGATCTATAGGTCCGGCGTTACGGACGGCCAGCAACGGCGTCTCCGGCGCCGGACGTGGGGGTGATCAATTCTTGTGGCCCGAGAGGGGCTTTGGGTGCGGGGAGCACCCGAGGTTTCGACGGGTTCCCGCGCACCTCGAGAGTCCGGCAGGATATGCGAGCTTGGTGCCGCCAGGGCGGGTTGTTCAAGTAGCCCTGTAGCAGCCGGGATGTCATGCACGGGCCAGGGGCTTCCTCTGGGGAGGAACAGCGCGGCGCGGGGGGCGGGGGCCTCCCGAGGGGAGGAAGCGTGCGGGAGGCGGGGGCCTCCCAGGGGAGGAACCGTGTGGGGCGAACACGTCGTACCACTGGGAACCGGGGGGGTTCTGTGCGGCAGGGGGGAGTAGTCGACCCTTTTTCGTCGGCGCGCCGGCGTCTGGCGAATGAGGCGATCAGCCAGCCCGCGAGCGATTGGGAGCAGCGGTACCGCCGTACCGTGATCACCAGCGACACCGTGGTCACCGCCTGTGTGGTGGCGGCGATCGGCGAGTTCTTCGGGGCCCGGGACGCGGCCAACTGGCATGAGAAGTGGGGAATTCTCGCGTTCGGCACCGAGCTGCTGGTGCTGGGAGCGCTTGCGGTGAGCCGGTCGTGGGCTCCGGCGGTGCTCGGCCAGGGTGCCGAGGAATTCCGCCGGCTCGGACGCTCACTGTTCACGGCGACCGTCGTACTCGCGCTCGGCGGGATCGCCCTCACCTCGCGCAACATCAAGCTCTGGATATTCGTCGCGATCCCCGCGATCGCGCTCGTCACCATGACCGCGCGGTATCTGCTCCGCCTCTCGCTGCACAAACAGCGGAAGGAAGGGCAGTGTCTGAGACCGGTGCTCGCCGCCGGGAGCCCGGACACCGTGCGCGACCTGATCACCCGAACCCGTAAGTTCCCGCACCTCGGGTGGCGCGTGGACGGAGTGTGCACGACGGACGGGATCGACGGTGACGAACTGGACGGAGTGCCGGTCGTCGGCCGGCTGACCGACGTCGCCAAGTACGTCGAGCACGACGGCTACCGGGTCGTCGCGGTCACGCCGGACGCGTACTGGACACCGGACCGGCTGCAGCGGCTGGCCTGGAACCTCGAAGGCAGCGACGCCGAGATGGTCGTGGCCCCCGTGCTGATGGAGGTGGCCGGCCCGCGGCTGCACGTCGACGCGGTGCTCGGGATCCCGCTGCTGCGGGTCAGCATGCCGACCTTCACCGGGGGCCGCCGGGCGATAAAGGGAGTCGTCGACCGGATGGGCGCAGCGATCCTGCTGATGCTGTTCGCGCCGCTGATGGTTTTCGTCGGACTGCTCGTGGTGATCGATAGCCGGGGCGGGGCGTTCTACCGCCAGCGCAGGGTCGGCAAGGACGGCTGCGAGTTCACCATCCTCAAGTTCCGCACCATGGTCGTCGGGGCCGACCGGGCACGTGCCGAACTGGCCGACCGCAACGAGGGTGCGGGGCTGCTGTTCAAGCTCCGCCGGGATCCGCGGGTGACCCGGGTGGGAACAGTGCTGCGCCGGTACTCGCTCGACGAACTCCCGCAGCTTTTCAACGTACTCACCGGATCGATGTCGCTCGTCGGTCCGCGGCCTCCGCTGCCGGAGGAGTCCGCCGCGTACGGCCCGGACATCCGGCGGCGGCTGCTGGTCAAGCCCGGACTCACCGGCCTGTGGCAGATCAGCGGACGCAGCGACCTGCCGTGGGAGGAAGCGGTCCGCCTCGACCTGCGGTACGTGGAGGACTGGTCGCTCGCCCTGGACACAGTGATCTTGTGGAAGACGCTGCGTGCGGTGCTCCACGGGCAGGGGGCCTACTGATGCGCGGGGGTCGTCCGACCGAAGCACGGACCGCAGGCCACAAGGGCCTGCCTGGGGGGAGAGACGGGTCATGAGAATCAGCGTGTTCGGGCTCGGCTACGTGGGCTGCGTGTCGGCCGCGTGCCTGGCCAGCATGGGGCACGAGGTCATCGGGGTGGATGTCAACCAGGTGAAGGTCGACCTGGTCAACGACGGCAAGGCCCCGGTGGTCGAGGAGCGGATCGGCGAGCTCACCGCCGAGGTCGTGCGGACCGGAGCGCTGCGCGCCACCACCGACGTCCGCGAGGCGATCATGGACAGCGAGGTGTCGCTGGTCTGCGTGGGCACCCCGTCGGAGCCCAACGGCAGCCTCTGCACCACGTACTTGGAGCGGGTCACCGAGCAGATCGGTGCCGCGCTGGCGGATCGAAGTGGGCGCAGTGGGCGGCACACCGTCGTGTTCCGCAGCACCATGCTCCCGGGCACCTGCCTGAACCTGCTGGTACCGATCCTGGAGAAGAACGTCGGCGGCACGGCCGGGGCGGACATCGGGGTCGCGGTCAACCCGGAGTTCCTGCGCGAGGGCACGAGCGTGCGGGACTTCTTCGACCCGCCCAAGACCGTCATCGGCGAGCTCGACCCGGCAAGCGGCGACGCGGTGGCGGCACTGTACGAGGGCTTGCCAGGCGAGGTGTTCCGGGTGCCGGTCCCGACGGCCGAGGCGATCAAGTACGCGGACAACGCGTTCCACGGCCTGAAGATCGGCTTCGCGAACGAGCTGGGCGCGGTGTGCCAGGCGCTCGGGGTGGACTCGCACCAGGTGATGGACGTGTTCCTGGCCGACCGAAAGCTGAACATCAGCCCCGCCTATCTGCGGCCCGGCTTCGCCTTCGGCGGCTCCTGCCTGCCCAAGGACCTGCGCAGCCTGGTCCACGCGGCGCAGCGGGCCGACGTCTCGGTGCCCATCCTCTCCCACGTGCTGCCCTCCAACTCCGACCATCTGCAGCGCGCGGTGGAACTGGTCGAGCGCACCGGCAAGCGCCGGGTGGGCCTGTTCGGGCTGTCCTTCAAACCCGGCACCGACGACCTCCGCGAGAGCCCGCTCGTCGAGTTGGCGGAGAGGCTCTACGGCAAGGGTTACGACCTGAAGATCTACGACGCCAACGTGAGCCTGTCCCGGCTGATCGGCGCGAACCGCGAGTACATCGAGACCCGGCTGCCGCACCTCGCGCAGCTGCTCGCGGAGTCCGTCGACGAGGTGCTCGAACACGCCGAGGTGTGCCTGGTCGGGACCAGGGATCCGGCCGTCCTGTCGGCGCTGCCCCATGGCGACGGTCCGGTGATAGTCGACCTCATCCACCTTCCCGACGCCGAGGCGCGCCGGGCCGAACCGGGGTACGTGGGCCTTGCTTGGTAATGCAATCAGCGGTGACGGGTTGGGCCGACGCGCGCTGATCCTGGTGGAGAACCTGTCGGTGCCGTTCGACCGGCGGGTGTGGCAGGAGTGCACGACCCTGCGCGACGCGGGCTGGGAGGTGCACGTCATCTGTCCCCGCGGGGAGAAGCGGGACACGGAGCCGGAGGCGGTGATCGACGGGGTGCGGATCCACCGCTACCCGTTGCGCGCGGCCACCGGAGGACCGGCCGGCTACCTGCGGGAGTACGGAGCGGCGTTGTGGCACACGGCCCGGCTGGCCCGCAAGGTCGGCCCGGTCGACGTGGTCCACGCCTGCAACCCGCCGGACCTGCTGTTCCTGCCGGCGCTGTGGCTGAAGCGGCGCGGCGCGCGGTTCGTCTTCGACCAGCACGACCTGGTACCCGAGCTGTACCTGTCCCGGTTCGGCCGCGGTGAAGACCGGCTCTACCGCGCCGTGTGCGCGCTGGAACGGCTGACCTACCGGGCCGCGGACATCGTGCTCGCCACGAACGAGAGCTACCGGGACGTCGCGATGCGCCGTGGCGGCCGGCGGCCGGAGGACGTTTTCGTGGTGCGCAGTGCGCCCCAGATCGACCGGTTCCAACCGGTGCCGCCCGAGCCGGAGTTGAAGCGCGGCAAACCTCATCTGCTGTGCTACCTCGGCGTCATGGGCCCTCAGGACGGCGTCGACTACGCCTTGCGGGCCCTCGCGAAGCTGCGCGACGAGCTCGGGCGGACCGACTGGCATGCGGTGTTCGTCGGCGCGGGCGACGCCTTCGACGCGATGGTGGAGCTGTCCCGGCAGCTCGGACTCACGGAGCAGGTGCAGTTCACCGGGCGCATTCCGGACGCCGACCTGGTGCGCTACCTGTCCACCGCGGACGTGTGCCTTTCCCCCGACCCGCGCAATCCGCTGAACGACGTGTCGACCATGAACAAGGTCCTGGAGTACATGGCGATGGGCCGGCCGATCGTCTCGTTCGACCTGAAGGAGGCGCGCGTCTCCGCCGGTGACGCCGCCGTCTACGCGCCCGCCAACGACGAGGCCCAGTTCGCCAAGCTCATCACGGTGTTGCTGGACGATCCGGAGAAGCGGGCCCGGATGGGCAAGATCGGCCAGGAGCGAATTGGCGGGCAGCTTTCCTGGCGTAACTCGCAGGCATCGCTGCTCGCCGCCTACGCCGCCGCGTGCCGTGACCGCACTGCGGTCTCGGCGGGCGGTCCGGTGCGCACAAGGAAGAGGCAGCGCAGTTGAACGAAGACACCATCCGCCTCGTCACGATCGGGCGGATACTCCGTCGGCGGTGGCGGCTTCTCGCCGCCCTCGCCGTGGTGGGCGCACTCGTCGGCTTCGGCACCTCGGTGCTGGTGTTCCCGCCGCGATACACCGCGTCGGCACCGGTACTGCTGCCAGGGGTGTGGGAGGAGCGCGAGCTGCTCACCCAGGTGGACATCGCCACCAGTTCGGCAGTGATCGGCCGCGCGGCCGACGCTCTCCACTGGTCCGGCGTCAGCGACACCGAGCTGCAGAAGAACGTGAGCGCCAAGGCCGCGGACGGGAACATCATCACGATCTCGGGTACGGCCGACACCCCGGAGCGCGCGCAGCGGCTCGCCGACCGGGTGGCCCAGCAATTCGTGCAGTTCACCGCGCAGATCGCGGGTGGCGGCACCGACGCCGGAGCGACCACGGAGACCGAAGCGCTGCGGAAGCAGGTGGCGGAGACCAACCGCCGCATCAGCGACCTGGCCAAGGCGGCCGATCCGGGGCAGACCGTGGAGAGCGTGCAGGCCCGCACCGCGCTCGAGAACCTGCGCACCTCGCTGGAGGACGCCATGAAGAAGCTGGCCGAGGCCAACCCGGCGACCAGCAAGGCAGGCATGGTCGTCATGGGCCCGGCCGCCCGGCCGACCGGTGAGGCGCCGCCGACGAGGACGCAGCTCATCGTCGGCGGGGCGCTGCTGTTCTTCCTGCTCGCGGTCATCGGCCATCTCGTCGCCGCACGGATGAACCGCCGACTGCGCACCGAACCGGAGATCGCCGCGGCACTGGGCTCGACGTTCCTCGGCACCGTCGACGTGCCCGGTGAACGGCGAGCGCAGCGGCCGGAAGGCGGGGGCCCACGAGCCCGGATCAGCCGACTCCTCGGCGTCGACACGCGGTGGGACGTACCGGCCCCGCAGAAGTCCGGCGACGAGGCCGGCAGACAGCTCCGCTACCGGCGGGTGTGCGCCCGCCTCCGGGAGCAACTGCCGGCTCCCCGGCGGCTGCTGGTCGTCGTACCGGACGGCGACGAGATCGCCCGCCGGGCCGCCGGACAGCTCGCCGCCGAGGCCAAGGGTGATCCGCTGCTACGGGTGGTGGCGGTGTCGGTGGACCGGCCGATGGTGCCGGACCACGACACCGAGTCCGGCGCCCTGGTGGTGCTCAGCGCGAGCAGCTGGACCGCGGAGGAGCTCACCGGCATCGCCGAGGCATGCGCGGACGGCAGGCACGAGGTCGTCGGCGTCGTCGTCGCCGGCACGGTCGAGGCCCGCCCCGCGCGGTCCGCCGACCAACTTCCTGACGACGCCACTCTGACGTTCGCGGTGCCCGGCCACGTGAGGGGAGGTTCAGCGTGACGACGAGCACGACTTCGGAGTCGCCGGCGGCCGCCCCGCTCCTCGACCTGCAGGCGCTGGTGGTGGCGGTGCGCAGGCGCCGCCGCCTGTGGAGCGCCATGGCACTCCTCGGCCTGCTGGCCGGTGCGGCGGTGGCGGTGCTGATGCCGCCGCCGCCGAGCGCGATGACCAAGGTGCTGGTCGCGCACGCGGAGGACCAGCCGAACGACACCGGAACGCTGATCCGTACCGACGTCGCGGTGCTGCAGACCACACGGGTCGCCGACATGGCCCTGAAGTCCCTCAAGTCCCCGGAAAAACCCGAGGACTTCATGCGGGACTACCGGGGTACCGGCCTGACCAACAACCTGCTGCAGATCGATGTGACCGCCGACAGCGAGGCGGAGGCGGTGGCCCGGGCCAAGGCGCTGGCCGACGCGTTCGTCACGGACCACGTGACGCGGATGCAGGAAACCGCGAAGGCCGAGTCCAAGGCCCTGCTCGACCAGCGTGACCGCACGCGGGACGAGCTCGCCCAGGTCAACAAGGAGATCGGCGACCGGTCGCCGAACAGCGACCCGACAGCGTCGGCGAGCATCGAGTCGCTCTTCGCCCGCCGGGCCGAACTCAACTCGCGGATCGCCGATTTCGACCAGCGCGCCGCGGATGCGCGTACCGGCACGCCCAGCGTCATCGCCGGCACGCAGGTCGTGGACGCGGCGCGCGCGGTGCGACAGTCCCTGCCCAAGGCCGCGGTCACCGCCGCCGCGGTCGGGCTCGTCCTCGGGCTCGTCCTCGGGCTCGCGCTGGCGGCGGTCGGCGTGGTGGTGGCGGACCGCCCCGTGCTGCGCCGGGACATCGCGGCGAACCTGGGTGCCTCGGTCATCGCGGAGCTGCCCCGCCGGTCGGGCAGGCTGTGGCAGCGCCGACGGACCCGGGTGGCACGCGAACGGCTCACCGGGACTCTGGCCCGTACCGTGCGCGGCTCCGGGGAACCGGTGTCGCTGCTGGAACTGGGCTGTGCGCGCAGTACGAGCGTGCTCGCGCTGAACGTCGCCAGGGCACTGTCGGCCGAGGGACCCGTGGCCATCATCGACGGTCTGCCTGGCCCGCAGCTCTCCGGCCGCCGCCCCAAGCCAGGAGATCCCACCGTCGTCAGCGGCGAGCAAGCCACGGCCGTGCCGGACCAGGGGCACCTGCTCGGCGTCGGCTCGGTCGCACCCGGCACCGCGTGGACCGACCTCCAGTACCTCGGCACCCAGACCGTGCTCGTCGTGCGTGCCGGGCACGGCAGCGCGGCATGGTTGCACACCGTGGCCCGGCAGCTCGCGGACCAGAGCATCCCGGTGATCGGTGTGGTGCTGATCGACCCCGATCCGCGGGACCGGACCGACGGCACGCTGTGGGACGGGCTGCACATCGCGCTGCGCGGCCAGAACGAGCGGCTGGCCCGACGGAACGGTGGGGGTACCTCCCACGCCGTTCAGGCAGTGGGGGAGGGCCGGCGGCAGACGGAGCGGCTGCCGATGTGGGCGGCACGGGTCCCGGACAACAACGAGGAGGTGCGGTAGCACATGTGTGGCATCGCGGGCACTTATCGATGGCCGGACGGGAAGATCGTTACCGACCGGCTCACCGAGACCCTCGCCCACCGCGGTCCGGACGGGGCGGGCCGGTACAGCCACCCCGTCGGTAACGGCGAGGTGCACCTCGGGCACCGCCGGCTGTCCATCATCGACCTGTCCGAGACCGGCGCCCAGCCGATGGCCAAGGACGGCCTCGTCCTGACGTACAACGGAGAGCTGTACAACGCGCCCGAGCTGCGTGCCGAGCTGGCGGCCGCCGGGGTGCGCTTTCGCGGCACCTCCGACACCGAGGTGCTCCTTGAGGCCTGGCGGCGCTGGGGTACCGACTGTCTGCCCCGGCTGCGCGGCATGTTCGCGTTCGGGATCTTCGACGAGCGCACCGGCGAACTGGTGCTGGTCCGGGACCAGTTGGGCATCAAGCCGCTGTTCCTGCTCCGGCGCGGCGAGGGCCTGGTGTTCGCCTCCGAGCTCAAGGCGCTCGCCGTCGCGACCGGCGGCAAGTTGGAGGTGGACCACGCGGCCATGGTGGCCTCGCTGCTCTACTACTGGGTGCCGGACTCGCGGTGCGCGCTCCGCGAGGCGGAGAAGCTGCCGCCAGGTAGCTGGCTGCGGTGCCGGGCCGACGGCCGGGTGGAGCGCGGCCGGTTCTGGAACCTGAAGGACGTCGCCGCCGAGGGCCGGGAGCGCGCCCGGAGTGGCGAACTGCCGGACCTGGCAGCCATCGTCGAGGACTCGACCCGGCAGCACCTGCTCTCCGACGTACCCGTGGCGACCTTCCTCTCCGGTGGGCTCGACTCCAGCTACCTGACCGCGCTGGCGGCCCGCGACCACCCCGGGATCTCCGCCTACACGATCGGGTTCCGCGCCGAGGACGCCAAGTTCGAGGCGATGCCGGACGACCTGCGCTATGCCCACCAGGTGGCCGAGCGGTTCGGCGTCGACCTGCACGAGATCGAGATCGCCCCGAACGTACTCGACCTGCTGCCGCAGATGACGTACCACCTGGACGAGCCGATCGGCGACCCCGCCGCGATCAACACCTTCCTGATCTGCTCGGCCGCCCGGGAGGCCGGGGTCAAGGTGATGCTCTCGGGGATGGGCGCCGACGAGCTGTTCGCCGGGTACCGCAAGCACCTGGCCAACCAGCTCGCGCTGCGTTACCAGCGCGTCCCGCGGCCGCTGCGGCGCGGGGTGTCCGCGGCCGTGGGACGGCTGCCGGTCGCCACGTCCCGCCGGGGGTTCCGGTCGGTGCGCTTCGCGAAGCGGTTCCTCTCCTTCGCCGATCTGCCGGAGGAGACCGCGTTCCGGCGCAGCTACACCATGTACGACCAGGACGAGCTGCTCGCCCTGGTCGACCCGGACCTGGCCGGAACGGTCGACGACGTACTCACCGAGCACGCGGACATCTACCAGGACAACGACCTCGACGACTTCGTCAACCGCATGTGCCTGGGCGACGCCCGGATGTTCCTGCCAGGCCTGAACCTCGCCTACACGGACCGGTCGAGCATGGCCGCGTCGACCGAGGTGCGGGTGCCGTATGTGGACGTCGAGGTGGTCAAGGCGGCGTTCGCCGTGCCCGGCGACCGCAAGATCGTCGGACGGCAGGGCAAGGCCGTCCTCAAGGAGGCGGCCACCTCGATCCTGCCCCGGGAGATCGTGTACCGGCCCAAGGGACTGTTCAGCGCCCCGCTGCGGGCCTGGATGAGCCGGGATCTGGCACCGCTGGTGCGCGAGGTGGTCAACGACGGCGAGCTCGTCCGCTCCGGGTTCCTGCGCCGCGACGCGCTGGCGCGGATGGTCGCCGAGGACGCCGCCGGGCAGCAGGACTTCTCCAAGCATCTGTGGCATGTGCTGACCCTCGAGTACTGGTATCGCGACGCGACCTCCGGGTCCGGCCAGAACTCCCCCGTGACGGCGTAGAAACAAGAGGACTTCGGTGAAACAGGTCGTACAGAACTACAAGAGCGGCGAGCTGGCGGTGCTCGACGTTCCGGTGCCTGGGTGCAAGCCGGGCGGTGTGCTGGTCCGCAGCGCCTACTCGCTGATCTCCACCGGCACAGAGCTCATGAAGGTGTCCGAGGCCGGCATGTCGATGCTGGGCAAGGCCCGCTCGCGGCCCGACCAGGTGGCCAAAGTCATGCAGAGCGTGGCCACCAACGGGGTGCCCGCCACGTACCGCAAGGTGATGGGCAAGCTGGACTCCTACACGCCGCTGGGCTACTCGCTGTGCGGGGTGGTCGAACAGGTCGGCGCCGGCATCGACGACGTGAAGGTCGGCGACCTCGTGGCCTGCGCCGGCAACGAGCACGCGTTGCACGCCGAGCTGAACTGGGTGCCGAAGAACCTCTACACCCCGGTGCCGGACGGCCTCGCGCCGCGGCACGCGGCCTTCGGCACCGTCGGGTCGATCGCCATGCAGGGCGTCCGCCAGGGCGAGCCGCAGCTCGGCGAGGTGGCACTCGTCATCGGCCTCGGCCTGATCGGGCAGCTGGTGGCGCAGCTCCTCACCGCCGCCGGAGTCCGTGTCGTCGGCGCCGACCCCGACCCGGCGCGCTGCGAACTCGCCGAGCGCCTGGGCGCCGCGGCCTGCGGCGACCCCGGGTCCGCGGCCGTGGAAGCCGCCGTCGCCGAACTCACCGACGGCCATGGCGTCGACCAGGTGTACCTGGCGGCCGGCGGCGGCAGCAACCAGCCCGTCGAGCTCGCCGCCCGCCTCTGCCGGGACCGCGGCCGGGTCGTCGACATCGGCAAGTGCCGCCTGGACCTGCCGTGGAACGCGTACTACGAGAAGGAACTCGACGTCCGGTTCTCGCGTTCCTACGGGCCCGGGCGCTACGACCCGTCGTACGAGCTGGAGGGGCGCGACTACCCGATCGGCTATGTGCGCTGGACCGAGCGCCGCAACCTGGCCTGCTTCCTCGACCTCGTCGCCCGCGGCAGGGTCGACGTGGAACCCCTGATCTCCCACGTCGCCGCCTTCGACGATGCCGTCGAGACGTACCAGCGCCTGAAGGACGGCGAACTCAAGGCCGTGGCCGTGCTGTTCCGGTACCCCGAACAGGACGCCGAGAAGGCCGAGCCGGCGGCCCCGGCGGTGGCCGTGCCCGCGGTGACCGTGAAGCCGAGTCCGGCCCGGGCCACCAACTCGCCGGTGCGTCTGGCGTTCATCGGCGCGGGGAACTACGCGACGTCGATGCTGTTGCCGCACCTGGCCCAGCGCGAAGGCGTGAAGTTGTCGACGGTGGTCACCACGACGGCGCTGTCCGCGGCCAACGCCCAGCGGAAGTTCGGCTTCGAAGAGGCGACCACCGACCTCGACGCCGTGCTCGGCGACAAGTCCGTCGACGCGGTGTTCGTCGTCACCCGGCACAGCTCGCACGCCGAACTGACCCGGCAGGCACTGCTGGCCGGCAAGACCGTGTTCGTCGAGAAGCCATTGGCCCTCACCGAGGACGAGCTGGCTGGCGTGCTCGCGGCGGTGGAGGAGTCCGGCAACGACCGGCTGCAGGTGGGCTTCAACCGCCGGTTCGCGCCGCTGCTCCAGGAGGCCAAGAACAGGTTCGGCGCCCGGACCGGTCCGGCGAACCTCCGCTACCTGGTCAACGCGGGCCGACTGCAGCACGGCAGCTGGTACCTCCAACAGGGCACCGAGGGCTCCCGGTTCGCCGGTGAGGGCGGCCACTTCATCGACACGGCGAGCTGGCTGCTCGACGCGGACCCGGTCTCCGTGTACGCGACCGCCACCTCCGGTAACGAGGACCTCCAGGTCGTACTGCGCTACCCGGACGGATCCACCGCCACCATCAGTTACGTCACCACCGGCCCGTCCGGCTTTCCCAAGGAGACCCTGGACCTGGTCGCGGACGGCAGCGCACTGCGGCTCGACGACTTCGTCCGTGCCTCGGTGTACGGCCGTAAGAAGTGGGTCAGTTCGCGGCTGCCCAAGGCCCGGGACAAGGGCCAGAACGCCGAACTGGCCGCGTTCATCAGGGCCGTTCGGACCGGCGGGCCGATGCCGGTGCCGCTGGAGTCGCTGGTCGCCACCACGGCGGCCACCCTCGCCGTGCAGGCCGGCCTGGCCGGTGGCGCGCCGGTGACCCTGGCGAGGTCCCGATGACCATGAGCGCGGGCTGGTACCTCCGGCGGCTGTCCCGGATGGGACCGCAGGAGATCGCCGGCCGGGTGAGCGACACGGTGCGCAGGCGCCGCTGGCGGTCGGCGCAGCCCGACTGTCCGAGCGTGACTGGCGCCCGGTTCACCGCCGTCCTGCCCGCGGGCACGATCGCCGCCATCGCTCCGGACGCCGCGAAACGTCTCGGCGCCGAGGCGGACCGGCTGATGGACGGGCACGGCGAGTTCTTCGGGGTGGACCGTGACGACCTGGTCGACCCGGACTGGTCGTACGACCCGAAGACCGGCCGCCGGGCTCCGCAGGTCTACGCCTTCGACGTGCCGTACCGCGACGAGGGCGCGGTCGGGGACATCAAGCAGATCTGGGAGCCGTCCCGGCACCAGTACCTCACCCAGCTCGCCGCCGCCTACGCGATCAGCGGGAACGAGCGGTACGCCGAGCGCGTGGCCGAGCATCTGCGGTCGTGGTGGTCGGCCAACCCGCCGCTGCGCGGCGTCCATTGGGTCAGCGGCATCGAGCTGGGCATCCGGCTGCTGTCCTGGGTGTGGATCCGCCGACTGCTCGAAGGCTGGCCGGGCGCGGCCGGGCTGTTCGAGGACAACCCGGTGGCGCTGAACCAGATCTGGCACCACCAGCGCTGGCTGGCCGCCTTCCCCAGCCGGGGCTCTTCGGCCAACAATCACGTCATCGCCGAGGATGCCGGCCAGTTGGCCGCGGCCTGCGCGTTCGACTGGTTCCCCGACTCGGCGCGCTGGCGGGCCGGCGCACTGCGGTCGCTGGAGCGGCAACTGCGCGGCAACACCTACCTCTCCGGCCTCAACCGCGAGCTGGCCACCGAGTACCACGGACTGGTCCTGGAGCTCGGCCTGGCCGCCGTGGCCGAGGCGGATGCCGCAGGCGTTCAAGTCCCCGCGACCGTCCGCCTGGTACTGCTGCGCATGACCGACGCGCTCGCGGCCGTCGTCGACAACCGGCTCCGGCCGCCGCGTCAGGGGGACGCGGACGACGGGCACGGTCTGATCGTGGACGGCGCGGGCACCGATCGCTGGGGCTCGCTGCTGGCCACCGGGGAGGCCGTGTTCGGCCGGCTCGACTGGTGGCCGACGGTGACCGGCACCGATGTGCGCACCCCGCTGCTGGCCGCGCTCGTCAAGCCCACCGAACCGTCCGGGACCCGCCCGGCGAGCCGACCGGCCCACTTCGCCGACGCCGGCATGACGATCCTGCGCGGCCCGGAGGAGATCTGGTGCCGCTGCGACGGTGGTCCGCACGGCTTCCTGTCCATCGCCGCGCACGCCCACGCGGACGCGCTGTCCGTGGAGGTCCGGCAAGACGGGGTCGACGTACTCGCCGACCCGGGGACGTACTGCTATCACGGGCAGCCCGAGTGGCGGCAGTACTTCCGGTCGACCCTCGGCCACAACACCCTCCAGTTGGACGGCGCTGACCAGTCCGTCTCCGGCGGCCCGTTCCTGTGGACCCGGCATGCCGAGAGCCGTGTCCTGGTCGCGGACCCGTCCGGCGAGGTGGCCCGCTGGTCTGCCGAGCACGACGGTTACCAGGGCTCCGTGCATCGCCGCCGGGTGGAACTGATCGCCGAGAGCCAGGAGTTGAAGCTGGTCGACGAGGTGAGCGGCCCGCGCCGGACCGTGCGGCTGGCTTTCCACCTCGGCCCGGCGATCACCGCGGACCTGGTCGGAAGCCGGGCCCGGCTCACCTGGACCCGCGACGGCGAGGACCGTTCCGCCGTACTCGACCTGCCCGAGGAGCTGTCCTGGCAGGCGCATCACGGCGAGAGCGAGCCGCCGCTGGGCTGGTACTCCGCCGGCTTCGGGCGCAAGGAACCCGCCACCACCCTGATCGGCAGCGGCTCCACCGACGGCACGGCGGGTTTCACCACCGTGCTCAGGTTCCGCGGCTAGGGGGGCGCGTGGGGATCAAGAGGCGGCCCTGGGCGTTGGCGGTGGCACCGCTGGCGCTGGCCCTGTTGGCGGCGACCGGCTGTGACAGCAGCACGCCGGAAGGCGATGCGAAACCGACCGCAGTGCCGACCACGTCCGGGGCCCGGTCCACGTCCCTGGCCCGGGTGTGCGCCAACCCCGCGGCCGGGCCGACCAAGGCACCGGCGGGTGCGGTGACGGTCGACCCGGCGAAGGTCGGTGACCTGGCGGCGAAGACCAAGAGCAACCCGCCGAACACCACGTTCTGGCTCCGGCCGGGCAAGCACCGGCTCGACCCGGACCGCTACGCCCAGGTCGTCCCAAAGAAGGGGGACCGCTACATCGGTGCGCCGGGCGCGGTGCTCGACGGCGGGAAGAAGAACCAGTACGCGTTCAGCGGCAGCGCCAGTGGCGTCAGCATCCGCTACCTGACCGTGCAGCGTTTCGCGGCGCCGTCCGACGAGGGGGTGGTCAACCACGACTCGGCCGACGGATGGGTGATCGAGGACTCGACGATCCAGGACAACGACGGTGCCGGGCTGATGGCCGGTGGCCGCCAGCAGGTCCGCGCCAACTGCCTGAAGAACAACGGCCAGTACGGCATGAACGCGTACAAGGGCAACGGCCGTCTCACCGGCCTGGTGGTCGAGGGCAACGAGATCGTCGGCAACAACACCGGCGACTGGGAGCGGCGCAAGCCGGGCTGCGGCTGCACCGGCGGCATCAAGTTCTGGGACGTCAACGGCGCGGACATCCGTGGGAACTGGGTGCACGACAACCGGGGCACCGGGTTGTGGGCGGACACCAACAACAACGACTTCCTCATCGAGAACAACGTCATCGAGGCCAACGACGGTGCCGCGCTGATCTACGAGATCAGCTACAACGCGATCATCCGGAACAACACGATCCGGCGGAACAACTGGGTCGAGGGCCGCAAGGCGGCCGACGCCGGCGACAGCTTCCCGTTCGCGACGATCTACCTGTCCGAGTCGGGCGGCGAACCACGGATCAAGGCCCGCACCGACAAGATCGAGATCTACAAGAACGCGCTGGAGAACAACTGGTCCGGGATCACCCTGTGGGAGAACGCCGACCGGTTCTGCAACAGCCCGGCCAACACCTCCTCCGGTGACTGCACGTTGCTGGTGAAGAAGACCGGCAGCTGCAGGAATCCCGCGATCGCCAAGGCGCCGCTCTACTCCGACTGCCGGTGGAAGACCCAGCGGGTGGACATCCACGACAACCGCTTCGTGCTCGACAAGTCCGTCCTCAAGTGCACGGAGAAGTGCGACCGCATGGCGGTGCTGTCCAACTACGGCACCTATCCGGACTGGTCGCCGTACCACGGCGAGCCGGTGGCCGACGCGATCACCACCAAGCAGCACAACCGCTGGCACGACAACGTCTACGTCGGACCGTGGAAGTTCGTCGCCCACGACCCGGCCCGCGTGCTCGACTTCACGCAGTGGCAGGGCACGCCGTACCAGCAGGACAAGGGCAGCACCCTCGACCTCACCGCGAAGGTCGGTGGTTGAGATGGAGGCGGAGCGCACGCCGAAGATCGTCGGGGTGGTCTGGGGACTGCTGGTCCTCAACACGCTCGGCTCCGCCGGGGCGAAGACCATCGTCCCGCTGCCCCGTTCCCTCATCCAGCTGGTCACCATGGGTGCGCTGGTCGCCGCGTTCACGCTGGCGCTCGCGGTCAATCTCCGGCTGCGCATCCGAGCCAGTGCGTACGTGCTCCTGCTCACCCTGCTGCTGGTGACGAGCCTGATCTCCAGCGTGCAACTGGAGTCCGGGTTCGGCGCCCTGTTCCGCTGCTTCCGGCTGACTCTCTTCGTCAGCACGCTGTGGTTGCTCAGCCGCTGGTGGGACAGCAGTCTGACGTTCGTACGGCACCACATCCGGATGTACTTCGCGGTGCTTGGGTCGGTGGCCGCCGGCCTGCTCGTCTCACCAGGCGCGGCCCTGCCCGACCTCTACGGCGGGCGCCTGGTCGGCGCGTTGTGGCCACTCACCCCGCCGCAGATCGGACAGTACGCCGCGGTGATCATCGGGCTCACCGTGCTGCTCGTACTGGGCCGCCGGGTCGACAGGACCAGCGCGGCGCTGGTCATCGTGCCGTCACTCGTCCTGCTCGCGCTGACCCATACCCGGACGGCCACGCTCGGCCTGGTGCTCGGGCTGGTGCTGGCGATCGGCTCGCTCCTGCTCACCAGCGCCGCGGCCCGCCGCTTCTTCACCTGGGCGGTGGCGATCGCCACGGTGGCCGCGGTGGGATTCGCCTCCATGCTCCAGACGTGGTTCCTGCGCGGACAGAGCAAGGAGAACTTCTCCAGCCTCACCGGCCGGGCCAAGGTATGGGACGCCCTGCTGGCCGCGCCCCGGACGACCGGGGAGAAGCTGTTCGGCGTGGGCCTGGGCGACAAGTCCTTCGGCGGCCTGCCGATCGACAACAGTTGGCTGGCCGTCTACAACGAGCAGGGCCTGATCGGCGTCACCCTCGTCGCGGCGATCATCATCGTGCTGGGCGGCGTCGCGTTGCTGCGGCCACCCTCGCTGCAGCGGGCCTGCGCGATCTTCCTGATCAGCTACTGCGCGATCGCGTCGTACACCGAGGCCGGTCTCGGCGACGCCTCGCCGTATCTGCTGCATCTGGCCCTGGCCGCCTCGCTGTTGGCGACACCTGCCCAGGCCACACCCCTCGCGCTGCCCGAGGTCCCTCGACGGCATGTCCCGCGCTGGGCCCAGAGATCGGAGGTGAGGTGAGCATGCACATCCTCGTGGTGCACAACCGCTACGGCTCGGCGCAGCCGAGCGGGGAGAACAAGGTCGTCGACCAGGAGGTGGAGCTGCTGCGCGCGGCCGGCCACCGGGTCGAGGTGTTCGAGCGGCGCAGCGACGACATCGGCGCCATGTCCCTCCTCGCCAAGGTCGCGGTGCCCCTGCGGGTGCCGTGGAACCCGGCGGTCCGCACAGAGCTCGCCAACCGGCTCCGCGCCGAGCGGCCGGACGTGGTCCACGTCCACAACGTCTTCCCGCTCCTGTCGCCCGCGGTGCTGGCCGCCTGCGCCGACGCCGGGGTGCCCGCCGTCGCCACGCTGCACAACTACACCCAGGTCTGCCCGCCCGGCACGCTGCAGCGGGACGGCCGGCCGTGCACCGAGTGCGTCGGATCGACGCCGCTTCCCGCCGTCCGGCACGGCTGCTACCGCAACTCCCGCCTGGCGACCGTGCCGCTCGCCGTCAGCCTGTCGGCCAACCGGCGGCGGTGGTGGTCCGGCGTGGAGCGGTTCCTCTGCATCTCCGCGGCGCAGCGCGACGTCCTGGTGCGGGCCGGCATGCCGGCCGAGCGGCTGGCGGTGAAGCACAACTTCGTGCCGGAGCCGGGCACTTGCCGAGTGGGCGGGGGAGAGCAGCTGCTCTATCTCGGCCGGCTCGCGGAGGCCAAGGGCGTACGGCTGCTCATGACCGCATGGGACGAGATCGCGGCGAGCGGCGGTGTGGGCGTACCGCTCGCGATCGCCGGCACGGGTCCACTGGAGCGAGAGGTGACCGCCTGGGCAGCGGGCCGGGACGACGTGCGTTACGTCGGCCTGCTGGATCCGGCGGAGTGCCAAAAGGCCATCGCGCAATCGGTCGCCGTGGTGGCTCCCTCGACGTGGCTGGAGGCGTTCGGCCTGGTGGTCGTGGAGGCGATGGCGGCCGGGGTCCCGACCGTCGCCGCGGGTCACGGCGCCTTCGTCGAACTCGTCGAGGACGGCGTGACCGGGCTGCTGCACCGGCCGGGCGAGCCCGCCTCGCTCGCGTCCTGCATACGCCGGATCGCGGCCGAGCCGGCTCTTGGCCGGGAGATGGGCCAGGCGGCCCGGCTCCGTTACGAACAGGGTTTCAGCCCGGAAGTCGGGCTGGAGCGCCTGCTGGAGGAGTACCGCACCGCGATCGCGGGTCGGTCAGCACAGACTCGCGGCGGGGACACCCGCGTGAGCAGGGGGGATGGGAACAGCAGATGACACGATGCCGACTCTGCGGCTCGGCGACACTGGCGAGCGTCGTCGATCTTGGGGCGACGCCACCATGTGAGAGCTTCCTCGCCGCGGACCAACTGGACAAGCCGGAACCGGCGTACCCGCTGCACCTGCGGGTCTGCACCGAATGCTGGCTCGCGCAGATCCCTCCGCTGATCACGCCGGAGGAGACGTTCAGCGAGTACGCGTACTTCTCCTCCTTCTCGACCTCCTGGGTGGAGCACGCGCGCACGTTCGTCGCCGACGCCGTGGAGCGGGTGGGGCTCGGCACCGCCGCCTTCGTGGTCGAGGTCGCGAGCAACGACGGGTATCTGCTGCGGCATGTGGTGGACCGGGGGATCCGCTGCCTCGGCATCGAGCCCTCGGTGAACGTCGGCGCCGCTGCGCGGGACGCCGGTGTGCCCACGCTCACGGAGTTCCTGAGCCCGGACACCGGCTCGGCCGTCCGTGCCGAACACGGCCCGGCGGACCTGGTCGTGGCCAACAACGTCTACGCGCACATCCCCGACGTGGTCGGGTTCACCCAAGGGCTGCGCGCCCTGGTCGCCGACGACGGCTGGGTCTCCATCGAGGTGCAGCACCTGCTGACCCTGATCGAGGAGAACCAGTACGACACGATCTACCACGAGCACTTCCAGTACTACACGGTCGCGTCCGCGATCCGGGCCCTCGCCAGCGGCGGACTCGCGCTCGTGGACGTCGAGCTGCTGCCCACGCACGGCGGCTCGATCCGGCTGTGGGCCCGGCCCACCGAGGTGGCCGGCGAGCCGACCTCGCGGGTGGCCGACGTGCTGGACCGGGAGAAGGCCGCCGGGCTGCAGGAGCTGTCCGGGTACACCGAGTTCTCCGCCCGGGTGGCCAAGGTGCGCCGGGACCTGCTGCGGTTCCTCATCGAGGCGGCCGAGCGTGGTGAGACGGTCGTCGGCTACGGCGCCCCGGGCAAGGGCAACACCCTGCTCAACCACTGCGGCATCCGGCCCGACCTGCTCCCGTACACGGTCGACCGCAACCCCTACAAGCACGGCCGGTTCACCCCGGGCACCCGCATCCCGATCCTGCCGCCCGAGCAGATAGCCGCCGACAAGCCGGACTACGTCCTCGTCCTCCCGTGGAACCTGCGCGCCGAACTGGTCGAGCAGCTGTCCTTCGTGCACGACTGGGGCGGTCGGCTGGTCTTTCCCATCCCGGAACTGAGCATTGTCGAGGCCGCGTCTCGAAAGGTCACAGCATGAAGGTCGTTCTGTTCTGCGGCGGTTACGGGATGCGGATGCGCAACGGAACCTCCGACGACGTGCCCAAGCCGATGGCGATGGTCGGCCCCAGGCCGCTGATCTGGCACGTCATGCGCTACTACGCGCACTTCGGGCACACGGAGTTCATCCTGTGTCTCGGGTACGGGGCCCACCACATCAAGGACTTCTTCCTCAACTACGAGGAGACGACGTCCAACGACTTCGTGCTGCGCGACGGGCGGACCGAGCTGCTGTCCACCGACATCTCGGACTGGACGATCACGTTCGCGCAGACGGGCATCGAGTCACCGATCGGGGAGCGGCTGCGCCGCGTGCGCCACCACCTGGACGGCGACGAGATGTTCCTCGCCAACTACGCCGACGTCCTCACCGACGCCCCGCTGCCGGAGATGATCGAGAAGTTCGCGCAACGCGACGCCGGTGCGTCGATGATGGTGGTGCCGCCGCAGTCGTCGTTCCACTGCGTGGAGTTGGGCGAGGACGGGCTGGTGGGCGGCATCACCGCGGTGAGCGAACTGCCGCTGTGGGAGAACGGCGGCTACTTCGTGCTCCGCCAGGAGGTCTTCGACCACATACCGGAGAACGGGGACCTGGTGGCCGACGGATGCGCCCAACTGGCCAAGCGTGGACGGCTGGTGGCGCACCAGCACCGCGGCTTCTGGAAGCCGACCGACACCGTGAAGGAGCGGGCCGCGCTCGACGCCGCCTACGCCCAGGGCGACCGCCCGTGGGCCGTGTGGGAGCAGGGGGTGCGCGCGTGATCCGACTCGGGACCGGGTCCCTGGACCGGATCGTCGCCGTGGGCGCGCACTGCGACGACATCGCCATCGGCGCCGGCGGCACGCTGCTCGCCATGTGCCTCGCGCGGCCGGGTCTCCGGGTCGACGCGCTGGTGCTCTCCGGTGGGGGCAGCGAACGCGAGCAGGAGGAGCGGGCCGCGCTCGCCGCCTTCTGCCCGGGCGCCGACCTGCGGCTGACCGTGCTCAAACTGCCGGACGGCCGCATGCCCGTGCACTGGGACGAGGCCAAGGCCGCCGTCGAGGAACTGCGCGGACAGACCGACCCGGATCTGATCCTGGCCCCGCGCACCGACGACGCACACCAGGACCACCGCGGCCTGGCGAAGCTGATCCCCACCGCCTTCCGCGACCACCTCGTGCTCGGCTACGAGATCGTCAAGTGGGACGGCGACCTCGGCCGTCCGGCCGTGTACCAGCCACTGTCGCCGGAGATCGCCGAACAGAAGGTGCGACTGCTGCAGGAGCACTACCCCTCGCAGCGGCACCGGCCCTGGTACGACCGGGAGGCCTTCCTCGGCCTCGCGCGGATCCGCGGCATCGAATGCCACGAGCGATACGCCGAAGCGTTCGCCGTCACCAAACTCACGCTCAACCTGGGGGGTTGAACCATGCGCGTACTGCTGACCGGACACCAGGGATACCTGGGAACCGTCATGGCCCCGGTCCTCGCCGCCGCCGGACACGAGGTCGTCGGCCTCGACGCAGGCCTGTTCGCCGACTGTGTCCTTGGTCCGACGCCCGCGGACCCGCCGGGCCACCGGGTTGACCTGCGCGACGTCACGGCCGAACACGTGGCAGACGTCGACGCCGTGATCCACATGGCCGCGCTCTCCAACGACCCGCTGGGATCGCTGGCACCGGAACTCACCTACGACATCAACCACCACGCGTCCGTACGGCTTGCCCAGTTGGCCCGCGACGCCGGAGTGCGGCGCTTCCTCTACGCGTCGACGTGCTCGGTCTACGGCGCCTCCGGCGGCGACGACCTGGTGGCCGAAGACGCCCCGCTGCGCCCCGTGACGCCGTACGCGGAGTCCAAGGTGCGGGTGGAGGACGACCTGCACGCGCTGGCCGACAACGACTTCACCCCGGTGTTCATGCGCAACGCCACCGCCTTCGGCTACTCGCCCCGGCTGCGTGCCGACATCGTGCTGAACAACCTGGTGGGCCACGCGCTGCTGTCCGGCGAGGTGCTGGTGCTCTCCGACGGCACCCCGTGGCGCCCGCTGGTGCACGCCGTCGACATCGCACGGGCCTTCACTGCCGCGCTGACCGCGCCACGGGAAGCGGTGCACGACCGGGCGTTCAACATCGGCAGCGAGACCAACAACGTCACGGTCGCCGAGATCGCCGAGCAGGTCGCCGAGGCGGTGTCCGGCGCGAAGGTGGTGATCACCGGGGAGAACGGTGCCGATCCGCGGTCGTACCGGGTCGACTTCTCCCGGTTCCGTACGGCGATCCCCGGCTTCGACTGCGAGTGGACGGTGAAGCAGGGCGCGCTCGACCTCGCCGACGCCTACCGGAAACACGGGCTGACCCGGGAGGACTTCGAGCAGCGCTTCACCCGCCTCGCCGTGCTGCGCGCGGCGTCCGAGGCCGGCACCGTCGACGACACCCTGCGGTGGCGCCGGTGACCATGCACGGCGAAGAGATGCACGCGCTGGTGGAGCGGCTGTACCCGCTGTGCCGGAGCATCACCGGCGACGGCGTCCGCGCCACCTTGGACATCGTCGGCGAGTACATCCCGCTGCAGGTGCACGAGGTGCCGACCGGGACTCAGGTGCTCGACTGGACGGTGCCGCAGGAGTGGAACATCCGGGACGCGTACGTCGCCGACGCCTCCGGCAACCGGGTCGTCGACCTCGCCGCGTCCAGCCTGCACGTGCTCGGCTACAGCGTCCCGGTGTCGGCGACGATGCCCCTGTCCGAGCTGCGCGGACACCTGCACACCCTGCCGGACCAGCCGTCCTGGGTGCCGTACCGCACCAGCTACTACAAGCCGGAGTGGGGCTTCTGCCTGGCCCAGGACACCCTGGACGCCATGCCGGACGGCGAGTACGAGGTGCGCATCGACTCCACCCTCGCCGATGGCCATCTCACCTACGCCGAGCACGTGGTGCCCGGGCAGGTCGCCGACGAGGTGATCGTCTCCTGCCACGTCTGCCACCCGTCGCTGGCCAACGACAACATGGCCGGCGTCGCGGTGGCGACGTACCTGGCCAAGGCGCTGGCCGAGGAAACGCCGTACTACACCTACCGGTTCATCTTCGCGCCCGGCACCATCGGGGCGATCACCTGGCTGGCCCGCAACGCGGAACGGGTGGAGCGGGTCAAGCACGGGTTGGTGCTGGCCTGCGCCGGCGACCCGGGCTCGTTGACGTACAAGCAGAGCCGACGCGGCGACGCCGAGATCGACCGGGTGCTGCGGCACGTCCTGGCCACCTCCGAACGCCCGCACCAGGTCAACGAGTTCACTCCGTACGGCTACGACGAGCGGCAGTACTGCTCGCCCGGGTTCAATCTCGGCGTGGGCTCGCTCACCCGTACCCCGTACGCGGGCTACCCCGAGTACCACACCTCGGCGGACAACCCGGACTTCGTCTCCCCAGAGGCGATGGCGGACACCCTCGCCGTCTGCCGCGAGGCGTTCGCCGTCCTGGACCGCAACCGGCAGTACGTCAACCTCAGCCCGTACGGCGAACCACAGCTGGGCCGACGCGGGTTGTACGACGCGCTCGGTGGGCGCAGTGACACCAAGCAGGCCCAGATGGCCATGCTCTGGGTGCTCAACCTCTCCGACGGCGAGCACAGTCTGCTGGACGTCGCCGAGCGGTCCGGGCTGCCGTTCAGCGCCGTCGCCGACGCGGCCGACGCCCTGCACGAGGCAGGGCTGATCAAGACATGACGTCCATGCCCGTCGAGGGGGAGAGTTCCCAGACAGCGGCGCCACCGGCCCGGTCCGCCAAGCGGGCCCTGGTCGGCCGGCTGTCCTGGGGACTGGCCGACCAGGCGGCCTCCAGCATCAGCAACTTCGCGGTGGGCATCTACGTGGCCCGCTCGCTGGGGGTCACCGCGTTCGGCGTGTTCAGCCTTGCCTGGGTGACCTACGGCGTGGTGCTCAACGTCTCCCGGGGCCTGGCCACCGACCCGCTCGTGGTGCGCTTCAGCGGCGTGCCGGAGGCGTCCTGGCGCGGGGCGGTGGCACGGTCAGCGGGTACCGCCCTCGGCGTCGGCTCGGCGCTCGGCGTGGTGTGTCTGGTGGCCGGGCTCGGTCTCGGCGGCCGGGTGGGGCCCGCCTTCGCGGCCCTGGGTCTCATGTTGCCGGGGCTGCTGCTCCAGGACGCCTGGCGGTTCTCGTTCTTCGCCGCCGGCGCCGGGCGGAAGGCATTCGTCAACGACGTCGTGTGGGGCGTCGCGCTCGTCCCGGCCATGGTGGTGGCGGCCCACGTGGGCACCGTGGCCGCCTTCGTGCTCGCCTGGGGCGCGTCCGCCACGGTGGCCGCCGGCTACGGCTACTTCCAGTCCGGCATCCGGCCCCGGATGGCCGAGGCGCGCGGGTGGCTGCGCGAACAGCGCGACCTCGGCTACCGGTACCTGGTCGAGAACGTCAGCCTCAGCGGCGCCAGCCAGGTGCGGGCATACGGGCTCGGCGTGATCGTCGGGGTCGGCGCGGTGGGCGCGGTGCGGGGCGCCGAGCTCCTGCTCGGCCCGTTCCTCGCCGTACTCATGGGGCTTTCGCTGGTCACCGTCCCCGAGGCGGCACGGGTGCTGCGGCAGGCCCCGCACCAACTGGGCAGGTTCTGCCTCCTCCTCGGCGGCGGGCAGGCCGCCGGAGCGCTGCTCTGGGGCTCGGCGCTGCTGCTGATGCCGGGCCGGCTCGGCGAACTGGCGCTCGGCGACGTCTGGCACTCCTCCTCGCACCTCATCGTGCAGATCACCCTCAGCGTCGCGGGAGCGGGCCTCGGCACCGGCGCGGCGGCCGGCCTGCGCGCGCTCGGCGCGGCCCGGCGCAGCCTGCGCTGCCAGTTGTTCGCCTCCGCCTGCTACGTCGGCGGCGGGCTCGGCGGCGCGGCCGTCGGCGGCACGGCCGGCTCCGCCTGGGGCGTCGCCGCCGCGACCCTCAGCGGCTCGGCCGTGTGGTGGCTGCAACTGCGATCCGCCCTGCGCGAGCACCGCCACAACCCCATCCCCGAAGTGAGGACCTCATGACCTCCCAACCCAGGCTGACCATCGGCCTGCCCGTGTACAACGGCGAGGAGTACCTGGCGGAATCGCTCGACGCCCTGCTCGGCCAGACCTACGAGGACTTCGAGCTGGTCATCTCCGACAACGCCTCCACCGACGGGACCGAGGACATCTGCCGCAAGTACGCCGCGCAGGACGCGCGCATCCGGTACCTCCGGCTGCCCCGGAACGTCGGCGCCACCCCGAACCACAACCGGGTGTTCGCCGAGTGCCGCGGCGAACTGTTCAAGTGGGCCTCGCACGACGACCTCTACGCCCGCGATCTGCTGCGCCGCTGCATCGAGGCGCTGGACGAGCGGCCGGACGTGATCCTCGCCCACGCCGACCAGGCGGTCATCGACGGCGACGGCCAGGTGAAGGTCCCCTACGAGTACACCCTTGCGACCGACTCACCGCACGCGCCGGAGCGCTTCCGCAGCATGCTCTTCGAGCCCGGCGGCGACGACTTCTACGGGGTGATCCGGGCCGACGCGCTGCGCCGGGTGAAGCCGATGGACAGCTACCACCACGCGGACCGCACCTTCGTCGCCGAGATCGCCCTGCACGGGCGCTTCCACCAGGTGCCGGAACTCCTGTACTTCCGCCGCGACCACCCCACCCGCGCCGAGCGGGCGAACCCCTCGAAGCGCTCCCGGTGCGTCAACCTGGACCCGCGCCGGGCGGGCCTGCTGCACCCGACACCCCGGCTGCTCGCCGAGTACGTCTGGGGCTTCACCTCGGCGGTCCGGCGGGCCCCGCTGTCCCCGGCCGACCGGCGCGCGTGCTACCGCCACCTGGCCGCATGGATGACCAGCCGGGTGCGGCCGGGCGCCGGCGAGCGGGTCGAGGACCGCGCCCCGGTCGACCCGGCCAAGCTGACCGTCTCCGTCGACGCCCTCGTCGCCGGCCGTGAGGGGAGGCAGGGATGACGTCAGCTGAAACTCCGGTGCGCGTCGGGGTGTTCGGCCTGCTCGGCTCCGGCAACCTCGGCAACGACGGATCGCTGGAAGCCGTGCTCGGCTACCTCCGCGCCGATCACCCGGACGCGTTCGTGGACGCGCTGTGCGGCGGACCCGAGGCGGTGACGGCCAAGTTCGGGATCCCCGCGACGCGGCTGCACTGGAACCGCGCGGAGTACCGGACCGCGTCCCGTGCGGGCGCGATCGCGTCCAAGGGACTCGGCAAGCTCGTCGACGTCTTCCGCACCGCCGCCTGGGTACGCCGGCACGACGTGGTGATCGTGCCCGGCATGGGCGTCCTGGAGGCCACGCTGCCGCTGCGGCCGTGGGGCTTCCCGTACTCGCTGTTCCTGCTCTGCGCGAGCGGCCGGCTGCTGGGCACCAGGGTCGCGCTGGTCAGCGTCGGCGCCGCCGAGATCCGCAACCGCCCGACCCGGGCCCTGGTGCGCTGGTCGGCACGGCTGGCCTCGTACCGCTCGTACCGGGACGCCCAGTCCCGTGACGCGATGCGGGCGATGGGCGTGGACACCGCGCGCGACGAGGTCTACCCCGACCTCGCGTTCTCCCTGCCGACACCACGGGCGAGTACGCCCACAGGCGCGCCGGGTCCCGTCTGCCTCGGCGTCATGGACTTCCACGGCGGCAACGACGACCGCGCCCGGGCCGAGGAGATATACCAGCGCTACCTCGACGGGACGATCCGGTTCGTCCGCACGCTCGTCGAGGAGGGCAGGCCGGTCCGGCTGCTCACCGGCGACCAGTGCGACCTGTCGGTGGTCGCCGCGATCCTCGACGCGGTCGACTCACCGCTGGTCACCGCGGCCGAACCGGACTCACTGGCCGACCTGATGAACGAGATGGCGGCCGCCGACACCGTGGTGGCCGTCCGCTACCACAACCTGATCTGCGCGCTGAAGACCGGAACGCCCGTGCTCGCCCTCTGCTACGCGGCGAAGAGCGACGCGCTCATGGACCGGATGGGCCTCGGCGCGTACTGCCACCCGGCACGCGAGGTCGACGCCGACCGGCTGCTCGAACAGTTCCGGGACCTGGAGAAGCACGCGGCGGAGCTACGACAGACCCTCACCGACCGGAACCGGGTCGCCGCACAGCAACTCGCCCAACAGTTCGCCGACTTGACCACGACCCTGTTCCCGGCGAACGACCACGACCACGCCCCGCGGAAGGCTCCATGAAAGCGACCGAAGTCCCGGAGATCGCCGGCGCGTACCTGTTCGAGCCGACGCCGTACGCCGACGAACGCGGCTTCTTCTGCCGCACCTTCGACGTCGACGTGGTCCGCTCGGTGGGCCTCGACCCGCACGCCTTCGTCCAGGACAGCGTGTCCCGCTCGGTCCGGGGCGTGCTGCGCGGCCTGCACCTGCGCTCCGGCGCGGGCGAGGCCAAGCTGGTGCGGTGCTCGTACGGGGAGATCTTCGACGTCGTCGTGGACCTGCGCCCGGACTCGCCGACCTACCGCAACGTGGCCTCTTTCGAGCTGTCCGGTGAGACGCAGAAGACCCTGTACATCCCGGCGGGGTGCGCGCACGGCTTCCAGGCGCTGACCGAGACCGCCGACACCTCGTACCGGATCGACCGCCCGCACGACCCGTCCGAGGACGTGACGATCGCCTTCGACGACCCGGAGCTCGCCATTGACTGGCCGCTGCCGGTCGCAATGATGTCCCAACGGGACCGGGAGGCGCCAAGCCTCGCCGAGGTCCTGAAGCACAAAGAAAGTTGAGGTCCGCGTGGACACCGAAGAGCTCCGCCTGCCCCTCTCGCGGACGGCGAACGAGCGACTGCACGCCCTGATCCCCGGGGGCGCGCACACCTACGCCAAGGGCGACGACCAGTACCCCAAGGGCCTGGCCCCCGTCATCAGCCACGGCAGCGGTGCCCACGTGTGGGACGTCGACGGCAACCGCTACATCGAGTACGGCTCCGGCCTGCGGTCGGTCAGCCTCGGCCACGCCCACCCACGCGTGACCGAGGCGGTCCGGCGGGAAATCGACCGCGGCAGCAACTTCGTACGACCGTCCATCGTCGAAGTCGAGGCCGCGGAACGTTTCCTGGCCACGGTGCCGACCGCCGAGATGGTGAAGTTCGCGAAGAACGGCTCCGACGCCACCACCGCCGCGGTACGCCTCGCCCGCGCCGCCACCGGGCGCGCGAGGGTAGCCATCTGCGCCGACCATCCGTTCTTCTCCGTCGACGACTGGTTCATCGGCACCACGCCGATGTCCGCCGGCATTCCGGCGGCGACCAACGAGCTCACCGTGGCGTTCCCTTACGGGGACCTGGCCGCCACGGAGGAGCTGCTCACCCGGTACCAGGACGAGGTCGCCTGTCTGATCCTCGAACCCGCCACCCACACCGAGCCGCCGCCCGGGTACCTCGCCGGCCTGCGCGAGCTGGCCGACCGGCACGGCTGCGTACTGATCTTCGATGAGATGATCACCGGCTTCCGCTGGTCGGAGGCGGGCGCCCAGGGCCTGTACGGCGTCGTCCCCGACCTCTCCACGTTCGGCAAGGCGCTGGGCAACGGATTCGCCGTCTCCGCGCTGGCCGGGCGCCGCGATCTGATGGAGCGGGGCGGGCTGCGTCACTCCGGCGACCGGGTGTTCCTGCTGTCCACCACGCACGGTGCGGAAACGCACTCGCTGGCCGCCGCGATGGCCGTGCAGACCATCTACGCCGAGGAGGGCGTCACCGCGCGGCTGCACGCCCTCGGGGAGCGGTTGGCCGCCGGTGTCCGCGACGCTGCGGCCGGCATGGGCGTCGGCGACCACATCGTCGTCCGGGGCCGGGCCAGCAACCTGGTCTTCGCCACCCTCGACGAGAACGGGCAGCCGTCGCAGCAGTACCGCACCCTGTTCCTGCGCCGGCTCCTCGCGGGCGGAGTGCTGGCCCCGTCGTTCGTGGTGAGCAGCGCGCTCAGCGACGCCGACATCGATCACACCGTCGACGTGGTGGCCCAGGCCTGTGCGGTGTACCGGAAGGCACTGGACGCCGCTGACCCCACCCCCTGGGTGGGCGGACGACCCGTGAAGCCCGTATTCCGCCGCTTGGCGTGACGTGACGTCAGCGACGCTCGTGCCGACGGGCGTCGGCCGTCCGATCGACCAGCCACGCCGTCGCCGGAATCACCGCCAGCGCGGTGCACCAGCCGCCGAGGACGTCGGTCGGATAGTGCGCGCCCAGGGCGACCTGCGCCCATCCCATCGCGGCGCCGGCCACGAGCGCCGCGGCGAGGACGAGTGACGTGCCGGCCGTCCTGCCCAGGCCGAGCCGGCCGGTCGCGAGCAGCGCCGCGATGAGGGCGAGCGCGGTGAAGAAGGCGGTGTGCCCGCTCGGATAGGACAGGTTGCCGGCGCCGTGGATGGTGCGTCCCACCAGATGCTTGAGCAGCGTCGCCGTCCCCACGGCCACGGCGGCGCCGGCAACGAAGAGCACCGCCGCGCGAGGGCGCCGAAGCAGCAGGCAGCCCGCGACGACGGCCACGACCAGCATCGCCGATCCGGCGGGCTCCCCCAAGAAGTCCAGGGCCAGAGCGACCCGCCTCCAAGGCCCCCGCACACTGTCCGCCGTCGGCTCGACGATCCACCTGTCCACCCTGCCGGGCTCGCTGTGACCGGCGTACAGCACCCCGAGCATGCCCACCACCAGCGCGGCGAGGACCGCGATCGACCCGAGCCACGCGCGCAGCGACCGGGGCAGCACCGCGGGCGCCGGCCGGCCGGTCACACGCCCACCGCGTCCGGTCGACCTGCGATAGTGACCTGCTGACGCTGACCGTGGCGGAGCCGGTGACCGCGTCCCACGACGTCGGGGCGTTGTTCCAGGACGACCCCGATGCCCGGAAGTCCGGGAACGCCCGGGCCCGCGCCAAGGGCATCGCGTTTCGGGCACTGATCGCCGGCTGCTTCCACGGCCGCGGCGAAAGCCCGCCCTTCATCGCCGAACTCGACCGCGCCGCAAGCCCCTACGTGGCCGCGGTCGAGCCCCGTAAGAACTGCCAGGCGATCCAACTCGAGCCCCCCGTCATGTCCGACTCACCCTCCAGCGACCATAACTGCCCCGCGGACACCCGTTCTTGGTCTGTACGACTCCGCAGGAGTCGTCGGCCTGTGCAGCCCCGAACTCGCCGGCCTGGCCATCGCCCTGGTCAGGGGCATTGGGATCCGTCTCCGCTTGTCACCCTAACCAACAATCCGCAAGGAAATAGCGGAGTTGAAGCGGGCCGACAAGATCTTGAAGGCCGCTTTGGTGTTTCTTGCCCACGAGAAGCTGAACCGGCAAGCGCCCGTTCCCATCCCGCCGCAGTTCGCCCGTGCTCATCGAGCAATCCATGCAGGAGTGGGAGCGCGTCAGCCACATCGGAGAACCCGAGCTTCCGCGCCGAGTACGACACCGGCAGGTTCTTGGTGCGCTGATGGTGCAGCGATGTCACCCCGTTGGCCAGGAATTCGGCCAGGAATAGGGTTGGCCTTCGCCGTGCGCGTCCGGGTGCGGCCCGTGCCTGGTCCGGATCCTGGCCGCGCGGCCGTCTGATGTTGGCGTCAGGTGCAGCGCTTTGCCCCGGGAGTACGCCGCCAGCTCTTTGACGTAGTCGAGCGGGATGCCGTACTCCCAGCCGGGCGACCTCAACTGGTTCTGGTCGCGCGCCGGCGCTCCTATCCCCGGCGGGTCCTGCCGCGCCGCACCGGGACGCGTAGCAGGTCCGTCCCGAGGGCCATACGGCCGCCGTAGTCGGACCGGTGTGCGCTCTCACGCAGCAGGCGGCGCCATGTCGCGTCGGGGACGGCGGCCGGGTCCCCCGGGCCGAGGTGCGTGGCGATCAGTGCACCGGCACCGGCCTCGGCGGCGATCCGGCCGAGTTCGGCCACGTCGGTGTGAGTGGCCAGGATGTGGTCGATGAGGGACTGCGGCAGGCCCAGGCCGGCCAGTCCGGCGGGGTAGACGGCCTCGTGTACGAGTACGTCCGCGTCCCGGGCCAGGGTGATGATGTTGGGGGAGAGGGTCGTGTCGCCGGAGAAGACGACGCTGCCGTGGTCGGTGTCGAAGCGGTAGGCGTAGGCGGGGAACACCGCGCCGTGCGGGACGAGGACGGCGCTGACCTTGACGTCGTCGTTCTCCATCACGGTGAAGGGCCGCATGGCGGGTGCGGTGTTCGTCGCGGAGGCGCCGGCTGCAGCCGGCGGCAGCACGTCGTGGACGTCCAGCAGGGTGGCAGGGTCGATGCCTATGTGTTCGGTCATGAAGAAGGTGGGGGCGGCTGCGTACGCCTGCCCGGCCAGCTTGGTCATCGCGACAGTGCCGGGCAGGGGGCCCGGGGCACCGGCCACGGTGGAGGGGATGCCGGCGGGGCCGGGGCCGTAGACGGGCACCGGTGTCCGGAACCCCTGGGCACCGGATGCCCCGGCCGACAGCAGGGGGAACGCGTAGTAGTCGACGATGTGGTCGGCGTGCAGGTGGGTCAGGAAGATGCCGGCCAGCGAGGGCATCGACAGTCCTGCGCGCAGGTACTGCGTCACCGCACCGCGACCACAGTCGACGACGTACGTCCTGCCGTTCACGACCAGGGCGGAGGAGATCCCGTATCGGCCCGCCAGCGGCGGCGGCCCGGAATTGGTTCCGAGCAGGACGAGCGACAAGGCCCCGTCGGAGCCGCTCGCAGGTGTCGCGGCCGCGGCCGGCGCCGCTGAGAGCAACGGTGTGGCGGCGACGGCCGAGGCCGCCACGGCACCCAGTACCGCTCTGCGGGAGGTGTGCTGCGCCTCTCCCTGCGGCGAGATCGCCCCCAGCTCCTGGTGGATCTGCTGTTCGTTCTCTACGGCTCGGCACATGATGGGGCGGCTCCTCTACGGTGCGCCGGATGTGAGGAGGGCGGGCAGGGCGCGGGACACGGCGGGGCCCGACCCACGCTTCGTCCTCGCGCCGCGTACTGCGCCCGCGATCACTTGGCGGAATGCTGCCTGCCGCCGCGCACGGAAGGGGAGAGCACGTCACGCAACCTAAGCTTCCGATCCGTCACCTTGAGCATGTGCCGAGGACGTCTGCGGTGCCGCATGAGTGGAGCGGTCCTCGTCGAAGCAGGCCGAGAGACCAGGCGGGCACCCGTCCCAGAGGCCCCGGGGTGGCCTTCGCGCATGAACTCGTCGGCTCCGCAGCGCAGTTCGTCGATGAGCCAGGCGTTCGTCCCCGTCGGCGTTGGCGTCGGCGCACCGCGTCACCTGGCCATGGCGTGGAGCGAGGTGCCGGCAATCAGCGCGATGGTCGAGCGATGGTCGGCGAGCGCCGCAACAGCCGGGCCAGGGGGCATCCGCGCAGCGGGACGCAGGGCACGAACGTGATGTGCCGCACGCCCAGGTCGACGACCGCACGCAGTACGCCTCACGTCCCGATCACGGGAATGGGATTCTCCTTGAACCAGCGCGAGAGGAATTCGAGCAGGATGACGACCTTGCGCGGCACGGTCCGACCGGGACCGTAGATCGCGTACAGCGGGCGGTCGGGGACGGGAACCTGGGGGAGTTGGACTTGGAGCGCTCCGGAGACCAGGTCCTCGTACGCCGACCGCTGCGGGAGCAAGGCGACGCCGCGGCCCTGGACGGCGGCCTTCTGCAGGGCGATGTACGAGTTCGAGGAGAAGGCCACGTTACGGATCTTGTGCAGGCTGGAGGTGGGGCCGTGCCCGAGCCGCCACACGGGCTCGTTCACATGCACAAGGCAGTCGTGGTCGGCCAGATCGCGGGGGTGGTCGAGGGCGCCGTGTCGTTCGACGTACTCCTCCGACGCGCACAGCGTGAAGGGGAGGGACGTGATCTTCTTGAGATGCACCCGGGAATCCCGCAGGTCACGGGTGTGCAGGGCCACGTCGAATCCGCTGTCCAGGAAGTCGTATGTGCGCTCCGACAGCCCGCCCAGCTCGAACCGCACGGCGATCTTCGGGTGCGCGGCGGCGAAGGAGGCGATGGCGTCCCCGACGTCCAGACTCCCGATCCACTTCGGGCAGATGACATTGAGGGAGCCCTCCGCCAGGTCGTGCAGGTGCCCGAGGAGGGCCTCCTCGGCGTCGACCTCGGCGAGGATGCGGGCGGCGAACTCGGAGTAGCGCAGGCCCGGTTCGGTCAGGCTGACGGAACGGGACGTGCGGTTGACGAGGCGGACACCGATCTGTCGCTCCAGTTCCGCTACGTGGCGTGAGACGAGGGAGCCGGACGAGCCCAGTGCTCGAGCGGCTCCACTGAAACTGCCGAGCTGCGCGACGGTGACGAAGCAGCGCATCAGAAGCAAGCGGTCCATGGAAGTCCTCCAGCGGCCACGGCTCGGGCGTCCCTCCGACCGTGTTGGACATGGGTGGGGAGGTGCTGGAGCACCTTCTTAACTAGAACGTTCTAGTTCGACGCTAACAGAGTGCTGCCGCTTCACGCGAGAGTGAGGAAATATCCCAGGCGACCCGCGACCCGCGACTGGCAGCCGGCGACCGGCGCTTCCGGGTTACGTCGCGTCGCCGTCCGTGGCCATCGAGTCGGCCATGGCGGGCCGCGTGGCCGTGCCGTGGAGGAACACCCGGACCGCGACGGAGATGCTCTCCCGGACCTCCTCGTCGTCGGGCCTGTGCGGCGAGTTCGTCAGCAGCCGCATCTGGGCGTCGCCCAGCATCGCCTGGTAGAGCTGGGCCGCGGCGCGTGCGGGGTTGGTGACGTCGATCTCGCCGGCGTCGCGCGCCTGGCGCAGGTACTTGGCGAGAACGGCCTGGCCGGCGGCGGGGCCGTGTTCGAAGAAGGCGCGGCCCACTTCCGGCATGCGTTCGGCTTCGGCTGTGACCAGGCGGTGCAGGGCGATGGCCTGGGGGGTGAGGACCAGGTTGGCGAAGTGTCCGCCCAAGGCCGTGAGCGTGGTCGCGAGATCGGCGTCGGGAGGGGTGAAGGAGTGCACCGGCTTCGACCATTCGTCGCACAGGGTCTCCACCGCGGCCTGGAACAGTTCGGCCTTGTCGGTGAAGTGGCGGTACAGCGTCGCCTTCGAGCCGCCGACCTCCGTCAGCACGTCCTCCATGGTGACGCCTGAGTAACCCCGGGCGATGAACAGTTCGCTTGCCGCGCGCAGGATCAGCTTCCGCCGGTCTGCCGCCCTCATCCTCTGCACGGTCGACATCGTATAAGTCGCTCTCTGGGCGGGTGGGCATGTGCCTCGCCGTCTCACGTCCATTGCCCGCGCAACGTCTCTTGTGCATCCATGCGACGGAACGGTACTGTACGGTACAGTACCGCTGCTGGTCGGGGTGTGTCCGGCCCGTGCCGCATGAGCACGTCCAGACGAAGACGTTGGCCGAACGGACATCCACGGGGTCGCGCCGCTGCTCCGGCGTCCCTGCCCGAACACCGGCCAGGGTGCCCGGCGACACCCCCCCTTCCCACCCGCTGTCGAAGCGCCCGCAGCCGCGTTGGCACTACATGGAGGAAGCAATGGCACATCTCGAGGATCAGATCCGCCAGGCCGGCGGCCCGCTGGCGCTGCTGCGCGGCGGGCGGTCGGGGGCGTACCCCTTCCCGATCCGCGCCGAGTTCACCAACTGGCGTGACGAGCAGGAGAGCTGGCGTACGAGCGCCGCGCTGATGGACCTCTCCCACCACATGACCGACGTCACGGTGGAAGGCCCCGACTGCTACCGCCTGCTCTCGGATCTCGGCGCGAACAGCTTCGAGGGCTTCGGCCCGATGCAGGCCAAGCAGTTCATCGCGGTCAACCACGACGGCCGCATGATCGGGGACTGCATCCTGTTCTGCCTCGCCGACAACCTGGTCCGCCTCGTCGGACGCCCGCCGGCCCTCAACTGGGTCCAGTTCCACGCCGAGACCGGCGGCTACGACGTCACCCTCCGCCGGGACGAGCGCACCGCGCAGAACCCGAACGGCCGCGAGTTCTACCGCCTCCAGCTGCAAGGCCCCCACGCGGCGCGCATCTTCGAGGAGGTCAACGGCGGCCCGATGCCGGACATCCCCTTCTTCAGCATGGGCCGGTTCCAGATCGGCAAGTACGAGGTCACCGCCCTCAACCACCGCATGTCGGGCTTCCCCGGCCTGGAGTTCTTCGGCCCCTACGCCGACGTCGACGGCATCCGCGACACACTCCTCGCGGCGGGGGAGCCGTACGGGATACGTCAGGTGGGCGCCCGCGCCTACGCCTCGGTGGCCACGGAGTCGGGCTGGATCGCCTCCACCGTGCCCGCCGTCTACTCGGGCGAGAGCATGAAGCGGTACCGCGAGTGGCTGGGCGCACGCACCTTCGAGGCGAACCTGTCGACCGGCGGCAGCTTCACCCCGGACCGGGTGGACGACTACTACGTCACCCCGTACGACCTCGGCTACGGCCACATCCTCAAGTTCGACCACGACTTCATCGGCCGAGAGGCCCTGGAAGCGATGCGTGGGCGCAAGCACCGCAAGAAGGTGTGGCTGTCCTGGCACCGCGACGACGTCGCCCGGATCTACGCCAGCATGTACGAGCAGGACGACCGGCGCTTCAAGTACATCGAGACGCCGGCCGCGTTCTACTCGGCCTCACAGTTCGACCGCGTCGAGAGCGACGGCCGGCTCATCGGGGTGTCGACCCTGTGCAGCTACTCCTCCAACGTCCGTGGCTGGATCTCCGTCTGCATGATCGACGCGGACGAGATGGGCTACGGACGTGAGGTCGATCTGGTGTGGGGCGAACCTGACGGCGGCTCCGCCAACCCGACGGTCGAGCGTCACGCCCAGACCACCATCCGCGCCACCATCTCCCGCAGGCCCTTCTCGAGCGACAAGCGCTGACGGTACCGGCCATGGCACGAGGTCCCCGGGACTCGCGCCCGGGGACCGGGGACCCGCGGCCGTCACCCGCGTCACCAGCGTCACGCGGAAGTGCGCGGAAGCGTCCCTCCAGACGGACGGCGGCGCGTCGGCTCGACCGCGGCGCCGGCGTCTCGGTTGCGCCGGATCAGGTACCCGGCTGAGGGCCCAGGCCCGCTGTACGCATCCGCCCGCCCGGCATGCGGCCCCGGTCCCGTTCTCCGCCAAGGGTGATCACCTGGAACTAGAACGATTTAGCGATCGCCTGCTAACATCTCGCCCAATCGATTTAGCATTCCTTTTCCCAAAGGGACGCGGGATCAAGGAGGTTGCCATTGATGCCAACCATGGAAGGCACCGCCCCGGAGCGGTCGAGAACCCCCGCGGCACTGGAAGGGCTTCCGCGGCCGGGCCGCTGCCTGGTGATGGGCATCCTGAACGTGACGCCCGACTCCTTCTCCGACGGCGGCCTGTACGCGGACACACGCCAGGCGATCGACCGTGGACTGGAGCTTGCCGCCCAGGGGGCGGACATCGTGGACGTGGGCGGTGAGTCCACCCGGCCGGGAGCGCGGCCCGTGTGCCTCGACGAGGAACTGGCCAGGACCATTCCGGTGGTGCGCGAACTCGCCCGGGCCGGGGTGCAGGTGAGCGTCGACACCATGCACGCACCCGTGGCCCGCGCCGCGGTCGAGGCGGGTGCGTGCATGGTCAACGACGTCAGCGGCGGCCTGGGTGACCCAGCCATGACGCGGACCGTCGCCGCAGCCGGTGTTCCGTACGTCGCCATGCACTGGCGTGCGCCCAGTCGCGAGATGGACCGTCGCGCGCAATACGACGACGTCGTGTCCGACGTCATGGCCGAACTCGGCACTCGTCTCTGGCGGTTGACGGAAGGAGGGGTCGATCCCGCCCGGATCGCCCTCGACCCGGGACTCGGCTTCTCCAAGCGCCCTGAGCATGACTGGACGCTCCTGGCCGGTCTGGGAAAACTGCGGGAGCTGGGTTTCCCCCTCATGGTCGGCGCGTCGAGGAAACGGTTCATCGGTGCGGCCCTCGCCGATGGGGGCGCCGGCGAGGTGCCGCCGGGGGAGCGTGACGTGGCGACGGCCGCGGTCTCGGCGCTCGCCGCCGTCGGGGGCGCGTTCTGTGTTCGTGTGCACGACGTGCGCGCGAGTCTCGACGCGGTGCGCATGGCAGCCGCCTATGTCGAGTGCTGTGACCGCACATAAAGATTGCGCGACCAGGGCCTCGCTCGGGCAGGACTGCTTTGCTAGCTTTCGCTAGATCGTTTTAGTTTCCTCATGCGTCAGCTCATGCTGCGTGTTGGTCCATCTCTGCCGCGAACTAGATCGATTTAGCTCTTCCGGGACGGACAGCGACGACAAGGAGCCGTTATGGCAACCCCTTCCCTTCAGGACGGCATCGACAAGGCCGGATCGCCGGTCAAGCTGCTGTGGCAACCGGGCGCCGAGCCGTGGACCCCCGAGGTCGTCGAGCGCGAGTACTCGGGCTGGCGTCAGGAGCAGGCCGCGTGGCACGAAGGCGTGGCCCTGCTCAACCTCTCCCACCACATGTACGACATGTGGATCGAAGGCCCCGACGCCACCCGGGTGCTGGCCGACCACGGCGCCAACAACTTCGAGAAGTTCGCGATCGGCCAGGCCAAGCAGTACGTGCCGGTCACCCGTGACGGAAACATCGTCACCGACGGGATCCTCGCCCGCGAGGGCGAGGACAAGTACCTGCTCAGCGGTATCCCCGCAGCGCAGCACTGGGTGCAGTACCACGCGGAGAAGGGTGGCTACGACGTCGGCTTCGTCACCGACGCCTCCTCCGCCTTCCGCCCCGGCGGCGGTGACCCGAAGCTGTTCCGCTATCAGATCCAGGGCCCGCTGGCCGCCGAACTCGTCGAGCGTGCATTCGGCGGGCCGCTGCCGGAGACCAAGTTCTTCCACTCCACCGCGGTCACCCTGGACGGGCGCCCCTTCCGCGCCCTGCGGCACGGCATGGCCGGCCAGGCGGGCTTCGAGTTCATCGGCGACTGGGAGCACGCCGCCTACGTGCACGAGACGTTCCTGAAGGTCGGCGAGCCGCTCGGCCTCATCCAGGTGGGCGCCCTGGCCTACGCCACGCCGAGCGTGGAGAGCGGCTGGATCCCCTCGCCGGTGCCCGGCATCTACAGCGACCCCGAGCTGGCGGACTACCGCGCATACCTGCCCCTGTTCGGCATCGAGGGCAAGCGGCCCCTGAACGGCAGCTACTTCTCCGAGAACATCGAGGACTACTACGTCTCCCCGTACGAGCTCGGCTACGGAAAGCTGATCCACTTCGGCCATGACTTCGTGGGCCGGGACGCCCTGGAGAAGGCCAAGGACGGGCCGCTGCGTACCAAGGTCACCCTCGTCCTCGACTCCGAGGACGTGCGCACGGTCATCGGAGAGGGCCAGGACCCCGGCTTCGTGCTCTCGTACGCCCGCCACCGGGTGGAGACCGCCGCCGGTCTGGTCGGCGTGACGATGCAGAGCGCGTCCATCGACCCGGTGGGCAGTGTCCTGGCCCTGACGCTGATCGACTCCGAGTACGCCGCACCGGGCACCGAGGTGACGGTGGTCTGGGGCGAGCACCCCGGTTCCGGTACCGACCCCGAGGCCGACCTCGGATTCCCCCGTATCCGTGCCACCGTCCAGCCCGCGCCGTTCAACCAGCACGCGCGCACCCTCTACCGACACGACCGCTGACATACGCCCACTGCACGGCACCGCCCGGGTCCGCCGTTTGACGTGACGTCAGGTCCATGGGACCTGCGGCGATGCCGCGGCCGGGCCCGCCCGCGGACCCGGCCCCCGCAGGCGAGAAAGCGAGACGAAAGACGATGAATCCCACCAGCACGGCACGAACAGCGGTCGGCACCGCACTTCTTGAGGACTTCTCCCTGGAGATGACGGGGAAGGACGTCCCCAAACTCGAGGAGGCCCGAGACTCCATTCCCCAGGGCACCCGGATCAACGTCACCTTCCTCGGCAACGAGGACCTGGAGATGCGTCTGGCCGCCGCCCGCGCGGTCAAACGCCTCGGCTTCGTGCCGGTGCCGCACATATCCGCCCGCCGCCTGGGGTCCCGCGCCGACTTCGAGCGGTTCCTGGCCGGCCTGCACGCCGACGGCACGTCCGACAACGTGTTCCTCGTCGGCGGAGACCCCGCATCCCCCGAGGGTCCCTACGCGGACTCCCTGTCCCTGATCGACACGGGACTGTTGCAGGAGTACGGAGTACGGCACGTCGGCATCACCGGATACCCGGAGGGCCACCCCGCGATCGACGGCACCGCTCTCTGGTCGGCCCTGCAGGACAAGCACGCGGCCCTCACCGCCCAGCCCCTGGAGGGCGGCGTCATCACGCAGTTCGGGTTCGACGTCGACCCGGTGCTCGCCTGGGTGGAAGAGGTCCGTGGCCGCGGCATCGGGGTTCCGATCAGGATCGGCGTGCCCGGACCCGCCGGAGTGCGCCGGCTCATGTCGTACGCCGCCCGCTTCGGGGTCGGCACCAGCGCCTCCGTGGTCAGGAAATACGGGTTCTCCATAACCAACCTCATGGGTACGGCGGGACCGGACCGCTTCCTGCGGGACCTCGCCGCGGCCCACGACCCCGCCCGCCACGGCGACTTGAAGATCCACTTCTATACGTTCGGCGGGCTCAAGGCCACCTCCGACTGGGCCGCCCGCTTCCGGAAGGAAAGCCTGGCATGACCCTCACCCAAGCCGCCCCGGCCCGCGCCGCCACGGGCAAGTCGTCGGCCCCACAGGCGTCGCTCATCGTGCAGGGCGCCGACGCCACGGGGATCGTCGCGGCCGTGACGTCAGTCCTCAGCGGCCATGGCGCGAACATCGTCTCCCTCGACCAGTACTCCGACAACCCGCAGGGCGGCGCCTTCTTCCAGCGCACCGTGTTCGGCCTGGACGGTCTCCAGGCCGCGCTGCCCGCCTTGCGGGCCGACCTCGACCAGCACCTCGTGGAGGGCTTCGGGCTGAGCCACACTCTGCGCGACCTGTCGGTACCCAAGCGGGTCGCGATCTTCGCGTCCAAGTCCGACCACTGCCTGCTCGACCTTTTGTGGCGACACCGACAGGGCCAACTGCCCGTCACCGTCGCGATGGTGATCTCCAATCACCCGGATGTGGCGGAGGAGGTGCGCGGCTTCGGCATCCCGTTCTTCCACGTCCCCTGCCAGGGGCCGGACAAGTCCGCCGCCGAGGCGGAACACCTCCGACTGCTCCAGGGCAACGTCGACTTCGTCGTCCTCGCCCGCTACATGCAGATCCTGTCCGGCGACTTCATCGAGAACGTCGGCGTTCCGATCATCAACATCCACCACTCGTTCCTGCCGGCCTTCATCGGCGCAGGCCCGTACGCCAAGGCGAAGGAGCGGGGCGTGAAGCTGGTGGGCGCCACCGCCCACTACGTCACCCAGGATCTGGACGAGGGACCGATCATCGAGCAGGACGTCGTCCGCGTCACCCACGCCCACTCCGCCACCGACCTGACCCGCCGCGGTGCCGACGTGGAACGCGCGGTGCTCTCCCGCGCCGTGCTCTGGCACGCCGAGGACCGTGTCATCCGCAACGGCAACCACACCATCGTCTTTCCCTGACGGCGAATCGTCCTGGCGACTCGCACCGACTCCCGATGCCGCTTTCCCTCCGGCTTCCCATCCCACTCTCCATCCCACCGAATTCCCACCGATTCCTTTCGGCTTCGCTCGACAGGGAAGCCGCCCGGTGCAGGGACAGGCGGGCTTGTCGTGCGCCACTCCCATCCGACCGAGCCGGCCGCCGAAGAGGCGCCACGCGCGTGCTCCACGTGGCGGCCGGATCGGTCACGGCGCCGTACGGCCGCGGTCATGCCGACCGTACGCAGCACACTCCTTTCAGCCGGGTGAATCGTTCCTCACGACAAGAAAGCGGTTCGCCACCATGACCACCACGATCGACGGCACCAGGATCGCCCAGCGGATCCGTTCACAGGTCGCGGCAGAGGTCGCCGCCACCGCTGCCACGAGATCGGGGACCATCCCCGGCCTCGCGACCATCCTCGTCGGCGACGATCCGGCCAGCGCCGTGTACGTCGCCGCCAAACGACGCGCCATCAGGGAAGCGGGCATGCGTGACTTCCACCGCCACCTGCCCTCGCGCGCCACCCAGGACGAAGTGGCCGCGATCATCGACGAGTTCGCCGCCGACCCGGAGGTCTCCGGCATCCTGCTCCAGCTCCCGCTGCCCCGGCAGCTGGACGCGGCCGCGCTGATCGACCGCGTCCCCGTCACCAAGGACGTCGACGGCCTCACCACCGCCAGCGCCGGCCTCCTCGCCCGCGGGGAACGCGGACTTCGCCCCTGCACACCCAGCGGTGTCATCGAACTCCTCGACGCCGAGGGCATCGCGCTCAAGGGCGCCCGATGTGCCGTGGTCGGCTGGGGCGAACTGGTCGGACGGCCCCTGACCCAGCTGCTGCTCCGGCGTGGGGCAACCGTGTCGGTCGCGCACGAACACACCACCGACCTCGCGGCCGTCACCCGGCCCGCTGACATCGTCGTGGTCGCCACCGGCGTCCGCGGGCTCATCGGCCCCGAACACGTCAGCCCCGGCGCCGTCGTCATCGATGTCGGCATCCATCGCACGCCCTCCGGCCTGACCGGCGACGTCCGCTCCGCCGAACTCGACGGCATCGCCGACCGCATCACCCCCGTCCCCGGCGGAGTAGGCCCCATGACCATCGCCATGCTCCTGGTCAACACCCTGCGTGCCGCCGAATGGGGTGCCGAACGCGAGGCCGTCGCAGCGTAGGGACCGCGCAGAGTGGTTCGGCTCGCACCTCAAGAGGGCCGTTCCGCACCGGACTTCAACGATCCCGCGTCCCCCGGCGAGCCGAGAACCCGCCCGGAGCGCGGCACCGCACCACACAGGAGGCGCGGAATGGACCAGCTCCCTCCCATGGCTCTGCTCGGCGGGCATCTCGCCACCGGTCTCATGGACGTCACCAGCGATCCGTCGGCGCTGGACTCCGAGGGCTTCTGGGCCGTGGCGGCCGACTTCGAGGGCCGCCTGACGTGCGCCCGCTTCCGCGACGTACAGCGGATCGAGGACCGCGAAGTCCCGAGGTCACCGTGGTACGGAGCGCGTACCGACGCATGGTCCACCTCGCTCGACCGCACCGCGTACACGAAGGGAGTGACACGCATCCGCGAGCACATCGCGGCCGGTGAGATCTACGAGGCGAACCTGTGCCGGGTCCTGTCCGCTCCCGTCGCCCGGGGCGCCGACGTCGGGGCGCTCGCCGGACTGCTGGCACGGCACAATCCGGCGCCGTACGCCGGTGTCATCCGCCTTCCGCGCCACGGCGTGGAGGTGGCCTCCGCCTCCCCGGAGCTCTTCCTGCGTCGCGACGGCAGGGACGTCGTCTCGGGTCCGATCAAGGGAACCGGCCGCACCGAGGCGGACCTTCTGGAGAAGGACCACGCGGAGAACGTGATGATCGTCGATCTGGTCCGCAACGACCTCGGCCGCGTCTGTGTCCCCGGTTCTGTGACCGTGCCCGACCTGTGCGCCGTGGAGAAGCATCCGGGACTCGTCCACCTCGTGTCCACGGTGCGGGGGCGACTGTGCGACGGGGTGGGCTGGCCCGAGGTGCTGGCGGCGATGTTCCCGCCGGGCTCCGTCACGGGTGCTCCCAAGGAGAGCGCCTTGCGGATCATCGCAGCACTGGAGACAGCGGCCCGGGGACCCTACTGCGGAGGAGTCGGCTGGGTCGACGCCGACCGTGTGCGCGGTGAACTGGCCGTCGCCATCCGCACTTTCTGGATCGACCGCGCCGAAGGGCTCCTGAAATTCGGCACGGGAGCCGGCATCACCTGGGGCTCGGAGCCGGAGCGGGAGTGGCGGGAAACCGAACTGAAAGCCCGTCGGCTGCTGGCCATAGCGTCGGAGGGACATCCGGACTTCGCGGGGGCGGCGGGGTGAGGGCAGGCGGATCGCCTCGGTTCCCTCGACGAAGGTGTCCGACATGTGAGGGGAGAGATCCATGAAGGCCACGCCCGAGCGCCAGGCGGCCTGCTCCCGGCGCCGGCCCGTGTACTCGCGCATGCTGCACGCCGACGAGCCCGCGTCAAAGGCAGGTGCGGAATGGATCCGGTGACAGGGGTGGAGTACGCGGAGTGTGGCTGCGGACTACTGGAACGATCTAGTCGCGTAGGCTGGCCCTCAGCACTTAATCGTTCTAGAGGTGTGACAGCACTTCTGGTGACACCGTTCGGTGGCTGGCGCGCCCGGTCCGAGGGAGAGGGAGTGTGTCGGCATGAGTCGTTCGGGCCGGGTGACGTTGAGCGATGTGGCCAAGGCGTCCGGTGTGTCGCGGGCGACGGTGAGCTTCGTACTGAACGACGACCCACGGCAGACGATCTCCGTCGCGACTCGGGAGCGGGTCATGGCGGCAGCCCACGACCTGGGATACGTCCCGCACGGGATCGCCCGCGCGCTGCGCGAGGGGTCTTCGCGCATCGTCGTACTCAACGTCGACTGGGGCATGGAGGGCAACTTCTCCCGGAGCTATGTGCGGGGCCTGGACGAGGAGTTGGCCGAACACGACCACGTTCTTCTCGTCCGGCACGGACACGCGGCGCCCGAGGCCACGCAGAAGATCCTCGACGCCATCGTGCCGCGAGCGGTGCTCCGGCTGGGCGAGGTCTACATGCAGGGACACGGGCCCATCGAGGAGGACTGGGAGAGCGGGTTCGCCGCCAACGCGGCCCTGCAGATCGGCTATCTGGCCGAACGGGGGCACACCCGGATCGCGATGGCCCTGCCGGACCACGACTTCCCGCTGACCGAGGCCCGGCTCGGATTCGCCCAGGAGGCCGCACGGCGTCTGGGGCTTCCGCCCCTGGAGCGCTTCGTCGTCCCGCGACCACGGGAGGCCGGCGAGGCCGCCGTCGAGGGGTTCCTGGTGGCGCACCCGGACGTGACGGCCGTGGCCGCCTTCGACGACGACATCGCGCTGCGCACCCTCACGGCTCTCCACGACCTCGGGCGGCGCGTGCCCGAGGAGGTGGCCGTGATCGGCTTCGACGAGACCGAGCACGGCTCCCTGTCCACGCCCGCGCTCACCACCGTCCACATCGACGCCGAAGTCCTCGGACGGCTCGCAGCCCGAGCCGCCCTCGGCATCGACCCGGAGGCCCTGGCCCCGGTGCCCGGCCGGATCGTGGTCCGCGCCTCGGCGTGACGGCCCTGGGAGGGGCCGCTGCCCTGACCGCTCACGGCCGCCTTGTGCGCTCCGCGACCCCGTGGAAATGATCTCCGTCGTATCCGTCGCTGCCGCCAGGCTGGTCTGCTACGGTCTTACTTAACCGATCTAGTAGCTCCTTCGTGACTGGACGAGCGAGGAAGTGTCTACGTGATTCGGTTGGTTTGTGATTCGGTCGGTTTCGACCGCTCCGCCCCCTCGCCCTGCACCCCGCCGACGGGCGGTTGCGTGCCGCGCACCCGCCATGGCCGAACCGCGGACCGGGCAGGGCTGAGTCGCCCGAGACGTCGAAAGAACCCATGAGAGCCGGAGGAATCCCCCGTGGACATTGCCGACGCGCAGCGCAGCACGTACGAAGCGGTCCTGCGGCTGAGGGACGCCCCCTTCGTCGCCGAGCGGCCGGCGTTCTTCAGCCCGGCCGCGGCGGCCCAGCACGAGAGCAACACCCTGGGCGCCTATGGCCATTTCGCCCAGACCCTGTTGCCTCTCGAATACACCAGCTGGATCGAGGAGTGCAGTGCGCACGTCAGTGCCTGCTATGTCGGCGACTGGTCGAGCCTGCACAAGGTGGTCGTCCGGGGGCGTGAGGCGCTGGACTTCCTCGCCTGGCTGGGCATGAGGGACCTGTCCCGCTTCGAGTACGGGCAGATCAAGCATCATGTCCAGCTCGACGAGAACGGCTGGGTGGCGTCCGAGGGGATCCTGTGCCGACTGGACGAGGAGGAGTTCCTGTACACGGCCGGCAGCGGAGACTGGCTGATGTGGCAGCTGAGCCAAGGGAGTTGGGACGCGGAGGTCGTGGATGTCAGCCCCGAGCGGTTCATCTTCGGCATCCAGGGCCCGGCGGCCCTGGACACCGTGGAGAAGCTGACCGGGGAGAGCCTGCGGGACATCGCCTTCAGCCGGAGTCGGATGTCGCGGATCGGCGGAGTGCCGGTACGGGTCCTGCGGACGGGTATCTCGGGCGAACTAGGCTACGAACTGCACGGTCCCGCCGGACACGCCAACGAGATCTGGTCGGCCACCGTCGAGAGCGGTGAGCAGTTCGGTATCAGCCCGCTGGGCCTCAGGTCCCAGCCCGTCCAGCACATCGAGGCGGGCATCGCCACGAACGGACTCGACTATCTCCCCGCCTCCCTCCTCACGCCCGGCGCGCCGAGGCAGTTCAGGCGGGGAACGCCCGGCGGCAGCTTCGTACCGGAGAACGGCGTCACGGACTATTTCCGCAAGCCCGGCGAGCTGGGCTGGGGATTCCGCAAAGGCATCCCCGACCGTGACTTCCTGGGCCGTGACGCGCTGGCCGCCGACGCCGCACAGGGGGAGCCGCGGCGGACGCTCCTGGGTCTGCGCTGGGACGCCGGAGACGTCGCCGGCATCCTCACCGCGCCGCTGGGCGAGGGCGACCTGCCCGACCCGATGGAGGTCCCGCGCGGCCGTGGCCCCGTCTTCGACCAGGTCCTCGTCGGCGGACAGCGAGTGGGCGTGTCCACCGGCCGGACCCTCAGCGTGAACCTGCGGTCGACCATCTCTCTCTGTGTGATCGACGAGACCTACGCGGCTCCCGGCACCGATGTGGTGGTGCTGTGGGGCAGGCCGGGAACCGCACAACGTGAGATCAGGGCGACGGTGACCGCGCTGCCCTTCAAGCCGGACCGACGGCGAACCGACGTATCCGCGCTGTGAGGCGACGCGGGTGGCCCATCCTCGGATGGTCCACCATCGCGGTCTATCATCGCGGTCCGCGTCGCCGCGTCGCCGTCAGGACACGGGCTTGAGCTGCCAGAGCCGGGAGTCTTTGTTGAGCCAGGTCCACCGGCGGACGACGGTGTCGTCGGAGTTTCATGTGAACTTCCGCGCCCAGGTGCTGTGGGTGTTGCCGCAGCCGCCGGTGGTCGTGCCGTTGGTGTGGTGGACGATCCAGCCCTGCGGGCCGTCGGGTGAGGTGAAGAACCCGCTGTGGCCCGACCCGTACACGCCGGCCGAGTCGTTGCGCGTGAAGACCGGCACCCACATCTTCATCGACGCCGCCGGTGCTCCGGCCGTCTTCACCACCGTGATCGCCAACGCCAAGTGGCACGCCAAGCTGGTCATGGTCGGCGTACAGGAGAAGGGTGAGGTCGACCTCGGCGGCATGCTGCGCGGCGAGCTGACCCTCCTCGGCTCCCAGGGCTACCCGACCGAGATCTTCGAGGTCACCTCCGAACTCGCCGAGCACCACGAGCGGTTCGGAAAGCTGATCAGCCACCGCGTCCCATTCGACGAGGCCGACCGCGCCTTCGAGCTGACGCTGACTCCGGGCGCCGCCGAGAAGGTCGTCGTCACCTTCGACGATCAGCCGTAGGAGGCCCCGAGGCGTCTGTGGATTCCTGTCGTGGGGTTCGGTCTGCGTCAGGAACCCGTGTCGCGCGCGCCGCTCGTGTCAGGCTCTGGCACGGTCCGGTTGCCGACGGCTCGCGAGGCGACGAGGCGCACGATGAACACGACCCCGCGCTGCCGCGGCACGTACGCCGGGCCGCGAACCGACCGCCCTCGCCCTGCGCGTGACCGGCTACCAGGTCACCCTGACGGCCGCGGACAGCGCCTGCCGCGCGCCAGCACGGTTCGCCTCGACGGCACGCCCGATCGCGTGTCTCTCCTGTGCGGCCTCTTCCCACACGCCGCGCGAGCCGTTGATCAGAGCGAGTGCAGCATGTCGGCGATCTTCGCCGCCACGGTCTCGGCCGCTCCCCTGGCGTACGACGAGTCCACCGCCTCGTACGTGATGCGGGCGTAACTCCGCGCCTCCGCCATGTTCTTGGCGCCGCCCTCCAGCATCGACATGACGGAGGTGTGCGCGAACGGCGAGTGCTTCTTGATGTCCAGCGAGGTGTCGGTGGACAGCTCGGGCGACACTCCCACGAAGACGCCCTCACCGACTCCGAGTATCCAGATCGGCACCTCGGCCGTGCCGGTCGGAGTGAAGTCGTACGTCTTCGTCGGCCCCGTCGGGTGACCCCCCGCCACCGTGCCGACGGTGACGGAGTCGGTCACCAGGCGCACCGTGGAAGTCCTGCTGCCCGGCGAGGTCTTGATGGTCTGGGCAACACGGACGACCTCGGTGCCCAGCCGTTCGCCCTGCACCGTCAGCAGGATCCAGCCCGCGTCCTTCGCGTCGACCTGGGACCACTCCTTGTCCTTGTCGATGGCGTACCGCTTGGAACGGAACTGCGGTGCCTGGTCGCCGCAGGAGCCCACGAGGAAGAACCCGACGACGCCGTCGCCGTACTGCTCCTCGACGTGCCGCACCGTGGCGCCCGCGAGGTCGGCCGTGATGGGCAGGTCACCGCTCGCCATGACCGATTCCATCATCACCGAGGACTGGACGCTGTAGTTGACGAGAACGGCGATAGGGTTGCCGCTCGCGTCGTCGAAGCGGGTGACACCCACGCTCTTGTCGGAGGGTCCCGTCTCGCCGGTGCCCAGCCACCAGCCGTCGGCCGTGAGGACGTCCCGGTTGACGTTCACGTCGCAGTCTCCGGTGCCGAAGCCGACCCGTGCGGGCCGTAGTCCCTTGACCGCCGCCGCGACCGCCATCGACGTGGCCTGTTTGATCTGCTCCACGTACCGCGCCGCCCCAGTGGAGCTGCCGGCCGCCTGGACGTGCGGGGCGGAGAAGGTGTGCGTGACGGTCACGACGATGTCGGCCGTCGCCACACCGGTCGCCTTGGAGATGATCGTCCGCATGGCCGCGATCGCCTCGGCACTGATCGACGTCAGGTCGAGCACTGCCAGGGCAACGCGCCGCGATCCGCTCTCCACCAGCAGGATCCGCACGTACAGGTCGTCGTGCACGGTGGTGAAGCCGTCGAGGGGGAGGAGCGAGGCCGGGAAGGCGATCGCGGCCCGGCCGGCGCCCGCCTTCAGCACCGCCGAGGCGGAGGCGTCGTGATGCGCCCCTCCGTCGGCCGCCTGTGCTGCCCCTGCGCCGCCTACCAGGGACGCGGCCGTTGCCGCGGCGGCCAGCGAGCCGCTCAGGAACGAACGGCGCTGCAGCGGGCCACTCTTCGACTCCCCGTTCTCTGCCATGGAATCCACCACTGTCCTTCACGCTCGGCAACTGGAAGGCCACCGATGTTCCAGGGAGCAGCGCAGCCGACATAGTCCGTCGTGCGTCAACTGAGATTGCGTACCTTGACGCAGGGTCACGACCAGGAAACCTCTGCGTAACCTGTGAAAACGCGCGTGCTATCTCCGTTTTGCGGAAATCTCTCACAGCTGTCTCCAAACCGGCGTCCCTAGCGTCACCGACGTTTGACTTTCCGGCCCGCAGGGGCCGGAGGCACTCGTGACGCATGCCAGTCACCGACTAAGGAGTCCGCATTGGTGGAGAGGCGCACATTCATCGCCGGATCTGTGGCGGCCGGAGCCCTGGCCGTTGTCGGCGGCGCGACGCTCAGCGCCGCAGCTGAACCTGACGGAAAGGGCTCCACGGACGGTCATGTCCGGAGTGCCACGGCTATCACGAAGGTTTTCGGCGACGGGCAGAAGCTCATCGCGGTGGCCGTCGAGTACGACCGGGACATCGACGGCTCTTCGCTGTCGACGTCGACGTACGCGGTCACGGACCGCACGGTCACCAAGGTCTACGCCAACAGGGCGGCCGAACTCGCGGAACGTAGCAGGGACGGCCGCTACGTGATCGTCGAGCTGTCGGCCGACGACACGGCGGCGGCCCTGTGGGTCACGCAGCAGGGCTCCGGCACCCCGACAGGCGGGGACAGCGCCGGCCCGACCCCGGCACCGAGCAGCTCCAGCGGTGCACCCGGCGGAGGCGGGCCGAAGGTCGGCGACAGTACGCCGGGCGGGACGATCGTGGCGGCCAAGGCTTCGCTCGTCCAGAAGGGCATGGTCACCACCACCCGGGGCGCCCGCTACGAGGCCACCGGCACGACGCTGACCACCGGCGCGGTGGTGAACCTGATCGTCGACGACTTCCAGCAGTTCACGTACGACGATGCCGCGACCGGCCAGACTCTGCGGTACAACCTCTTCGTCCCGAAGAACTACGACCCCCGCAAGCGCTACCCGCTCGTGCTGTTCATGCACGACGCGAGCGTTGTCAACGTTGCGACGGAAGGCCCCCTCGTGCAGGGCCTCGGCGCCGTGTGCTGGGCGAGCCCCGATGACCAGGCCAGGCACGAGTCGTTCGTGCTGGCGCCCGAGTACGGGTCGGTCGTGGTCGACGACGACTACGAACCGTCGGCGCTGTTCGACGCCACGGCCAACCTCGTCAAGGCGGTGACGAAGAAGTACAGCATCGACAGCGACCGGCTCTACACCACCGGCCAGTCGATGGGCGCGATGATGTCGCTCGGCCTGAACATCAAGTACCCCGACCTGTTCGCGGCGGCCTTCATCGTCGCCGGCCAGTGGCCGTCCGACGTGGCCGCTCCGCTCGCCGACAAGAAGCTGTGGATCGCCGTCTCCCAGGACGACGACAAGGCCTATCCCGGCGAGAATGCGATCACCCAGGTCATCAAGGACCAGGGCACAAAGGTCGCCATCGCGGTCTGGGACGGCCAGTCGACCGCCGCGCAGTTCGCAGCCGACGTCCGCGGCCTTAAGGCCCAGAAGGCACCGGTCAACTACGCCTCCTTCCAGACCGGCACGACCGTGCCGTCCGGCTCCACCACCAGTGCGCACATGGGTACGTGGCGCATCGCCTACACCATCCCGGGCATCCGCGACTGGATCATGCGGCAGTCCCGGTGAGGAAGGTGACGTAAAGGGGCCGGCCAGTATCAGGCGGACATGCCCTCGGTCTGGTTCAGCTTAGTTTGCAGGTCCGAGGACATGTCCGGGGCGATGGTCAGGTATACGGTCCGAAGCGGTTTCCCGGTCAGAAATGGCTTACGTCGATGGAGCTTCGAGCCGATCGTGCGGTGCTCGCTGATGCGAACGGCGTGACGCCACGACGCCATGTGCTGGTCCACGGAAATGAATTGAACGAGATGAAGGAGTTGACGGGGCCGCTGCCGTCAGTTCTGCGGTAGACCGCGACGCACGCCCGTCCACCCGGGGCCGGAGCCGACGAATGCTCAACCAGTGCTCTTCCCCGGCCAGTTGCCCACTCATGCCACGATGTTTCGAGGTGCCATGTCGGCCGTCGTTTCCCATGCATCGCCCCAGCCCCCGCAGCCACACAGCGAGTCCCGGCACATCACGGCGACGATCGCCTTGGCCTGCGTAGGAGTGTTCGTGTCCTACCTGCCGGTCGTCGGTGTCTCTGTCGCACTGCCGGTCATGCAGCAGGCGCTCGACGCCTCCACCTCCGGACTCCAGTGGATCACCGATGCGTTCATCCTGCCGACCGCGGCGCTACTCCTGACCTGCGGCATGCTCGGAGACCTGTACGGCCGCAAGAAGGTGTATCTCACCGGGTTGGTGGTTTTCTGCCTCGGCTGCCTGGTGTGCCTGACCGCCGACAGCGTCGTGCAGGTCTGCGTGGGCCAGGCGCTCACCGGTGTCGGCACCGCCGCGCTGCTCCCGTCGACGCTCGGTCTGATCAGTCATGTCTGTCCGGACCGCCACAAGCGTGCGAGGGCGATTGCCCTGTGGACTGCTGCCCTGGGGCTCGGTCTGACCCTCGGTCCGCTGTTCAACGGTGTGATCGTGGAGCATGCGAGCTGGCGGTGGATCTTCTTGCCGTCCTTGGTCATCGGTGCCGTCACGGTCGTGGTCGGGGCCGTGGTCCTCAAGGATTCCCGGGCGGAACGCGAGCGCCATTTGGACGTCCCCGGGCAGCTCCTGGCCATCGTCGCCATCACAGGGCTGGTCTACGGCGTCATCGAGGGTGGCAGTGCCGGATGGGGATCGATCCAGGTCGTGATCGCGTTCCTGGCGGCCGCGGTCGGCCTGCTCGCCTTCGTCCTGGTGGAACTGCGCTCACCCTGTCCGATGCTGGACATGCGCCTGTTCAAGTCCTCGGCGTTCTCCGGCGCCGCGCTCGTGATGGCCCTCACCCTGTTCGCCCAGGTCGGCCTGGTCTTCGCGCTGAGCGAGTACTTCGGCCTCGTCCATCACGCCTCGACCTGGGACATCGGTGTGCGCCTCGTCGCCATCAACGGCTTCACCGTCGTACTGGGCCCCCTGGTCGGACGTCTGATGAACAGGACCACACCCGGACTGCTGCTGGTCACCGGACTCGTGGTCGGTGGCATCGGTGCCCTGTGCGTGAACCTCTTCCACGCTTCCACCGGTACGGGCGAAGCGGCCCTGGTCATCGGAGTACTGGGCATCGGCATAGCCTTGGCCATGGCTCCGGTCACGACGATCGCCATGAACAGCCTGCCGCACCAGCTGGCGGGTACGGCAGGCGCCGCCAACAGCGCGCTGCGCCAGATCGGCAGCGCGCTCGGCCCCGCCGTCTTCGGAGTCCTCCTGACCAACCGCACCCTGAACAGCCTGCCCGGGCACCTCGCCCGGTCCGGACTGAGCGCCGCCGACCAGGGTCAGGTCGACGGCCTGGTGTCGAACGTCGGCATCCAGGCCGGCGCCTTCCTCCACCTGAAAACCCCCGAGGCCACCGGTCAGGCTCAGTCCGCCTACGGTGCGAGCTTCACCGATGCGCTGCACACCTGCGCCCTTGTCGGCGGCATCGGCATGCTCGTGGCGGCAGTCGTCGCCTTCGCACTGATCGGCGTCCGCGCCCGGCCCGCACACAACACCGCGACCGAGGTCACGCCGCTGCCGCATCCCGCCGGATCCGGTGAAGTGAGCTGAGAGCCCGGGGGCCGAGGGTGGTTGCCCGTGGCGGCACTGGCGGACAACCCCCTCCGTCAGCGTAGGAGACGACGCTTCGTGATCCCCTGGCCGGCGGCGTGAACCCTCAGGGGATGGCGGAGGGGTGGTGAGAGAGTGGTGTCACCGTGATGTCCATGTAGGGGAAGAGCGGAAGGCCCCACAGAAGCTCGTTGAGCCGGTTGTTGTCGGTGACATCGAAGACGCTGAGGTTGGAGTACTGACCGGCGCAGCGCCACAGGTGCAGCCATTCGCCGGAATGCTGGAGCTTCTGCGCGTACGCCTTCTCCGCGGCGAGGGTCGACACACGGACCTCGGGGTCCAGGTCGGGGGGCAGCTTCACGGTCATCTGGACGGCGAACAGCACGGTGGGCTCCTGAACAGGCATCACGAGGCGGGGTCGAGGACGAAGTCGTGGGTGACCCGGTTGCCGCCCTCTCCGGTGGGCTGCGGGGCAATCATGAGTTCCGGCTTCACGGCCGAGGCCACGTCGTCCTGGACGTGCACGCCGCCCTCGAACTAGAGCTGCGTGGTGAGCGCCTCGTATCCGGGCGCGGTGACCTTGAGGTGGAGGTGGGCGGGGCGCCAGGCGTGCCAGCCCGCGGCTGCGACGAGCCTGCCGCAGGAAACCGTCCGTGGGTATCTGGTAGGGGGCGGGCTGGACGGTGTGCACCGCGAAGCGGCCCTCGTCGTCCGTCACGACGGCTCCGCGCAGGTTCCACTCCGGGATGCCGGGTGCGAACTGCGCGTACAGTCCGTCGTCGTCGGCCTGCCACATCTCCAGCACGGCACCGGCCAGCGGCTTGCCGGAGACGGCGGTGACCTGCCCCTGGAAGAGGAGCGGGGTACCGGGCTCCTCGTCGCGCATCGGCAGGGCACCGGTGCTGGACAGCGCAGGGGCGCCAGGGACGTAGTAGGGGCCCTCGATGGTGCCCTTGCTGCCCTCGCGGGCCGCGGTGGCGACCTCCTCGACGACGTGCTCGACCCACACGTCCAGGAAGAGCGGCCACTCGCCGTCCTGGCCCACAGTTTCCCGGCATGCAGGCACGGGCGATCGTCGTCGCTGCCGAGGCCGCAGCGGGGACCTCGGCGCCGCCGATGCCTGTTCGCCAGTGAAGCGAAGCCGGTTGCATCGTGCTATTTGTCTCGGTGTGACGGGTCGTCACGGCACCCCGATCCAGGGCAACGATCGGGCCAGTTCGGCAGTCGTAGAAGGTGACATACACCCGTCTGCCGTGCCTTGCAGTCAACTTCTGCCGCTCTGACGGTGGTTGTGGGCGGCACGGCGCGCTATCCCGTGGAGGATTCATGAGGCGCTGGGCTTCGGCTCGGGCGTGACCTGCTGGCGGCGCCTGGCCGCATGGAACGAGGCGGCCGTGTGGGACGAGCTGCATCTTGTGCTGCTGAAGAAGCTGTGGGCCGCGAGGAAGCTGGACTGGTCGCGGGCGGGGATCGACTCTTCCCACGTCAGGGCGGTGAGTCTCGGCTGACCGGCCCGGCCTTCACGGGACGCGGCCGGACCTGGCTCCTACTCGGAGAAGAGATTCGCTCTTCGCCTGCGTCCGGGCGAACTCGCAGGCCACGATGGGTGGATGCCGACCTCTCACGAGCCTGTCATGGAACTGATCCGCGCCTCGATGGATCAGGCAAGCCGCACGGCCCGGCGGCCTGTCGATTCTCCTGCCGGCCGCGTGGTGTCCGCGGCCGCGCGTGCCGACGCGGACGAGAACGGCACCGACCGGATCTTCCTCCTGGCCACCGGCGCGACGGTCTCCGCGACCGGACTCGCGCTCGTGCTGGCCGACGAGACCGAGCAGACGGTCGATGAACTCCTCGCCTCGATCGAGGAAGCCGCCGACCGCCGGGCAGTGCTGGGGGAAGCGAAGCTGAACGCGCTTCCGGTGATCCGGGCTCTTCTGACGGACCAAGCGAGTGCAGGCGAGGTGCTCGGGACGACCTTCGCCCGGGATCAGGGAGAGTTCTTCGATCTGATCCTCGAACTTGCGGACTTCACCGCCACATGCATCACCCTCCGGGATGCGCAGTACGGCACGTCGGTCGCCGACACGTTGGCCGACCTGGAGGAGATGCTCAAGGAGTTCGTCGACGGCTGAGCCCGGCCCGGCGCCTCCAGCAAGGCGATCCTCGGGTCATTCCAGCTCGGCGCGAGGCCGGGCGAGACGCTCTTCTTCCGGCGGCGCGGCCCCGCCTGGTGAGACACCCGGCCGGTCAGCGGCGCATCAGGTCGGGGCGGGCGTCGGCGAGAGCGAGGCCCGTTTGAGCCCCTCCACCAACGCCCGGTCGATGAGGTAGAGCCGCGCTTGCTCGTCCCGCTGGAGCAGTCGGTTTGCGCCGGCCGGGCCGACGCGGCCCGACGCGGCGTCCGCGGGGCACCTGGATTCCGCTGCCATTGTCAACGGAGCCGAAGATCAGAGGCCTGGGGAAGGCACTGCTGTTACAGGTGCTGACATGCCCCCACGTCTGCTGAGGTTCTGCCGCTCCACCATGGGACGCGCACAGCCGCGGGCAGTGACCGTATCCGAGGCGGTGAGTGCGCAGGGCCCCGCCCACGCCCTGCGCACCGCATCGGGCGGGCCCTCCTTTCTGGCGCCCAGCCGCAGATCAGCGGTCTTCATCACACACGAGGCCACGGCCCGACGCACGTGCTGGCAACGGGTGTCAGCTGTGCCCGTTCGGTTCGGTCGGGTACGGCCGGCACCCACACACGACGCGTCGGTGTCCGTGCTCGTTCAGCCGCTGACGGCGGCGTAGACCTTGGCGATGTCGAACATGTTGTGGACCGAGACGAACTTCTCCGACTCGATGTCGATGGTGAAGATCGACGTCGCGGGCAGCGCGAGACGGGTCACCGCCGAGCCGGTGTCGACGGAGAAGGTCGGAAGGGCGGTGGACACGACGGTCACGGTGGAGGCGGACCGGGCAGGCGCCAGGTTCACTGGCACGGCATCACCCATCAGCGGGGTCGCCCATATGTCGATCACGGTGTGCCGGATGCCGGATGCCGGAGACGTCGTGGAGGAACCCTTCCGAGAACTGCTTGATGGCCTCGACGGTCACGATGGGGTCGTCGGCGTTGAACTGCAGCGTCGTGTTCGGCGCGGCGAGGTAGGTGTTGGCGACGCGAGCGGCGTCCCGGGAGTCGACGGAGTCGTAGTACGCCTGGACGATCCGGACGAGGTCGGCGTCGGGGAGCGCGGTCGGGGTGCTCATTTTCGGTTCACTTTCTTGTACTTCTGAAACGGACTGCGGCCCCCGCCGGGCGGACGACGGCGCGGCGGGGTGGCTGACGGGTCAGGGAAGCAGGACGACCTTGCCCTTGTTGTGGTGGGTCTCGATCTCGGCGTGGGCCTGGGCGGCCTTGGTGAGGGGGAAGGTGCGCCACACCGGCACCCCGAGCTCGCCGCGGGCGATGAGGTCGGCCAGGAGCGGCAGGGCCTGCGGGAACCGGTCGGCCGGGTCGAGTCCGGTGAAGCGCACCTTGTGCTCGGCGAAGGTCATGTCGGCGGTGGTGACGACCCGCGCGGGGTCGCCGGTCAGGGCCACGGAGTCAGCCTTGCCGGAACCCGAGGCCGGAGCATGCGCCTTCCGCCAGGTGCGATCTGGGATGGGTGTGGCTCGTCTGAGGGGAAAGGCAGAGCTGGAAGAACGCTGATCGGGACGTGGACAGAGCGGTGTCCTTTGCCATGGCGGTGGAGGAGGAGGCCGATGGGGTCGCTGATCATGGAGGCGCGGGAGGCTGGGGGCGCACCGTTGCTGAGGGAAGATCGTCGTTCAGGCCGTGAGCTGGTAGCGGTGCTGGTCGGGGGTGGGGTAGAGGCGTTCGTGTTCGCGGGCGAGGTGGAAGCGCCAGTACTCCTCGAAGTCGCCGTTGTCGTGCAGGGCGCGGAGTGTGAGGACGGCTTCGGCACCGGCAAGGCCCCAGCGGGCTCCGGTGATGTCGAGGCGGTCGCCGATCAGGTGGCGGCAGGCGCCCTCGATCGCGCCGGTGGCAATGGGCCGGCTGGCCGTGAGGGCGGTGTCGTAGCGGAGTTGGTCGAGGTGACCGGTGAGGTAGGCGACGCAGGCGTAGACGGCCTCGCGTTTCGCGCCGCGTAGCTGGGTCTGGTCGGCCTGGGCGGTGATCTCGGCGGCGGCTCGGGCGGCCTGGCCGTGCAGGATCGTGGTGAGGTGGCCTGCGACCCAGGCTTCGGCTTCGGCGGTGCCGGGCGGGTGGACGGCGTGCGCCGCGGTCCAGACGTACTCACTGACGTGCACGATGTCGAGCAGGACGTGCACGCGGATGTGGCGGCGGCTGGCTCCGGTGTGGATGAGGTCGAGTTGGTGGCGGGCGCCGTCGACAAGGGCGCCGTGCAGGCGATGCTGTGCTTTCTGCGGGACGTGAACGCACTGTGCCAGGCCGCCGTGGCCCTTGAGATGTACAGGTGACCTCCGCGGTCGTCTACCCCGCCCGGAGCGGGTCGGAGGGATCCGGCGCCGCGTCGTCCGTGCGGCCGGCGCCGAGGGTTCGTCGCGGGCTCGGCGGCGCTGCGGGGTGGGCTCCGAGGACTCCGCGGGCTCGCAACTCGCCGAGGTCTGGCAGGTGGACGCCGGGCAGTGCGTCGAGAAGGTCGGCCTGGGCGGCGCGGATGTTCTGCGCGGAAGCCTCGGGGCCGGTGCCAAGAGTGCGGCGGGTGGTCACGGTGATCATGATAAGGGTGGCCCTTGGCCGGAGTGTAGTCGGAAGCCTGGCGCCGCACGGTGGGCACGTCGCCAGGCTCACTTGAGCAACGCCGTCCGGCAGGTGGTTACGGCCCCTTCCACCCTGCCAGGGATCGGCAAGGCCGGGGCCGGCCGGGGTGATTGGCGCTGCTGGTTCCTCCCCGTACGCGGCGATCCACTCGCGGTGGGTGCGAAGCAGTGCACTCTGCCGCTCGGCGGCAGGCTGCCTGCAAAGAACGTAGGGAAGTTTGATCGGCGCTGGGGCCGTCACCGCCACCGCAGCCCATAGACCGTGGTGGCGGTGACGAGGGAGGGGTCAGCGAGTGGCCTTGGCGGCCTCGATGATGAGGTTGGCCACCGCGTCGGGCTGCGAGATGGACGCCGCGTGGGAGGCCTCCACGCGTACGACGTGCGACCCGGCGCGCTCGGCCATGAACTCCTGGGCCTGGGCGGGGATGGCGTTGTCCTGGGTCGCGATCAGTGCCCACGACGGGAGGGTGCGCCAGGCGGGCCGACCGGACAGCTCGGCCGTCAGGGCCTGCTGGCGTACCGGACGCTGGGTGACGGCGAGGACGTCGGTGATCTCGGTGGGCAGGTCGCCGGCGATGACGTCTTGGTAGTGCTGGGGCAGGATGCGCAGCTCGGGCTCGCCGTCGTGCTCGGTGGCGGTGGTGGTGTCCGGTCCCATCTTGGCGCCGGGGAAGCGGGAGGCGTTCTCCAGGGCGCTCTCGCCTTCGTCGGGCTGGAAGGCGGCGACGTAGACCAGGGCCTCGACGTTGGACGCGTCGCGGGCGGCGCGGGTGATGATCGCGCCGGCGTAGGAGTGGCCGACCAGGACGACAGGGCCGTCCACGGCCTCGGTGACGGTGGCGACGTACTGCGCGTCGGACTCCAGGTCGCGCAGCGGGTTCGCCGCGGCGACCGTGGTGTAGCCCTGCCCCTGGAGCTTGGCGATGACCCCCTTCCACATGCCGGAGTCGCCGAAGGCGCCGTGGACGAGGACGACGGTGGGGGTGGTGCTCATGGGTTCCGTACCTCTCAGAGAGAACGATCGGTCTTTCTGGAAGAGAGATTAGTCGTTCTACCTGAGGGCTGCAACGTGGCGGGGGTGACAGTCGAGAACGACTGGTCTTTCTTTATGATGGGTGTATGACGACCGCCTCGGAACTGCACCCCAAGGACCGGCTGCTGCGCACCGCGTCCCGCCTCTTCTACGCGGAGGGCATCCAGGCCGTGGGCATCGACCGCCTGGTCACCGAGGCCAAAGTCACGCGCGCCACCTTCTACCGGCACTACCCCAGCAAGGACGACCTCGTCTCCGCCTACCTCACGGCCACCGCCGAACAGATCCGGGACGCGGTCGGACGGGCGCGGCAGGACAACCCGCCGCGCGAGGCGCTCCGCGCGGTCATGGCCGTACTCGGCGACGCGACCCTCGAAGACGGCTTCCGCGGCTGTCAGTTCCTCAACGCCGCCGCCGAATACCCCAACCGCACCCACCCGGTACGCGCGGTCATCGACGACCAGCGCACCTGGCTGTTCGGCGTGCTACGCGACCTCTCGGCCGACATGGGCCACCCCGACCCAGACCACGCTGCACGCGTACTCGTCCTGCTGCACGACGGCGCGTTCCAGGCCGCCGAACTCGACAACGCCAAGGCCGTCCGCGAAACACTTCGCCGCGCCGTCGACGAGGTATTCCCCGTCCAGGACAGCTGACGACGGTCCGCCGGCCTGGGGTGATCCCCCCATCAGGCTTCCCATCCCTCTAGAAGTGCCCCACGCCATCTTCGTGGCGGACGAGACGGGGCATCGCATCGTGAGTGGAACGCTCTGGACTGCGGTTTTGGGGGCTTGGGGGTTCAAGATTCGCTTGGCAGCGGGATGCACGTTTGTCAGTGCCCGCCGAGACAGTAGTTGACCGTAGCTGAAGACGAGTGGCCCGCCTCTTGTCAGCGCAAATGGACACCCATGTGCGCCGGCAGGGGCGGGCCTTCGTCGTGAAGGTCCCGCAGGGCGAACGAGGTGGGGAGAGTGGAAGAAGTGGGACCCGCATACACGCGTGATCGCTGGAGCACTGCCCGGGCGGTGCTGCGTGAGCATCGAAACGGTGGCAACCCTCGCGTCGGCTGCGACCGCAGTGATCGCGATCTTGTTCTGTGCCGTCCGCAAGGCGCTCAAGGAGGCTGAGGCCTTGCTGCTTGCTCTGGTGCCGGTCATTCTCGCGCTGGGCAAGGTTCGTACCGCCGGGCAGCAGACCCGTCGGCTCCAGGAGGGCGACGTCGAACGGGAGGAGGGGCCCCGTGCTCTCCCGTGAACAGTGGCAGGAGGTACGTCGCCTGCATACCGGGGGCATGCCGATCAAGCAGATCGCCCGCAGTAGACAGCTAGCCCCCAACACGGTGCGCCGCCTGGTCCGCAGCCAGCAGCCGCCCCGGTATCAGCGGCCTGAACGCGCCTCTGCCGCTGCCCCGTTCGAGCCGGTGATCCTGCAGCTGCTCAAGAACGAGCCTGCCCTGACGGCCGCCGACATCGCACGACGGATCGACTGGCCGGCATCGTCCAGCCTGCTGCGCTCGCACGTGGCTCGCCTGCGCAAGAACCTTCCCCTGCCGCCGACGGCGCCCCCGCTGGAGGCACGGCAGCTGTCTCCCGGCCCGGTACTTCGCGATTGCCTCCCGGGCTGCGCGGAAATGGGCCTGTGGTTGCCTGCGCAGGAGATCGACGTCGGTCACGGGCAGAGCCGTGCATGTCCCGTGCCGCTCATCGTCGCCGGTGCTTCCCGGCACCTGGCGGCCTGTCTGCTGCCCAGCACGGCCTTCCGCGACGTGGCGATCGCCCACCACCGTCTGCTGCAGGAATGGGACGCCGTTTCGCACACGCTGCGCTGGGACACCGGCCGCATTACGGCCGTGGTGTCCTGGTTCTTCGACGCACAAGGGTGGGACCTCTCCTGGGACACCTATGTGGCACGAGCCGAACTGGCGGACCTCACCGTCCAGACCAACTTCCTGCTGCCCGCGCTCGGCGATGCTCGCCAGAACCTGCGGGCGTCGTTCCCGGCCCAGCAGCCTGCAATGTCCCCGCAAGCCTTCGCGACAGACCTTGCGTTCTGGGTAGGCAACGCAAACGCCACGGAGGCCTCCACACCGCTGCGCTGGTCCAGGGAGCGTTCTGACACGCGCGCTCCCGCCGATGCGCTGGAACTGCTCGGACTGCGTGCCAAGGGCGGCGCCACTCCCGACGGCGACGGGTTCTTGACCATTGCTGGCAACCACTACCTGGTGGGCCCTTGGGGCGCACGGCGCAGGCTCACTGTGCAGGTCACGGATGCCGAGGTGGTGATCCGCAGCAGCGGCTATCATGCCGGCGGATTCCACGTCGTGACCTACGTCCGCAGCTGGGCCCAAGGCGTACGCCTCACTCACCCCCAAGAGAAGTCCACTGACCCCACCAGCGGACCGCTGGGCCGGCTCGACATCCACCAGCATCGCAACGAGCTACTCGTCCGACACCGTACTCGACGGTGCCTGAACCACCTGCTCGGCCTGCTCGTTCTCCACGGCGGTCTCCGTCATCACACTCATCTCCTTGATCATCAGATCCGCCGTTGATTAGACACTCCCAGTCGAGGAGGGCGGCGTGGGCACGGGCAGCGTCGTCCAATTCAAGATCGACTTTGCCGGAGGCGTCCGGGAGCTCCGGATGCGGGTCACCGAGCCGGAGCCGGGCCGAACCCTGGTCCAGACCGACACCAACGGCTCCGGCCTCGTTAAGACGTTCACCGTGACCCCGCAAGGCGAGCAGGCGCTGGTGAACATCACCTCCAGCTTCGATGGAGAGACCGGCGTCGCCGGCTTCGTCGAGCGGATCATTGCGCCGCGCAGGTTGCACCGCGTCTACGGCAAGGAACTCGCCCGCCTCGACGCCTATGCCCGCGAGCAGCGCGTCGGTTAGCAGCGGCACGTCGGCTGGAACGGGGCCCAGGGCCTCACAGCCTCCGGGACGGTCTGCACCAGTCATCAGTCATCAAGGCATAGGAGTTCAACCATGAAAATGCTCACCTTCAAGGCCACGACCCACAAGGCGAAGCCTGCCCGTATCGGCGCGCCGATCAGCGCGGCGGCCATGGAGTCCGTGATCGACGAGCCAGGCCCGGTCGAGGTCAAGACCATCGGCGCGGACCGGGAGGCCCCCATCACGGGGCTGCTCAACATCAAGCACCCGAAGGCCGTAGCGGCGGGGATCACCGACCACAAGGAGCCAATCAAGATCTACGCCCACGTCGTGCGGCACCCCACGCACGGCTTCTTCCTGGTGGAGGACCCCGTAGGCGTGGGGGAGTTCGACCTTCAGGCCGGCGGTGGTGTCACCAGCTTCGTGGCGCTGGCATCGAAGCCGGCAGCTCAAGCCAGGGTCGGAGGGTCGTGATCGAGCAGGCCGTTCATCTGATCCACGGATGGATCAGATGAACACACCGAAGGCGGCGAGCACCATCAGCCGGACGTAGGAGCCTCCCGCCTCCCGCGCGTTGCCGGAATCCGGCTATCAGTGTCGGCGGTTGCGGGGGAGGGGGCAGTGTCATGGAGACCTTGTGTTCGGCGGGCCGTACGCGGGCGCGCGTACAGACGGGAGGACGAGGCGGGGGAGGCCGAGCGGGGGATGGGGACGGGGAGATCACCGGGACGTCGGGGTGTCCGCGATCGTGATCGTGGTGTCGTGTTCCACGAGGCGTCGTACGACGGCGCGTTCGTCGGGGGTGTTGTTGGGCTGGTGCAGGGTGAGGGCCAGGTCGCCGTCGGTGAGTCGGAAGACCATTCCGTGGCCGCCGTCCGCCGGCCACAGGGCGTGCTCGTCCTGCGTCCACGGTCCGGTGATCTGCCCGGAGGCGGAGTGGGCGAGGCCCATCGCGTAGCCCTGGTCGCCGTGGCTGGACCAGAGCATGAGGAGGTGGCCGCTGCTGAGGCGGAAGAGGAACGGCCCGTCCGTGATGTAGGCGGGGAACCGCTCCGATACCCCGGGCAGGGGGCGGGTCCAGGGGGCGTCGGACGCGTTGAAGAGGAAGACGGGCGTCCCGGTGGTGTGCCGGAGGTCCTCGCTGAGGCGCTGGGCGAAGATCGCCCCGTCGTGGATCTGGGTCCACTCGTGGCAGTACACGATCCAGGGCGCGCCCGACCCGTCGATGTGCAGGGTGCCGTCGAGGCACTGCCACTTGCGCGGTGTGACGGCTCCTTCGCTCCAGGGGCTGAACGGGCCTTGGGGCGTGTCGCCCACGAGGATCTGCGTGCCGCGGTAGCCGTCCGGGCCGGTGAAGGTGGCGAACATGTACCAGCGGTCCCGGTACTCGTGGACCTCGGGGGCCCAGAAGCAGCCCTCGCTCCAGAACCCGGCGGGCGGACGGAAGGCGGCGAACGGGCCTTCCCAGTGCAGGAGGTCGGTGCTGCGGTAGGAGTTGAACCCGATGCCGGGACCGTCCCAGATGTTGGGGTCCGTGCTGCCGTAGAGGTGGTAGGTGGAGGTGGGCCGGTCGTGCAGGACGAAGGGGTCACGGATCTGGATCCGGTCGAGCGTCAGGCCGTGTCGCACGGGTTCGGGGGCATAGGTCCTCCCGGCCGTGGCCGACTCGTCCCCGGTGACGAGCCGGCCGCCGTTCACCGCGCGGACCAGGCCGTCCACCAGCGGCTGTGAGATCTTGCCCTGGCTGAGACCGACGAGCCGGTTCAGGGAGAACACCCGGGCCGGGCCGAGCTGGGAGACGTCCTGGCCCAGCCGGGTGAGCAGCTCCCGGATCAGGGGGCCGCCCGTGGGGTCCTCCAGCCAGTCGCCCAGGGTGCTCCGGCCGGTCAGTGCTGTTTTCACACGTGGTTCCTTGTCATGAGGTGCGGGTACGGCCGGGTCACGGCCACCGGGTGAAACCCCCGTGGCCAGGCTCACGGCCACGGAGTGAAGCCCTCGTGCCGTACCGACCAGCCCTCCGTCGGGAAGCCGGGACACTCGCCGTCCGCCCCGTCCCAGCCGGCGGCCATGAGGGAGACGGCGGCGAGGAGGGAGCCGTTGGAGGGGAGGTAGACCGGCAGCAGGCTGCCGATCTGGGGGGTGTGGCCGGTGGGGAGGTAGTGGTTCTTCGGGGTCTGCATGAGGAGCGCGTCCACCGCGAGGTCGGGGCGGCCGGTGCGGGTCGCGGTCATCGCCATGACGGGGAAGTCCCAGCCCCAGGCGCTGTTCCACTCCCAGTTGTCCAGGATGTCCTGGAGCGTTGCGGTCATGACCGTTGGGTCGATCAGCGGGGTGTCCGGGACGAACCCGAGGGCGCACAGCAGGGCGGGGTGGTCGTCGCGGCGAAGGTACGGCTCGGTGGCCACGGCCGTGTAGAGACCGTCGCGCCGGTGCGGGAGGGCCAGCCCGTCCTGGACGCGCTGCCACTGTTTGTCCCGCTCACGGCCGGCGCGCTCGCGCCAGCGCTGGGCGATCTCCAGCCCCCACCACCAGTAGGCGAGTTCGAAGGTCGGGTCCTCCGTGGTCGGCGCGTCGTAGAACTCCTGCGCGGGGACCAGCGGGGCCGGCAGGTGATAGGTGCCGTCGCGTTCCTCGACGAAGGAGGCCATGAACGCGGCGGTGTCCTCGACGAGTTCGGCGAAACGCGTCACCAGGCCGCTCTCGGGACGGCCGCGGTAAAGCAGTTCGAGGAGGTAGAGGGGGTGGGGCTGCTGCCAGAGCAGGAACACTCCGATGTCGGAGGGGCTTTCGCGGCCGTCGGGACCGGTCTGCTTGGGCCAGCGTGCCCCGTCGTAGCGCTGGCGGCGGGCGGTGGCGCGGGCCTCGGGAAGGATGGACAGGTACCAGTCCAGGCTGCGTTCCAGGAGTTCGGGGCGGCCCCAGGCGGCGAAGTGGGCCGCGTGCCACCAGTGCATCTCCAAGTGGTGCTTGCCGTGCCAGGAGTTGGTGATCAGACCGGTCTCCTGCGGCGGCAGGGTGCCGGAGCAGTTGACCGCCGTGAGGTACTGCGAGAGCACCACCCGTCGCTCCAGCTCAGCGGCCCGGGAGTCGGTGCTGCCGGTGAGGTCGATCGCGGCGCCGGAGGTCCAGAAGTCCTCCCACCATACGGCCGAGGCCGCCGCGAGCGAGGCGAAGTCACCCTCGACGGACTGGACTTCGCCGTCGGGGGAGAAGGACGCGACGAGTTCGAGCGTGTCCGAGTCCGTGGTCAGCAGGTATTCGTGCGGGTTCTCCGTCGGCTGTACGACACCGGCCGGCCAGGTGAGCCGGAGGGTGTACGTGGTGTCGTCGAGGGTTCGGCGGAAGACGCACCCGGTGTCGGTGACCTGGTCGAGGTCGGTGCGGTGGCGTTCCGGCGAGGTCCAGTCGCTCGTCTGGAAGAAGCCGTCACTCGCGTAGGGGAAGCGGATCACGACGCCGGCCAGGCCGTCGGCGAGCAGTTCCGACTCGATCCGGAAGGCGACGCGGGCCCGGTGCGGGTCGGCGACGGTGGTGACCGCCGTCTCGTGGTCGGCGTAGGTGAAGCGGCTGCTGATCGTTCCGGTCCACAGGTCCAGGCACTGTTCGGTGTCCCGCAGGGCCTCGGGGCCGGTCTCGGGCTCGGCGTCGGGGGCGGGGCGCAGCAGGAGGCCGATACGGCCGAGGTCGAGCCGTTGCGGGTTGGCGCTGAGCCAGGCTCCGGGGCGCATCTCCTCGGGCAGGTCGCCGCCCATCATCGCGGCGATGCCGAACTTGTCGGGGTAACTCACCGTCCCCCGAGCCGTGTTGTGCTCGGACATGGCATCCGGGAGGGTGTACTCCCCGGGGTTGGGCATGGCGTGCCAACCCCAGGTGCTCATGGTCGCGGTGTGCACGGCGAGACGGCGCTCGGCCATCGCGGCGCTCTGGTCGTGGTACGCCGGGAACGACTGCATGCCGGTGATGTCGCACGAGTAGGCGAAGTCGCCGTTGCCGACGCTGAGGACGTGGGCGGGGTCCGGCTCGGTCAGACGGACGGTGTGCCGGCGGACCAGCGATTTCCTGTCGATCAACGGGTATTTCCTTATTCGACGGTGATGATGGACTCGACCGGCTCGCAGTCCGGCGCGGTCGCCAGGACGCGGATCTTCCCGGTGCCGGTGGGCCGTACGACGGCCAGGGCACGGCCTTCGTAGGTGTGCCGTTCGGTTGCGTCGAAGCGTTCCTCCGACGCGGGGGCGGCACTGCCGAAGCCGACGAGTTCCCCGGAGCCGGAGACCTCGACGGCGACCGGGCGGTCGGCGGCGGTGTGGACGATGCCCTGCGCGTCGGTCAGGGTCAGGGTGATGTAGGCGAGGTCGCCGCCGGTCGTCCGGATGATCGGGCGGTCGGCCTCGGCGGCCAGAAGTACGGGACCGTTGGCCCACTGCAGGCTGGTGCGGCCGGTCTCGACGCCGTCCCGGTAGGCGACGGCGACCAGCTCTCCAGGCACGTAGACGATCTCGAACTCGGTGCGGAAGCGGTGCTCCGCGCCCACGGGCCGCCGCCCGAACGAGTTGCCGTTGCCGAGGAGTTCGACCTCGTCGGCGTCGGAGTACACCTCGACGGCGATCGGCTTGCCCTCGAAGCCGGGCCAGGTCCAGCTCGCGATGCTGTCGCTCCACGCCCAGGGGCCGCCGATGGGGGTCAGTCCGTGAGTGTCCGGGCGTCGGACGGCGATGTAGGGCTCCGTGCGCAGGCCGAAGACGATCTCGCGGTAGTAGGAGGCGGGGCGCCGGTGGCCGGTGATGTCGATGTCGCCGCAGCCCGCGAGGAGGTGGGGGAAGGGGGCGGTGTGTTCGGGGCGGGGGTTGTCCGCGGTCGCGAACTGCTGCCGTCCGATGCCGACTTCGCCGAGATAGTCCCAGCCGGTCCAGGTGAAGTCGCCGATGACGTGCCCGTGTTCTCGCACCAGCTTCCAGTTGCCGTCGATGCGGGTGGGAAAGGTCTCGGTGCCCAGGATGATCCGGTTCGGGAACAGTTCGCGGTCGAGGGTGTAGCGGGCCTCGGCGTAGTTCATGCCGGCGACGTCGAGGACGGCGAAGGACTCGGCGGTGCGTTGGGTGACCAGGTCGGAGGCGCTGACGTAGTTGATCATGTCACCCGCGTCGGCCATCTGGGAGTTGATCCCCCCGCCCGCTCCGGAGTCCTGGGCCTGCTGCCCCCGCAGGGCGGCCAGCTCGGACATCACGGCGAGGAAGCCGTTGACGGCGTTGGTGACATAGCGGGTGGAGTCGAGGGAGCGGACCTTCTCGGCGAGCTTGCGACCCCAGGCAGCACCGACCGCGGACCCGGTCTCGGGGATCTCGTTGCCGATCGAGTACATGATGACGCTGGGGTGGTTGTAGTCCTTGGCGACCATCGCCTCGACGTCGCGTTCCCACCACTCGGGGAAGTGCAGGCTGTAGTCGAAGCCGTTCTTGGCCGAGGTCCACACGTCGAAGGTCTCGTCGACGACGAGCATGCCGAGGCGGTCGCAGGCGTCGAGCATGGCCCGGCTCATCGGGTGGTGGGACATGCGGATCGCGTTGAAGCCGGCGTCCTTCAGGAGCTGCACCCGCCGCTCCTCGGCGCGGGCGTAAGTGGCCGCGCCGAGCGGGCCGTTGTCGTGGTGGACGCACGCCCCGCGCAGTTTCACCGTACGGCCGTTGAGTCGCAGCCCCTGCTCGGGGTCGAGCCGGAGCGAACGGATGCCGAACTCCACGCTGTCGCTGTCCATCGGGTCGCCCTCGGAGCTCAACGCGACGTGACAGCCGTAGAGATGGGGGCTGCCCACGTCCCACAGGCGCGCCTCCCGCACGTACACACGGGAGCGGACGACGGCGTCCTCGCCGGGCAGCACGGTGACCTTGGTGAGGTCGCCGGTCACGGTGTTCCCGGAGGGGTCGCGCAGGTTCACCGCGAGGTCGAGGGTGCGGATCGCGATCGAGTCGTTGCGCACCCGGGTCGCGACCTCGACCACCGCCCGCTCGCCCTCGACGTCGAGCGTGGTGACGCGGACGCCGTCCGGGACGATGCGCACCAGGTCGCCGGTGAGCATCCAGACGGGGCGGTAGATGCCGGCGCCGGTGTACCAGCGGGAGTCCTGGTGGGTGCGGGCCTCGACGCGGATCTCGTTGTCCTGGCCGTAGCGCAGGAACGGGTCGGCGTCGACGGTGAAGTGGGAGTAGCCGTAAGGGCGTTGGCCCGCGTAGTCGCCGTTGATGTGGACCGTGGCGTCGCGGTAGACGCCCTCGAACTCGAACTGGACACGCTTGCCGCACAGTTCCTTCGGTACGAAGAAGGTCTTGCGGTACTCGAAGACGCCGCCGGGGAAGTAGGCGCCCGCACCGCCCTCGATGGTCACTTCACCGTCCGGGACGATGCGCTCCTGGCCGATCGTCGCGTCGTGCGGGAGGGTGACGTCCTGGAACGGGGCGACGGGGCCGGACAGTTCGGCGAAGGGGTTCACCTTGCGCCGGGTCTGCCAGTGGTCGTTGAAGGAGGTGCGGATCATTTCCTGCCTTGTCTGTCGTACGTGGCCGGTCCGCGAGGGTGGGCCGGCCACGTAGGGAACCGGTTCGGGGGAGGGGGTCAGGCCGCCTGCCCCGCTTCGACCTGGTCGATGCGGCGGGCCTTGGGGATGAGCGCCACCAGTACGGCGCCGAGGGCGCAGGCGCCGGCGACGAGGAGGAAGCCGTTCGCGAACCCGCGGTCGAGGTAGAACTGCGTGCCCTTCATGACCGTGCCGCCCTGGGCCATGACCGTGAACACCAGCTGGCTGACGATCACCTGTACGACGCTCTGGATGAGCCACTGGGAGCCATTGGCCAGGGCCTGCTCCTCGGGTGCCACCGACTCGATGACCATGATCGGCAGGACGGAGACGACCAGCCCCATGCCCGGGCCGGCGATCAGGCCCATCAGGACGAAGTGCCAGATCTGTGTGTGGAGTTGGGAGGCGATGCCGTATCCGGCCGTGGTCAGGACGCCGCCGACGGCGAGGAGGAGGCGTGTGTCGAAGCGGCGGGCCAGCTTTCCGGCGAAGACCGCCGTCACGATCACGAGCACGCTGATCGGTGAGGAGACCGTGGCGCTCTTGGTGACGGACCATCCCAGGCCGTCGGAGACCGTCGGTATGGCGGGCATGAGGGTGAGAAGCATGGTGACGGTGCCCACGGCGAAGGTGGCGCCGTTGGCCACCGAGGTGGTCAGGAAGACGGTCCACACCCGGCGCCGCTTGATCAGTGACAGCGGGAGCAGGGGGTCGGCGGCGCGGGACTCGAAGGGGAGGAACAGCAGCACCGCGAGGATGCCGAGGCCGATCCAGGTCAGGGTCTTGCCGCTGGTCCAGCCCCAGTGGGAGCCCTCGCCGATGCCGTAGACGATCGCGGTGAGGCCGCCGCCGAGGAGCAGTCCGCCGATCCAGTCCATCCGGCGTGCCGCCTCCCGGACCGGGCTCTCGGGGACGCAGAGGATCTGGAGCAGCAGGCACACCGTGGTGGACACGACGAGGAACCACAGGGCGCCGTGGAAGCCGTGGTGGTCGATCAGCCAGGCGGACAGGAACGGGCCGCCCAGCCCCACCAGTCCGATGCTGGCGGCCATGACCCCGCTGGCCGTGGCGACCAGTTGCCGCGGGAAGATGTCGCGGGCCGTGGCGTAGGCGATGAACACGGTGGCCCCGTAGGCACCGGCGATGATCCGTCCGGCCAGCAGGGTCGAGTAGTCGGTCGCGACGGCGGCGATCACATCGCCGATCAGGCCGGTCACGGTGGCGGCGACCATGACACGCTTCTTGCCGTACAGGGCGGCGGCCTTCATCGCGAACGGCGTCAGGAAGGTACCCAGAAGCGCGCCCCCGAGGGTGAACCACGCGATCTGCGTCGTACGGAAGTGGACCGCCACCTCAGCCTGGGAGTTTCCGGCCAGCAAACCCGCGATGGGGTTGAGAGCAACGGTCCACAGCAGGGCGACGAGCGCGAGCAGATGCCGCGAGGAGAAGCGGGTCTTCTCGGCCGGCGGGTTCGAGACCGGCTCGGTTTCGGTGGAGGACATGAGGAGCCTTTCTGACGGGCTGTGCTCTGGCCGACATGATTTGAAACGATTCAGTCATCTTGATGGGGCATGTGGTGAACGGGAGGGCGGGAGTGGCTGGTGTAGGTCGCTCGGCGGGTTGGTCTCCGGGATGCCCGCGATCCGTCAGGTCCAGCTCATAGGCCTCGCGGGTTCCGAGTTTCGGGCGCATGGCGTTGGTGAAGCGCATCAGTGAAGCGCGTCAGTAGAAAACCTCAGCCCGGGGTGGACGGCAAGACCGCATGCGGTAACGAATCGATAACCTGCCGGACGGGCCCGTTGGAGCGCGCCTCACCACTCCGCGGCGGAGGCGGAGGTGCAGGGGTGGACAGGTGTCAGGAAGAGGCGCGCTCGACCAGGCGCAGACTGGCGCGGGGTGTGGGGAGGGAGACGTCCTGTCCGGCGAGGGCCGCCGCCACCGCTGCGGCGCGGTGCTTGCCGGCTTCCTCAAGGTCGAAGTAGACGGTGGAGAGGGGAGGAGCGGCGAAGCGCGCCATGGGGATGTCGTCGGCGCCGATGACCGCGAGATCGTCCGGAGCGGTCAGACCCAGGTGTCGTATGGCCGCGAGCAGGGCGATGGCGTGCTCGTCGTTGAAGGCGCATACGCCGGTGACCTCTTCGGCTTTCCACCGCTGTACGAGGCGTGCCAGGTCGAGGATGTCGAGGTCGGCGGCGCCGAGGGCAAGCGGGGGAGCGATGCCGGCGTGCGCGCAGGCGCCGGTCACTCCCTGGAGCCGTTCCTGGCCCATGCGGTGGAACCTCGCCGGTGAGGGCAGCAGGTATCCGAGTCGGCGATGGCCTCGGCCGATCAGGTGCTCGGCCTGCATGCGGCCCAGCGGCGGCATGGCGGAGAGATGAGCGTCGGTGGGGGGCAGGACGACGCTCACGCCGAGCCGGTTCAGCGCTTGGACGGTCGCTTCGTCGAACCCGTCGAAGCCGAGCACCGCCGAGGCGCCCACGGTCGCGCACACGTCCGGCACCGACCTGCCACGAGCAGCCATGAGGTGGGTCACCAGGGTCAGTCCGTGTTCGGCGAGGGAGACGGTCAGTTCCTCCACGAAGCGGCTGATGCTCGGGCCGATGGGCAGGTCCGGGATCGACAGCAGCACGATGTCGCTGCGGCCGGCTGCGAGGGCGCGGGCGGAGGCGTGCGGCCGGTACTGGAGGCGCTCGGCGGCATCCAGCACCCGCTGTCGGGTGCCCTCGGGGATGGACTGGCCGGCCCTGTCGTTGAGTACGTAGCTGACGGTCGTGGGTGAGACGCCGGCGGCCTTGGCGACATCGGCGCTGGTGATCCGCTTCGCGGGACGCTTCATGACCCTCTGCTCGTCCGGACCGTCGGTGCGGCAGGGTGCATGGCCGCCCTTCCTGCCTCGCCCTGTCACCCGCCGCGGCGTCGGCGGGCGTGTCGATGATACGCGCCGCGTCGGCCTGCCGCTGATGCGCATCACTGGCAGGGGGCGCGGTGTGTGGATCCGGCCACCCCGGAGCCGGCGGCCGCCGGCCCGCTCGCCCGGTGTTCCGGGCGTTCCGTGGCCTGTCCCGGGCCGAGGGGAGGCGCGTGCCCGCCCCGGCCGTCAACCGGCGCAACGGGTGCGGGCCATCAGACGTTCCAATGTCTCGTCCAGCACATCGCCGTCGACCAGGCCCACGACCCTCTTCATCGGGACGTCCTGCACGGCCTGGAGCAGCTCCGGCCGGTCGTTGAGCTGGCTGCCCTGCTCCTCGGGGAGGGCCGCGGTCAGCTCCTGAAGGAGAGTGGAGCCGATGACGGGATGCGCGACCCACTCGCCGAAAGTGGACTCGAGCGTCAGCTCCTGTGCGACGGCGTCTCCGGTGAGGGAGACGCATGCCTCGGCGGTCACTGTGGCGGCGTTCTCGCCGATCTGGAGGAGATAGTCGCCGGGCGCGACGGCCCAGCGGGCGTGCTGGACGTCGTAGTAGGCGAAGGCGCGGCGACCCAGGTCGAAGGTGACCGTGCGGGACTCGCCGGGCTCCAGGTGGATCTTGGTGAAGGCGCGCAGCTCGCGCGTCGGGCGGCGGATGGGTCCGGCGTCGGTGGCGACGTAGACCTGGACGACGTGTTTGCCCGCGCGGGTGCCGGTGTTGGTGACGGTGACCGAGGCGTGGGCGGAGTCGTCCCCGGTGGCCTGTACCGTCAGGTCGCCGACGGCGAAGGTCGTGTACGACAGGCCGTGCCCGAACGGATAACGCACCGGCGTGCGGGTCGTCCCGTACCAGCGGTAGCCCACCATGACGCCCTCGCCGTAGCGGACGTGCCCCTGCTCGCCCGGGAAGTTCACGAAGCTGGGGTTGTCCTCCAGCCGTACCGGGATCGTCTCCGCGAGCCGGCCCGACGGATTGGCCTCGCCGAACAGCAGGTCGGCGATCGCGCCGCCGCCGGCCTGGCCGAGCAGGAAGCCTTCGAGGACGGCGTCCACCTCGTCGTGCCAGCCCTCCAGCGTGACGATGCCGCCGTTGGACAGCACCACGACGGTGCGGGCGGCCGCCGCGGCGACCATGCGGATGAGTTCGATCTGTACGGCCGGGAGGTGGAGGTTGCCACGGTCGAACCCCTCGGATTCCTCGCTCTCCGGTAGCCCGGCGAAGACGACGGCCACGTCCGAGGAGCGGGCGACAGCCACCGCGGCCTCTCGCAGCGACTCGACGTCACCGCCGCCGTCCAGGGGGAAGCCGGGCGCGAATTCCACCGGGCTGCCCCGTTCGGCGGCCAGCTTCCGGATCGCGTCCAAGGCGTTGTCGAGCCGGGTCGGGCGGAGATGCGAACTGCCGCCTGCCTGGTAGCGAGGCGTGAGCGCGAACTCCCCGACCACGGCGATCCGCTGACCGGCGGCAAGCGGCAGCACGCCGCCCTCGTTCCGCAGCAGGACGGCGCACTCGGCCGCCAGCCCCCGGGCCAGCCGATGATGGGCATCGACATCGAAGCCGGCGGACTGCTTCACCGCGAGATCGGCCAGTCCGAGAGCCCGTCGTACGCTCATGTCCACGACGGACTCGTCCAGTTCGCCGCTGCGGACGGCGTCGACGATGCGCCGGGCGTTCTCGGGGGAGGGGCCGGGCATCTCCAGATCCAGCCCCGCACGCACCGCCGTCACCGGGTCGTGGACCGCGCCCCAGTCGGACACCACCGCTCCGGCGAACCCCCACTCCTCGCGCAGTACCTCGGTCAGCAGCCATCGGTTCTGCGCCGCGTGCACGCCGTTGACCTTGTTGTAGGCCGCCATCACCGTGGCCGGCCGGGCCTCGGTCACGATGTGTTCGAAGGCCGGCAGATAGATCTCCCGCAGGGCGCGCTCGTCGACGTCGGCACTGACCCGCATCCGGTCGGTCTCCTGGTTGTTGACCGCGAAATGCTTCAACGACGCACCCACGCCCTGCTCCTGCTGACCGCGGACATGTGCCGCGCCGAGGTGCCCGGACAGCAGTGGGTCCTCCGAGTAGTACTCGAAGTTGCGCCCGCACAACGGGGATCGCTTGATGTTCACGCCCGGGCCGAGGACGACATGGACGCCGAGCGCCCGGGCCTCGCGTCCAACCGCAGCCCCGATACGGGCCGCGACCGCGGGATCCCAGCTGCTGCCCACGGCCACCGCGGGCGGGAAGCAGGTGGACGGCAGGCTCTCGTAGATCCCCATGTGGTCGAACTCCCCGACCTGCCGTCGCACCCCGTGTGGCCCGTCGGTCAGCACGACCGAGGGGAGACCGATCTCCTCCAGCGGGTGGGTGGACCAGAAGTCCTGACCTGACAGCAGAGAGGCTTTCTGCTCCAGGGACAGGCGCGAGAGGTCGATCTGTGGCATCTGGGGATCCTTCAAGGTCGAAGTGATGGAGTCGCGGCGCGAACCGGCCGTCCGCCGGCGCGCCGGGGTTTGCGCGGACGGACGCGGTGACCACCCGATCGGGGCCGGGAGACGGGTGAGGGGCGCCCTCTTCCGGGCCGCTCGTGCACGCCTCGTCAGCTACTGATGCGCATCACTGATGCGCATCAGTGACCCTAGCCGGAGTGTTGCGGAGGAAACAAGGGTCGCTTGAATCGATTTATCGCATTGCCTGCACGAGCACGATGCTTCGGCGCACCGGTCCAGGTCCGGTGCTCTGAAGACGATGCTGAGGTTGGGCCGTTTGTCCGAGGAACCTGCGTAGGCCGTCGGCTGCCGAGGAGGCGCAGGGGGCGCGGTTGGAAGCGATGGCACGGATGGGCCGGGTCCAGGTGGACTACCGGGGGCTGACGGTGGGCGAGTACCCGGCGGCCTGCTCGACGACTTCGCCGAGGACATCCTCGCCGCCCGTGACGAGCGCGCCGCCCTCGACGCCCGGCCCCGGCCGGCCCCGACGCGCTGTCGGCCCTGGCCCGTACTGCTGGACGGATACCGAAACCGGCGCCAACCGCTACACCGTCCCTCCCTCAGGGCCGCCTGCGTCGCAGCCCGGAGCCAGCGCCGTGCCTGAGCCACCTGGCCCGACCGCTGGGTCATGACCGCAACCTGGTGGAGCGCCTGGATGCCGAACGGCTGATCGCCCAGGCCGCGCGCGAGGTCGGCGCAGACTCCGACCGTCCCCTCACGCGCCGCGTCCAAGGTCAGCTGGACGGCCGTCCGTGGCTGACGGCGATCTCGTACTACGACGTGCCGCGATTCGAGCGACTGCTGCAGGTAGCCTGCTGGATCGTGATCGCCTACCTTTCCGGGATGCGCGACTCCGAGGCCAAACACCTCCAGCGCGGCTGCCTGAGCGTCCAACGCAATCCCGACGGCCGCGTCCACCGCCACCGACTGCACAGCCTCGCCTTCAAGGGCGAGGACGCCCACGGCGCTCAGGCCACCTGGATCGTCACCGCCCCGGTCGCCCGGGCCATCGCCGTCCTCGAACACTTCCAACCGGCCGACAAGCCCTACCTGTTCGCCCCGCCGCTGACCTCCCGCAGCTACCGCCAACGCCGCAGCCTCTACGGCGTGCTGGACAGCAACGCCACCAACACGGACATCACCGACCTGATCAAGTGGATCAACGACTACTGCACCGCGCACCAACGCCTGGACGGCATCCCACCAGAGCGCGGGCAGGTGCCGCACCTGACCACGCGGCGCAGGCGGACCCTGGCCTGGTGCATCGCTCGCCGCCCCGGGGGCACCATCGCCGGGGCCCTGCAATACCGCCACCAGGGAATCCAGATGTTCGAGGGCTACGCCGGCACCAGCGACCCCGGGTTCCGCGACGAAGTCGAAGCCGAAGAGGCCCTCGCCACGGGCCAGTTCCTCGCAGAGATGGGCGCCGACAGCGACCGCCCGACGCCGGCCGGCCCGGCGCGCTGCGTTCACGGACCTGACCCCACGAGCGTCGATGCGGACGGGGCGCAGAGTTCTCGAAGCCGAGTGCGCTTACTCCGTTGCCGGCCGTGGGCGCCATGCGCCGTCGAGCGGGATGCCGGCGGAGGCTGCGATCCGGTTGCGGGAATCGACCAGCCGGGCCCTGAGCGCGGCCAGGTCGACGTCCACCAGTACGCCTTCGCGTTTGACCACGCGGCCGGCGACGAGGACGGTGTCGACCAGGCCGGGGTGGCCGGCGCTGACGATGGTGGCGGCCGGATCGGTGACCGGGAAGACGGTCAGGTCGTCGGCGCGCAGCAGGATGATGTCGGCGTCCTTGCCGGGTGTGAGACTGCCTGTTCGGGTGGCGAGTCCGCACGAGGCGGCGGCGTCGATGGTGGCGAAGGCGAGCAGGTCGCGGGAGCGCAGTTTGCCGTCCAGGCCGCGCTGCACGGCGAAGGCGGTACGCATGGTGGAGAACATGTCGCCGCCGACGGAGGGGACGTCGTCGATGGACAGCGTCGGGCGCAGGCCGGCGGCCAGCGCCCGGCCGGTCATCGGGTTACCGAAGCCCATCTTCAGCTCGACGTCCGGGCTGATCGACAGCGAACTGCCCGCGTCAGCGAGCATCCGCAGTTCCTCGTCGCTGAGCCCGTTGCCGTGCACGAATGTGGTGGTGTTCCGCAGCAGACCGTGCTCGCGCAGATCGGCGATCGCGCCGCTCACGATGTCCACGTGGAGGCTGGTGCGCAGGCCGAGTTCGGCCGCCAGTTTCAGCTCGCGGGCGACGGTGTCCATGCTGGTGGCCTTGGGTCCGCGCAGCCCGAACGCCATGGTGACCAGGCCGTCGGCGGCCAGGTCGGAGCGGACGCGGCGGATGGCGGCGTCGACGGGGTCGGGGGTGCCCCAGCCGGCGCCGAGGCAGAAGATCGACCGCCCGGGCGCCTCGCGCAGCGCGGCGATGGCGGCGTCCTCGTGCTGCGGGGTTTGCGCGACGTGGTACCAGTCCAGCATCGTGGTCACGCCGGAATGGAGGGCCTCTAGGCGGCCGAGCAGGGTGCCCGCGTAGACGTCCTCGGGCTGGTAGTGGGGTTTGACCGTGCCGTGCATGGCCTCGGCCCACTCCGGGAACGTCCAGTCCGCGCCGACGCCTCGGAACGCGGTCTGCCAGGTGTGGCGGTGGTTGTCGACGAAGCCGGGCATGACGATCCGGTCGGTCGCGTCGATCACCTCGGCGTCCGGTGCGTCGATCCGTTCGGCGACCTCGACGATCACGCCGTCCTCGATGAGCACGTCACCGCGGGCGAGATCGCCTACAGCTGGGTCCATGCTGACCACGATGCCGCCGGTGAGCAGGGTTTTCATCGGGTGAACTCCTTTGTAGATGTTATTGGTTGGTTCGAGTTCGTGCCGTGGAGGCCGTCGCGGTTTCGCGCGAGTGGGCGCGCATCAGGCGCGGGCGGTCAGGGCCTTCTGCCGCAGGTAGCCGATGAGGGAGAGCGCCAGGGCCAGGCCGCCGGTGAAGTACAGCTGGGCGCGGGTTTCGCCCTGGCGGGCCATGAGGGCCAGGATCGCCACCACTCCGGCCAGCGCCACCCAGGTCAGGGCCGGGAAGGCCCACATCTCCCTAGGGCTGGTTGTGGCCAGACCCGCGCCGGTCACGAGTGGGGCACGGGCCGAGGGCGTCGCCGCAGCACGCGGCCGGCGCTCTGGTGGCGGTTCAGGCACTCGCCGCCGTGGCGTGTACGGCGTCGGCCGCGGCGAGCGCGTCGGCGACCAGGTCGGCGGTGTCCTCGGTGCCCGCGGCCAGCCGGACAAGGCCCAGCGGAACCGAGTCGGCGATCTGGTCCTCGCTGAGCATGCCGCGCCACATGGACGCCGGATGCACGGCCAGCGACTCCACACCGCCGAGGCTGGCCGACCGCAGGGAGTAGCGCAGCCGGCCCAGGAAGGCGTCGGCCATCTCAAAGCCGCCGGTGAACTCGATACCGAGCACCCCGCCGAAGCCGCTCATCTGCTCGGCCGCCAGCTTGTGCTGCGGATGGGTCGCCAGACCGGGATAGTGCACCCGGGTCACGGCGGGATGCTCGTTCAGCGCCTCGGCGAGAGCCAGGCCGTTGGCGTTGTGCCGTGGCACGCGCAGCGGCAGAGTACGTATGCCGCGCAGCAGCAGCCACGCGTCGATCGGGCCGAGGGTGGCACCGGTGAGCAGGCCGACGTCCCAGATCCGGTCCAGGAGCCCGGCGGGCCCGGCGATCACTCCGGCAGAGACGTCCGAGTGGCCGTTGAGGTACTTGGTCGCGCTGTGCCAGACCAGGTCGATGCCGAACTCCACCGGGCGCTGGTTCAGCGGGGTGGCGAAGGTGTTGTCCGCCATGGTCAGCACGTCGTGCGCGCGGGCCAGGTCCGCGACGGCGCGCAGGTCGGTGATCTGCAGCAGCGGATTGCTCGGCGATTCCACCAGGATCAGGCGGGTCCGCGGGGTCAGTGCCTTCGCGAACGCCTCCGGGTCGGTCTGGTCCACCAGAGTGGTCGACACACCGAGGCGCGGCAGCAGGTTCAGCAGCACCGAGCCCGTGCCGCCGTAGGTGGACTTCTGCCCGATGACATGGTCACCGGCGGAGACCAGGGCCAGTACGGCGGTGGTGAGCGCGGCCATCCCGGACGCGGTGACCATGGCCGCCTCGGTGCCCTCCAGCTCCGCGACGACGGCCGCGACCTGAGCGTGGTTCGGGTTGCCGAAGCGGGTGTAGAAGTCCTTGCCGCGCGGTTCGACGGCGCCCTGCGCGAACGTCTCGCCGTCCTCGGCCCAGAACGTCGCCGTCTGGTAGATCGGTGGTGCCACGGCACGGCTGGGATGGATCCCGCGATCGGCGTGGACGGTGATGGTGCTCTTGCCCGGCATGGCTGCCCTCCGTGGACCGTTGGGGTGACGCCATCAAGCGTCGGCGGCCGACGCCCAGAACTGGACTGATCACAGCAACTTTGGCAGCAAATTGCGCCCGCTACGGGCGCATGATTGTGGTACTCAGCGGCCAGGCGCAATAAACTGCCCCCCATGGACGAGGTGGACCGATCGATTCTGGCCGTGCTCGAACAGAACGGCCGGATCAACAACAACGAGCTCGCCGCCCGGGTCGGGCTGTCACCGTCACCCTGCCTGCGGCGGGTGCGGCAGCTGGAGGAAGCCGGCGTCATCCGCGGTTACCGGGCGCTGATCGATCCCGCCGCGGTCGGCCGCAGCCTGCGGGTGTTCGCCGGGGTCCGGCTGATGCGGCACACCCGCGCGCACGTGATCGCGTTCGAGCGCGGGATCACCCAGCTGCCCGAAGTGGCCGCCTGCCACCACATCACCGGCAACTTCGACTACCTGCTCCAGGTCGAGGTGGCCGACCTGCCCTCCTATGAGGACTTCCACGCCAACCAGTTGGCCGCCTTGCCTGGCGTTGCCACGGTGACCAGCTACGTCACCATGAAGACGCTCTCCCCCGACACCACCTGACGGCCTGGCCCCAACCGCCGCCGGTGCGACACATGGACCGCGGTGTGATTGCCCGCGCTCCGGCACCTGGGGCCAGAGCGGGGGCGACGGTGGGGCGGTTGAGTGGTCAGAGGGTGATAGTGCCGCGGATACAGACGGTGGCGGCGCCGCTGACCCAGACGGTGCCGTCCGGATCGGCGGTGATCTCGATACTGGCGGCGCGCCCCAGCCTGGTGCCTTGGGAGACCCGGTAGGTGGAGGGTGCGGCGCCGGTGGAGGTGAGCCACTGGCCGACGCCGGCGTTCATGCTGCCGCACGCGGGGTCCTCGGGGACGCCGGCGCCGGGGGCGAAGGTGCGCATCTCGAAGTGGTGCTCGGATCCTGCGGGGTGGGCCCCGATGGCGCCGACCATCGCGGTCGGGATGAGGGACAGGTCGGGTTCGAGGGCGAGCACCTCCTCGGCCGTGGCCAGTTGGACCACGGCCCAGCCGGGACCGTTGTCCACCCACTGGTGGGCCAGGACCCGCTCCCGCGAGATCCCGAACGCGGCCACGATCCGGTCCAGATGGGAGTTGTCGAGGGAGCCGACGCGGACCCGCGGCGGAGCGGCGAAGGACAGTGTGCCCTCGTCGCGGCGCACGGTGACCAGGCCGGCGGCGCACTCCTGCACGATCCGGTCGGCGTGCTGCGGGGTGCCGCCGCCGTCCATCCAGGCGCGCGCGGAGCCGAGGGTGGGGTGCCCGGCGAACGGCAGCTCGCCCTGGGGCGTGAAGATCCTCAGCCGGTAGTCCGCTTCCGGCATCGTCGGGGGCAGGACGAACGTGGTCTCGGACAGGTTTGTCCAGCTCGCCAGGCGCTGCATGTCCTCGTCGGCCAGATCCGTCCCGTCCAGGACGACCGCGACGGGGTTGCCGCGATAGGGGAGCGTGGAGAACACGTCGACCTGCACGAATGAGCGTGAACGCGGCATGGTCATCGAGGGCCTTTCGGTAGCGGTGGAAGCGGATCTCTGTCCGTCCGCCCGTTGGCGGGAGCGTGTCCATCCCAGCGGGGCCCGCGCGGCCGGGACAGAGCCAGTCGCCACACAGTGGACCGATTTGGAGGCGCTGAGGTGGGGCCTGCGCCGCTCGCACCGTCGTGAGCTCGATGGAGTCTCGGCCAGGTCGGCAGATCCCAAGGCGACCCCGTCGTCGGTTACTGCGCGTCGGCAGGTGTGACCAGGAGACCGCCGACGAAGGTGTGGGTGGGAGTGAGGTCGCGCAGGGTGTCGCTCGGGCAGTGGGCGGGATCCTGGTCCCAGATGGTGAGGTCGGCGAGGCGGCCGGGGGTGAGGGTGCCACGCAGACCCTCCTCATCGGTCAGACATGCGGCGTTGAGGGTGTGCAGGGTGACCGCCTCGTCGTAACTGATCGCGTGCTCCGGGCCCTTGACGCCGATGACGGTCTGCCTCGTCGTCATGCCCCACACGGAGCGCATCGCGCCGAACTGGCCGACGGGGAAGTCGGAGCCCGCGCTGACCTGGGCGCCCAGGTCGATCCAGCCGCGTGCCGGGAAGAGGCGGGCGACGCGTTCCGGGCCCCAGAAGGTCTCCTCCACCTCGGCGGTGTCGTGCAGCAGAGGCTGCTGGATGGTGACGGGGATGCCGAGGGCGACCGCGCGGGCGCGCTGCTCAGGGCCGGCGAGGCCGCCGTGCTCCATCACCAGCGTGCCGGCGGGCAGGCCGGGGTTGCGCTCAAGGACGCGTTCGTAGACGTCGAGGAGGGTACGGACGGCGCGGTCGCCGTAGGCGTGCGTGCCGACCCGCCAGCCGCGCCGGACCACCGCCTCGACTGCCTCGATCATCGCGTCCGGCTCCCAGATCAGCATCCCGGAGAAGGAGTGGTCACAGGCGTACGGCTCCTCGGTGGCGCCGGCCTCGAGGCCGCCGTCGAGGCCGAACTTCACACCCCAGACCGACAGCCAGGAGTCGGAGTCGTTGCGCCACTGCTCCATGGTGTCGAGAAGGTCCTCGACCTGGGCCGCGCTGGTCATGCCGAGCGCCGAGATCAGCGCCCGCACCCGGGTCTGGAGGGCACCCGCTTTCCGGGCGGCCAGGTACACGGCGTAGTCCTCGGGGGTGACCGCGCAGTCCCGGACGGTGCCGATGCCGGTGGCGGCGTAGTCGCGGGAGGCCAGGCGCAGTCCCTCGATGCGCTGATCCCGGTCGGGCGCCGGGACCAGGTGTTCCACCAGGTGCAGGGCATTGTCGATCAGCCGGCCGTCCAGCTTGCCGTCGGCGTCGCGGCCGATGGTGCCGCCGGGCGGTACCGGGGTGTCCTCGGTGATGCCGGCCAGACGCAGCGCGTAGTGGTTGACGACGTCGTTGTGGCCGCCGCGCTTGACCAGGACGGGGTGCTTGTCGGTGGCCGTGTCGAGTTCGGCCGCGGTGGGCATGCGGCGCTCGGCGAGGTTGAGTTCCTGCCAGTTGGTGGTGGTGCGGATCCACTCGCCCTCGGGGGTGACGGCGGCCCGCTGCCGGATCAGGTCCAGGAACTCGGGGATGGTGCGGGCCTGGTGGACGGGCACGTCCTGGGCGCCGAGCCCGGCGAAGACGAGGTGGGTGTGGGTGTCGTCGAAGGCGGGCAGCACAGTGGCGCCGGGCAGGTCGTGAACCTCGGTGCCCGCGCCCACCAGGTGCTCCAGGCCGTTCGGGTCGGCGGACACGGCCATGATCCGGTCGCCGCGCACGGCCAGTGCCCGCTGCGGGGCCTGTCCGGGCACCAGGGTGTGTACCGCGCCGGCGCGGATCAGCAGGTCGGCTGTGTGGTCGGTCATCGTCTTCTCCCTCAGCTCGCAGCGTTTCGAAGGTCTCGCTGACAAGACAGTTGTACGAACTGCTCGGCGATTTGCTGCCATATTCAGATCTGGGGATCAGGAAACACGTCATGAATAGGGTCTGATTCGCAGATCATGCGCCATTCGCCATCCGGATGGGCGTCGGAGAGCAGCCGCCTGTTCGCGTCGCAGCGTGCCTCCTGACGCGAGGCACAACCGCTGCCTGGTGCTGCTCGACACATCGGGATGCGGCGCGTCACCCACCTGTACGCCGACCGCGCCTGCGCGCTGGTGCGCCGGGCTGGCGCTGTCGGCCCGATCCTCGGCGGCAGTGACGAGGTCTCCACGACCGATCCTCTTCCGCGGCGGCCCAGACACCCACCATGCCCTCCGGCCGCGCGACCGGTCCGCTAGCGAATCCGTCGGCCCTTCATCGTTGTGGCTCGGGGAATACCACGCGGAGGGTCTGGACTCGCCTGTTCCGGCGGAGCATGAGCCAGGCGAGGGTCGGCGGGCAAGGGTCGGGGATGCCGACGGGGTTGGTGACGTCCATTTCCCAGATGGTGACGGTGCGGCTGGCCACCACATGACGTAGGTGCTGGGCCACGCCCTTTTCGCGGTTCCTTCGCATGGCGGGGATGGGATGGCAGCGTTCGCCGGGCGTGCTCAGGACGCCGAGCAGTTCGGTCTCGGCCGGCCAGAGCTCCAGGATCTCCCTGGGCTGACGGCCGCGCCGGGCACCCTCCAGCGTGGCCTCGGCCTCCTGCCGGCTGTCCTCGGTGAGCCGGGTGGCGTCGTCGTGCAGGTGTGTGGCGGTCGTGAGCAGGACCTGGGCGAGCTTGGCCCGGGCCTGGTTGAGGCGGCTGCGCACGGTACCGACCGGGATCTCGCAGGCGTGGGCGATCTCCTGGTAGGAGGTGATGTCGCTGAAGTGGCGCAGCATCAGCACCAGCCGCAGTGGTTCGGGGAGTTGTTCCAGCGCGTCCCAGATCCAGTCGCGCATCGCGTGCTGGTCCACGACCCGCTCGGGATGTGAGGGATACGACGGCTCGTGCTCATGGGCGTGCAGGTGGTCGAGGCCGTCCAGGCCCGGTGTCTCCCGGGCGGCGCGCAGTCGCATGCGGGAGGTGTTACGCACGATCGCCCGCAGCCACGCGCCCACGGCCGCGGGGTCCTGGACGTCGCCGATGCGGCGCAGTGCCGTCAGTGCGGCGTCCTGCACCGCGTCCTCCGCGTCGGGGCCGTAGCCGAGCAGGCTCAGCGCCACCGCGCGCATCGGTGCGTGGTGGCGGGCGAGCAGCAGCCCGAGCGCCGCGGTCTCACCGGCCTGGGCCCCGCGGGTGAGTTCCTCGTCCGTGGGCGGGTTGAGGGCGGTCATGGTGTGCGAATGCCTCCATGGCGACGTGGTTCGCGCCCGCGGGGCTTCGGCGGCTGCCGGCCGAGGACTTGGAGTGGGCCTGTGCTGCATCATGCCCCGGTCACCGCAGGTCTGGCAGCCAGCTGCCGTGGAAACCGGCCGGGACGGGGTACGGCAGCTCCACCACCGCTTGGACGGCAAGCTCCCGGGCGTCGAGCACGAGCAACTCGCCCGCCCTGCCGTGGTCGTCCGAGACGAGGGACAGCAGCCAGCCCTCGTCCTCGCCGGTGCCGTCCGCCGCCGGTATGAAGACCGCCTCGCCGGCATGGCGGCCGCGGGGTGTCTTGTGGAGGTGGCTGGTGCCGGTCGTGAGGTCGTGCTTGGCGATGCCGTCGCCGGAGACCGTGTACAGGTAGCGGTGGGGGTGTCCGGTGAGGGCCTCGTTACGGGTGGGGAACTCCGCCTCGCGGTCGTCCAGTTGGGATTCGGTGACGCGACGGGTGGCCGGGTCCAGGGTCCAGCGGTACAGGACGGAGAGGGCGACGGCCGGGGAGCGGCCCGGTTCCCGTACCGCGACCGGGCCGCCGATTGCGGACCATGCGGTACGGAAGCCCGTGGGGTCGTGGCGTACCGCGTCCAGCACGATCCGGCCGTGGGTGTCCTCGTAGGCGTTGCCCACGTGGAAGATGTAGCAGTCGTCGATGTCGTACCACCGCACGTCGGTGCTGCCGGGCGTGCGGGACATGATCCCGAGCCGGGCGCCGTACGCCTCGTCCCACCGGTAAGGCATGCCGCCGCGTCCGGCCAGGGCGAAGTCAAAGACGACGGGGAGGTCCATCCACACGATGTGGTGCTCGGTGATGGCGAAGTCGTGCATCATCGTCGGCCCCGGCACCTCGACCGGCCGACTGTCGAGCAGTTCGCCCTGCGCGGTGACCCGGTGGGAAGTGAGGTACGGCGGGGTGAACCCGGTGCCGAACAGGTGCAGTTCGCCCGTGACAGGGTCCTCCTTGGGATGCGCGGTCATCGCCGTCCGCAGCCGCCCGCCGAAGTCGTACGGCCCCACGGTCTCCAGCTCGTCGGTGACCCAGTAGGGCAGGCCTGCCTCGCACAGAGCCAGGACCATGCCGGCGTGCCTGATCACGTGTGTGTTGGCCGGTGTCGCCGCCAGGTCGAGAGTGAGGTCCTCGCGGATGAAGGGGTGCCCCGCCAACTCCCGGGTGTGCACCCACCGGTTGCGGTACCACTTGGCGCGTCCGCCGCACAGCCGGATGCCGTGCAGCATGCCTGAGCCGGTGAACCAGTGCCCGCTGACCTCGCCGGGCAGCGGGTTGGGGCCGTTGCGCAGATAGCGCCCGTCCAGCTCGGGCGGCAGCGAGCCGCGCACGGTGAGACCGGCGGCCTCGCGCTCCTCCGGGACCGGTGCGAAGCGGCCCCGGAGGTGGCGAGGAAGGGATGTCCCTTCGGTCATGCCCGTGTTCCGGGCGACGCGGCCTTCCTGACCAGGGCTGCGACCTCGGCGGGCTTGGACACGTACACGGCGTGGCTGCCGCTCGTCTCGGTCACCGTCGCACCGGCCCGTTCGGCCATGGCGCGCTGGGCCGGCGGCGGGATCATGCGGTCGTCGGTGGCGACCAGGTAGAAGCTCGGCCTGTCGCGCCAGGCGGGGTGGGTGACCATCTCGCCCAGCGCGGCCACGCCCCAGGGGACCTGGGAGTCAGCCAGGAATCGTGCCTCGTCGGCCGGCAGGTCGGCGGCGAAGGACGCGGCGAACTTCTCCCGGTCCAGGAAGAGGAAGCCGTCGCGGGGCGGCAGGATCGGCGGAACGGGCGCGCCGGGCGGCGGGTCGGCGATCAGCGTGTTCACGGACTCGTCCTTGTCGGGCGCGAACGCCGTGACGTACACGAGCGCGCTCACCTTCTCGTGGTTGCCCGCCTCGGAGATCACCGCGCCGCCGTAGGAGTGGCCGACCAGTACGGTCGGGCCGTCCTGGGCGTCCAGGACCATCCTGGTGGCGGCCACGTCGCCGTCGAGGGAGAGGGTGGCGTTCTGGACGACGCTGACGGCGTAGCCGTCGGCGGTCAGCAGGTCATAGACCCCCTTCCAGCCCGAACCATCGACGAACCCGCCGTGGACCAGGACGACGTTCCTTGCCTCAGTGCTCATGAGCACGCACTCCTTGGGTGTTGGACTGCTGCGGTACGACCGTGACAGGCGCCTGGGCGGCCTGCAGACGCGCCTGAGCGCGGGCCGGATAGACCTTCGTGAAGACGGCGGGGCCGACGAGGCCGACGACATGGGCGGCGATCCCCACCCAGGCCGCGGCATCCACCGCGCCCGCGACGGCCAGGCTGACGCCGATGAACGTGAAGCCGGCGCCCCACGCGCTGGTGATGTGGTTGTTGACCCGGATGAACTCCGGCATGTCCCAGAACTCGCGCGGCGTCTGGCGCTTGGCGATGCCCAGTGTGAAGGGGCGGCTGATCGCCAGCGTCCCCCAGGCCGTGGCCGCGAGCCAGGCGAAGGAGAGGACATCGGTGTGGTGCGACAGGGACGAGTGCGGGCGCGCGACGGCGACGGAACCGACCACCACGAAGTACACGATGGTGCTGGCCTCCAGGATCAACGCGTCGAGGTCGACCCCACGACGCCGATCCTGGAGCAAAAGCAGCAGCCCCGACGCGAAACCGCTGACCGCACCCCAGCGCCAGTCCACGAAGCCGGCGACGATCCAGGGGATGAATCCGCGAAAATAACCCATTGGCCTTCCTTGCTGAGCGGGAACGAAGATGGTCGACGCGGACTAGATGCAGAACGGGCAGGGAAGTTCGAAGCTCGTCATGTGATGCCAGTCACACATGACCGGCCGGGTTCCTGCTGCCGCGACAACGCGACGGCCGGCGCCCCGCGAGTGCGGGACGCCGGCCATCGCGTCGGGCGTCAGCTGGTGACGGCCGCGTGCAGGGCCTTCGCGTACAGGCTCTTCCAGAGCCTGCCGGCGCCTGGCATCACGACGAATACAAGGAGCGCGATGGACGCCAGGGTGAAGGGGAGCGGGCGCACCCACTGGTTCCAGGTAGCGAACCGGTCGGCGATGGTCAGGGAGTACAGCCGGTCCGTGGTGTAGATGGTGGCCAACAGGGTGAGGAACTCGGCCCAGTGCGGCATGGTCGGCCGACGGAAGATGTGTCTCACGACGAGTTCCTCTCTCAGCCGAAGTGGCGGATGCGGGCTGCGGTCGCGGGGGCGTAGGGCAGCCAGTTGCTGGTTGTTCCGGTGGTGACGAACTCGGCGACGGCGGTCGCGAATTCGCGGCCCAGGGCGGCGCGCCGACCGTCGTTCGCTCCGGCGAGGACGGGGCTGTCGGCGGAGGCGTCGAAGGTGTTGAAGAGGAAGGGCAGTTCGGCGCAGTGGGTGGCGCCCAGGGCGTACGGGTCCTCGGCGGGGACGTAGTCAAACTGGTAGACGTAGGTGGTGTTGCCGCCGGCCGCGTGATGATCGGCGACCTCCAGGGAGCCATCGCGGAAGAGGCCATCGGTCTGGATGTCGGTGAAGATCTGCGCCGGTGTCGCCTGCTCGCCGAGGCGGGCGGCGTGCTGCCGGTAGACGTCCTGGGCGGCCTGTCGGCCGATCTGGACGGTGAGGACGTCCAAGGCGCCGGTGGTGGTGAGGTGCTGGATGCGAGGGTCGAAGGCGAAGAATGCCGTCGCCTCGTCGCGGGTGGTGCCGATCAGCAGCGGCTTGCCCTCCAGCGCGCCGTCCGCGAGCGCCTGTTGCCGGGTGCGGGGCAAGCCGGGGCCGCCGAGGACCGGGTACATCGGCGGCGCCGCGTTGCCCGGAGTCGCGAGCTGGGCGGAGAGCCGGCCGTAGGCGTCCAGCAGTTGCTTGGCCGGCAGGGCGCGCAGGGCCTTCGCGGTGTCGGTGCCGTCGTGGATGCCCAGCAGGCGCAGGTAGGCGGCGGCGTTCTCGGCGGCCTGGTGGGGGTCCTGCGGGTTCAGGCCGAAGGGGCCGCTCTGCAGCAGCACCCGGGTGATGGACTCGTTCGTCGCGGGGTCGAGGGCGAGCATCAGGGAGGAGTAGGCCCCGGCGGACTGCCCGCCGACGGTGACGGTGCGCGCATCGCCGCCGAAGGAGGCGAGGTTGTCCTGGACCCAGCGCAGCACGGCGGCCTGGTCCTGGGGACCGAGGTTGACCGCACCGATCTCCGGAAGGTAGAGGTAACCCAGCGGTCCCACCCGGTAGTTGGCGGTGACGACCACGATGTCACCCAGCGCGGCGAGACGGCCGCCGTCGTACCAGTCCCAGCCACCGGAGCCGCTGGTGAAGCCGCCCCCGTGCCACCACACCAGGACCGGGCGGGCCGCACCGTCCTCCAGCGCCCGGCGCGGGGTGAAGACGTTGACGGTCAGGCTGCCGTCCTCGTTCCAGTCCGGCACACGCTGCCCCTGCACCTTCTCCAACCGGGAGGCGGCCTGCGGCACGGACGGTCCGGCCTGTGCCGCATCCCGTATGTCCGTCCAGCCGGGGTGCGGCTGCGGCGGCGCGAACCGCAGCTCGCCCACTGGCGACGCGGCGTACGGGATGCCCCGGAAGGAGACCGCCTCACCCTCCATGATTCCCCTGACCTTGCCCCGGTCGGTGTCCACGACCATGTGCTCGATACCGGTCATCGTGCTCACCTGCCTTCTCTCGTCTCTGTTGTCTGAGACTTTTCTAGGCGAGCACGGATATCTGAGCCATAAATACCTGCCTCGGTCGAGTAAATAGGACATAGAATCTAGTTTCATGGAGAAAGTACGCCATCGGCTGGATGAGACGGACAGTCGGATCGGCGCCGCGATGCTGGCCGCCCCGCGCGCCTCGTGGCGTACGGTCGGCCGTGTCCTGGGCGTCTCGGAGCGCACCGTGGTGCGGCGTGCGGCACCGCTGTTCGGCGACGGGACCCTGCGGGCCACGGCCGTGCGCAACCCCGCGCACTTCCCCGACCTGATCCCGCTGGCCCTGCGCATCCGCTGCAAGCCCAGCCGGATCAGCGCCATCGCCGCCACCCTCGCCCGCCGCCCCGACACCATCTGGGTGGACGTCCTCGGCGGCGGGGACGAGATCTGCACCATCCTGTTCCTGGACGGCCCGGACGCACGCAACAACCTGCTGCTGCGCGACCTCCCCGCCACCCCCGCCGTCCAGTCCTGGACCTCACACGTCCTGCTACGGGTCTTCCCGGCCGCCTTCGACTGGAGCGGCGGCCTGCTGACCCAGACCGAACTGACCAGCCTGCGACCGGACATGCCCGCACCACCCACCCGGCCCGTCCTCCAGCCCGTCGACCACCAGCTGATCACCGCGCTCATCGAAGACGGGCGAGCCTCCTACACCGACCTCGCCCACCGCGCCGACACCACCGCTCTCACCGCCCGCCGCCGTCTGGAGGCACTGGTCGCCGGCCAGGTCCTCCGGCTCGCGACCGAAGTCGACCTCGCCCGGCTGGGCATCCGTACCGAGGCACTCCTGTGGATCACCGTCGCACCCGGCGGACTGGAAGAGACCGGCCGGCAACTCAGCCGCCACCCCCAGGTCCGCTTCGCCTCCGCCACCACCGGCACCGCCAACCTCCTCGTGACCGTCGCGGCAACCGACCTCAACGCGCTCTACGTCTTCCTGAGCGAGACCATCGGCGCCCTCGAACACGTCACCACCCTCGAGGTCACCCCCATCCTGACCGGCGTCAAACGGACCGGCCTGGTCCGACCAGGCAGCCTGTGAACCGGGCACGGGCGGCCTTCCGCAAAGAATCCGGCGCGTAAGGAGTCCTCCGACACAAAGGTCTTCATCGACCTCGTCATGGCGTGGACGACGGACAAGACCGAAGCCTGTCCCTAATTTCATCTCGTAGCTCCAGTCCGTGCCGGTGGGCAGTACCGGTACGGACTGGGCGAGGACGACGGAGACGTGCCAGTCCACCCGTTGGTGCGCGTCGATGTCGTCGGGGAGCGGGCTGCTCTGAGGGCTCCTAGGCGGGTGGGGCTCGGGGCTGTCGTGGAGGTCTGTGATGCCTCGAACGCTGGGGAGCGGCGCCATCAGCTTCGGTCTGGTGACCATTCCGGTGAAGCTGCTGAGCGCCACCGAGCACCGTTCGCTCCGGTTTCAGCAGGTTCATACGGAGGACCTGGGCCGGGTGCGGGTGCGTGAGTTCTGCGAGGCGGAGGGCCGTGAGGTGTCCGCGGGGGAGATCGGCAAGCGGTTCGAGGTCTCCAAGAACACGCTGGTCGCGGTCGCGGACGAAGAGCTGGAGCGGATGCCGCTGCCGACCGCGAAGGCGAACGAGATCGTCGCGTTCGTGCCGGCCGCGTCGATCGACCCGGTGCGGCTGAGCGGCGACAGCTACTTCCTGCAGTACGACGGACCGGTCGCGGCGAAGCCGTATGCGCTGATCGCGCGGGCGCTTGCGCGCAACACGAAGGTGGCCGTCGCGAAGCTGGCGTGGCACGGGCGCGAGCGCCTGGTGCTGCTTCGGGTGAAGGACGGAGCGCTGGTCGCGCATGTGCTCAAGGGGGATGACGAGGCGCGCGACCCGTCCGAGCTTGTGCCGAAGGACGTCACGGTCACGGACTCCGAGATCGACGAGGCGCTGCTGCTGGTGGATTCGATGACGACGGACGACATCTCCGGCTACCGGGACGAGTACCGGCAGGCTTTGGAAGCGGTGATCGAGGCGACGTCCGGGGGCCGACAGCCGCCGAAGCCTACCGAGGAGGCCGAGGAGCCGGGCGGGCAGGTCGTCGACCTGATGGCCGCCCTGCGCCAGTCGCAGCAGCACTGCGGACCATCGTGCCGCGGTGAACGCCAGCTGCACGAGCGCCAGTTCGAGTTGTCGTGGTCGACGTCCTGGTACCCCTCGCACACCGACTCCGACCAGGGCGGTTGATGGTATCGGCAAGTGCAGGGGCGTCGAGCTGACGCGACTTCATTCACCCTTCCGTGGCGACTACCCCGGCTGGGCATCGGGCAGCCTCGCTCTAGCAATACGGGCAAGTCTATACATCTCGCCCGCATGAACCGAAAGGGTGATGTCATGAGTAGTCAGTCCACTTGAAAGGCTGCCGTATCGGTTCTGCTGGCAGGTGGCGCTGCTGCCGGGGCCGTGGCGGCCGCCCCGGAGCGCGGTCCGCTGTTCCGGCCCATGCCGGCTACCGCTACCAGGCGACGGCGGCGCACGTGGTCTCTCCGGTGCCGCTGAACGTGCGCTACGGCCCCGGCACCACCCACTGGATCATCGGCAGCCTCGGCAACGGCAGCCGTGTGCGGATCGCGTGCAACGCCGACGGCGCCAGCGTCCACGGCCATGACCGCTGGTACAAGCTCGCCGGCCGAGTTGACTGGGTCTCGGCTCGCTACGTCCACAGCCACGGCTCCGTGCCCTCGTGCGCCGGCTGACGTAACGCCGCCCCACGTTGCGGCCCGCCCGCACCCGGTGGACGGACGCCGCCTCGCGGGCGGGGCGCAACCCGCCCACAGCCGCCGGTGCCATCCGCGGGGGATGACCGTGCGCCGCCGGCACGGCCAGGCCCGAGCCGTCAGCGCTTCAGGAAGGTGCGCCCTGGTGGGCGACACCTGGTGTGCCGGGCCACCCGTAGACGGCATATCCGCCGTGGCTCGCCACACCGTGCGGGCGGCCTGGTCTGCGAATTCAGATGGCAATCCGATTCAACCGGCGCCGAAGCCCGGGATCTGAGCAGCGGTCAAAGCTGTGGAACACCGGTCCGAGGCTGCGCGCGCACCCACCGACAAGAAGGGAGGCAGCATGCCGAACGTGAAGCGGCGCACGCTGCTGAGTGCGGCAGGCGTTCTCGGCGGGGGAGCGGCGTTGTCGCTGCTGCCATTGAGCGTGCAGAGGACGGTGGCGGACGGACCGACGGGCGGCGGCTCGCTGGCGGACGTCGAGCACGTGGTCCTGCTCATGCAGGAGAACCGTTCCTTCGACCACTACTTCGGAACTCTGGCCGGGGTGCGGGGATTCGACGACCCGGACGCGCTGCGACTTGGCACCGGGCGGTCGGTGTTCTACCAGCCGGATGCGGACCATCCCGACGGCTATCTGCTGCCGTTCCACCTGGACACCCTTACCACCAGCGCGCAGACGATCGGATCGACCAGCCACGCCCGTACGGTGCAGCACCGGGCGTGGAACGGCGGCAGGATGGACCAGTGGCTGCCCGCGCACCGGGCCGCCGACGGCACACGCGGCCCGTACGTCATGGGCTACTACACCCGCCACGACATTCCGTTCCACTTTGCGCTGGCCGAAACCTTCACCGTCTGCGACCACTACTTCTGCTCGGTGATGGGCCCGACCTGGCCCAACCGCATGTACTGGATGACCGGCACCGTCGATGCCGCAGGCAGGCACGGCGGCCCGATCCTGAACAACACCGTCCCGGTCGGCGGTTACACCTGGACGACCTACGCCGAACGCCTGCAAGCGGCCGGCGTCAGTTGGAGGGTCTACCAACAGAGCGACAACAACGGCTGCAACATGCTCGCGCAGTTCGCCAGGTTCCGCAAAACCAAGCCCGGCGACCTGTTGTATGACAACGGCATGGCCTTCCGGCCCGCGGGAACCTTCGAGGACGACGCTCGCAGGGACCGTCTGCCCACGGTCTCGTGGATCATCGCTCCCACGGCCCAGTCCGAGCACCCCCACCACCTGCCGGCCGCGGGCGCCGAGTTCGTCGCCTCCAAGATCGAGGCGATCGCCTCCAACCCGAAGGTATGGGCCAAGACCGTCTTCATCCTCAACTACGACGAGAACGACGGCCTGTTCGACCACGTACCGCCGCCCACACCCGCCTCGGGGGCTGCGGACGAGTTCGTCGCCGGCCTGTCGATCGGCGCGGGCTTCAGAGTGCCGTGCGTCATCATCTCGCCCTGGACGATCGGCGGCTGGGTAGCAGGCGAGACCTTCGACCACACCTCCTGCCTGCGGTTCCTCGAACGGGTCACTGGAGTCAGGGAGCCTAATATCAGCGATTGGCGCCGCCGCACCTTCGGCGACCTCACCTCGGCCCTCGCCTTCCCCCGCCCGAACGCGAACCCGTGGCGCCGCGGGCTGTCCGCCCGGGTCCCGATGCTCGGCCTCGAGCAGCCCGCACTCCCGCCGCCGCGACTACCGGACACCGCCGAACAGCTCAACCGGGCCAAGCGGCAGGCCGGCACCCTGCCAGCCCCCACCGTTCCCGGCCCCGGCCGGCAGACCCCACCCCGGCAAGAACCCGGCAGCCACCAACGTCGCTGACGCCGTCGCCCTGAAGTCTCCCCGTGATCTTGGGCGGTTGTTGTGACGCCGCGCGGGCTTGATCTTGCTGGTAGCGCAGGCATGTCTCGTGGGGCGTGAGGTAGCCCCCCAGTCGCTGTGTTTGCGCAGGCGGCGTCTGATGGGGGTCTCGACGAAGTCGAAGATGTCGGCTCGGGAGGTGGCGCGGTCGGGCCAGAAGCGGGTGCCGATTTCCTCTTTGAGTACGGCCTGGAAACTCTCCGCGGCGGCGTTGTCGAAACAGCTTCCGGTACGGTTCATGCTCTGCCGGTGTCCCAACTCGGCTATGCGAGTGCGGAATTGAGCGGAGATGTGCTCGATCCGCGGTCGCTGTGGATCACACAGCCGGGTTCCAGGCGGCCGAGGTCGGCGGTCATGTCGCGGGCGTCGGTGACCAGATCGGCGCGGTGGTGGTCGGCCATCGAGTACCCGATCACTTCCCGGGTTGGGCTGGTCGGGGCAGTTGCTGAGGGCGCCGGAGAGTGCAGCGTGTTCGGGGGTGTCGATGGTCAGGCCCCACCTGGTCTTGTCGGCGCCCCAGTTGGTGGCGTACTGGCAGCGGTAGCCCTGGGCGCCCGGCCGCCAGTGCTGGGGGTCCTGGTCGGCCTTGCTGCGGTTGGAAGCGTGTGAGTTGGCAGGTTCACACCCTGATGCGCCGTCAGGCATCCACACACCCAACAACGTGGCAGTCCCTCTGTGAGCGGTGCGCACCGCTGACGGCAGTGGTGCCCAGCGGATTTTCCGCCCCCCTTCTCGCCGTTCCGGGCAGGAAGAATGCGTGCCCGCCGCCCGAGCGGGACGTCCGCAGCGGGTCCCCCGGACGGAGCCCCCTCGTCGTTACGGACGTCGTTGAGCCGGTCGAGGGAGTCGAGGCGGCGGGCACGGCAAGGGTGTCATGACCGTCATCTGCTTTTGGGCTGATCAGAGCGTGGTTCACAGCGGGACGGACCTGCGGCCCGGGCCACTTCCTGTATCGATGGCCTCCACAAGGGAGAGTTACAGATATGTCAGTGTTTGTGGCACGAATCATTTTGTCCACCTCGTGGCAGCGAGGGGGGACACAGTGTCGGGTCTCGGCACCGAACCGAGAATTCGGATGGCACGCCGGCCCCCACGAGGGTGGGTGTGCTCGAACGTGGTCGCCGCACACACCCAACTGCGGCTCGCTCGCCCACTCGCTGCCGACCGGCGTCGTCCCTGGGAGAAACCCAGTTCCCCGGACAGGCCTACTCCCGCCCGCGTCCGCCGCGACTTCCGACACATCCGCCCGCAAGCGGCCTGTCCGGCCCAAGCACCGAAACCTTCTCGTCCGGGCCCTGGACGACCACCAGGCCGCAAGAACACCCGACCCACACCCCGCCACGACGTTCACACACCCAGCAATACACCGTCAGCGAAGCAGCGAACGAAGAAGTCAACCACCCCACGACCACGCCGCACGGGTTAAAGATCACGCTAGTGAGAAGCGTGCGGGGATGCTGCGTGCGGCTCAGTCGTGCGTGGTCGGGTCCACTTCGCCCCAGGCGAGACCTGCTCCTCGATCCAGACCCCGGATGTAATCCATGTCGGCGTCTTCGATGCGGAAAGAGAAAAGGTCCAGATTCTCAAGCATACGGACCGGGTTGGTGCTCTTGGGAAGCACCGGATAGCCGTTCTGTACGCCCCAGCGCAGTAGCAACTGCGCCTCGGTTACGTCGTACTTCGTCGCCAACCTCTTGAACGGAGAATCGGACTGTTCTCCCTCGGCGCGCATGTCCTGTGTCTTCCCGCTTGCGTGACCGGGCGCGGTGCGCCAGGTCGACAGCGGAGCCAGGCTGCTGTAGGCGATGGGGGTGATGCCTTTCTGGTTCAAATAGGAGACCAGTTCGGGCTTCTGTGACCACGGGTGCAGTTCGATCTGGTTGGCGTGCGGAACGGGAAGTCCCGCCTCGATCAGCTCGTCGATGTGAGCGGCATTGAAGTTCGACACGCCGATCGCCCGCGCCTTGCCGTTCTTGTAGACCTCAGCCAGCCCCTGCCACTGCTCCAGGCGCTGCTCACGCCCGAACGTGGCGTGGATGAGGTACAGGTCGACCTGCTGGAGACCGAGCCGGTCGAGACTCTCGTCGATGGACCGCAGGGTCTCCTCGATCGTCTTGTTGCGTTCCCCCGCCAGGGGCCACAGCTTGGTCGTCAAGAACACGTCGCCGCGTTCGAGACCTGCTTTCTGCATACCGCGACGCAGTCCTTCGCCGACGCCGCGCTCGTTCTCGTAGACCTCGGCGGTGTCGACGTGTCGATATCCCGCGGCGACGGCATTTTCGACGGCGGACGCGGTCTTGTCGTCCGGGATGAGATAAGTTCCGAAGCCGACGAGGGGAACCTCCACCCCCGTGGTCAGCTCACGCTTATGCGTGTCGGTCATGAGAGTCTCCTTTTGCGTATTACCGAATGGTTGCGCCGTACCGATGGAACGGTGAGTCTCGCCTCGCATCGACGACGCAGAATACGACAACGAGGCTTAGATTCAATGCATTCCCTGTGCCGACCGCGAAATCGCACACAGCGACGCGTCAGCGATTTTTCAGTTGGCGAGTCGACGGTGGCCGATGAGGGCCGGCAATTTCTTGTCCGGTCTTCCGGCCCACCCGCTTCCGGGAAGGCACATCGGCGGGTCAGAAGTAGGTGGGCATACGGGTGACGTATGGCTCCTCAAGAAAGCGGATCTCCTCGTCGGTGAGGTGTAGGTCCAGCGCGGCGGCGGCGTCGGCGAGGTGGTGCGGCTTGGTCGCGCCCACGATCGGGGCGTCGACGACCGGGTTCTTCAGCACCCAGGCCATCGCGACGGTCGCCATGGACACCCCGCGCTCTTTGGCGATCTTCTGGACGGCGTCCACGATCGCCCGGTCGCTGTCGACGTACAGCGGGCGGCCCTGGAAGTCGACGTCGGAGCTGGCCTCCGAGCGAGGGGTGGAGCGTTCGCCCCAGGGCTTGGTCACCCGGCCCGCGGCGAGCGGGCCCCATGGCATGCTGCCGACGCCCTGGTCGGCGAGCAGGCCGAACATCTCGCGCTCCTCCTCACGCTGGAGCAGGCTGTACTGGTCCTGCATGGACACGAACCGTGTCCAGCCGTTCTCCTGCGCGGCCTGCTGCATCTTCGCGAACTGCCAGGCCCACATGGAGGAGGCCCCGAGGTAGCGGGCCTTGCCCGCCTTGACGACGTCGTGCAGGGCCTCCATCGTCTCCTCGACCGGGGTCTCCGGGTCGAAGCGGTGGATCTGGTAGAGGTCGACGTAGTTGGTGTCCAGGCGGGTGAGGGAAGCGTCGATCTGCTCCAGGATCGCCTTGCGGGACAAACCCGCGCCGCCCGGTCCGGAGTGCATCGGGAAGTACACCTTGGTCGCCAGGACGATGTCCTCGCGCCGCGCGTACGTGCGCAGGGCCCGGCCGACGATCTCCTCGGAGCTGCCGGCGCCGTAGGCGTTGGCGGTGTCCCAGAACGTGATGCCGAGTTCGACAGCCTGCCGGAACAGCGGTTGGGCGCCTTCCTCGTCGAGGGTCCACGGCAGCATCTCCGACGGGGTGCCGAAGCTCATGCAGCCCAGGGCGATCCGGCTGACCTTGAGACCGCACGTGCCGAGACGGGTGTACTCCATTGCCTGCTGCTTCCTTCCGAGCTGTTCATGATCTTCTTTGGCAGTTCGTGGTGACGCGTGGGAGACGTCCGCTGCGGGCTTTTCGGTCGCCGGGTTCACCCGTCACAAGGCGGCGCCCTGCCTGGCGTCGTAGCCGAGTTCCGCTCCCAGGGCGCGGGCGGCCATCGCCTGGTCCGGCAGTTGTCTGTCCCTTGCTGCCGGCTGGCCTGGACGACCGCGGCGGCTGTGCCTGCAGATCGCTTGCTCAGAAGGTGAGGACCACGCGCCCCCGCAGGCCGCTTGCCTCCAGCAACCGGTGGGCCTCGACAGCCTGTTCGGCCGGGAGGGCCCGGGCGACACGCGGGGTGAGCCGGCCTTTCTCCGCCAGCTGCCGGAGGCGGTTGAGCTTGGCGTGCTCACGTGCGTAGCGCGGAACGAAGGTCTGCTGGGTCACGATGCCGCGCTCCCCAGGACCCTGGGCGCCGCCGGCCGATGTCGCCACTCGGCCGCCGTCGCGCACCGCGCGGACGGCGAGCTCCGCGACACCCGCGGTGTCGACGAGGCCGTCGACGCCCTCGGGCACCTCATTGCGCACCAGTTCTGGGAACTCGGTCCCGCGCGGCAGTACGACGTCGGCACCCAGGTCGCGTACCAGCTGCTCGTCCTTCGGCGCCGCGTCGGCGATCACCCGAAAACCGTCGGCCTTGGCCAGCTGGACAGCGAAGCCGCCGACCGCACCGGCCGCTCCGATGACCGCCACGGTGGCGCCCGCGGGAAGCTCAAGCAGGTCCAGCGCCATGCGGGCGGTCGAGCCGTTCATCAGCAGCGTTGCAGCCTCGATGTCGGTTGCGTCGGCCGGGGCACGGACCACCGACTCGGCGGGGACGACGAGGTGCTCCGCGTACGCTCCGTGCGTCCCGGAAACCACCGCAATGGCCATGACGCGGTCGCCGACGTCGAGATCGGTGTCGACTCCTTCGCCGATCTGCTCCACTACGCCGGCCGCGTCCATCCCCGGAACATAAGGGGGTTCAGCGTCGGAGACGAAGGCGATGCCCCGGCGCACCATCGAGTCGACGGGGTTGACCGCGGCCGCGCGCACCCGGATACGGATCTCGCCCGGCCCTGTTTCGGGAACCGGCAGTTCCAGGACGCGGAGCACTTCGGGTCCGCCGAATTCGGTCAGTCCTACGGCTTTCATTAAGGGTCACTCCTTGGCGGTCAGTGGTGTGAGAGTCACTCCACCGCCGCGCCCCCGGCCAGGCGGACCTCTTCGCTGTCGAGGGCTGCCTGAAGGCGGCGCAGTACGGTGTCGTCGATGCGGCGTTCGTCACGGAGACGGACGACCGTGGCGCGTTTGTGGGCGATGAGGGCCAGATGCAGCGCGACGTAGTCCTGGTGCTGGAGGAGGGCCGGGTCGTCGGCGGCGCCCTTGGCCCGCACGGTCGCCAACTGTGCTTCGTACTCCTGACGCAGCCACTCGGCGATTTTGGGTTCGGTGCGCAGGTCGGCGGCGAGCTGGGGCATCGCCTTGAGCGCGTCTTCCACGGCGCTGGTCTCGGCGAGGTTCTGCTCCTCGTCGGCTGACGTGTCCGGCGGCAATTTCGCCCAGCGCACCGCTGCCGGCAGCAGGAGTCCCTGCGTCACCAGGGTGACGAGGATGACGCCGGAGGTGACGAAGATGATGAAGTCGCGGTCGGGGAACGGCTCGCCCGAGTCGAGCGTGTGCGGTACGGACAGGGCCACGGCGAGCGAGATGGCGCCCCGGAAGCCGGCCAGCCCGCTGACCACCCGGGCCCGGTGACTTTGCCGCAGCAGGCGCTGCTTCGGGCGGCGGTCGAGCAGGCGGATCAGGTAGACGGAGGCGAACAGGAACGCGAAGCGTACGGCGACGAGGACGGCGCAGACGGCGCCGACCGCGATCAGGGCGTCGGTGAGGTCGGCGCGGCTGAGGTTGCGTACGGCGTACTGCAGTGACACGCCCACCAGGACGAACAGCGCGCCGTTGATGAGGAAGGTGGCCAGCGGCCAGAACGCCATCGCCTGGGTGCGGTGTTCGGCGCGGATGATGCGCGGGGCGACCTGGGTCATGATCAGGCCGCTGATGACCACCGCGAGGACGCCGGAGGCTTCGACGAGTTCGGCGAGCAGGTAGGCGGTGAACGGCGCCAGGATCATGACGAGGTTGCCGAGCAGGGGGTCGTTGAGGCGGCGCCGCAGGTTCATGTTGACCCAGGCGACGGCCACACCCACCGCCGCCCCGCCGCCGTAGGCGAGCAGGAACAGCCCGCCGACGTGCGGGACGCTCAGGTGTTCCTCGCCGACCGTGATGCCGACGGCGAGTCCGTAGATGACCAGGGCTGTGCCGTCGTTGACCAGGCTTTCGGCGCGCAGGATGGTGACTTGGCGGCGGGGCAGGGCACGGGCCAGGGCGCCGACCGCGGTGGCGTCCGTGGGGGCCACGGCCGCGCCGAGCACCCACGCCGGTCCCCACGGCAGCCCCAAGGCGTGCCCGGTTGCCGCGACCGCTCCGGCCGTGAGGATGACGAGCACGGTGCTCAACAGCGCGATGCCGCGCAGGTTGGTGCGGATCTCCCTCAGGGACGTGGTCAGGCTCTCCCAGTACAGCAGCACCGGGAGGAACAGCAACAGCACTACTTCCGACGGCAGTTGGGCCTGCCGGACCGCCGGGATGAGCCCCAGGAGCACGCCCGTCACGAGCAGCAGGACGGGCGGGGCGATGCCGAGGCGCTGTGCTACGACGTTGCTGATCAGCACGGCCACGCCCAGGACCGCGACGAGTTCGAGACCGAGCACTGTGATTCTCCTGCGGAAGGGACGGAACGGGTTCGGGGCGGGCTCAGCCGGTGGGGACGAGCTTGAGCGTGGTGTCGCGTGAGGTCACCATCGGATGGACGTAACTCGCACTGAATAGGCCGTACTTGGTGCGGTAGGCGGCGTCGATTCGGTCGTTGACGGTGGTGTCGCTTACCTCGACGAAGGTGACGTCCTTGGCGACGCCGCCTGAGCGGATACGGCCCGCGCCGCTCGTGCGGGCAGCGCGGTACCAGGAGCCGGCGCTGCCCTGTAGGAGCGGACGTAGAGGTCGTCGCCGTCGCGGACGACCCAGATCGGCACCGGTGTGCGCGGCGCTCCGTCAGCGCGCGACGGCGCCATCTCCAGTTCGTCGGCGTGCTCGATCCAGGTCAGTTCGTCGTTGGTCCAGGCCGTCATCGGCACATCTCCTTCACGGTGCGGGAGCGCGCGCCATGCCGCCGTCCCGATCGACGCCCCATCCCTTCGGGCGGCCCGCCGCGAGCCTCGGCGGGCCCCGGGGCGATGGGGCATCTGGTGACGAGAGGTCAGAGCCCCAGGTGCTTGCCGAAGAACTCCGACAGCTTGGCGACCGCGGGGGTCACGTACTCGTCCCTGTCGTACAGGTCGACGTGCGAGGCGCCCTCGATCAGGAACAGCTCCTTGGGCTCCTGAGCCTTGGAGATGGCCTCCTCGCTGTAGGGGCGGGTGTCGGCGTCCGTGCCGGCGATCATCAGCAGGGGACGGGGAGATCCAGTCCATGTGCGCGAGGGTGTCGAACTGGGCCAGCACGTCGGCCCGCACCACGACCGAGCTGGTGGAGCGGGGGTGATCGCCGCCCGGGGTGCGGTAGTAGTACGCCTCCTTGAACAGGCTGCGGTCCGGGAAGACGTCCGCCTCGGCCGCGGTGTCGGGCGGCACTCTCATCCCGATCGGGCTGCCGCTGCGGGCCTCGGCGTTGCGCAGGGCGCCGGCCTGGTTCAGGTGCGGCTCGCGCAGTTCGGCGGGCAGGCCGATCAGGCCACCGAAGTAGCCGAGGTAGGTGTCGTAGGCGCTGACCGTGGCGACGGCCTTGATGCGACGGTCGGTCTGCGCGGCGTAAGGCACGTAGCCACCGGAGGCACAGATGCCGAGGGCGCCGACGCGCTCAGGGTCGATGTCGCTGCGCGTGGCGAGGTGGGAGACGGCGGCGCGGATGTCCTCGGTGCGCTGGAACGGGTCTTCCAGACCGCGCGGGGTGCCCTCGCTCTCGCCCTGGTAGACGGCGTCGAAGACGAGCGCGGCGAAGCCCTCACGGGCCAGGCGCGCGGCGTAGATCGACACGGCCTGTTCCTTCACGGCACCCCACGGGTGGCTCACGACCACCGCGGGCAGCGGCTGGCCGGAGTAGGCATCCGTAGGGAACAGGATGCCCGCGATGGTCAGGCCGTTGCCCGTGAAGCTGACGTACGTCTTCATGGGAGCCTTCTCTCTGTGCCGACGGCCTTTTTCTGCGCTTGAGACAGGTGCTCGGCTCGCTGCGGAGACGCAGCTGAGGGCGGGCTTCTTCGTACGAACGGTTGTTAGTGGGAGCCGAGCCGGACTGCTAGCCGCTGATCGACTCGCTCCAGTCGGTCCTGCTGTTGGCCGTTGGCTCCCGCCCGCCGAAGAACGACCTCAGCGGACGATGGGCCCTCGTGGGCGTGAGCGCCGACGGGGGAGCTGGCTCACGCCCACGAGGGGGCTGGGGGAGGTCAGGGCTTGAGAAGCGTCTTGATGGCGCGGCGTTCGGCCATGGCCCTGTAGCCCTCGGCGACCTGGTCCAGGGGCAGGGTGAGGTCGAAGACCTTGCCGGGGTTGATCTTCCCGGTCAGGACGCGGTCGATGAGGTCGGGCAGGTAGCCGCGGACGGGGGCGGGGCCGCCGCGCAGGCCGACGTGGGAGAAGAACAGCTCCTGGCCGTTGACTGCGACGTCGTGCGGGATGCCGACGAAGCCGACGTTGCCGCCGGGGCGGGTGGAGTGCAGGGCCTGCTGCATGGACTGTGCGGTGCCGACGCACTCGAGCACGCTGTCCGCGCCGACGCCGTCCGTCAGGTCCTTGATGCGGGCGATGCCTTCGTCGCCGCGTTCGGTGACGATGTCGGTGGCGCCGAACTCCAGCGCGAGCTTCTGCCGGCTCTCGTGGCGGCTCATGGCGATGATGCGTTCGGCGCCGAGTTCCTTGGCGGCGAGGACGCCGCACAGGCCGACCGCGCCGTCGCCGACGACGACGGCGGTGGAGCCGGGGCGTACTTCGGCGGCCTTGGCGGCGTACCAGCCGGTGCCCATCACATCCGACAGGGCCAGCAGGCTGGGCCACAACTCCTCACCCGGCAGGTCGGCGGTAGCGACCAGGGTGCCCTGGGCGTTGGGGATGCGGATGTACTCGGCCTGGCAGGTGGACATGAACTCGCGGTGCACACAGTTGGACTGATAGCCCGCCAGACAGTTCGGACACGTGTTGTCAGAGGTGGCGAAGGAACCGATGACGAACTGGCCCGGCTTGACGGAGGTGACCGCGCTGCCGACCTCCTCCACAATGCCGACGTACTCGTGGCCCATCGGCGTCGGCTGGGCGACGGGGTCCGCACCGTTGTAGGCCCACAGGTCCGAGCCGCACACACAGGTGACAACGGTTCGGATGACCGCGTCGGTCGGCTCGAGGATCTTCGGCTCGGGGACGTTCTCCACCCGGATGTCACCGGGGGCGTGGATCACAGTTGCTCGCATGGTTCTTTCCTGGTCTGTTCTGCAGGTGGGGCCGGTCGCGTGGCGATCACGCGCCGGAGAGGGTGGCGGTTCGCCGTTGTCAGCGAGGTGCGCGGGTGCTGACGTGTGGGCCGTTGTACTCGGCGTCGGTGACGTGCTCGGGCCAGGTGTTCTCCGGCCCGCCGTCCGGGCCGGGGTGCTCCCACAGGGCGAGAGGGATCATGAACTGGCCCGGGGCTGCGCCGTGCCGGTGCGCTCGCCCGGAGGCGTGTAGACCACGTCGCCCGGACGGGCCTCCAGGAGGTCGCCGCCGCGGGACTGGACGAGGGCGATGCCCTCGACGATGTACAGGGTCTGGCCCAGTCCGTGCGCATGCCAGGCGGTAGGGGCACCGGGCGCGAACTTCACCATGTCCGCCCTGGCTCGGGATGGCTCTTCGCCCCGGTAGATGACGTCGGACCAGACGTCACCGGAGAACCATTCGGCCGGACCCTTGCCGGTCGGGGGCTGTTGCAGTAGTTCCATCGCGATTCTCTTCGTACGGTGCGGGGTTGCTGCGGTGCTCGGGCAGTGACGTCAGCTGGAGTCATCGACGACGCCCTTGAGCTGGTTGATCGCCGTCATAGCGCTCGGCCAGCCGGCGTAGAACGCCAGATGGGTGATGGCCTCGACCAGCTCGTCCCGGGTCAGCCCGTTCTCCAGTGCCCGGCGCAGGTGGAAGCCCAGCTGCTCGGTGCGGTACAGAGCCACCAGGGCGGCGACGGTGATCAGGCTGCGATCACGCGGCGACAGACCCGGGCGTTCCCACACATCACCGAACAGGACCTTGTCGGTCAGTTCCACGAGCTTGGGTGCGAACTCGCCGAGTTCGTTCGGAGCGACGGATTTCTCTTCGGGCATGGATGGGATTCCTTGCATGGTCGGGGTTCACGACGTCAGCTGATCTGGTGGTTGGGGGAAAGCTTCGCCTGCTCCGCGCGAAACGACGGAAGAATTCGAAGCACCGATGGCATGCGAAAATAAATCGCTCCCGTTCAGGTGGAAAGAATTCTGGCGAACGGACCGTGTCGACGGCCCCCGTCTTCGGCCCTGTCACGGCGGCAGGGCCCGTACGGAAGAGGCTTCCATCCGAGGCGGAACGTATCCAGGGTCAAAACTGGTCCCCCCTGCCGACTGGCGAACGGTGGCACAGTGGTGAGCATGACCAGCAGCGCGCATCTCAACGAGCTGGGCGAATTCCTCAAGGCCCGCCGGGCCGAGCTCAGCCCCCGTACGGTCGGCCTGCCCGAGGCCGACGGACGGCGGCGCGTGGTCGGCCTGCGCCGGGAAGAGGTGGCCGTGCTCGCCGCCATCAGCACCGACTACTACACCCGTGTGGAGCAGGGCCGCGTCACGCCCTCCGCGTCGATCCTGTCCGCCCTCGTCCGTGTCCTGCATCTGAGCGACGACCAGCGGGACTACCTGTTCGAGCTGGCCGGCAGAGAGGTCGGTCGGCCCCGGCGGCGGGCTCCGCAGAAGGTGCAGCCGCAGTTGCGCATCGTGCTGGACGAACTCAGCGTGACCCCCGGCATGATCCTGGGCCGATACCTGGACATCCTGGCGTGGAACCCGATAGCCGCCGCCCTGTACAGCACCGACTTCGCGCAGATCCCCGACAAGCAGCGCAACTACATCCGGCAGCTCTTTATCGACCCGGCCATGAAGTCCCTGTACGCGGACTGGGAGAGCACCGCCCGCAACGCCGTGGCCGTGCTGCGCCGACGGGCCGCGGCTCGTCCCGACGATCCCGGGCTGTCCACCCTCGTGGGCGAGCTGTCGGTGCAGGACGACCAGTTCCGTCAGTGGTGGGGCGGCCGCCATGTGGCACCGCGCACCGGCGGCATCAAGGTGTTCAACCACCCGGTCGCCGGCGAACTCGCCCTCGACTGGGACGCCCTCAGCTGCGAGGGCGACCCCGACCAGCAACTCATCATCTGGATCGCCGAACCCGACTCGCGCTCCTACGAAGGGCTGCGCTTCCTTTCCTCCTGGGCGGGGGCCCAGCAGGACCGGTCGAGGTCCCGCACCGTCGACTGACGGGCCCTCCTCAGACCCGGCACATCGTGCCGAGTCGTCTCTTCCCGCGGGACCGACAGGCCCGGCACCACAGATGGTGCCGGGCCTGCGCTGCGAGCAGGTGACGGCCCTGGATGCCAACAGCCACCCGCCTGCCTCCGATATCGCCACCTGACTGGGAGGCCGCAGCAGCACGAGAGCCGGACGGCGAGCAGGGTTGTTGCGAGGAAACCGTGCAAGGAGAGCCGCGAATACCGAAAATCAGCATGGTATTCCAGGGTGGATGAGATGCCATGAATGGCAGCCTGTAACTCCGCGGAGTCATCCAGCCAGGGCAAAATCTTACCCACCCTAAGTGCCCGCATTCCATGCAATGCTTTCAGGGCACGACTCGCGCAGCCCCTTTTCGAGGAGCAATAATCCATGTCCTCCAACCCCCGCCCCACGGTCGCCGTGGCATTCCATTCCGGCTACGGCCACACTGCTGTCATAGCCGAGGCCGTGGCGCGCGGTGCTGCGGAAGCCGGCGCCGAGGTGGTGTCCATCGCCGTGGATACGATCACCGACGAGCAGTGGGCGCGGCTGGACGCCGCCCACGCGATCGTCTTCGGCGCCCCCACCTACATGGGCACCGCCTCCGCCGCCTTCCACGCGTTCGCCGAGGCGAGCAGCAAGCGGTGGTTCAGCCAGGCCTGGGTCGACAAGATCGCGGCAGGCTTCACCAACTCCGGTGCCAAGACCGGCGACAAGTCCTCGACCCTGGGCTACTTCTTCACCATGGCCGCCCAGCACGGCATGCACTGGGTCAGTCTCGGCCTGCAGCCGGGCTGGGCCTCGACCAGCGGCAGCGAGGACGACCTCAACCGGCTGGGCTTCTTCGTCGGCGCCGGCGCCCAGACGCCCACCGACGTGGGTCCGGACGCGGTCCACAAGTCGGACATCGCCACCGCCGAGAGCCTCGGTGCCCGCGTGGCCCGCCAGACGGCGTTCTTCCTCGCCGGCCGGGCCGCCCTCGCGGCCTGACACAGACCACCCCTGATGCGCCAACACATCCGCACCTGCAAGGAGCACATCATGTCCGCATCGGACAACATCGCCATCGTCCGCAAGGCCTACGAGTCCCAGGCCGCCCCGGAGGTCCTCCAGGAGGTCATGACCCCGGACGTCGTCTGGGACATCACGCCCGGCTTCCCGTACGGCCGTGTCTACGAGGGCCTGGAGAGCGTGGGCCGCGACTTCTTCGGCCAGCTCATGCAGCACTTCGACGCCTTCCACCCCGTGGGCGACGAGTACTTCGCGGACGACGAGGGCCACGTCATCGCCCTCGGTCACTACCACACCGTGACCAAGAAGGGGATCACCAACGACGTCAGGTTCGTCCACATCTGGACCACCCGTGACGGCAAGCTCGTCAAGCTGCAGCAGACCGGCGACAGCGTCATCGTCGACCGGGCGCTCAACGCCTGAGACCAGTCCACCCGACCGATCTTCAGGGAGCACTCTGTGGCAAAGATCCTCTTCGTCATCACGTGGCCACGGACTGGACGTTGGCGGACGGCAGGCAACAGCCGACCGGGTTCTGGGCGGAGGAGGCCCTGGGTCCGTTCGCCGTCTTCAAGGAGGCCGGCCACGAGATCGCGGTGGCCACTCCGGGCGAGGTGCCCCCGACGGCCGACGCGCTCAGCCTGACGGCCGACTACAACGGCCGCCCCGAGGGCGCCGAGCGGATGAAGACGACGCTGCGTGAGGCGACCGAGCCGGCGCACCCGATGCGTATCGAGGACGTCGACATCGACGACTGCGCGGCCGTCTTCTACCCGGGCGGCTGGGGTCCGATGGAGGACCTGCCCGACAACGCCGCCTCCGGCAGGCTGCTGGTCCAGTGGCTTGCTTCCGCCAAGCCGGTGGCGTTGATGTGCCACGGCCCGGCCGCGCTGTTGGCCACCGTGGACGCCGATGGCAAGTCCCCTTTCCACGGCTACCGCCTGACGGCGTTGTCCAAGGCCGAGGAGATCCAGAACGGCATTGCCGACCGGGTGAAACCGCTGCTGCAGGACCGCCTGGTGGCCGACCTGGGCGCGGACTACCAAGAGGGCACACCGTTCACCCCGCACCTCGAGGTGGACCGCACCCTCTACACCGGCCAGAACCCGATGTCGGCCGTTCCCCTGACCCGGGAACTCGACAAGGTGCTCGGCTGAGTACCGCGCAGACAAACGTCCCGGCAGCCCGCGATCACATCCGGGCTGCCGGGACAACCCATACCAACGAACCATATTCATGCCGCGAAAGACCCCAGACGAAGGAAGCCGACTTCACTACTCCTCGGCGATCTTGACGCCCTGGTGCTGCAAGTCCCGAAGATCAGCGAGGTGCTGCCGCTTCTCCACCTGCACGGCCTGTTCTCTGGCGACTTCGTGCCCGCCCCGGAGCAATTTCTCGGCTCCACAGCTGGCCTGTCGGCGGCCACGGTCAGCTGCCTCACCCAGCTGTGGCAGGCCGACCACGCCGCGTTCGGCGAGCGTGAACTGTCCGGCAGCGACTACGTCTACGTCTGGGCCGACGGCATCCACCTGCGTATCCGCTTGCGCGGGGCGAAGTCGTACGTACTGGTCCTGATGGGCGTGCGCGTCGACGGCACCATGGAGCTGATCGTCATGAGCGGCGGCTACCGCGAATCCGCCGACTCAGGGGCGGATCTCCTGCGCGACTGCGTCCGCCGCGGCATGCGCGCTCCCGTCCTTGCGGTCGGCGACAGCGCACGCGGCTTCTGGAAGGTCCTGGCCGAGGTGTTCCCCGAAACCCGCCATCAAAGGTGCTGGGTTCACAAGACCGCCAATGTTGCGAACGCCCTGCCGAGGTCCGCCCAGCCCGGCGCGAAGAAGGCCCTGCAGGAGATATACAACGCCGAGGACCGCGACCAAGCACAAGGGGCTGTGGCCGCGTTCACCAAGACCTACGGCGCGAAGTTCCCCAAGGCCGTCAAGAAGATCACTGACGAGGTGGACGAGCTGTTGGCCTTCTACGACGTCCCCGCCGAGTACTGGATCCACTTGGGCACCACGAACCCGATTGAGTCGACTTTCGCCACTGTCCGGCTGCGGACCAAGGTCACCCGGGGCGCTGGTAGTGCGGCCGCCGTCCTGGCCTTGGTCTTCAAGCTCGTCGAGTCCGCCCGGCAGCGGTGGCGGGGCGTGAACGCACCCCACCTCGTAGCCTTGGTCCGTGCCGGAGCCCGCTTCGAGCGCGGCCACCTCGTCGAATGCTCCGAGAGCCACGCGGTCTGAACGACCGCATCTGATCCACGGGTCATGACTCCTGCGCCCTCAGCCCGGCAGCAGGCCGGGGCGTCGGGCCGATGAGTCTGCCGGTTGCCTGAAGTCTTCCTTGTGACAAGCCCGCCCCGTCGGCGGATCAGGAAACTCCGGATCCCGTTGCTATGGAGGAGAGAGGGAGGCCAGGATGAACAATCCGATTCGGCTGTATATGTCGATGTCGCTCGACGGCCATATCGCCGGCCCGGACGACCGGCCAGGGCAGGAGCTCGGACGCGACGGTGGACGGCTCTTCAACTGGCTCGACGACCGGGAGTCCGACGGTCCGAGCGGCCAGGTCTACCGCGAAGCGCTGGCGACCGGCGCGGTGATCTCCGGCCGTCGGACCTTCGAACTCGCCGGGCGCTGGCAGGGCGATCACCACGCCGGCGTGCCGATCTTCGTACTCACCCACCAGGTGGATGACGGGGACGTGCCACCCGGCCACGCGCGTTTCGTCACGGATGTCGAGGACTGCGCCCGTCAGGCTCGCGCGGCCGCAGGGGACCGGCCTGTCATGGTCCATGGGGCGGGGGCGGCCCAAGCGCTTCTGCGAGCCGGGCAGGTGGACGAGATGGAGATCCACCTGGTTCCGGTCCTCCTCGGGGACGGTCGACGGCTGTTCGACCACCTGGGTAGCGATCACATCGAACTCGACCTCGTCCGACGGCTCGAGGATCGAGACGTCACGCATCTCCGCTACCGGGTGCATCGACCCGAGGAGGCCGCGTGAAGACGCTCTTCGTCGCCTACCGCGTCACCGACCTGGACCGCTCGCTCGGTTTCTACACCGCCTTGGGCTACGCCGAACTGGGCAGGGTCGAGGGCGGCGACGGGGCTCGCCTCGTGATCCTCAAGTTCCCCGACGAACCGGCGGCCTCGCTCGAACTGGTCCACCGCCCCGGGGACGGACCGGTCGACGCGGGCAGCGGTTTCGACCACCTCGCGATCCAGGTGGAGAGGCTTGCCAACACCCTGGAGACGCTGACCGAAGCCGGCCTGAGGCCTGGACCCCTCCAGTACCCGGGCGGCCCTCACGGCCCGAAGACGTCGTGGCTCACGGACCCGGATGGTTACCGGATCGAGTTGGTGGAGTGGCCGTCCGGACATTCCGACGGCATCACCGCAGCAGACTTCGCCTGAGGCGGCCACGGTCTGCGGAGTAACGAAGCTTCTCCTCGGCGCGACCGCGGCGCAACACAAGGCGACATCCCACCGCATCCAGAGGTCTTGACGATTACTCCTGACGGTCGCCGCCCGGTTGAGACGGTGGCGGCTGGTCTTGCCGGAGGACGCGGGGATCGGGGCGCCGCCGCAATGGTGGGCGAAGGCAGACCCTGAGCACCACGCACTGTCGAACAGTGAGATGTGGGTCACCTCCGGGGCGTCGATGTCACACTCCGGGGGCTCGCCTCCCTCTCAGAGTGAAACCCGTAGCGACCGCGGCAGGAGGCACTCATGAGTTCTGACACCCGGCCTGGCGCGCTGTGGAAGTCCCGGCCGGACGGCATGGATGGGGACGCGCTCCCCGGCGTCCTGGTCAACGGCAGCCTCGCTCCGACGCGACGCTACGGGATTGTCCGAAGTAGCAGCAGGGGGCTGCCAGATAAAGCCGCGGCCGGAAAGCTCGATGCCCGGCAGGACCTCGACCAGCCCCGCCCAACCCGACGGCACACGCCGCGGGGGACCCTCAGGCCCGACGGGCCGACGAGAAGGGAAAGATCATGACCAGGTATCGGAAGACAGGGCGTGCACTGACCGCCGGCGCGGCTCTGCTGGGCGCACTGGCGCTTTCGGGACCGGCGCAAGCCGCCGACCGCACCTCCCTCGTCGCCTACGGCGCTCACACCCGCGCGAAGGCCGTGTCCTACGGCGCGAACGGTGCCGTCAGGGTCTGTGACCTCGATCCGGACGGCTACGGGGTCGCCGTCCGCTACTACCGCAGGGTCGGAGGCCCTCAGACGCTGTCGGACTTCAAGGGCAACGGCACCTGCAGCGAAACCACCGACATCCAGAGCAATCCGATCATCCTCTTCACGGCGTGCGTGGTCATTGACAGCGTCGACTACTGCGCCTCCCCGTACCAGGACACCGGCCGGTAGCCCGCGCGCTCCCACGGGGTGCCGCAGTGGCGCGACCACTCCGGACAGCAGCCGTGCCTTCAGGCGGGCGCCGACTCCGTACGGCGCCCGCCGCCGCCACGGGGCGGGCGCCCGCCGGTCAGTCGACCGGCTGCTCGGCGGTGCGCAGCCCCCGCCGTCCACGCTGCCCGGTGTCTGCGGTGGCTGCGCCCGGTGCCTCAGGTGTGCTCCAGTCAGGTTGCGACCGTGGCGCCATCCCAGGAGTGCGGGCGGCCCGGAGGCGCTGCTGCGGTCTCACCGGCGTGACGTTCAAGGTCGCGTTCGTGCCCCAGCTGGGCAGGCGTGTTGTTGCCGGGGCGCCGAACGGGGCCGTACCGGGCTGACCTTGTTCCTTTACATCGTGACCATGTCACCGGTCTGCGACGGCGGTGTCGTGGAACGACGACGCTGGTATCCCCTCGGTTCACAGCTCCCTCCTAGTGATCGAGCAAGCACCGAGGAGCCGAAACCGACTCGGTTCAACCAGTGGATACCAAGGGGTCTTTCATGTCCGGCAACCGTCGCAAGGCTTTTCTCGTCTCCGCTGTCCTCGTCGGCGGCGCCATGCTGATGACGGCATGTCAGGACGCAGGCACTGACGCGGGCGCCGCGCAGAGCTCTTCGTCCGCCACCCCGGCCGGCAAGGCGGTCACCCCGTCCGGTTCGTCGAGCACGGGCAGCACTCAGGGCGGCGGGACGGGCTCCGCCGGGCAGGACTCAACGGGCGGGAAGAGTTCTGGCGGGCAGGGCACGGCCGCCGGGTCCGGTTCCGACGCGAGCAGCAAGGCCGGCAAGTGCCGCACCGGCGACCTGAGGATCACGGCGACGGACAGCACCATCACCGGAGACCCCGACGGCACCGTCGCGGTGCAGCTGAAGAACGCCGGCGGCCGGGCCTGCGCGGTGACCGGATACGCGGGCGTCGACCTGAAGACCAGCTCGGGGTCGCTGTCCGCGAAGCGCACCGGTGAGAAGGGCAGCTCGGTCGTCCTCAAGAGCGGTCAGTCGGTGTACTTCGGCATCAACTACCCGCTCAACAAGTCGGGCGGCTCCGGCGTCCGGATCACGGGGCTGCTGGTGACCCCGCCGAACGAGACGAAGTCGGTCACCCTCGCCTGGCCGGGCGCCGGCACGCTGCCCGTCACGGACGGCTCCGGCTCTCCGGTGAAGGTCGGCCCGGTCGGAAGCGCCGGTCAGGGCGGCTGACCCGCACGCTTCAGAAGACTGATGAAGACCTCAGGTTCTGGCCCCACCGCGTGAGCGGTGAGGCCCGTGCCCGCAGGCCGGTCAATACGGCCGCCCACACGCCGTCACGCTGCCGCGGACCGCTGTGCCGACCTCGGCATATTCCCTCCCGGCCCGGGTGGCCTGAGCGAGTCCACGTCCGAACCGGCGGCCGGGTGCGCCGGCATGGGCCTGGCGCCCTCGGTGGTCGCGTCGTCTGCGGCATGGTGAGGGGATCCGCTCGGTCTGATGACGAGCGGTGACCGGCCGGTCGGCTTGTCCCCGTGAGCCGGTCGGCAGTGGTCTGTCCTGGCGCAGCCGACTTGATCCCGGCCGCGCCAGAACACCCGCGCCCCGCACATGTGGTGCTGGCTCTCGGCGGCCGCCGCGGCGTGTCGGCGGCTCAAGGTGCGTAGCCGCGCAGGATGAAAGCGATCGTCTCGTCGAGGCCTTCCTCGATCTGCTCGGCTGAGAGTGCGCCACTCAGCGCCAGTGCGGTCAGGCCCTGGAGGGCGGCGGTGAGTGGTGCGGCGAGGCGGTCGAGCGGCCCCTCGCGGACTTCGCCCCGGCGCTGTCCGCCCTCGATCAGTTCCGTGCCCAGGGCTGCCAGTCGCTGTGTGGCCGCGGTCAACCTGTCGGAGGCGGTGCTCTCTTGCTTGTGGCCGCAAATCAGGTCGAGCAGGACGGCGTTGGCGGTGGCGAAGGCCACATAGGTGCGGGCGAGCGCGGTGAGCCGGTCGGCGAAGGAGTCGCCGGCCTGCTCCAGGGCCTCGGTCGGCGTGGCCTCCAGGCGGGCGAAGCCCTCCAGCGCCAGAGCGTCCAGCAGCGCCCGCTTGCTCTTGAAGTGGTGGCTGGGCGCGCCGGGGCTGACCCCCGCTTCCCGGGCCAGTTCCCGCAGTGACAGCGCGTCCGGCCCCTTCTGACCGAGCGTCTGTTCGGCTCGGTCGAGCAGGGCGGCACGGAGGTCTCCGTGGTGGTAAGGGCGGGTCTTCATGCCCTTCGCTCGACGCCCTGGTGAGGGCGGGCGCCCACGTCGTGCTCGCCGTGCGGAACACCGACCGCGGCGAGACCGCCGCCCGGACCGTCACGGGCGCCCGCGGCACGCTGGAGGTCCGCCACCTCGACGTGGCGGACCTCTCCTCGGTCCGCCGCTTCGCTGCCTCCTGGCAGGGTGACGTCGACCTGCTGATCAACAATGCGGGCGCCATGAACCTCCCCGAAGGCAGCACCGAGGAGGACTTCGAGATGCAGTTCGCCACCAACCATCTCGGCCCCGATCACGTCCAGGTCCTCCAGCTCGAGGGAGACCGGCCGGCCGGACCACAGGCAGGACATCTTCCCCGCCGAGATCACCAAGCCCACCGAGGCTCGGACGTACTGGCAGGAAGCCCTGCGCGGCGACATCGCCGACCTCCAGGGCGGCACCACGAGACACGCTCGCCGTGCAGACGGACGTCATGCCCGCTGTGTCAGTTCGGATCATCTTGGCCGCGCGGTATGTCCGATGTTCCCGACAGCAACGGGTGATGCGCACCGAGACGGCACCTCCCGGGTTGGACATCGATTTCGAGGTACAGAAGTGCATCCTCCGCCACTTGCAATAGTGCAGACGGCGTAGTGCATCCACTCCTTTGAACGATTCAAAATTCTTCCTCGGGATGCTGTTGGGCGGGCCGGGTTCCGGCGCGGCCGCGGGCTCCACCCCGTGTGGCCATGGCCTGAACGTAGTGAGGCAGTCCCCACAGAAAAGCGCCTTTGCAGGCAATTATTCCGGCAACGGCCGTCCTTGCGCGAACCCTTGACGGTTGTGATGTGCACACTTACCGTCTCCGGCGGACGACGTAAAACGATTCAAGTCGGTGAAGTGTCAGACCTCTGCCGTCAGTTGAGCCCGCAATCCTCCGCCGTCGCGCCTGCGATCGCAGCCGTGCGGGGAGGCACTCTCCCCTGCCCGGAAGGAGCACGGCGACTTGTCCGCACCACGCGACATGCCCCGCCCGTCCCGCCGCCAGATCCTCCTCGCCACATCCGTCGTGGCCGCCGCCGTCGCGCTGCCCCCTCAGCCGGCCGGCGCCGCCACGGCGGGACCGCGACCCGCTCTCACCGCCTTCCCGCCGGCCGATGTCCGGCTGCTGGAGAGCCCGTTCCTCGCCAACATGCGGCGCACCTGCGCGTATCTGCTCTTCGTCGACGCCGACAGGCTGCTGCACACCTTCCGCCTGAACGTGGGACTGCCCTCCTCGGCCGAACCCTGTGGAGGGTGGGAGGCCCCAGGGATCCAGCTGCGCGGCCACACCATCGGGCACCTGCTCAGCGCGCTGGCCCAGGCACACGCCCATACCGGCGACGAAGCCTACGGGGCCAAGGCCCGGTCCATCGTGTCGGTGTTGGCCCAGTGCCAGCAGTCCGCCCCGGCCGCCGGCTATCACCGCGGCTATCTGTCGGCCTTTCCCGAGTCCGTCTTCGACCAGCTCGAAGCCGGCGGCAAACCGTGGGCGCCGTACTACACCCTTCACAAGATCATGGCGGGCCTGCTCGACCAGTACGAACTCAGCGGCAACGAGCAGGCGCTGGCCGTCCTGCTGGACATGGCGGCCTGGGTCGATGCCCGCACCTCACCGCTCTCCTACGAGCGGATGCAGACGGTGCTGAACGTGGAATTCGGCGGCATGAACGACGTGCTCGCCCGCCTCCATCTGGTGACCGGCGACGCGACGCACCTCCTGACCGCCCGACGCTTCGACCACGAGGCGCTGTACGCACCGCTGGCCGCCGGCCGGGACGAACTCGCGGGGCACCACGCCAACACCGAAATCGCCAAGATCGTGGGAGCGGTACCAAGCTACGAGGCCACGGGAGAGCGCCGCTACCTGGACATCGCCGACCATTTCTGGACGACGGTCGTACAGGACCACTCGTACGCCATCGGGGGCAACTCCAACCAGGAACTGTTCGGGCCGCCGGGCGAGATCGTCAGCCGCCTCTCCGAGGTGACCTGCGAGAACTGCAACAGCTACAACATGCTCAAGCTCGGGCGGCAGTTGTTCCTCCATCAGCCCTCCCGCGCCGACCGCATGGACCACTACGAGTGGACGCTCTACAACCAGATGCTCGGCGAACAGGATCCCGACTCCGAGCACGGGTTCGTGACGTACTACACCGGGTTGTGGGCGGGCTCGGAGCGGCAGCCCAAGGGTGGCCTCGGTGCCGCGCCCGGCAGTTACAGCGGGGACTACGACAACTTCTCCTGCGACCACGGTTCGGGACTGGAGACGCACACCAAGTTCGCCGACAGCATTTACTTCCGCACCCGTGGCACGCGCCGTCCTGCGCTCTACGTCAACCTGTTCATCCCTTCCGAAGTGCACTGGCGGGAGATGGGAGTGACGATCCGTCAGGAGACGGAATATCCCACGGCCAACCGCACCCGTCTCACCGTCACCGGGGGAGAGGCACGCTTCACTCTGAGGATCCGTGTCCCCGGCTGGGTGGCGGACTCCGGCAGGCCGGCCGTGCTGAAGGTCAACGGCCGGCACGTCCCGGTCCGGCCGGAGCCGGGAACATATGCCACGGTGGAACGGCGCTGGCACTCCGGGGACACGGTGGAGCTCGTGCTGCCCCGCGAGCCCGTCTGGCAGGCCGCGCCCGACAACCCGCAGGTGAAGTCGCTGTCGTACGGCCCGCTGGTCCTCGCGGGGGAGTACGGTGACACCGCGCTCGCCACCCTCCCCTCGGTCCGTCCGGACACCCTGCGCCCCGCGCCCGGCAGCGCCACCGCGTTCACCGCACTCGCCGACGACCGGCGCGTACAACTGAGGCCGTTCCACGAAGTGCAGCACCAGCGGTACAACGTCTACTGGGCCGTGCGGCCGCGTCCCGCGCGCGAACGGGACATCGTCCGTTATCCCTTCGACGAGGGGAACGGCACCTCGGCGGCCGACCGTACCGGCGCCTTCGCCGACGCGACGCTCGTCGGCGCGACCTGGGACGACAGTGACGGTGTGCGCTCGGTGTCCCTGGACGGACACGGCGGCCACGTCGCGCTCCCCGCCGGCCTGCCGAGCGGGCTGGAGGAGCTGACCCTCGGCGTGCGGGTACGCGTCGACACCCTGGCTGCCTCCGCCCGCGTCTTCGACCTGGGATTCCACAAGGAGACCTATCTGTTCCTGGTGGCCACCACCGGCGCCGGGCGGGCCAGGGCCGCCCTGAAGATCGCCGGAATGCAGGCCGAGGACTTCATCGACGCGGGCGCCCCGCTGCCCGTGGGCCGGTGGACCCACGTGGCCCTCACCCTCGCCGGCGGCACCGGCGTCCTGTACGTCGACGGCGTCGAGGCCGGCCGCAACTCCGCCATGGTGGCGAGCCCCCTCCTGCTCGGCGGGAGCACCCGCAACTACCTGGGGCGCTCCCAGAACGCCACCCATCCGTACCTGCACGGCGCCGTCCGCGACTTCCGTCTGCACAACCGGGCCCTGAGCGCGTCCGAGGTGGCGCGACTGGCCGCCGGCTGACCCGGCCCGCAGCGCGCGCTCCCGTCCCCTCTTCCGCACACCCGCTTCCGTTCGGCACGCCTCCCGGCGCCCGCCGTTCACGCAGGAGTTCACCCATGTCTCACAACGACCTGTCCAGACGCCGCTTCGTGGCCGCGGCCGGTGCCGCCGGCACCGTGCTCGCGGTCGGAGTACCCGATCCCGCCCGCGCCGCCGGGTCCGTCACGAGCGGCGAACCCGGCTTTCTCGCCCGGGACTTCACCGACCCCCGCAAGGACAGCAGACCGACCGTCTACTGGTACTGGAACGGGCCCGTCACCGCCGACCTGGTAGACCGCCAGATGGCGGATCTGCGGTCCAAGGGCATGTACGAAGTGGTCCTCTTCCCGTTCGACAACGCCCAGATGCAGCCGGTGTTCTTCACCGAGGAGTGGTTCGACATCGTCGGCCATGTGCTGCACACCGCGGAACAGACCGGCATGCGCGTGTGGCTGTTCAACGACGACCACTTCCCCAGCGGCCGGGCGGGGGAGTACGTCGTCAAGGGCGGAACGGTCGGCTCGCATACGTACCAACCACGGCCCGACCTGCGGCTGAAGGCGTTGTGGCGCTCGACCACCATCGTGCGGGGACCCGCCACCGTCGACCTGCGCCACACCACCGGAGTCGGCGTGGAGGCCGGGCACCTGGTCGCCGACGCGGCGGTGCTCGACGGTGTCGCCGTCCTGCGCGGCGGTGAACGGTGGACGGATTACACCGTCACCGGCAGCGCCAAGGCCGACCACACCGCGGCCGGCCTCGTCGTCCGGGCCTCGTCCGACGGCCTCGACGGCTACGCCGTGACCTTCGACCAGACCGGAGTCGTCACCGTCCTGCGGCTGGCGCGCGGCGCGGACCCCGTCGAACTGCTGCGCAGCACCCGGACCGATGGTTTCAACAAGACCAAGTTCCACACCGTGGCCGTCACCGTCCGTGGCACCATGCTGTCCGTCACCTTGGACGGCAAGGCCAAGGGCAGCGTCGACGACGACCGGTATGCGGCCGGCGGGGCGGGCGTACGGGCCGTGGCCGACCAGCGTTCCCTGTGGGACAGCCTCACCGTCGCGGCGGACGACGGCACCACCCTCCACACCGCGGCCTTCGACGACCCGGCCGACGCGGGGGACTTCCCCGAGCGCGTGCGCCTCGGCGACGAGGTGACGGCCGTCGCCGCCGCGGCCCGGCCGGCCGGCACCTCCGACGCCGCCGACGTGGTCGACCTGACCGGGCGGCTGAGCGACGATCACACCTGGCAGGCCCCGGCCGGCCGTTGGCAGATCGACCTGTTCGGGGGAGTCCCCCTCATCGACGACACCCAGGGCTACAGCCGCAGTTACGTCGACCTGCTCGACGACGAGCCCGTGGAGCTGTTCCTCGACATCGTGCCGGGCGAGTACCACCGGCGCTTCGGCCGCTCCTTCGGCACGGTGGTGCCCGGCTTCTGGGACGACGAGCCGTTCTTCGCCTCGGCCGAAGCCCACTTCCGGCGCCTCCCGTGGTCGCCGACCCTCGACAAGGCGCTGCGAGCGGTGGACGTCGCCCCCGGCATCGCCTACGCAGCTGCCTTCGACGACCTGGGCCGCGACGGCAGGATCGCCCGGGGCCGCTACTGGCGGGCCGTGTCCAACCGCTTCGCACGGTGCTTCCAGAAGCAGGCCCGCTGGTACGAGCAGCGCGACGTCGCCCTGATCACCAACCCCCTCTACGACGAGACGGCCCCCGCCAAGCGCATACCGTCCACCGGAGACCTGCACAAGGTCAACCAGTGGGCTCACGTTCCTGGCGGGGACATCATCACGGCCGAGTACGTGGCCGGTGAACCCACCATGATCCCCCGCAACCCGGCGTCCGTCGCCCACCAGACGGGCCGGGAGCGGGCCCTGCTGGAGATGTTCGGCAACATGGGCTGGCAGGTCACGCCCGGCTTCGTCCACGCGACCGTCGGGGCCCAGGCCACGCGGGGCATCAACCTGACGGTCCTGCACGCGCTGTGGACCGACGAGACACTCGTCTACTTTCCGCCGCCCTTCGGCCCGCGCGCCCCCTGGTGGTGGGCGATGCGACCGCTCGCCGAATGGATCGGCCGGGTGATGGAGGCCGGCCGCGGGACGCCCGGGGCCCGTACCGCGATCCTGCAGCCGCAGCACGCGGCCGAGCAGTGGACCGGTACCGACCGGCAGGGCGAGGTCGACGACGCGCTCGCCGACGTGGCCTACGCGCTGGAGCGGGCCCAGGTCGACTTCGACCTCGTCCACGAGGGCGCGCTCTGTGGTGACCCGGACCTGCTGTGCCACGCCGAGGTCCGTGACGGCCGCCTGGCCGTCGGCGCGGCCCGCTACGACCTGGTGGTGCTGCCCGTGACGCCGACCCTGGACGTGGCCTGCGTGCACACGCTGGCGCGGTTCGCACGGGCGGGCGGAACCGTCGTGGCCGTCGGCTCCCTCCCCGCCGACGAGGCGGACGGCAGGGACCGGTCCCTCACGCGCGCCTTGACCGACCTGTTCGGCGAGCCCGTGCCCGGCAGTCGGTCGGTGGGCCGAGGGCGTGCGGTGCGCATCGCCGACACCACCGGACTGCGCGCCGCGACGCACGGGGCCGGGGTCGCCGCCGCCGTGCTGGACACCCCGCAGGACGCGGTGCGCGTGCTGCGCGTCCACCGGGGCACGGACACCGCCTTCCTCATCAACAACGAAGGCGGTGCTCCCCTTGAGACCGTCGCCACGCTCCCCGCGACCGGGGTTCCCGAGCTCTGGGACCCCGCGACGGGCAGGACGGGCACCGCACCGCTGCACCGGGGCACCAGGCGCGGCGTTCAGCTGCCCCTGAGCTTGGAGCCGTACCAGACGCTGATCGTCGTGGTACGCCACGACGCGCGAGCCGTCCCGCACCTGACCTCCTCGGCGTTGCCCGTCGTCGCGGTCGAACGGCACGGTCCCGCCCTGCGCGTGACGGTGGAGGCCTCGGCCCCCGGCAGCCACCAGCTCACCGGAACCGACGGCACCCACACCTACCGCGGCACGGTGCGCACCGCCGACCCGCTCGAGCCGGTCGGCGTGGCCGGCGACTGGACCCTCACCCTGGACCGCGCCGACGCCACACCGATCACCGGACCCCTGGGCAGCTGGACCGACCACGACCGTCTCTTCTCCGGCAGCGGCACCTACACCACCGACATCGATGTCGAGCGCGCCCTGCTCGACGGTCGGCGGGTACTGCTGGACCTCGGCGACGTCCGTGACGTGGCGGCCGTCACGGTCAACGGCACCGACCTTCCGCCCCTGCTGTGGGCGCCATGGGTCGTCGACCTCACCGGCCTGGTGAAGCCCGGCCACAACTCCCTCCGCGTCCGAGTGGCCAACACCCTCTCCAACGAACGGAACAAACCCCTGCCGTCCGGCCTGCTCGGACCAGTCACCCTGCGATTCCGGCGGCACGTCACCGCCGACCTCGTGCGCGTCTGACCAGCCCCCGAACCCTTCCCGACCCGCACGCACCCCAGGAGTCCCCATGCTCAGACCCCGTCCCCGCAGCAGACGGCGACGGCCCGTGCCCGTACTCCTCGCCGGACTGACCGCCTTCGTCACCGTGCTGGCAGGCGCCGTCACCGCCGACGCCACCACGGGCACCATCACCCCGACCCGGCTGCGCACCCAGCACCTGAGCCGGGCGCTGGGCATCGACGACACCACGCCCGACCTCAGCTGGCAGACCACCGCCCGCGCCGCGAACACCCTCCAGTCCGCCTACCGCGTCCAGGCGGCCACCTCACCGGACTTGCTGCGCCACGGGCGCCCCGACCTGTGGGACTCGGGCAAGGTCCGCTCCACGATGCCGGAGACGACGTACGCGGGCAAGGACATCGGTTCCCGCACCCGCGTGTACTGGCGGGTCAAGCTCTGGTCGTCGCACGGGCAGAGCGACTCGGGATGGAGCGGCACCGCCGTCTTCGAGACCGGCCTGACCCGTCAGTCGGACTGGGACGCCGACTGGATCACGCATCCGGACTGGCGACTGAGCGAGCGCACCGTCGAACCCGTCGTCGTCAAGGTCCCCCGCACCAACGCCCGTTACGTACGCCTGGACGTCACCAAGCTCGGTCTGCCCCTGGCGGAGGCCTTTCCCGCCCGCACCTGGCGCGTCCAGCTCGGCGAGATCGACGTCCGCGACTCCGCCACCTCCACCACCGGCCTCGCCCGGGGCGCCGCGGTCACGGCCTCGGAGAGCAACACCCTGCGCAAGACCTGGGAACCGTCCCTGGCCGTCGACGGTCTGTCCAACAGCGCCCTGCAGACCGCCGCCGGGTATGCGAGCGCCGCGCACAGCAGTGCGGACGTCGCCGCCGCGCCGGTGCTCCTCACCCTCGACCTGAAGACGGCGAAGACCTTCGACGAGGTGGCGCTCTACCCGCGCGCCGACGTCCTCACCGCGGACGGCCGCGTCCCGAACTTCCCGGTGGACTACGCGCTGTCGAGCGCCGACAGCGCGAGCGGCCCCTTCACCACGCTCGCCCAGGTCGACGGCCAGCAGCCGCCCCAGCCCTACCTGCCGGACGGACTGCCCCTGCTCACCGACGACTTCACCCTGCGCGCGAAGGTACGCAGCGCCCGGCTGTACCTCGCCGGCCTCGGTATCTACGACGCCACCCTCAACGGCGAACCGGTGGGTGACGCCGTCCTGGAGCCCGCCAACACCAACTACGCGCAGCGCGTCCAGTACGCCACCTACGACGTCACGGACCGCCTGCGGACCGGCGCCAACACCATCGGTGTCGCCCTGGGCAACGGTATGTCCAACGTCGTCAGCACCGCCGACCGCTACCGCAAGCTGTACGGCAACCTGAGCGACCCCAAGCTGATCGCCCGGCTGGAGGTGACCCTGGCCGACGGCAGCGTCCGCACCGTCACGAGCGGCGACGACTGGCGTGCCACGCTGGGACCCACCACCTCCTCGAACTGGTACGGCGGCGAGGACTACGACGCACGCCGGGAGATCCCCCACTGGGACGAGCCGAGCGGCGACCGGCACCGGTGGGGGAGGGCGGTCGCGGTACCGGGCCCCGGCACCGCGCAGAACCCGGCCCGGCTCAGCGCACGCGAGACCGAACCCATCAAGGTCGTCGAGACCCTCACCGGCAAAGAGGTCGACGGCGCCGAGCACAGCCGGGTCTTCGACCTGGGCCGCAACATCGCCGGCTGGCCCGAGATCACCGTCAGCGCCGCGGCCGGAACCGAAATCCGTGTCTACCCGGCCGAAAGCCTGAAGGACGGCCACGCGTTCCAGTCCATCAGCAACGTGGGAGCCCCCCTCTGGGACAGCTACACCACCCGGGGCGCCCGCAGCGAGACCTGGCACCCACGCTTCGGCTACCACGGCTTCCGCTACCTGGAACTCAAGGGCCTGCCCGAGGACGCGACGGTCACCGTACGCGGCAAGGTGCTGCGCACCGACAACACCTCGGCCGGCGACTTCAGCAGCTCCGATCCGCTCGTCAACGGCATCCACTCGCTGATCCGGCGCGCCATCCAGGGGAACATGATGAGCGTCCTCACCGACTGCCCCAGCCGGGAGAAACTGGGATGGCTGGAGCAGGACCAACTCGTCTTCCCCGCGCTCGCCGCCAACTACGACATGCGGTCCTACCTCCGCAAGATCGTCGGTGACATGGCGGACGCGCAGACACAGGACGGGCTGATCCCCAGCACCGTGCCGGAGTACACCAGCCTGCCCGGCGCCTACCGCAACGACGCCAACTGGGGCGGCGCGTTCGTCCTCGTCCCCTGGCAGCTCTACACGACCTACGGGGACACGGAAACGCTGCGCACCTACTACCCGCGCATGCGCCAGTACGCCGACTTCCTCGAGCGGCAGGTGTCCGGCGGCATCCTCGACTACGGGCTTGGCGACTGGTTCACACCGGACCGCACGTTCCCGCGAGCGGTCGCCGGAACCTACGGCTACTGGCGGGTTGTCGACGCCCTCGGCCGGATCGCGGACGTCCTGGGCGACCGGGCAGCGGCCGACGCGTACCGGGTGAAGGCCGACGCCAGCGCGACGGCACTCGCCGCGAAATACTACGACCCCGCCACCGGCACCTTCGGGGGTGGTGGTCAGGGCGCCGAGGCCCTGGCCCTCGACATGGGGGCGTACCCGGCGGGGGAGAAGGACCGCCTGCTCAGCCACTTCACCAACGCCGTCAAGGACGCCGGTTACCACCTGCTGCTGGGCGAGATCTCCCTGCCGGCCGCCTTCCGCGTCCTGTCCACCGCGGGTCGCGACGACATCGTCCACGAGATCGCCACCCGGACGACCAGCCCGAGCTACGGCTACCAGGTGCGCGCCGGCAACACCACGCTGGGCGAATCCTGGGACGGCGGCCCCGGGCAGTCGCAGAACCACTTCATGCTCGGCGCCATCGACTCCTGGTTCACCACTCGGGTCGCCGGTATCGGGCAGACGCCCGAGTCCGTCGGCTACTCCAAGCTCCTCATCGCCCCGGCCGTCGAGGGAGACATGACCTTGGCGTCGGGCTCCTACCGCACGCCGTACGGCGTCGCACGGACCGACTGGAGGCGCGACGCCGGGTTGTTCCGTCTCACCGTGGACGTGCCCGCGGGCAGCACGGCGGAGGTGCATGTCCCCCTGTTCGACGGACATGCCGAGGCACCGGCCGGAGCACGGCTGGTGCGCGACGGCGGGACCGAGACGGTGTACGAAGTCGGCTCGGGCCGTTGGAACTTCCGCTCGGTCACCTCATAGCGCGACCCGCGCCCGCCCTCGGACGCCGGGCCGCACACCACGGTGTGCTGCCCGGCCCGGCTGTTCCAGGACCGAGGGAGCGATGTCACGAGGTTGCGGACCGGGCCGGCGGTGCGATCCCGACGTTCTCGCCCTGGCGCGGACCACGATCCGCTCGGGTCCCGGAAGGCGGCAGCGCCCGCAGAGCTGAGCCCGAGCGGTTGCCTCGGAAGTGGACAGCGGACGCGCGCGACTTGGACGCTGTCCGTGGTCGGCGGCGTCGGCCACGAAAGTCGCTCGGACGCGGGTTCAACGCGGCTGCGGTTCGCGCATGGTCGTCAGGCGGAGTGCTGTGCTTCCGGCTGCCTGCTTCTGAACCGCGCATGGCAACGAGGGTGTTGTGGGCCTTGCTGGGGGTGACTGGGAGAATCGCCCGGTGAGCGATGTGAAGGAAACCTCCCGGCAGACCCTGCTGCGCCGGGGCTTCGCCCTGGAATACGTCACCTTGGGCTGGAACGTGATCGGCATCGTGGTGCTGGCCATCGCCGCGATCTCGGCGGAGTCGGTCGCGCTGGCCGGGTTCGGTCTCGATTCCCTGATCGAGATCGGTGCCTCAACGGTGGTGATTTGGGAACTGTCTGGAACGGGTGAGGACCGGCAGCGTCGTGCCCTGCGGCTGATCGGGGTCGGCTTCGTGCTGTTGGCCGTGTATCTGCTGGTGCAGTCGACGTGGGTGCTGGCCACCGGCCACCATGCTCACCACTCCCCGCTGGGCATCGCGTGGACCGCGATCACCGCCGCGGTGATGTTCGCCCTCGCCTTCGGCAAGACCCGCACCGGTGCCGCTCTGGACAACCCAGTACTCAAGACCGAGGGCCGGGTCACCCTGATCGACGGGCTGCTGGCCGCCGCGGTCCTGCTCGGCCTCGTCCTCAACGGAGTGGCCGGCTGGTGGTGGGCGGACCCGGCAGCGGGCTATGTGCTCGTCTACTACGCGGTCCGCGAAGTGAAGGAGATCCTCTTCGGCGACCACTGAGGTCAGAAACTGGTGCTGGAGCCGGATCGGCTGCCGGGTTGACGACGCCCCTCGGTCGACTCGGGGCTGCCGTTTCACCACTGCTCAGCCGCGGCAGCCGCCTCTAGGGTGTGCGTCAACGAAGTCCACTGATCGTCCCGGAGGCGTCATGCCCTTGCAGATGAAGTTGAGCGCGATAACCCTCGACTGCCCGGATCCGCTGGCTTTGGCGGCGTTCTATCAACAGGCCACCGGTCTGGAACTCCATCCCAAGTCGAACGCTGACTTCGCCGGTCTCGACTGTGAGGACGAAGTCGTCATCGGTGAGCGGTTGGCCAGTCCTAGTTGAAGACTGATGAAGATCTTGGTGGGGGTCGTTCGGCGCCGTGAGGGCCGGACGACCCTTTCGTCGCATGGCGGCAGGGTTGATCGTCCAGGTGCCGTCACGGTGGTCGAGTCCGAGGTTGGTCAGTCGGCGGAGGTTGAGGGCGGCGGCGCGGTGGTGGATCCAGCGCTCGCCTTTGACGCTGCCGTGGTGGGGCAGGCGGCGGTTGCCCTGGGCGACGAGCCAGGCGATGACGCGGGTCCCTGGGGCGGCGAGCCCGTCGTTGGTGTTTGCCATGCGGCGCCCCAGGGCCGTTCGGGGGCCCGGGGCGCCGGTTCAGGGATGAAGCGGGAAGGTCAGCCGATCTTGTCGGCGGGGCCGACGGACACGTAGGTGATGCGTGTGGTGTTGCCGCGGTCGCTGCCCTTGGTGCTGACGCTGCTGGTCTCCAGCAGGGCGCTCGTCTTGGGGTCGATCAGCATGTGGTCAGTGCTGGCGACGCCGTTGAAGACCAGTTCCGTGCCGGTGCGGCCGGCACTGTCCTTCACTGTGCCGACGAGCTTGACCCCGTGGAGGCGGGCGAGGGCCCGGTACAACCCGGCGCGCAGCTTGGGCCCAGCGGGGGTCTCGCCGAGGAGGGCGCCGGCCTGGAGGAAGGCGGACTGGTCGGCGTATTCCTTGGAGCTGTTCATCAGTGCGAGCAGCTGCGTCGGGTCGGTGGACAGCCGGTCCAGATCGCTCCAGCCGTGCAGTTCCTTGGACCCGAGGCGCCAGCCGAAGGCGCCCGGCTTCTTGTGTGTCTGGCCGCCCGCGACGATGTAGACGGCATCCATGGAGCGAGCGTAGTAATAGTCGGTCGCAGGGGCCGGCTCTGCTCCCGTGTGGGTGACCTTCGTCCGCACCTTCCAGTACCGCGCACTGGCGGCCGGCCTGGCGTAGGCCACGTCCGCAGTGTGGTCCAGGAAGGTGGCGACGGTGACGGCCTGCGCCTGGTGCGTAGGGTGGCCGCCGGCCTGGCGGGCATCCGTGGCGCTGTACGCGACCACTCCCGCTGCGACGGCGGCCGCCGCCACCACTGTCGCCAGGATCCGTCGGCCGTGGGTGAAGGGGCGCCGCCCGAGGGGAACCACGACGGAACGTTGCGCGGTCTCCTGGCGGGCGGTGGCGTGGACCGCCGCCAGTGCCTGGGCGACGGCCTGCGGAGTCGGGGGTTCGACGCGGCCCGCGGCCTGGAGCGCCTCAGCGCCGGGGAAATCGAGGAGGTCCTGCCGCTGAGTCATGCTGATTCCTTCCGCTCCGTGCGTACGGGGGTGGCGGGCGTCAAGGTCAGGTGGCGGACGGGGGCGAGGTGTGCGCGCAGTCGGCCGCGTGCACGGTGCAGGCGGGAGCGAGCCGTGCCGGCGGGGATCCCGACCACAGCGGCGGCCTCCGTCGGCGTCAGCTCTTCCCAGGACACCAGCAGCAACAGCTCCCGCTCCTCAGCGGGCAGTTCGGCCAGTGCCTGGCGCAGTTCAGGTGCCAGGGCGGCGGCGTCCAGCCGCTGGTCCACCGCCGGCCATGGGTCGACCTCGACGGGTTCGGCTGTGGCGGTCGCCCGCCCGGCCCGCCGAATGTGCCCGGCCAGGACGTTACGGGCCACCCCGAACAGCCATCCCCGAGCCGATCCGCGTGCGGCGTCGAAGGTGCGGCGCGCCGCGAAGGCCTGCAGCCATGCCTCGGCCAGCAGGTCGTCGGCAGCACCGGGCGCGCGACGGGCGAAGTATCCGTGCAGAGCGGGTGAGAACTGCTCCACCAGCGGTGTGAACGCGGCCGGGTCGCCCACAGCGCACGTCAGCAGGGCGTCGCGCTCATCGCTGCCCTGGTGCTTGTGATCCGATTCCACGGAGTCTCCGTCTCCGACCGCCCGACGGCGGTCTCACCCCTTACTTGTCGCGTGGCACGCGGAGCGTTCGCGCCGACCGCCCAGGCATCCCCCGGCAAAGTGTTCGCGGCTTTCCGCGTGTACCGGGGCCCGGCACATTCCCCGAACGGTATTCATGGAGGTAGTCATGGATGCATACTCGGAGTATGGCTGACACCACAGTGAAGATCGATACCGAGACGCGAGACCGGTTCGCCGCGATCGCCGCCGCCCGAGGAACGAGTGTGCGCGCTCTGCTCGCCGAGTTGGCCATCGAGCAGGAGAACCAGCTCAATCTAGGCGTGGCCACCGCCGAGTTCCGCAAGGCCATCGCGGAGTCCGGCATCGCCGAGGCGTTCGACCGTGACTTCGGGGGTCTCCCGCAGACGTCCCGCACCAGCAGCCGGGCGGCCTGACCTTGCCCATCGAGCTGCATATCGATATCCGGTGGTTCCTGGACCGGCAGGAGGAACTGCTCGGCAAGGAACTCGCCGTGCGCGACTACTCGGCGCTGGTGGCGGCCGTCGCACGGCACCGCGTGAACACCCCGCAGATCGGGGTCGGATCGCCGGACGCGTACTGGCGGGCTGCCGCGCTGCTGGAGCAGATTGTGCTGCTGCGACCGTTGCCGGCCCGCAACGAGTTCTTCGGGTACGGCGTGGCCGTTGCCTACATCCGGGCGTCCGGCGAGACCATCGACACTGAGTACGAACCCTGGCGCGATCTCGTCACTGACATCCGTGCGCTGCGCCTGACCGTTTACGACATCGCCGACCGGCTGCGCTCCATGTGCCCGGCGGAATGAGCAGGCCGCCTGAGGCGTAGACGCAGGCGGGCGCTGTCACGTCGACTGACCGGGTGGGATGATCTTCCGGTTGATCGTGGCGGACATGGGGGCGGCGAGTGTGGGCAGCTGGTCGATGGTCCGTCACCGACGACCGCCCGACGTCCATCGCGGGTGAGGCGCACGTTCTCCAGAGTGGACGCACGCGCTCCAACTCCAACACGGCGTCGGTGCGGCCGACCCACAACGTGAGCCGGCCTCTCTCGACGTCGTGCCGACCACCTCAGAGCGCCGCTGTTCTCCTGGACCGGGCATCGTCCGTACCCGGCCGGGGGCCGGAGGCCCCGCTCCTTCATCGCATCAGGCTGGCTGCCAGGTGAGGACCGACTTGTACTGCGACTCGATACCGCCGGCTCCCGTGATGCTCGACGGGATCTGGGCCGGGGTGGTGATGTCGTGGTTGTTCTGGATCAGGACGCCTTTCTGGTCGTAGTCGGACGGACCGGCCGGCCAGTAGTCGCCCTCGATGTCCGTCGGGTCGTACGTCCCGTCGTTCAGTGTGTAGTTCACATGTTTGCTGCCCCACGGTGAGACGTTGATGTTCCACACCGCGTTGCCGAGGATCGACACGTACGTGGCGCCGTTGTCGGTGTACAGGACATGGCCGCCCGAGGTGTTGAGCTGGTCGTGGACGACGTTTCCGGTGACATGCTCGCCGGTCGCCGTCGAGGTGCCGGTGATTCCGTTGGTGTAGACGGCGCCGCCGTCGCCGAGCAGCGACATGTGGTCGTAGATCAGGTTGTACGAGATCGTGTTGTTGTGCGAATAGTTCGGCTGTGCGGGGAGCTTCACCTTGTCCGGCCAGCCGCCCCAGCCGATGGAGATCGCCGTGTACGGCACATGGTCGATCTGGTTGTGTGTGACGGTCGACGTCTCGATGTACCCGGCGTCGATCGCGACTCCGCCGTGGTATTCGGTGGCGATGTCGTAGAAGTGGCTGTCCTTGACGGTGATGCCGCTGGTGTGCTGCGCCGTGCTGCTGGGCTGCGGGATGTCCACACCGCCCAGGTCGAGGCCGTTGCCGGAGACGTCGGTGAACACGCATGCGGTCACCGTGCTGTTCTGCGAGCCGTCGCCCAGGTCCAGTCCGGCCGCGCCGAGATGCGCGAAGTAGTCGTGGTCGAAGTGGATGCTCTTGTCGTAGGTGAAGCGGACGGCCCCGGGCATCTTCGTCCAGTTGCCGTACGGGCAGGTGCCACCGGACACGAAGTCGCACAGTCCCTGGGTGGCGTAGCCGCTGGTGCCGGTGACCTGGTAGGTGGCCTGGATCTCGGAGAAGCCGGTACCCGTGTTGGAGGCCGTGTAGTTGGCGTAACTGAACTGGACGCCCTGGAAGCCGATGTGGCTCGGCTCGTCCGACGCCGTGCCGGAGCTCGCCACCAGGGTGCTCAGCGAGGGCGCCTCGACGTCCGCGGTGGTCAGGTCCTCCCCGGAGCGCGGGATGTAGTAGAACCGGTGCTCGCTCTTGTCCAGGTAGAACTCACCTGCCTTGTCCAGCAGTTCGTAGGCGTTCTCCACCGCTGTCGGAGCCTCGGTGATCGACTTGCGGCCGACCAGGTTGACGGTGCGGCCGGAGTCGTCGGTGCGCATGACCCGCTGGGTGGAGTTGTTCCAGCAGGGCTGGGCCATGGTGATGGCGGTGCTGGTGACCGACGTGAGGGGGCAGCGCGGCTCGGTCCATGCCCCGAGGCCGCCCCGGTAGACGAACTCGATCGCTGACGGGTTGCGCCAGCCGGCCATGGGGTCGCCGGACGCCGTGGTGTAGCCGGTCGCGGTCTGGGTCACTTTCACCGGCAACGAGCCGGTCGCGCGCTGGGCCCGGGTGCCATTGACGTACAACTGCCGGGTGTCCAGGCCGGCCGGGGCCGGGGCGGACCAGACGGCGCCGCTGCTCTTGGTCCATCCGGTGATCCGGACGCCGCCGCTGACGACCGGGGACTGTCCGGGTGCCGCCTTCCACCAGACGGTGCCGGCCGAGCCGCCGCCTGAGTCCTCGGAGGTGAAGGTCAGCGTCTTGGTGAGCCGGTAGACGCCGCCCGCCAGGGTCACGGTGACCGGGCCGGAGGCCGACTTGTCGATCGCCCGGACCGCGGTCTGCGCCCTGGTGAGTGTACGGAACGGTTCGGCGGCACTGGTGCCCGCGTTGCTGTCGCTTCCGGTGGGCGAGACGAAGTAGGTGACGGCGGTTGCCGCGTGCGCCTGGTCCGTCAGTCCAGCGACGGACAGGAGCACGCACAGGCAGGCCAGCATGACCCGATAAGGTCCGATGACTAAGGAGGGCATTCCAGGGGATCTCAAGGAACGCATGCGGAGAGGTATGAGAAACATGCAGGGAAAGTAGGGGTATTCGATGAAGGCGTCAATGGCCTCGACGGTGAGACATCGGATCAATGTGTTCGAGGTGCGGGAACGATGTCGCGTAGAAGGTATGGATCTGTCCATGTCGATCAGGTACAGTCCGGCATCCATCAAGGGGAGTCGCGAGGCCTGTTCGACTCACGATAAAAAAGTATGAAACTGCTCTGATCGGCCTTGCCTGTCGGCGTCGCCGTCCGCGTGCTCGCGCCCGCACGCTCGGCCCAGGATGCGTTCAAGCCGTTGAGGAAGTTCCGCCAGGCGACCGGGTGCTGGCTGAGCGTGGCGAAGAACGGGGCACCGCTGTGCGCGACCTCGTTCTGCAGGGTGCCGGTCTGCAGTGCGTTGGTGAGGTTGTTCCAGAAGCCGAAGAGACGGGTGTTGGCCATCGCGAGGATGCCGCCCACGTACGACGGCTCGGCCCGGTCCAGGAACAGGCCTGCGGCGGGGGTGTTGCGGTAGGTGCCGTCCTCGTCGCGGGTCGGCACGTCGAGTGACACCAGGGCGTCGAGGAAGTCCGCGGAGGACCTGGGGTGCAGGCCCACCTCGGAGGCGAGGGACTCACGGTCGCGGCCGCCGTTGGCCAGCGCGGTGAAGATTCCCAACTCCACCGCGCTCAATGGTATCCGTGCAGGTGAGGGCCCGTGCGCTGAGAGTGTGAGGTCGTATGCCACATGTGAGGGGTGATCCTTGGTCGCTTGTCGGTGACGGAGCCGGCCCGCTGTCGGAACATCACGACATCCACCGGTGACGGGCCGACACCCCGCTCAGGCCGGCACCGTGAGCTTCAGGTCCAGCACAGGGATGTCGACGAGGCCGTCACCGTCGGTGTACCAGCGCCAGTGCGCGTCCTGGGCTTCCCCGTAGACGAGTCCGGTCCAGCCCGCAGCGCCCGGGCCGCACAAGGCTGCCAGTTCGGAGGCCTCTCGCGAGCCCGGTGCACCCGCCACCACGACCAGTCCCTTGAGCGGCCGGCGCGCGGCGGCGCCGCGTATCGTGGCTTGTGCCGGGGCCGGAACGGCCACGGCCTGAGAGGTGACCTGCGGCAGCTGCTGGAGGCTTGGCGGAACGGCGAGCGGCGGAGCATCGGTCGTTCCCCGCAGCACGGTCACCGGTGTGCCGGGGCGGGTGCGGGCGATCTCCGCCAGCAGGTTCTGCACGACGTCACGGGCCACCAGCGGCGCACCGGTCACGCTGAGGACGCCGTCCAGGCGGCTGAGGTCGACGAACACGGGCCGGTTGCCGGCGTCCGTGCCTGCCCGGATCAGACAGGCCGTGGTGGGAACAGTGGGTGAGGTCGCGCCGCCGTCGCCCGGACCGGCAGGCCCGGCGTGGCAGCGGGACGGCGCCAGCGCGTGCTGTGCGGTCGGCTGACCGGGGGGAGGGGCTGGTAGGTCCGCACTGGCCTCCTCCGGGAAGCACGCAGCCCCGGAGGTTGCCGGGACCGTCTGGGGTTGGGTCTCCGGAAGCGATGACACTCGCGCGACGTCCGGGGCCGCTGTCCGTCCGATGCGCACGCGGCAAGAAGGTTGGTCCGTTGCTCCCGCCTTGCGGGAGGGCACACCGCTCGGCCTGTTTGATCAGGTCAGGACCGTGTGGCGTGGTCTTCATGATGGATATCGCGAAGATCATCACTGTTCAGATGCGCCAGTACTGCCTGCGCTGGGTCCTCGTTACGGCCGCCCCCCCCGGCCCCGAAAACCGCTGCGGGTCGTCCAGGAGGAGGCTGGCGTCCCGGCCGGGAGATGGGTGGGCCGGGGTCTCGCGATCCTCGGCTCGGTGGCCGGGGTGCGCAAGTAACGTCTGGTGACCGCCTGCTGAGCCTTCGCCTGTCCCGGTTGTCAGTGATGGGCCGTACCTTGAGAGATGCTTTTTGTGCATTGCCACCGAGTGGGGGAGTTCCACCTGTGGGTCAGCCAGGACCCTGGCCGGTGCATTTCCCTGGTGAAAGGCGTGCTCAAAGCGATGGAGGGTGCCGCACACAGGTGCGGCACCCTCTCGTTTCAGGCGGGTGAAGAGCCGTTTTCCGCGTGCTGGGAGTTGTCTACGGCCTCCTTGTCACTTGGTCACTTGCCGTCGTGGCAGTTGAGTTGAGCGTCGATCTGTGCGGCGGTTCTGGGGCCATCGCGGGTCCAGTACTGCCCGGTCTTCAAGTTCGCTGCGGATATCGTGCGCAGGGTGAAGACACCATCGCGCCCGTCACCCGACGGGTCCAAGTACCCCACCACGAGGTTGCGGGGTATGACGGACTGGGCCGGTTCCGGGGCGTGGCGCTCGAATCCGGCGCCGGACCAGAGCTGGACGACCCCCTTCTTCGCGGAGGATGTTGCGGGGTTGGAGGCCCACCACACTTGATGCGGGTTCTCGCTGGTGTCGTCGAAGTCCGTGACCTCTACGCGACGGATCACGTCGGTGGGGCAGAGGGGGAACTTGACGACAATCGTCTTCCCCTCCACGTGTGCACCAAGCACTGGGGGTACCGGGTCCGACATGCTGTAGATGCCGTACACCCACGTGCCGACAGCTGCGAGGCCGGCCAGGACGAGGACCGCTCCCACCACCGCGACGGGCCACACGGGTCGTTTCCGGAACTGGCTCAATGGCACGGATATCCCCCGTCCTTGTAGCCGGCGCGGCGTTCCCAATGGTTGTGGCACGGGTTGATTCCTGCCCTGAGGCACATGTAGCCGAATCACCATCCGTACCGCATCCACTGCTTTTGTGGCGCCCGTCGTGTCGCATCCTGGCCGGAGTGACATAGCTGTTGTTCGAAGGGAAGTAGGTGGTGCCGAGTGTGGTCCCGCCGCGGGCGTGGAGACCGCGGCCGCCGGTGCACACACGCATACCGTAGCGGTACCGGCATCGGTAGCCGAGATAACGATGCCCGATTACGCGAGGCCGAATGCGACGCCCCGTGCCTGCTGCCGGTTTCTCCACCTGCTGTAGCCGCCGTAGGCGCAGCTTCCGTAGTGCCAGGCGAGCTTTGCCCCGGCGCTGAGGTGGAATCCCCAGAACCTGCCGTCGAGATCGTAGTGGTTGATCAGGTCGCCACCGCAGTACTCGTAGGCGTTCGCCGAGCCGCCGGGCACCGGGTCGATGGACAGGAAGCGCCCGGTGGGGTCGAAGAGGCGCACTCCCATGAGGGTGGCACCGGTGACTGTTTCGCTGGAGCGCTGCTTGCCGCCGAGCCAGCCGTAGCGGGTGGCGGTGGTGTCGCCTTGCGGGTTGCCGTACTCGTCGTAGGCAAACGCGACCGGCGCCTGGGCGGTGTCCAGGGGAAGCTCCACGGTGACGTCACCGTGGATGTCTGTCAGTTGCAGGATGGTGTCGCCTGTGGCGCTGGTGACAACGCCGAGATCCCCACTGATGTCCTGGACGTTGCGGCTGATGGTGCTGCTGGTCTCCTGGATCCAGTCTGGGCTGTCGCCGTCGGAGCCATGGTGGTCGGTCTTGGACGTGGTCTGGGTCCAGGTGCCGTCGCTGCCCTGGGTTTCGGTGGTCCAGGCGATGAGGCGGCCGGCCGCGTCCAGGTTCCAGGTCTGCCGGCTGGTGCCGGAGGTCTGCTGCCGGACGAGGTCGTTGGCGTAGTAGCCGACGGTCGTGCCGGATGCCTGGGTGGTGGTGCGGCCGAAGGCGTCGCAGATCGTGCCGGAGGTGACCAGCCGGTCGGCGCTGTCGTAGTCGTACGACGTGCTGGTGGCGCCGGTAGAGGTGCAGGCTGCGCCGGCATCGCTGGTCGAGGTGGCGAGTGTCTTTCGGTTGGTGTTGTCGTCGAAGGTGTAGTCGCGGCCGGTGCAGGCTCCGTCCGGGTTGGTGTCGTCCGCCCTGGTGAGGCGTCCGGCCGCGGCGTAGCTGTAGCCGCGGCTGTGGGAGGCAGCACCTGGGACCGCTGGGACAAGGACCGCACCACAGACGGAGCGTGGCTGGCCTTCACTGCCGACCCGATCCGCGATGATATGTCCTGGTTCGTCCGCCACCACCCCGAGTACGGCCGCACCGTCCTCTTGATTCCCGACAAGGACGCCTCTTCCCGGTACAGCAATCTGTGGGGGCCCCAACTCCTGTTCCGGCAGGGCGGCTACTGGTGGGACGGGGCCACCTGGTTCCGGCCCGACCGGGTCTGGGACGCCGCCAGTGAGCACTACGACCGGCGCCCGGTCAAAGCAGCGATCACCATCACCGCCGACGACCTTCTCGACGACAACGCTCACCCCGCCCGTGGTCGCCTGCTGAGGGTCGCCAACTTCGACCCGGACGCCGCACCCTCCGACCCCTGGAACGATCACCTGGCCCTGTGGGCCTCCCGGCGCCCCGAGCTCCCGCCCCCTGTCGGGGTGCGTGGTCCGCCTCTCCGCCCCCGAACTCGCCACGGACCAACTCATCGGCGTACCCGAATTGGCCGAGATCGGCGGCATCGCCGCCTCCACCCTGCGCGCTACGTCTCACGGGGCCAACGGGACGTGCCACCACCCCAGGCCGCCGTCAACGGCCGCAATCTGTAGGCCCGCACCGTGGCCCAGGACTGGGCGGAGCAACGCCACCGCTCACCCGACAGCGCCGCTGCCACACTCGACTCCGGCGACGACGACAGTTTGCCCATCGGCGCCTCCGAACTGCGCCACCGCCTGGCTCGCCTGTTCTTCGGCGTGGTGTGGGAACGGCCCGACCGGCGCAAGCGCTGGACACTTCGACACCGCAACGAAACCGCCATGCACGAGGTGGCCGACGCACTCGCCTGGAGCGTAGCCGCCGACACACAGAACATCATCGACCCCGACGATCTCGCGGCCACCATCCGGCACGCCTTTCTCGACGAGCTCGCCTACGGCAAGGACTTGGACGAGAAGACCGGAGACACCGGGCCCACGACCTTCTACGGCACATCGTGACACCGGTCGCGAAGATGCTGGACTGGCCCATCCGCCACCACCCCCACGCCGTCCACCATGTCATCGGCGAGATCATCGGAGATGCCGAACGCCATTTGGAAATCCCGCGCGACGTCACTGCAGAGACCATCCGCACTGCCCTGGGACTGGACAGCCAACTGCCCGCGAGACGCGACTGGAGTTCCTCGACCGGGCTCTGCCTCCATCCCTCCACCGCTGAACGCACCGCTACCCGACCGCAACTCGGCCAGCACGATGGACTCCGGTATCGCACGAGCCTGCCGTTCTGAGGTATTGAGCGGCAGGCTCGTGCCGTGCCACCCCACGGCTGCACTGCACGAGCCTGCAGGTTGGGGAACTGTGCGGCGAGCAGGGCGGCTTCGGCTCGTTCATCGGCGGTCTGTGCCCGGAGCCCGGGGCCGTTGCCCAGTCTGGGCGCGGCAGGCACGGGACGGGATCTACGATCCCTGGTGATGACCAGTGGTGCGTGACGTCGAAGGGACGCTCATGGCAGAGCTCGTCCGCAAGCAGCATATCGATGCGGATGTGGGGTACAACGCGTTCGGGTTGCAGGAGTTCGATGACGCGGACCTGTCGGTGCCGTTCCCTGACGACTTCGACTACGGCACATTCCTCAGCACTCATCCGGGGCGGCTGGACATCACCAGCGGTGGCCACACCCACACTGCCGCCGTCACGGTCGAAGTGTGGGACGGCCCGCCGTCCGCACAAGACCCAGCCAGTTGGGACGAGCAGGCCGAAGCCGACTTCGAATCGACCAGCGGCCAGGTGGCGGTGTGGTCTATGAGCTTGGGCCGAGCCGACGATGTCATCACGCTGGCCGATTCCGGCGGTACGTGGCAGGTCCGGGTGAGCTGCGCGGGCCGAGCTGAGGCTGCTGCTCTGTCCGACGGTGAGGGCACCGGCACGGGGGTCGAGCGCTATCTCGTCCAGTTCTGGCCCGCTGGATCCTGATCACGCGAAGTGCGGCGGGGCAGTGCCCGGCACTGCCCCGCCCCGGCAACTGGTGGCACCAGGTCAGGTGACGATCTTCAGGATGAAGCCGTCGTTGTCTCCGTCGATGATGCGGTTGTTGCCGTAGAAGCCTTGCAGGAGATTCCCGCCGGCCCGGTTGTCGTCCTTCGGTATCGGCTTCACCGAGAAGTTGAATTTTCTGACTTCGGGGTCATAGTCGTGTTCCGCGGCCCCCTCGTAGGTGGTCGCGAAGGGGTACTCGTCGCACTCCTTGCCCCCGTTGGTGTAGTTGGCGCCCCAGTATCGTCTGCATTGCTTGACTGCCGCCTTGCGGTTGTTGTCCCTGCGGGTGGCACTCACCGTGCGGTGCAGAGGGTCCCCCGCTGTCTGGCCTGGCACCTTCTTCGCCGACATGTACGGTTTGGTGTCCTGCGGGTTGATGAACGCCGTCCTGATGTGCGCGGCCTCGGCTCGTTCCTCTGCTCCCTGCTTCGCGCTCAGAACGAGCGCTGTGATGTAGCTGAAGGTGGCCGCGCCCTTCTTCGCCGGGTCGCCGCCGCCGGTGGAGTTGGCCAGGTACGACGCGGCATCCCATCGGGGCGCGAGCATGAACAGCTTGCCGCCCATGGCCCCGCTCAGCGTCCACGGTGCCGGAGGCGTGTAGCTGATGGCCGGCTCGTACACCGAGAAGAGCAGATCAGAGTTGCCGCTGCCTTGCCCCGGCTTCGCGTTCACCGTCTCGTGGAACGTGCGAAGCGCCTCCAGCTCCGCGAACGTCTTCGTGCCCGGCGCGTTCCCGCCCCGGGTGTAGCGCGCCCCGGCTGGCCAACTCTGCGGGACGTTGCCCTTCGTCGTGATCGGCATAGACGCGGCGCCGGTCGTGCCGGTCGTCGCAAAGTCGGTGAAGTAGTACTGGAAATCGATCGTGCGGCTGTTCTTCGCGATCATGCCGACCACACGCACGTTGAACGCGCTCTCGCCGACAACCTGTCTGTTGCGCACCCAGGTCTGCAGGAACGACGCCCCGTCACACACCGCGAACCGGGACTTCACGAAGAATTTCTTGTCGCTGCCCAGCCCCTTCTTGCACTCCTCGAACGTCATCGTCCGAGCCGGCTGCGGAGCCGTGACCCCAGCCCGGGCCGACCCCGCAGCCTCCGAGGCCGGTACCGTGCCCGAGGCTCTGCGGGAGATGGGCGCGTACGAGGCAGCCGGACCCACCGTCTCCCGCGCCAACCCCACCCCCGGCTCCGCCTTCGCGGTGAGTTCCCTCAGCTGCTGCACACCCTGCCCGCTCTGAAACTCTTTCAGTGCCGGTGTGGCAGCACCGACCGGGAGCACGTACGACTCCACTTTCAGATCGTCCCGGCCGTCCGCGCTCGCCCCTGCTGACGCCGTGGCCGACACCACAGCGAGCACGGTCAACGTCGTCAGTGCACGCGAACTGCCCCGCCACGTCCAGGCTCTGCCCATCATTCAAACCCCCGGAACTCAGGTGGCGCCGGACCTGACGTCCCGCACCTGGCCACCCAAGACCTTCTCGAACAGAGAAGCGAAAAAAAATGGCGCCACGCCGGACATGTCCTGATCGCAACGGCACCTTGGCCGAGATCACGACACTCCGACTCACCCCCAACTCCCGGGGCCTGCCGAGCACCCAAGGGTCGTGGTGCGGCTGCGGATCTGCTCGCCGCTCTGGACGGCTTCGCGGGGGTTCGTCGGTGGCCGGGTGATGAACGGGGTGAATGACCTTGCGCAGACCCCTAGGCGTACCGACTAGTCGGTACTAGCCTCTGGCCACGCTCTCGGAGCCGGGCGCAGTGTGCCCCCGTCGCCCCGACACAAACACCCGGTTTCCGTATCCCCAGAAGGAGCCGTATGTCCGCCACTCCGACGGCGTTCGACGCCGACAGACCCACGCCCGATGAGTCCGCCGTGGACGCCCGCGGCCCGCTGGCCTGGCTGTACCGCCGCGACCTGGCGGACTACCCGCCCACAGGTCGCCGTATGGCGTATCTCGCGATTGTGGTCATCACCACCGTCGTCCTGTACTACATGCTGTACATCCAGTACGCGGTGGCGACGTCGATCATCACGCACTTCGACATGACGTACCGCTACTTCGTCTGGGTCTCGGTGATCGGCAACGCGATCGGGGCCTTCGCCTCGCTCGTGGCCGGTCTTGCGGATCGCTGGGGCCGGGCGAATCTGGTGGTCTACGGACTCCTGATCGCCGCGCTGCTGGTCTTCTTCGGGCTGCCGAACGCGGCGAACAAGACCACCTATTTGGTGCTCTTCGCGCTCGTCAGCTTCATCGAGGGCATCGTGCTGGTCGCCACCCCTGCGCTGATCAGGGACTTCTCCCCGCAGCTCGGCCGGGCCACCGCGATGGGGTACTGGACGATGGGCCCGGTCATCGGCTCTCTGGTGGTCACCACCGTCACCAGCAACACCCTCGACAGCGCCACCTGGCAGGACGAGCTGCGTTATTCGGCGATTGCCGGGTGCGTCGTCTTCGTCGTCGCGATCTTCGCGCTGCGCGAGCTGTCCCCGGCGCTGCGCGACCAGATCATGGTGTCGCTGCGGGACCGGGCGCTGGTCGAGGCGCGCGCCAAGGGGCTGGACACCGAGGCGGTGCGCCGCGGCGAGTGGCGGCAGATGATGCGCCTGGACGTGCTGGGCTCAGCCTTCGCCATCGCCGTGTTCCTGCTGCTGTACTACGCGGCGGTCGGCAACTTCGTCGTCTACTTCGCGACCACCTTCGGTTACAGCGAGCAGCGCACCAACGCGCTGGCCAACTGGTACTGGGGGGCGAACGCCATCGCCCTGGTCCTGGTCGGCCTGCTCTCGGACCGGCTGAAGGTGCGCAAGCCCTTCATGATCGTCGGTGCGGTCGGCTCCGTCGTGGTGACCGCGCTCTTCGCCACCCGCGCCACCCACCTGACGACCGACTACTACACCTTCGCCTGGCTGTTCATCGGCATCGGCGTCTTCAGCGGCATCGCCTACGCGCCCTGGATGGCCAGCTTCACCGAGACCGTGGAGAAGCACAACCCGGCGGCGACCGCGGCGGGCCTCGCGGTGTGGGGCTGGACGGTGCGCATCGTGGTCGCCGTCTCCGCGGCCTTCATCCCGGTGCTGGTGACTTCCGTGACCCCGCTCGTGGAGCACGGCGCCGAGGTCAAGGCCGCCTCGGTGCAGGCGGCGCCCGCGCTGGCCATCGTCAATGCGCACCCTCAGCTCTTCGCCGAGCTGAACAAGTACACCCCGACCACCGTGCCGCCCGCGCTGGGCGCCCGCGCCGTCAAGGAGGTCGGTGCGGAGAACCTGGGTGTCGTGCAGAAGGCGGCGCCGCAGCTGAAGCTGCTGCAGGAGTACGGCCCCGAGGTCCAGAAGGCGTCGAAGGACGGGCCCGGCGAATGGCGCAACTGGTGGTGGATCTGCGTCGGCGGCCAGGTGCTCTTCCTGCCTTTCGTCTTCGTGATGGCAGGTCGCTGGAGCCCGAAGAAGGCGCGTGAGGACGCCGAGGCGCATCAGCTAGCGGTCGACCGCGAACTGGCCGCCCTCGCCGCCGCCGGGGAGTGACCGGACGCGGAGTCGGCCGGCCGTGGACGGGCCGGCCGTCTCCGCGGTCGCGTGTATAGGGGCAGCGAAGCCCCGCACCTCGGGTTGACTGCCCCTGTCGCTGTGATGAATCAGGCCGGAGCCCTTCTTGATGCCGCGCCGCCACAGCGCCATCTCCAGGTCATCCAGCGGGAGTTCGGTGCGCATGTGGGTGGCAAGCTGCCATCCGACGATCATCCGCGAGTACACGGACGAAGGCGACACGAGCCAGCCGGACCAGGACCGTATATAGGTCGACGGGCAGGAACCCGGCGGGCTCCGCGGCATGTTCCGTCGGCTGGCGTGACGTCGGCAGGCCCGGCCTCAGGTGCCCCGGAGTCCCCACTACAGCCGGCCCGGGCCGATAGGGTTGCCCAAGCCGCAGACAGGCGCGGACGATTCGCGCGAGGCCGCGCAGCGACACCACCAAGCGATGACAGAACCTGTGACGCGTAGCTGACCTGGTGGAGGTTCCCGGTGGCCGAGATCCCCCGAGAGGAACGCACGCCGTACTTCGCGTGCACGGCGTGCGGGCTGATCGGGGAGCCGGATTCCGCGGACTAGACCCTCACCGGCGACCGAGGACACGTCGACTGGACCCGTCCCATGACCGTGGGCTGCGGCTTCTGCCGCACACAGACCCGGATCACCAGTACGGACGTCCTGGACCGCGACACGGAGCACGCTTGCTCCCGCTACGGGATCCGCACCGCCTGCCCAGCAGATGCCGATCGAGTCGTCTGCTGGGGCTGCGGCCTCAACGAGCCCGGAGCCGCTTCCGTCGGGGGCCGCGCCACCTACAGGCAGGACGTTGAGCACGGTGCCGATCAGTGGGCCACCGCTCGTGTCCGCGTCGCCAAACAGAACGCACGTGCGCGTGGGGCACTGCCCGGATGGGCCTCGTAGTCATCGCTTGCTGAAGCAAGTCCAAGCAGGCCGGCCCCGGCGCGAAGAATCTGTCTCAATGTCCGTGGCGGCGGCCACACTTGATCCATGACGCTCGATCGTGCCGACGTGGCACCGCCGCTGCTGATCCCCCCAGGATGGACGATCACGCACTTTCCACGGGTCGTGCCGTCGGCTTCACATAATTTCCCCCGCCGGATGTGATCCTGTGGCCGGCTCAGACGGCTACACGAGTGGGCACAGCGCCGGCACGTCCGTAGGCGAGCACCTGGGCGAGGACTTCGCGGAACAGGTGGACGTCCTCGGCTGGTGCTTCGATGAGGGCTTCGATGTCCCCGTCGGTCAATCGCAAGTCCTCCAGTGCTTCAGGGTGGAGCGAGACGCGGAGGACGTTGCCTGTCTGAACGGCTTCGCGGACACAGCCATACGCGGTCCCCTGTCCGGCTGTGACCAGGCAGTGTGTGTCCATGCCCAAGGCGACATCCTGATCATCTGGGTCTTCCTCACCTGCCATGAACATCAAGATGAAGCCGCTTCCGTCCTCGCCCTCGGCGAGAGCTGCTTCGGTGAAGTAGCCGTCAGGGTCGATCTCGGTAGTGGCGACAAGAGCAGTGAATCGGTATGTCATGACGGGGTTGTATCAGCGCGCTCAGCCGAGGAAGGAGGCAGGGGCGGGGCGCAGACGTTCCGCCTCCGAACGATGGCGATTCATGACGCGGGCCCCGGGACCCTCCTACGTAATTCGGAGAACGCACGCGCTCTGGCTGCGCAGCGGGAGGCAGAAGGAGTACCGGCGCCTGTACCGGGGACATGTGCTCCTCGCGGCCATCGCCTGGTCCAGCACCCGCTCCTGAGCGAGCGTCGGGATGTGCTTGGACGTTGCCAGATCGACACGGAACAAAAAGCCCCGTGTGGGGTGGTTGCACGACTGGTCGGGCCTGTAGGAGTAGTACTTGCAGCGCAGGATCGCGACCGGGCAGTCGTTGCCGCCCGGGCTGAAACCCATGTCCCGAAGCTGACGCCGCGTGGCCAGTCCTTCGGGAACCGCGCTGCGGTCGAACTCGGCAACCAGCGGGTTCGAGGAATCTGAAGGGTGCTCTCGCCGGAACCCGCTGGAGAGGGGAGGGTTCTGACCCGGGGTGCCACGCGGGTTCGCCGTCAGCACGTGCGACAAGATGAGGCCTCCAATCGATAAGGGGCGTTGGGATGGGTTATGAACTGCAGGCCGTCATCGCCAAAGACGAGGTACTCCGTGGCGCCTCACGGGACTTGCCTGCCGCTCGGGTGGCCTCTCTCGGCCAGGGCCTGTCACTGCTACCCATGACGGACCAGCTCTTCGACGCTGCAACGGACGGCGCCGAATGCGGCCCTCTGGGGTTCTGGCGGCTTCCGGGAGGATTCGACAAGCGGCTCGCGGACTGGTCAGCCGCCGGAGTGGTGGCCTACGTGGAAGCCGAGTACTTCGGAGGTGTCGGCAAGCAACGCGCTGCCGTCTGGGCTGATCGTGCCGTCGTACTGGGGCCCCTCTATGTACTGGAGGGCCAGCCCTTCGGATCCGTCGGCAGCCCGATCTCGCAGGCCCTCCGGAGGCTAGGTGTGGTGGCAGATGCGACTACAGACGAATTCGCAACCGTGGGGCTGGATCGTCATCGGCACAGCGAGGACTGGACTGCTTACTGAACCTTTCACGTTGGGTTCGGTTGGTATGAGGTGATGGTCAGTCCGGTCTCGTTGAGGCGACCGTCGATGAGTTCGGGATGACGCTGGAGATGGGCAATTCCTCGGCGGAGAGTGTGGGTGAGGTGGCCGGGGTCGCTGAACGCGGTGTTGGCCAGAGCCCCGCGTCGTAACAGCGACCAGACTCCTTCCACTGGATTCAAGTCCGGGCTGTTGGGCGGCAGTTGGATGACAGTCAGCCATTCGTGGCCGGCAGCGTATCTGCTGATCCCGGCGGCACGGTGGGTGTTCAAATTGTCCGAGACGACAACGATCGGGGCGCCGGGTTGCAGGTGCGCGCGGACCAGGAGGCCACGGTAGTCCTGCCAGGCGAAGCTCCCGCGTGCTCCGCAGCGAACGACGGGTACGTGCGCTGGCAGATTGGCCGCAACCGCGAGCAGCTCGGGCGCGAGCGGCTGGACCTGGTCCTGCTGCACAACCCGGAGCGGTCTCATCCCGGAGACCGGGCGGGGCTGCACCGGGCGGTCCGCGACGCGTTCGCCGTCCTGGAGGAGGAGACGGCGGCCGGGCACGTGGCCGGGTACGGCATCGCTACCCGGGCGGGCCCGGAAGAGGAGGCGTTCACGGTGGAGGAACTGCTCGCTCTGGCCGGTGAGGTCGCTGGGGGACAGCAGTACCACCACATGGTCGCGGTCCAGATGTCGGTCAGCCTGGTGATGGTGACGTTCGCGGCCGAAGCGGTTGGCCTCCGCGGCGGAGCCCGTCATCGGGTGCAGCCAGAACCCGTATGCCGCAGACGTGATCTGCTTCTGCGTCAGGTAGAGCTGCCACCGTTTGATCCCGTGATCAAGGGACCCGCCGAAGCACCGCTGATGAGGGGTGAGAAGGCGTACCTCACGGACCGCGGCCGGGTAGCGATGTCGGGGACTCCTGCGGATGCTCAGTTTGCCACTGTCTTCTGCTGCGGCTCGGCCGGAGCGGGTTGCGAGGCGGCCGCCGCGGTGTAGAAGACCGACGAGCCCTGCTTGGTGCGGTGAGCATGGCCCTTGGCGACGAGCCCTTCGAGGGCGGTGCGCACGACCGTGGTCTTCACGCTGCGGTCGGGGTGGGCCTGCGTGAGCGCGGCAGTGATTTCGGCAGCGGAACGCGGCTCACTCTGCCGCTCCAGGTGGCCGCGGATCACCTCGACGAGGGTCGGCTCGGCGGCTGTCCCGGACGCGTTTACGAGCGAGGTCTTGGCGCCGGGCTTCTTGGCAGCTGTCTTCTTCGCGGGTGTAGCGGCCGCCCTCTTCGGCTTGTGCTGCTTGGGTTTGGCGGAGTTCTGGTGAGGCACGGACGGCGCAGCTGCCGTGGCGGCCTCGGCGGCGGGATTCGCGGTGCCGAGAGCCTGCTGCATGTTCACCAGCACGGTGTGGTCCTGCTGCAGGGCACGCAGCTGCTCCTGCAGGGCCTCGATCTCCTGACCGATACGTTCCTGCTCCTTGGTGTTGCGGTCAAGGTCACCCGTCACCTGGGCGATGTAGTGCGATGTCAGTTCTGTGGAAGGGGAGTTGATTTCAGAAGCCGTGTTCCTATCGATCACGAGGACGGTTCTGATCGAACAGGGCCCCTGGGCGGGTGATCTTGACCGGGTGGGTGCATGAGAACAGGGCCGCCATGGGACGCGCACCGCCTCGGTCAGTGACCGTATCCGAGGCGGTGAGTGCGCAGGGCCCCGCCCACGCCCTGCGCACCGCATCGGGCGGGCCCTCCTTTCTGGCGCCCAGCCGCAGATCAGCGGTCTTCATCACACACGAGGCCACGGCCCGACGCACGTGCTGGCAACGGGTGTCAGCTGTGCCCGTTCGGTTCGGTCGGGTACGGCCGGCACCCACACACGACGCGTCGGTGTCCGTGCTCGTTCAGCCGCTGACGGCGGCGTAGACCTTGGCGATGTCGAACATGTTGTGGACCGAGACGAACTTCTCCGACTCGATGTCGATGGTGAAGATCGACGTCGCGGGCAGCGCGAGACGGGTCACCGCCGAGCCGGTGTCGACGGAGAAGGTCGGAAGGGCGGTGGACACGACGGTCACGGTGGAGGCGGACCGGGCAGGCGCCAGGTTCACCGGCACGACGTCACCCATCAGCGGGGTGGTCCATATGTCGATCATCGAGTGCTTGACGGAGGCGACGTGGAAGAGCTGCGCCGAGAAGTCCTTGATGGCCTCGACGGTCACGATGGGGTCGTCGGCGTTGAACTGCAGCGTCGTGTTCGGCACGGCGAGGTAGTTGTTGGCGACGCGAGCGGCGTCCCGGGAGTCGACGGAGTCGTAGTACGCCTGGACGATCTGGATGAGGTCCGCGTCGGGGAGCGCGGTCTGGGTCCTCATTTTCGGTTCACCTTCTTGTACTTCTGAAACGGACTGCGGCCCCCGCCGGGCGGACGACGGCGCGACGGGGTGGTCGATGGGTCAGGGAAGCAGGACGACCTTGCCCTTGTTGTGGTGGGCCTCGATCTCGGCGTGGGCCTGGGCGGCCTCGGTGAGGGGGAAGGTGCGCCACACCGGCACCCCGAGCTCGCCGCGGGCGATGAGATCAGCCAGGAGCGGCAGGGCCTGCGGGAACCGGTCGGCCGGGTCGAGTCCGGTGAAGCGCACCTTGTGCTCGGCGAAGGTCATGTCGGCGATGGTGACGACCCGCGCGACATCGCCGGCCAGGGCGATGGACTCGGCGAGGACGCCCACGCCCGCGGTGTCGAGCACGCGGTCCACCGTCCCCGGCACGGCGTCCCGGACCCGCTCGGCCCAGCCTTCGCCGTAGCGGACCGCCGTGGCCCCGAGCTTGCCGATGCGGTCGAAGTCGTGCTCGCCAGCGGTGCCGATCACCGTGACACCGCGGGCGACGGCCAGCTGCACCGCGACGGCCCCGACGGCGCCGCCCGCGGCGTGGACCAGCAGCGTCTGCCCGGGGGCGACGCCCAGGTGTTCGAGCGCCCGGTAGGCGGTCTCGCCGACTGTGATCATGGCCGCCGCGGTCTCGAACGACAGCTCAGCGGGCTTGGCGAACGGCTGGTCCAGCAGCACGTACTCGCTGTAGCCGCCGAGGTGCGCCGAGCCGAAGACCTCGTCACCGGGTGAGAACTGGGTGCCCTCGCCCGCCTTGTCGACTACCCCGGCGACGTCCTGGCCGGGGATGAACGGGAACTCGACCGGCATGATCCCAGCCAGTTCGCCGGAGCGCAGTTTGAGGTCGATGGGATTGACGGCGGTGGCACGGACCCGGATGCGGACCTGCCCAAGCCCGGGCTGCGGCGTCGGAACGTCGGACAGGGTCAGCACGTCGGGCGCGCCGTAGTCGGAGAAGGTGATCGCAGCAGACACAGGGACTCCTGAAACGCAGGGAAACCAGTTCTCACACCTGAATCACTCAGGGCGTATGATTCCCGGTGTATCACACACTGCGTATGATTCACAAAGCCCAAGAGGCGCATGTCACACATGACGTATGATTTGGAGTCGTGACCTCGACGCCGGCCCACCGTCGCCCACCCGCCCGGAGCAACCCGCGTGCCCAGCGCACCCGCGCTCGGATTCTGGCCGTCGCGCGCGAGCTGCTGCCCGAGGTCGGGCCGACCGGGCTGACCTACGCCCTGCTCGCCGAGCGAGCGGACGTCACCCGCCAGACGCTCTATCGGCACTGGCCCAACCGCTCGGCCCTGCTCTTCGACCTGATCCTCGACGGTCCCGACATCGGCGACTACCCCGAGCCGAGCAGCGATGTACGCGCAGCTGCCACGGCCTGGCTGAAAAGTCTGCGCGCCGGCGTCACCGTCCCGGCGATGCGCACCGCTCTGCTCGCCGTCCTCGCCGAGGCCGATCACCACCCCGACAGCCCCCAGGCGCTCGTCCGTATCGGCGAGACCGCCGCGCGGCCCTGAACCGGGTCCTGGAGCCCTCCGGCATCCAGGTCGACGCCGACGGGTACACCCTGCTCTACGGACCCGTGTTCGCCCGGCTCCTGCTCGACCGCGGCCCGATCACCGACCCCTTCATCGACGCCGTCGTCGCCCAGTGGCTCAGCACCCTGCGGTGCACAGGAGCCGGCCCTCGCACAGAGCTCCAGGTCCGAGGCTTCCTCGATGGACCCCCGAACGATCAGTGAGCACTGGGAGCTCCCGGCCGTCCTCAACTCGAAATGATCACCACCGGCCAGCCGGGCTCGAAGCGTTCGTTCCCCTGGTTCTAGGTCTAGGTCACAAGGCCGAGCAGGACAGGACCAGGGACCGATGACCCCGCTTCGGATGGTTGTTAGCGTGGAAAGCGCTTCTGGCAGCCACCGGAGGGAGGCCGATCAATGGCGGTCGAGCTCAACCACACGATCGTCGCCGCGCACGACAAGCGGGCGTCCGCACGGTTCCTCGCCGAACTGCTGGGTGTGGAAGTGGCACCGCAGTATGGTCCGTTCGTCCCGGTGCGGATACCGAACGGCGTGACGCTGGACTACGCGGACACGGCCGGTTCGATCACCCCGCAGCACTATGCGTTCCTCGTCTCCGAGGACGACTTCGACGCGATCTTCGCCCGTGTCCGCAAGGCGAGCCTGAGCTACTGGGCGGACCCCTATCACCACCGCCCCGGCGAGATCAACCACAACGACGGCGGCCGCGGGGTCTACTTCGACGACCCGAACGGACACAACCTGGAGATCCTGACCAGACCGTACGGGAGCGGCGAGGACTGACGGGCCTGAGAAGCCGTTGACCCCTCAATCATGAGGACGGTGCTGATGGAACGGCATCCCCGGTCGGGTGATCCTGGCCGGGTGGGCGCATGAACGCAGGACCTCCAGTGCAGCACGAGGGTTGCGAAGCCAACTCGAGTGCAGGGAGGTCCTGTTGTCACGGTCTTGCGTGCTGGCCCCGATCCCGTCCAACTCGTGTGTGTCGGCGTGTGATTGCCTCGCCCACCGGTTCGGGAACGCGGCCGACCGCCCCGACCGGGTGTGGTGGTATCCCTCCGACATGACGGACGTGGAGTGGCAGGTGGTGCGCGACGCGATGCCGGTCCCGGCCTGGATGGAGGGCCGGGGCGGACAGCCGGAGGGCTACTGCCACCGGCAGATGCTGGACGCCGTGCGGTACGTCACCGACAACGGAGTGAAATGGCGCGCTTCCCGCAGACTTTCCTGCGTGGGACGGGTCTACGGGTTCTTCCGCAGGTGGCGCACGAAGGGCCTGGCCCAGGAGTTCCACAGCGGGCTGCGGGAGAAGGCCCGCCAGGCCGAAGGGCGCCGGGCACAGCCGACGGCGGCGGTCATCGACTCGCAGCCGGTCAAGCGGCGGCCTCGGTGCCCGAGGTCTCGCGAGGCTACGACGGCGGCAAGAAGATCAACGGCAGGCGCCGGCACGTCATCACGGACTGTCTGGGCCTGCTGCTGATGGTGCTGTGGTGTTCCTGCTCATCGGCTTGACCGGGTCGGGTAAAGGGACCGACGACGCCCCACGGCGCGATACCCACGAGCGCCCGCAAGGGTCGGGCCGGGGGCACGGTCGCCCCCTCCCGCGATGCCGTCCGCCCGGCCGGTCGGCGTGGGCGGGGCGTTGCGCGCGTGTCCGGCCGGCGTCACGCGCCCGACAGCAGGTGCAGACGCAGGGCGAGTTGGAGTTCCAGAGCCTGTTCGGGGGCGTTCCAGTCCGGACCGAGCAGCGCCTGGATGCGCTCCAGCCGCTGCACGACGGTGTTCACATGGACGTGCAGCTCCTCCTTCGCCCGGGTCAGGCTCCCGCCGCAACCGAAGTAGGCGCGCAGGGTGCGGACCAGTTGGGTGCCGCGTTGGGCGTCGTACTCCAGCAGCGGCCCCAAAGCGGCAGCGACGAAGCCGTCCACATCATGGTCGTCACCCAACAGCACTCCGAGAAAGCCGAGTTCGGCGACGCTCGCCCCATGCCCGTCGCGGCCGAGCACATGCAGGGCCCGCAGACAGCGCAAGCCCTCGGCGTGCGCGTCGGCGATGGCCCGCGGCCCGGCCGCCGGCCCGGCGCCGGCCACCGTGACCGGCACGCCGACCAGTTGGCCGAGCTGCCCGGCGGCGACGCGGGCCGCCTCGCCCGGCCCGGTGCCGTCGCACGGGAGCAGCAACATGACGCTGCTCTCGTGTTCCGCGCTGACGCCGCCGCACCCGAACAGGTACTGCACGGCGGCGTCGGCGAGCCGCTGCCGGGCCGCGTCGCCGGTCCGGGCGACGAGCAGGATGTGCGGCCGTTCGAGGTCGAAGCCGAGGCGCCGGCCGCGGGCCACCAGGCCGGCCGGGTCGCGGTCGGGCGCGGTGAGCAGATCGGTGATCAGGTCGCCGCGGACCCGGTTCTCGGTCTCCGCGACCGAACGCCTCAGCAGGAGCAGCAGCGACGTCACTACGCTGCTCCGCTCGAACAGGCGCCGCTCGGGGCCGTCGAGATCCGGCCGCCCGTGCAGGACCAGACAGCCCAGCAGTTCCTGCCCGGCCAGCACCGCGCAGACCCAGCGCCCGTCACGGAACACCGCGTGGGCGGCCGCGTGCGAGCTCTTCGCCGCGGCGAGCAGCGCCGCCGCCTCCTGTGTGCCACCGCTGTCTTCCGTGCCCCTGGTCAACGCGCCGCCGTGCTCGCCGACCGCGGTGAGCGGCCACCCGGAGCCGTCGTGGACCGCGACGTCCCCCTTCAGCAGAGCGGCCACAGCGGTGGCCACGTCAGAGACGTCGCCGCCGCGGAGCACCAGATCGGTGAGCCGGTCGTGCGATTCCTCGGCACGCTGCATGGCGGCGGAGTGCTCCCGGATCACGGCGTTGGCCTCGGCCAGCTCGGCCAGCGCGATCCGCGCGTCCGCCATGGCCTTGGCGGTGTCGATGGCGATGGCGGCGTGGTCGGCCAGGGAACACAGCAGGGCGACCTCGTCCGGGGCGAAGGTGCGTGGCGTGCGATCCGCGGCGAAGAGCGCCCCGATGACCTGGCCGCCACCTCCCGACCCCAGCAGCAGCGGCACGCCGAGAATCGCGACCAGGCCCTCGTCCAGAACCCCGGCGTCGATGCTGCCGGTGTGCAGGAAGCGGTCGTCGGTGCGGTAGTCCGGGGAGGCGTAGGGGCGGGCAGTCTGCGCGACCAGACCGCCCAGACCCTCGCCCAGCTGTAGGCGCAGGTTCTGGAACAGCTCCGACACCGAGCCGTCGGTGACCCGCATGTAGGTGTCCCCGGCCTCCTCGTCGGGCAGCGTGAGGTAGGCCGTGTCGGTGCCCAGCAGCAGCCTGGCCCGCCGGACGATGGAGCGGAGCACGGCGTCGAGGTCACGCAGGGCCGCCAGGTCGCTCGCGGTGTCGAAGAGCGCGGTCAGCTCCGCCTCCCGGCGCCGGTGCTGCCTGAGCGTGCTCTGTACGCGCAGCGCCGCTTCGGTGGCCTGCTCGACCGCCGCGAGATCCTGGGCGGCCGCACCGCTGCGGCGGGCGTCGACGGCGACGGCGCCGAGGTCCTCGGCGGGGGCGCCCGCGGCGAGGAGCTCGAGCAGCCGGCGCAGATGAGGGGTGACGGAGGCGGGCTTGTGCGACATGGGTGGTCAACCGTTGCGAAGTCGGTGGGCGGTGGAATCGATGCACGGCAGAGGAGGGTTGGGGTCCTATGGGGCAGGACCCTAACCCTCCTCGGCGGGTGAGCGGCGCGGGACCCCGGCCCTCCGGCCGGTCGGCGGCGCGGGGTCGTCAGGCGGACGCGGCTGTCTGCTGGTCCGAGGCCGGCCGTACCGCGGAGTCGTCCGGCTCGATCGCGGCCAGGTCCCGGCCGCGCGTCTCGCGGGCGGCGACGACGGCGATCACCGTGATCAGGGCGGCCAAGCCGATATACACCGAGATCGGTGTGGAGCTGCCGTAGGAGCCGAGCAGAGCGGTGGCGATCAGCGGGGCCGGGGCGCCGGCCGCAACCGAGGAGAGCTGGGCGCCGATGGAGGCGCCGGTGTAGCGCATCCGGGTGGCGAACAGCTCGGAGAAGAACGCCGCCTGGGGCGCGTACATGGCGCTGTGGAAGATCAGTCCGACGGTGACGGCCAGGACGAGTGCGGGGAAGGACCTGGTGTCCAGCAGGGCGAAGAAGGCCCAGGACCACAGGCCGACACCGACCGCGCCCACCAGGTAGACTGGCTTGCGGCCCACCCGGTCGGAGAGCGCGCCGAACAGCGGGATGAGGCAGAACTGCACGGCCGAGCCGATCAGCACCGCGTTCAGTGAGGTCTGCTTGTCGATCTCGAGGTGGTCGACGCAGTAGGTGAGGACGAACGCGGTGATCACGTAGTACGAGATGTTCTCGGCCATCCGGGCGCCCATCGCGACCAGGATGTCCCGCCAGTGGTTGCGCATGACCGCGACGAACGGCGGTTGTTCGGCCCGCTGTTGCGCCTTGCGCCGCTCGGCCCTGGCCAGTGCCTCCTTGAACAGCGGGGACTCGTCGACGGACAGCCGGATCCACAGACCGATCATGACCAGCACGGCGGAGAGCAGGAACGGCACGCGCCAGCCCCATGAGTTGAACGCGTCGTCGCTGAGCAGGGTGGTCATCAGGGAGAGCACTCCGACGGCGACCAGGTTGCCGGCCGGTGCGCCGGCCTGCGGCCAGGAGGCCCAGAATCCGCGCCTGTTCGCATCACCGTGTTCGGACACCAGCAGTACGGCGCCGCCCCACTCGCCGCCGAGGGCGAAGCCCTGGACCAGGCGCAGGGTGGTCAGCAGCAGGGGAGCCGCGACACCGATCGTGTCGTAGCCGGGGACGCAGCCGATCAGGGCGGTGGAAAGGCCCATCATCAGCAGGCTGATCACCAGGAGCTTCTTGCGACCGAGGCGGTCGCCGAAGTGGCCGAAGACCACGGCGCCGATCGGGCGGGCGGCGAAGCCGATGGCATAGGTGAGGAAGGACAGCAGGGTGCCGGTCAGCGGGTCCGACTCGGGGAAGAACACGCGGCCGAAGACCAGGGCGGCGGCCGAACCGTAGAGGAAGTAGTCGTACCACTCGATGGTGGTGCCGATGAGGCTGGCCGCGACGATCTTGCGCAGGCCGCCCGGCCTTCCTGCGGCGCCTGGGTCGTTCACGGCGTTGTGAGCGCTGGGCATGGTTTCACCGATTTCCAAGGGAGAGGGGAGCGGAACCGCCGGACCGGCCGACGCTGGGGGACGAACGGAGGGATCCGGGGGAGTTCGTTGGCGAGGTGCGCCAGCGGCGCCGACAGGACGCCGGCCGACGGGTGGGCGACGGCCCGTCAGCGGGCTGTCCAGCCGCCGTCCAGCGGGATCGAGCTGCCGGTGATGTAACTGCTGCGACGGGTGCACAGCCACAGGGCGGCCTCGGCGACCTCGGCCGGCTCGATCAGACGCTTGATCGCGGTGCGTTCCAGGAACACCTGGTCCATCACGTCCGCCGCCGGGATGCCGTGGGCGAGCGCCTGGTTGGCGATCTGCTCCTCCACCAGCGGTGTGCGGACGTAGCCGGGATTGATGCAGTTGCTGGTCACGCCGTGCGCGGCGCCCTCCAGGGCGACCACCTTGCTCAGGCCCTCCAGAGCGTGCTTCGCCGCAACGTACGCCGACTTGTAGGCGCTGGCCCGCAGGCCGTGCACCGAAGAGACGTTGACGACGCGGCCCCACCGCTGCGCGTACATGTGGGGCAGGGTGCGGCGCAGGATCCGGAACGGCGCCTCGACCATCACCCGCTGGATCAGCGTGAAGCGTTCCGGAGGGAACTCGTGCACGGGTGCGACGTGTTGCAGACCCGCGTTGTTGACCACGATGTCGGCATCGTCCGGCAACGCGTCCACGGCGCCGGCCTCGGAGAGGTCGGCCACGACGGCGATGCCGCCGATCGCCTCGGCCACCTCCTTGGCGCCCTCGGCGGCCCGGTCGACCACGTAGACCGCGGCACCGGCCGCGGCGAAGCCCTCGGCGCAGGCCCGGCCGATTCCGCTGGCCGCACCGGTGACCAAGACTTTGTGCCCGGTGAGGAATCGGGTCGAGGCCAGACCGGACGCGGTGGCGTCACCGGGCTCGGGATGCTGGAGCGAGCCCTCGGCGGAGCTCTTGGTGCTGTCCATGGCCGAACACCGTAGGTAGGAACCATGAGGTGAGACACGTGGGTCGCCAACACATTTCTGGTACAACAGATGGTTTCCACCACCATGTCTGGACGGTCGACGGCCGCTCCCGGCGGCCCCTACGCGCCCGAAACGCCCGATGATTACGGGTGTGCCGGCCCGCACGGCCCGTCGCATGCCACAGCGTCCTCGACATCGCCTGCGGCACGGGCATCGTGACCAGGAGGCTGCTGCGCCCCGGGCGTACGGTGCTGGGAGCGGACCGCTCAGCGGGCATGCTGGTGTCGACGGGCGAGCGGGTGCCGGGCGGTGTCGTACGTGCGGACGCGACCCGGCTCCCCTTCGCGTCCGCCAGTGTGGACGCCGTCGTGTGCAAACGGCTTGCCGCCCTACCGGACCAGGACACGGCACGCCCAGATCCGCTGTACCGGCTGATCGCGTTCCGGCGCGACGGCCCCGGTCCCCACTCCGCTGAGACGGGACAAGGGGCGGTCGACCAGAGGCAATGGGGCGGGGGGCCGTGCGTGGGTTGACGGTGGAGTCTTCTGGTGTCTGTCGTTGGGGTGTGTGAGCGGCAGGCGGAGCTGCTGTTCGGGGAACGCGGACGCCCGGACGCCGACCGCATCGAGCGCGTGCTCCTGGACGACGGCGCCGACCCGAAGACGGCGCGGGTGGCCACCGTCCTCGGGCCGCCGGCCGAAAAGACCAAGAAGCGGAAGCAGACTCCGCTGCCCGCCGTCGACTTCGGGGTCCGGCCGCAGGCGAGCCTGATCGTGCTGTGGGCTCTGGGAGACGACTGCACCCGGCAGGTCATCGTGCGGGCGCACGAGCGGGGTGTCACCACCGTGCCGGGCCCGCTGGAGGATGAGGTCGCGGAGGCCCGGTGGTCATCCGGCCGTCAGCGTGCAAAGGCCCTCGCGCTGGTGATCGCGGCGTTCCGGCACTTCGACAACCGGGACGGCTTCCCCCTCTTGCATGAGCACTGCCTGATCCTGAACCGGGTGCAGCGCTCGGACGGCTCGATGCGGGATGTGCGGGTTCGCATTTCGTGTGTCCCTTTCTCGTTGACGCTGGCCTCCGTCCGGCCCAAGGGACAGCACAACGAGACGAAGTCCTGTCCTACTATTCGCTCGTAGTGGTGCTGCCCTGTCCGTGACCTTGGCGGCGGCCTCTCGAGCGTGACCGTGGTGTCAACTCAGCTGGTGGCGTAGCGGCCGGAATCCGTCTCAGCGGGCGCACCCGTGCTGGAAGAATCTGGGCGAACCGGTACGGGTCTTCGGCATCCTGACCAACGAGGCAGTCCGGGAAGCGACCGACCTGCTGACAGTCGACATTCTGCGCAATGCAACTGCCCCGCCCCGACCCACGACGCCGAACTCCTTCTTTGACCTGCCCTGCGGGCAGCTGGGGGAACGCATCGCCGATGCGGCGCTGACCACCGGCTTTTTGTCCCTAGAGCCAGACGACGGCTTACTCCTGTGCGACCCCACATGGCTCGTCGGGCGGCCTGACGAAATCCGGCTGAACGAGCCAGGGCGAAGGTGACACCGCCCAACTCCAGGGCATTGCTGTTTCAAGATCTCGTACGCGAACGGCGAAGCGTTCTCGGCCGACGCCGAGCGCCTCCCCGCCGTGTGCGACCAACTCATGTGCCGCCACCGTCGATTCGGTCCACCTCGTCGACATCGCCATTGGCAGTGACCGTAGCCATGCGGTGGGCCAGGATCATGAGACGCAATGGCGTGGCCCATTACCAGGACAACCCGACAACACCCAGGTCATCGCAATGGAACGGGACACGCCGAATGCGAACCTACAGGATGAGTCAGGGTGTTGCGTTCGGTGCGCCGGGCCTGCCGCAGAAGGCGGTTTCGAGGAGGGCGTGGGCCGTCGTGCTCTGGTCGGTGGTGGGGAAGAGGCCGGACGGGGTGAAACTGACGGCGAGCTGGCGCCGGCCGTCCGGGGTGCCGAAGCTGAGGGTGGTGGAGCCGTAAGTGCCGCCGCCGTGTCCCCAGACGGTGGTGCAGGACAGGCGGGCGCGTTCCAGGCCGAGGCCGTAGCCGCCGTCCGGACCGAGGTCGACCGCGGTGGTCAGGTCCCGCTGTTGGGCGGGGCGGAGGAGTCTGCCGCCGAGCAGGGCGGCATTGAAGCGGGTCAGGTCGTCGGCCGTGGAGATCATTTCTCCTGCCGCCCCGGCGACGGACATGTTCTGCTCGGTGATGTCCACGGGCTTCTGCCCGGGCCGTAGGAGGTAGGCGTGGGCGTGCGGACCGGGCAGCCGTACGGAGGTGCCCGGCACGCGGGTGTGGGTGAGGTGGAGGGGCCGCAGGATGCGGCGGGTCACTTCCTGAGCGTAGGTGTGGCCGGTCATCTTCTGGATGAGCAGGCCGGCCAGGAGATAGTCGGTGTTGGAATAGCGCCATCCGGTCCCGGGCGGGAAGTAGGCCGCGTGGGCCGGGTCGTCGGCTGTGGCGACGAGCCCGGCGGGGGTCCACGTGCGCCAGCGGCCCGCCGACAGCCAGCGCTCCAGGGCGGCGGGGTCGGCGGGATCCTCCAGGACTCGCGGGTCGTCGGTGTAGTCGTAGATTCCCGAGGTGTGATTGAGGATCTGTCGCACCGAGACGGCGTCGGCATCGCGGACCACGCCGGGCAGATACTTGCCGAGGGGGTCGTCGAGCCGGAGCCGTCCCTCTCCCGCGAGTTGCAGGACGACGGTGGCGACGAAGCTCTTCGTCACGCTGCCGATCCGGAAGGAGCCCTCCGGTCGAACGGGGAGACGGCGGGCGAGATCCGAAGTGCCCGCGCTGCCCCGCCAGACGACGACGCCGTGCTCGCGTGTCTGCCCGAGGGCCGCCGTCGCGCCGTCGGAGACGAGCGTGGCGAGTTGCCGCTGGAGTGATCCGGTGGCGGCTGGATCCGGCGTCCGCTGTGCGGGCAGTGCAGCGGCGGTGCCCGCCGAGCAGGCCAGTGTCACGGCCAGGGCCGCGGCAAGAGTCCGCAGCCGTCCATGGGCACGCTGAATGGGCATGGGTTCGCCGTCCCTTCCTTCACCGCGGTCTGTCGCGCGGAGCGGGTGACCGGGAACCGCCCCGGCCACCGGCATCCTTGGCCAAGGCACGGTCAGGGCGCGTCCCTCTCCAGCGGTACTGCCCCCTGATTCCTCCCCTGCCTCCGCGCCCTGACGTTTCTCAGGGACAGGGGACGGCTCGGGGTGGCAGCGCGGTGGAATGCGGCCGGGAGTTCAAGAGCCCACCGTCGCGCGCCCCGGGACGGAGCGTCTATGAGGCGTCGCGAGTGAAGCGCCAGGCTCCGCAGGCGAGGGCGAGTGTGAGGTAGAGGGCGAGGTCGAGGAGGGCGAAGGAGAGGGAGGGGGTGCGTTCTGGGTGAGGGGGGTGTGGGTGGAGCTGGCCGAGGGCGTCCGCGGCGTTGCTCAGCATGAGCTTGCTGGGCAGGTAGGACCAGCCTTCGACGGCCTTGGCCGCGCCGTAGCCGAGATAGACCAGGGCGAAGAGCGCGGCGACGGCTCCGGCGGTGTGCCGGATGACGGCCCCGAGGCCATAGCCCATGAGGGTGACGACGAACAGGTACAGCCCGGCACAGGACACGGCGCGAAGCACGCCTGGAGTGCTCAGACCGACGTCAAGGTGCTGCCTGGCCAGGATGGCCTGTCCGATGAAGAAGCTTATGAACGCGGTCAGTTCGCCCAACAGCAGGGCGAATCCGCCGATGACGAGGGTCTTGGCGGTGTAGGCGAGCGCGCGCCGGGGAGTCGCGGTCAGCGTCGAGCGGATGAGCCCGGTGGTGTACTCGCTGCTGACGCCCAGCACACCGAGGACGCCGAAGGCGAGGACGGCAAAGGCGAAGCCGGAGAGTGAGTCGCCCACCGGGTCGAACTGGGCCCGGTCCGCCATCGCCATGTGCGGCCAGGCGTTGGCGGTGTGCGAGACGTCCATGACGCTCAGCGCCAGGCCGAATGCCACGGCGATGAGGGCGGTGATCCAGGTCGAGCGGAGGGAACGCAGCTTGACGACCTCGGAGGCTAGGGCACCTGTCAGTGCGGTGGGCATCAGTGGCCCGTCCCTTCGGCCCGGTATTCCACGGCGGATTCGGTGAGGCTGAGGTAGGCGTCCTCCAGTGAGGCTCCGGCAGGAACGAAGTCGTTGATCGGGACATCGGCGAGCAGACGCCCTCGTCCGATGACGAGAAGGTGATCGACGGTGAGGGCCATCTCGCTCATCAGGTGGCTGGAGACCAGGACGGTGCGTCCTTCGGCGGCCAGCGACCGCATGAGGGTCCGGATCCACCTGATGCCTTCCGGGTCCAGGCCGTTGGCGGGTTCGTCGAAGATGAGCACCGGCGGGTCGCCGAGCAGGGCGGCGGCGATGCCCAGGCGCTGCTTCATGCCGAGCGAGTAGGTGCCGATCCTGCGGTGGGCGACGTCGGCGAGGCCGGTGAGGGCGAGCACCTCCTCGATTCGGTTGCGCCGGATGTGGTTGGTGGCTGCGAGCGCGGCCAGATGCGCCCGCGCCGTACGGCCCTGGTGGACGGCCCCCGCGTCGAGGAGCGCGCCGACGCGGCGCAGCGGCTGTTCGGCCTGGCGGTAGAGCGTGCCGGCCACCAGGGCGCGGCCGGCGTCCGGGGTGTCCAGACCGAGGACGGCCCGGATGGTGGTCGACTTCCCCGCGCCGTTGGGGCCGAGGAAGCCCGTCACGCGGGCGGGGTGGACCTCGAAGGTGAGGTCGTCGACGGCGGCCTTGCGGCCGAAGCGTTTGGTGAGGTGTTCGCATCGGATCACGTCCATGACGATGCCGGGACGCACAAGACGCTTCATCTGCCTGTGGGCAGGTCCTTTCGGGCCCGGGTCCGCCGTGCGGCATACGGCCTGCGGCCGATGCGGGCAGGACCGGGACGCGCATAGGCTCGGGTCGTGGAACGGAAGACGCGACGGGCCCCGGAGTTGTTCCGGCCGTATTGGCCGGAGGCACTCGTTGCCGTGTCGTTGGCGGTGTGCGGCCTTGCGCCGTGGCATCCGCAGGCGATCTTCTGGGGCGGATTGCCGCTCGCCTTCGCTCTCTTCTGCGTCACCTCCCTGCGCCCGGCCCGCACCGCGCGCATCGCCCTGGCTGCGGCCCTGGCGATGGCGGTGTCCACCGCCCTGCCCAGGTTCGAACACGCCGGGGCCGTGGTGCCCTTCGCTTTGCTCTTCGCCGTCGCCTGGTCGGTGGGGTTCGCGGTCGGTCAGCGGCGCCGGTATCTGCACGCGCTGCTGCGTCAGGAACGCGACCGCGCCGACCACGAGGCGGCAGCGGAACGGCTGCGTATCGCCCGCGAGTTGCACGACGGCATCGCCCACTCGATGAGCGTGATCTCCGTCCAGGCAGGCTTCGGCCGCCTCGTGCTCGACGACCGTCCCCAGGACGCGCGCGGCGCGCTCGAGGCGATTGAGACCACCGGCCGGGAGACCCTCGTCGAACTGCGCCGCATGCTCGGTGTGCTGCGTGACGACACGGACGACGCAGACCTGGCCCCTGCCGCGCACCTCGCGGACCTGAACCGTCTCGCCGAACGGACCCGGCGCGCCGGCCTGCGGATCGACCTCGCCGTCACGGGGCACGCCAGGCCTCTGCCTCCAGGGCTGGAAGCAGCCGCGTACCGGATCGTCCAGGAGGCGGTGACCAATGTGGTGAAGCACGCCGACGCGAGCACCGCGCACGTCACTGTCGCGTACGGATCCGGCGAGCTGACCCTCACCGTGATCGACGACGGCAGCGTCCGGCCGGCCCTGGGCCGTACCGGGCGCGGGCTGCTCGGGATGCGTGAGCGCGTCGCCCTCTACGGCGGCACCCTGCAGGCGGGGCCGGCCGCGGCCGGCGGCTTCCGCGTACAGGCGCGCATCCCCGTAGACGGGCCACAGCTCACGGCCACGGCGCGGGAGCGTCCGTGACCATCCGGGTTCTGGTCGCTGACGACCAGCAGCTGATCCGTGTCGGCCTGGCCGGAATCGTGGACACCGCCCCCGACCTCAAGACGATCGGCAGCGTCGGAACAGGCAGGGATGCGGTCGCAGCCGCCACCGAACACCGGCCTGACGTCGTCCTGATGGATGTGCGGATGCCTGAGATGGACGGCATCGAAGCCACCCGCCGCATCACCACCGCCGGCCACGCCCGTGTCCTGATGCTCACCACCTTCGACCTGGACGAGTACATCTTCGGCGCGCTGCGCGCCGGGGCCAGCGGCTTTCTCCTGAAGGACGCACCGCCCCATGACCTGCTGACCGCCGTTCGCACCATTGCTCAGGGCGAGGCGCTGCTTGCGCCGCGCATCACCAAGCGGCTCATCGCGGCATACGTCAACGGGCTGGCACAGCCACCGGACAGTCAGGAATCGCCGCGTCTGCCCGAGGCCGTCACCACCCGGGAACGCGAAGTGCTGCTGCTCGTCGCCGAAGGACTCACCAATGCCGAGATCGCCGAGCGGCTGTACATCGGCGCGGGCACGGTGAAGACCCACGTCGCCCGGCTGCTGACCAAGCTCGACGCCCGCGACCGCGTCCAACTCGTCATCCACGCTTACCGGAGCGGACTCACCGGCTAGGCCGCCGGCCCTCGACCGGCCCCGAAAGGCCAAGACCGCGAGACGCGATGCCGTGACGCGCATGAGAGACAAGCCTTCAACACACAGGTCCTTCACGACGGAACTGGATGTTCCGATTGAGGGCCTACAGCGCCCTCGACACCATCCGTCTGCACCAGCACGTCGTGGCGGCAGGGACGCTCCACACCCTCACGATGACGACGGAGGTGTGTGAGGAGCTGGGGCCGCCGACCGCGCCCCGGGAGGTGACGCCGGGCCTGCGTCCGGTGATGGAGACAGCGGGAGTCGACCTGGCGCTGACCGACTGGTCCTCCACCCGTCGTCAGCAGATTTGAACAGGCGCTGCAGGGCATCACCGACAAGTACGTCGACAACCACGGGCGGCTGCCCGGCGAGCGGGGCCGCCACGGACTTGGGTGGTGGGCGGTACGGGACACCCGCGCGGAGAAGAGGAACCCGAAGCCGCTCCGGGAGCCGCGTGTGGTGGCGTATCTCCGCTCTGCTGAACTTCGGGCACCTGATGGTTGACGGACTGTTGGAGCGGTCCGAGCAGCTGGTGCGGCGATCCGGGAGCGGGTGGGGCCGCTGGTGGTCACCGCGCTCGCCGCCGTCGGCGTTGCCGTCGTCGTCTGCACCGTGCGCCGCGCCTTCGCCCGCCGCCATGCCTGCATGAGGGTGTGACGCCGTCTGACAGGTGTTGCGATGCCCTGCCGCTTGTCGACCCCGGGGGAGCCGCCAGGGGCGGGCACAGGCCCGTTTCGTGTACTGGTCCGGAGTGCAGATGCGAGCGAGCAGTCGATGAGCGCCGCCCGCACCTCGGCCTCCTCCAAGAACCGCGCCTCCTCGAGCGCGGCGAGCACCGCGTAGATCTGGGTCTCGTCGGCCTCCGCCGAGTAGCACCCCGATGCCGTGCGGTGGGGCGCTCCACTCGTTGAGGCTGTCTCGTCGTCCTCCTACGACCGCCGGCGGCTGGTCCAGATGACGCTGCGGTCTTCGCGTTCGACGTCGGATCCGACGGGGTCTTCTCCGCCGCGCTCAGCCGTGACGCTTCGGCACAGCACGAACCCTGATCCGCTTCTGGACCGAAGGACGACAGGCAGATGGAGCTCTCTGCCGGACGGGCTGATTCCAGAGAAACGGAGAATCTCTTCAGCCTCGGTCTCGCTCGCGGAGCAGAGCTCAATCGACTTGTAGTGCTGGACCAACTGCATGGCACTCACACCTTCGAAAAGCAGGTCCAGGCAAGCGGTGTCGACGCTGTCGGGAACTGCCCGAAGGAGCAGCTGAGAATGTCCGATCCCGTAACGTCAGACTCTGAAGGTTCGATCGGATTTGAACATGACGGCCACGCGTCAACTCGAACAAGGCGTCCGCCCGTCGTGACAGACATCCGTACCAGCCCGTGCGGAAGCGAATCAGTTTCGTTCGACTCTGGCGGGCGGTCTCACTCCCGAGCGCACTGACAGCGACGGCCATCGTGGCCTCCCCGGTCTTCACCTACCTGGAGAGTCCCGAGATGGCCGTTCCATGTCTCGCCATCGCGCAAGAAGCAGCACACCACCACAGCACATGGACAAAAGCGAAGCTAAGGACTCCTGACAAGAGTGGTGGGCTTGACCTGGTCAGATGTTGGTGTCGTGCACGAAGCCGCTGGGTAGCGGACGCGGTCAGCCGCGTAATCGCACGCGATAAATCCGGCGACGTCGGCGGTCATCCCCGGGATACTGGTCGTCCATGGATGAGGTCAAGGTCGTCGTCGCCCATTCCGAGCGCGCGACCCTGCGTGTGGGCGACGTGTTCCTGAAGGTGGACGCCGATCAGGCGCGCATCGATGTCGAGGTCGAGGCGATGGCCCTGTCGCCGGTCCCGACCCCGGAGGTCCTGTGGCGCAAGCCGCCCGTGCTCGCGATCGCCGCGGTCCCGGGGACTGCGCTCGGCTGCCTCGGCGAGCCGTCGACCGCGTCGTCGGCGGCATGGGCCGCGGCGGGGGCCGCCATCCGGAAGTTGCACGACGCGCCGCTGCCGCCCAGGCTGGGCCGGGCCGGCCGGGGCCTCGACGAGTGGTCGGCGGATCTCGACGGCGAGTGCGAGTGGCTCGTGACGAACGGTGTCCTGCCCGCCGACCTGGTCACCCGCAACCGCCAGGTCGCCGAGGCCGCGCTCCGGCCGTGGACTCCGGTGTTCACGCACGGTGACCTGCAGATCACTCACGTGTTCGTCGACGGCGACGAGATCACTGGCATCATCGACTGGTCCGAGGCCGGTCAGGGTGATGCCCTGTTCGATCTCGCCATCTTGACGCTCGGACACGAGGAGCACCTCGGTGACGTCGTCGCTGGCTATGGCGCCGACGTCGACCTCGATGTGATCCGTGCGTGGTGGTCGTTGCGCAGCCTGCTGGTGGTTCGCTGGCTGGTCGGGCACGGCTTCGACCCGTTCGCGTTCGCGCCGGGCTGTGAGGTCGACGTGCTGAGATCCCGGCTGTGAGGCTGCGCGGGCCCGACTGCCGGGCGTGTGTTCTGACGCATCGAGCGGGCCATCTCCTGGGGTGCATCACCTGCCTTTACTCCTGACATAGCGCGGTGCGCAGTCGTCGCCGGCAGATGACGGCGCAGCCGGGGGTGACGAACGCGTGGTCGATGTCGTCGCGGATCTCCCAGCGGGTGCGCAGGCGGCGGAACCAGTGCAGCAGCGCGATCGCTCCTTCCACGGCCCAGTGGTACACGCCCAGGCCGGAGCTGTGCCCGGTGCGGCGCAGGGCGATGTGCGGGGTGATCTGGAACCGGCGGACTTTGTCCCGGCAGACCTCGTGGTCATCGCCGCGGTCGGCATAACAGGTGCTTGGGGCGGCGCAGTGGCTGGCCGCGCTTGCCGCGGATCGGCGGGACGGCCTGGATCAGCAGGATCGGTTGGGTGACATCGTTGCGGTTGCCGCCGGTCAGCGTCGTGGCCAGCGGGATGCCGTGCGCCTCGACGATCACGTGGTGCTTGCTGCCGGCCTTGCCCCGGTCCACCGCGGACGGACCGGTGACCGGCCTGCTGGCTCGCACCCCCTCGGCCGGCATCAACGAGAACTGACACACCGTCATCCCCGGAGATCCAGAAGCGTAGTGCGCCGCAACACCTCGTCGGCGGCAGGCTCCGCCCCGGCCCTATGTTGCCGAGATGATCAAACCTATTGAATTGGTGATATTCGATTGCGACGGGGTGCTGGTCGACAGTGAGCGCATCGCTGTAGGTGTCCAGGTTGCCCTCGGCGCCACCTTGGGATGGCCGCTCACGTCGGAAGAGGTGATCACCCGGTTCATCGGGCGCTCGCACGCCGACATCAGCGCGCAGGTCGCCGTCCAGCTGGGCGAGGAGGCAGCGGCAGTCTGGTCGAAGCAGTTCGAGGAACTCCACCGCGAGGCCGTGGATTGCGAACTCGTCCCCGTCGAAGGGATATCTGAGGCGCTCAGAAGCATCACCCTGCCGACCTGCGTGGCTTCCAGCGGCTCACACGACAAGATGAGGCACACCTTGGGACGCACCGGACCCTACGAACACTTCGCGGGCCGGATCTTCAGCGCCACCGAGGTCGGCCGCGGCAAACCCGCTCCGGACCTCTTCCTGCACGCCGCGCAGCAAATGGGTGTCGATCCGGCAGATTGCGCGGTAATCGAGGACAGTCGGCCCGGCGTCCAGGCAGCCCGCGCTGCGGGTAAGCGGGCCTTCGGCTACGCCGGTGGACTCACCCCGGCCGAGCAGCTTGAAGGCCCGGACACCATCGTCTTCCACGACATGGGTGAGCTGTCCGCCCGGCTCGGCGAACAGTGACCTCCCGTCAGTCCTCGATCACCACCATGGCGGTGGGCGAGGGCTGCGAACTGTGTACCGGCATGGTTCTCGAGAAGGGTGAACGACTTTCGTATGCAGCGCGGTTGCGGCTTGCCCGCCTCGTGGCCGCGTCCCACACCTGGTACGTGCCGAGCGCCAGCCGCGGCGGTCACCGGTGACCTGCCCGGACGCAGGCGGCCTGACCGCTCACCAGTTCACCCACTACGTCGGCCGCATCGGGCACGGCAAGGCCGGCTGCGGTCGCCAGATCGGCCAGGGTCCACCAGCCGCCTTCGAGCAGACGGCGCAGCAGCGCTGCGGTGGCCGAGACTGAATTCGACGCACGCCTCGGGCTTGGGGTCTCCGACCACTTCGTCCGGTGCCATGAGCCGAAGCCCGATGCGTGCGCTGTCGTTCGTCACCCGCACGATCGCCCTGCGCGCTCAGTCCTTGTAGTCGGGTGCGATTCGCTCGACCAGCCGGAGCAGTGCCGCCCAGGCAAGGTCGTACGCCTTGTCGTCCTGGAGGTCGGAACTGTTGTCCTCGCCTGCCAGTTGGCGTGCGGTGAGTTCGCAGATGTCGGGGTGGGGGGTGACGAGTTTGGTGCCGGCGGCCGTGGCCGCGGTCTGTATCTCGCATGCCTTGTCGAGGTAGTGCATGCGCAGGAAAGCTTGGGGAGGGGTCTCGCCGACGGTGAGCAGGCCGTGGTTGCGCAGGATCATCGCCGGGTGGCTGCCGAGGTCGGTGACGAGTCGCTGCTGTTCGGCGAGGTTGAGGGCGACGCCCTCGTAGTCGTGGTAACCGAGTCTGCCGTAGAACTCCATGGAGATCTGGTTGAGCGGGAGCAGGCCGTCCTCCTGGGCGGCGACGGCGCAGCCGGCCTTGGTGTGGGTGTGCAGGACGCAGTGGGCGTCGGGGCGGGCCGCGTGGATGGCGCTGTGGATGACGAGGCCGGCGGGGTTGACGGGGTAGGGCGTGTCCTCGACGGGGTGGCCGGTGAGGTCGATCTTGACGAGGCTGGAGGCGGTGATTTCCTCGAAGAGCAGGCCGTAGGGATTGATGAGGAAGTGGTGCTCCGGTCCCGGGAGCCGGACGGAGATGTGCGTGAAGATCAGGTCAGTCATCCGGAAGTGCGCCACGAGGCGGTAGACGGCGGCGAGCTCGCGGCGCAGCCGCAGCTCCTCGTCGGGGGCGGCCTTGGCGTTCTGGTCGGCGCGGAGCGTCGGATCGGTCACAGGGTGGCTCCTTCGGCGGTGGGGGTGACAACCGGTGTGAGGGGGCGCCCGGTGCGGTGCCAGGCGATGACGTTCTCGGCGGGACGTTCGACGTAGGCCCGTCGTGAGGCGTCGGACAGGAAGGCGCTGTGCGGGGAGAGCAGCAGGTGGGGATGGGTGCGCAGGGGATCGTCCTCGGCAGGGGGTTCTACGGGGAGGACGTCGAGGGCTGCCCCGGCGAGATGGCCGGAATCGAGGGCCTCCAGGAGCGCGGAGTGGTCGACCAGGCCACCGCGTGCGACGTTGACCAGGAAACTGCCGACCGGCATGCGTTCGAGCTGCGCGCGGCCGATGAGGTGGCGCGTGGCGTCGTTGAGCGGGGCGTGCAGGGAGAGCACGTCGCTGCGCTCCAGCAGCGTTTCGAGGTCGGTCCGTTCAACCGCGGTGGGCCAGTGTCGCGGTCCGCACAGCGGGTCGTAGGCGGCGACGCGGCCGAAGATCGGTACAGCCAGTTCAGCGAGTTTCGCGGCGATGCGGCCCATGCCCACCAGGCCGAGGGTCAACTCGCCGGCCCGGCGGGGCAGCCGGGGCAGGTCGGTGGTCCAGCCGCCACGGCGCACCACGGCATCGGCCTGCGGGAGTTCGCGCACCAGTGACAGGGCGGAGGCAAGCGCGTGGACGGCGACCTCCTCGGTAGCGGCGTCGGGCAGGTTGCACACCCACAGGCCCCGCGCGCGTGCCGCGTCGGCGTCGACCATGTCGTAACCGGCCGAGAGCGTGGCCAGGATGCGGAGATGGGGGAGACGGCCGAGAAGGGCGCCGTCGATGCGGGCGTACCCGACGAGGAGGGCGACCGCGTCCGAGGCCGCTCGGGCGATGACCTCCGGATCGGTGCTGTCGGCGATCCGTACCTCGAAGCCCGCTTCGGTCAGCAACGCCACCCCGGGGGCCGGATCGAGATCGTCGAGGTCGGTGAAGACGGCCAGCGGGCCGGTCATGCGATGCTCCTTCGCGCAAGGGCGGCTGATAGGACGTCAGGCCGCGGCGGTGGCGTGGGCCGCGGGTGTGTCGGTCGGCCGGCCTGCGAGACGGCGACGCCAGACCTCGACGATCGCTTCCTCGGTCGGCTTGGTGACGAGGCTGACGGTCAGGTAGGCGACGAGGCTGGCGAGCAGGCCGTAGTAGATCGGTTCGTTGGCGAGGAGTCCGTCGATCGCCATGAAGGTGATCACTGCGGTGCCGCCCGCGATCATCGCGCCCATGGCGCCGGGCAGGTTTCCGCGCTTCCAGACCAGGCCGCCGAGGATGGGGACGAGCAGGCCGCCGACCAGCAGGTTGTAGGCGACGGTGAGGGCCGTGAGCACGTCGCCCAGCAGGCAGGCGATGACCATGGACGTCACGCCGAGGATGGCGATGGCGACCCGGTTGGAGTTGACTTCGTCGTGGTCCTGCGGGCCGGTGGGAGCCTCGTGGCGGGTGCGGGGGCGCAGCCGGGCCCAGATGTCGTTGTTGGCGACGGTGGCGGAGGCGATCAGGGCGCCGCTGGCGGTGGACATCATCGCGGACAGGGCGGCGGCCAGGACCAGGCCCTTGATTCCGGTGGGCAGGGTGTGCTTGACGATGGTGGCGAATGCCTGGTCGGCGGCGGCCAGGTGGGGATAGAGCGCCTTGGTGGCCATGCCGATGGTGGCTCCGGCCAGGGCGTAGACGAGGCAGTAGACGCCGGCGACGGTGCCGCCCCAGGCGGCGACCTTGTCGGTGCGGGCGGTGAAGACCCGCTGCCAGATGTCCTGCCCGATGAGCATTCCGAAGGTGTAGATCAGTACGAAGGTGAAGATGGTCTGTCCGCCGATGGAAGTCGGGGAGAGGTAGCCATGTGGGAGGCGGTCGGCCATGGCGGAGAAGCCGCCGGCCTTGACCACCGCGATGGGCAGCAGCAGGACGAGGACGCCGATGCTCTTGACCACGAACTGGACCATGTCGGTGAGCGTGATGGACCACATGCCGCCGAGCGCCGAGTAGCCCACGACGATCGTGCCGCCGATGACGACCGCGACCCAGCGCGGGACGTCGAACAGGACGTCGAAGACGCTGGCGTAGGCGATGGTGGAGGTCACGGCCAGCATGAGCGTGTAGATCCACATGACGATGCCGGAGATGACGCGGGCGGCGTCGCCGTAGCGCAGGGAGAGCATCTCGGCGACGGTGTACACGCGCAGCCGGGCGATCCGGGCGGAGAAGAAGACGCTCAGGGCCAGCAGGCCGAGTCCGATGGAGAACACCATGGCGGCGCCGGAGATGCCGTAGGTGTAGCCCAGGCGTACGCCGCCGATGGTGGAGGCGCCGCCGAGGACGACGGCGGCCATCGTGCCGGTGTACATGAGGGGACCCAGGCGTCTTCCGGCGACCAGGAAGTCGCTCTTGGACGCGGCGCGTTTCCTGCCCCACCAGCCGACGCCGATGATGCCCAGCAGGTATCCGGCCATGACGAGATAGTCGACGGTCAACAGGTCCTCCGATTCGCTGCGGCCGGCGCCTGATGCGCGAAGCCGTCAAAAGGGCTGCTCGAGGGGAGCGCAGCGGCTGCGTGCCATGCGGGTAGGCCGGTGGCGCAGCGCTGAGGAGAAGAGAGAGGGGAGGTGATGTGCACGGGGGCAAGGGCCGGGGTGGTGCCCTGCTGGTGACACGACCGTAGCTACCGGTCGTCCTGTTGCTGAAGTACCGGTTTTATCCAATATGGATTCAACTGTTGGATGAATCCGGCACTCCCGCGTGGTGCCACCGGACTGGGAGGATGCCTCCTCATGACCGAGACCGAGCAGCCGTCCATTCCCCTCAGCGTGCTGCTTGCCGACCCCGAACTGGGACTGCGCCAGATCGCCGGACCGGCCGAGGTCCGCCGTATCAGCACGGTCGGCACCACGGAGATCGAGGACCCCACGCCCTACCTCGTCGGTGGCGAACTCCTCCTGACCGCAGGGGTTCGCCTCCCGCGCGACGCGGACGGCATCGACACCTACGTGCGGCGTGTCGTCGCCGCCGGGGTTGCCGCGCTCGGGTTCGGCGTCGCTCCCCTGCACGAGGAAGTTCCGCCCGAACTCGTCGCCGCCTGTGACCGCCACGGGCTGCCGCTGCTACGGCTGCCGCCTGCCACACCGTTCGTCGCGGTCGGACAGGCCACGTACGCGGCGATCGCCGAAGCCCGCAACCGTGAACTGAGGGACACCTCCAAGGCACAGTCGGCCCTCGCCTCCGCCGCCGCCCGTCCGGATGCGCTCCAGGCCGTACTCACCCAGCTCAGCGCCCATACCGGGGCCTGGGCAGCGCTCTTCGACGCCCAGGGAAACGAACTGTTCAGCGCCGGTCCTCGCCCTCCGGCTCCCACACCGCGGCTCGTGCGCGACCTCGCCGTACGCACCACCGCCCGCACCCACCGACGTCACGGCGCGGGCCGACCAGCTCCTGCGGCAGCGGCGTATCACCACGGCGGTGTCCACCTGACCGTCCACACCCTGCCCGGCGCGGACGGCACCACCACACCGCTGGCACTCGGCCAGGCCACCACCACGGCCCCGACCCTGGTCCACCACCAGGTGACTGGTACGGCGACCGTCCTGCTGGCCCTGCTCACCAGCCCGCGGCACGCCCTGGGCACCGACACCCGCAGCGTCGGCGCGCTGGTGAGGCTCATGCTCGGGGCCACCCCCGCCGAAGTCGCGCCCGCCCTGGCCCCCGCCGACCGCACGATCGGCGACCACTGGATCGTGGTCCACGGCCGGCACCTCCCCGCCGGCTCCCCGCCGGCACTGCCGAGCGGCGACGATCCGGCCCAGCTCGCGACATTGGGCACCGCGCTGGGCACGCCGTACCTGTACATCGACGGCCCCAGTCTGAGAGCACTGATCCCCAGCGGACCGGACACCCGGCCCAGCGCCCCCGCGCAGGCCGCCGACCTCGGATGGGTCCTCGGCTTCAGCCCGCCCGCATCCGCCCCCGACCTGCCACAAGCCGAGCGGCAGGCCGAACGCGCCCTGCAGCGCGCGATCGCCGCCGAGACCCCCGTCGTCGTGCACTCCCCGGACGCGCTCAGCATGCATGCGATCGTTGCGCCTGCCGACGCACAAGAACTCGCCCGGACCCGCTTCGCCCCGCTGGACCGGGTGGGTGCGCCGGGCGCCACCGTCCTCTTGGACACCCTGCGGACCTGGCTGAACCTGCACGGCAGCTGGGACCGCACCGCCGCAGCTCTGCAGGTCCACCGCAACACCGTGCGCCACCGCCTCACGCGGGTCGCCGAACTCCTCGACGTCGACCTGCAGGACCCTGGGGTTCGCATGGAACTCTGGTTCGCCCTGTACTGGCTGCCTGACGAGCAGGCCGACGAGCATGGCAGACACCCTTGACCGGCAACGAGACGCGACCCGCCGACGCTGCGCCCGCTTTCGCAGCGCAGAGTCGTTCCACTGGTCGAGGAGGTCTTCGACCGCCTCGGGACCGGGTTTCGGGCGAACAGGTCAGTCGCTGCGGACCGTGGCCACCGACGAGCCCGGCCCCGGACGGTAACCGCTGTCGGCACTGGTGGCGGGTACGGCGAAGGCCGCCCCCCGACGGGGGCGGCCTGGCAGCGATGGGTGGGCCGGCCGACGGGATGACGTAGTCGCGGGCGAAGCGTGTGCCGATGTGGGCCGGCCTCGTGGAGGTACCCGGCGATCGCACGGTCGCCTTCGAGACCCATGACGACATGGATGCGGGCGAAGCCGTTGCGGATCTCGTCAGGGGGCGGTGTCGAGCGCCTTCAGGCAGGGCGCCGTCTGGCTGGAGCGCAGCGGCATGTAGACCTCCTGTCCGCCGACCACCTGCTGGCCCTGCTTGCTGAGGATGAACCGGAGCAGTTCCTCCAGGACCGGGTCCAGCGGTTTGCCGGGGCGCTTGTTGACATTGAGGTAGGTGACTCGGCTGAGCGGGTACACGGCCGCCGCGACACTCTCGTACGTGGGAGCGTAGGCCGGGTCGTCGGTGTGATCGCTGAGCGAGATGACCTTGACCGCCTGGTCGACATAGGCCATACCGGTGTAGCCGATGGCATAGGGGTCGTCCGCGACATCCTTGGCGATCGGGAAGACGGTCTTCTCCCAGCGAACCGCGGGGTCGGCGGGCGTGGAGCCGTCGGCTGCCCCGGGGCGCCACTGGCCACGCCTGCCGTCGTGACTGAGCACCCGTTGGCGGACGAACTCCTCGAATCCGTTCCACGGCTGCAGGCCGACGATATGGACCGGTTTGTCGGCCCACTCCCCGGTCGCACCGAGGTCTCCCCAGGTGGTGACGGCGGCGCCGCCCCGGTTACGGGTGGTGGACAGGGCGGCGTCGAGCTGGTCGAAGGAGAGCTTGTCGATCGGATTCTTCTTGTTGACGATGAATCCGACAGAGTCGAGGAAGGCGTAGTGCCGGTAGGAGCCGCCGGAGATGTGGATGCTCAGCGGGTCGTATCCGAAGGCTTCGTGGAACCGCTCCTCGAACTCCTTGATCCATCTCTTGGAGAGGTCGGCGAGGACGTCAGAGGCTCCGCACCGGTAGTCGCCTCGCAGGGAGTTCTTCGGCTTGGCTTGATACGTCCCCAGCGTGGAGTCGAGTGTTGGCTGGAGGAGCTCCGGGGTGGGCAGGGGCCGCCCGTGTTCCTTGTTGTACGCGTCCTGTTCGGGTGTCTGCGCCGTCAGGGACTTCTGCGGCGCCATGGCCCAAGTGGTCAGGTTCTACGCGGTGTTGTTTGTTGTCCGCCAGGCTGGTGAGGGTTCCGGCCGTCGCGAGCGCGGTGGTCAGGGCCAGGGCCGTCAGTACACGAGTCGTTACGTTTCACCAAGGTCTCCCAGGTGGTGGTCCGGAGAGCGCATGACACGGAAGACGTTGTTCCAGGCGGTCTCCGCGCACGTACCGTGGTTCTGGCGGAACACTGGGGCGGGCCACCGGGGCGAGCCACAGGCGCTGCGAATAACGCCTGATTGATCGCTCTTCTGCTTGTTCTGCTCGGGGAGTGCCTTGGGTTGTGATCAGCATCGGGTTCTGGGTCCCGGTCTCGATCCTGCAGGACTGCCGAGGGCAGTCGTGTGCAACTGAACTGACCGATGAGCAGTGGGAGTTCGTCGATCCACCCCTGTCGGCAGGTGGATTCGGCCCGTATCCCGAACGGCTGCGGGGGCATTTCGCGGGGGCGCGAGTACGACGAGCAGAGTCGAACGGCGCCGCGAGCGCCGCCGTGGTCAGGTCCAGCGCCGCGCCGCTTCGCCCGCCTGGCCCAGGTCACTGGCCCATGGCGAAAGGTGATCGTGCAGCCGGGGCGGCAGGGAGGTGGTGCCGCCGGAGCCGGCCCGGGTGGTGATCAACTGTTCGGCTCGCAGGATCTGGTAGCCCGCTGCCACGGTGCCCCTCGCAAGCCCGGGCTCGCCGGCGGGGAGGCGTTCGGCAGGAAGCCGCACCCCCAGCGGCAGTCGGCCGTCGCGGATCGCTCTTTCCACGGCATCGGCCAACTGCTTGGCGAGCGGGCCGTCGCCGATGCGCCAGTCACCGAGCAGGCGGGGGAACTCCGACGCCGGGACGTACCGCGCAGTGCGATTCATGTAGTCCGCTATACCGGGATTGGCCCATGACCGGGCGGCCGGTTCCGCCTAGCGTCGAGCCGTAACCAGCCACCATTGCACCGGCCACGGGAATTCACATGCCTCTGAGCTATCGACATGTCGATGTGTTTGCCGCCAAGGCGTTCACCGGCAACAGCCTCGCCGTCTTTCCCGAGAACCCGGGCCTGTCCTCCGAGCAGATGCTCGCGATCACCCAGGAGCTCCGGCACTTCGAGGCGATCTTCCTGAGCGGCTCGGGCGAGGCGGGAGAGGTCGTGGCCCGGGTCTTCGACCTCTTCGAGGAGCTGGACTTCGCCGGGCACCCCGTCCTTGGCGCGGCAGCCGTCCTGCACGAGCGCGCCGGGGATTCCGGCATGCGGCGCTGGCGGTTGCACCTGCCCGACAAGACCGTCGCGGTGACCACCCGCCGTACCGCTGCCGGGTACCACGCGGAGCTGGACCAGGGGAAGCCGGAGTTCCTCGCGACTGTGCCGGCGCAGAGCAGGCCGGAGGTCGCCGAGGCCCTGTGCCTGTCCGAGCAGGCACTCGCCGATCTTCCCCTGGAAGTCGTCTCCACCGGACTGCGCTACCTCGTCGTCCCGGTGGTGGGAGGTCTGGCCGAGGCCAAGATCGTCCGCAGCGATTTCGCGCACCTGATCGCGCGTCACGGTGCGCAGTTCGCCTACCTGGTCGACGTCGACGTCCTGGAAGGCCGCCACTGGAACAACGACGGCGTCCTGGAGGACGTTGCGACCGGCAGCGCGGCCGGCTGCGTCGGCGCCTATCTGGCCAAGCACCACATCGTGCCCGTCGAGGAGGAATTCGTGCTGCGGCAGGGTCGCTTCACCGGCCGCCCGAGTCTGCTCACCGTCCTCCCACAGGGACGTCCCGAAGACCTGCGCAGCGTCCGGGTCGGCGGCGAAGTGACCATGGTGGCCCGGGGAACCCTGGACACCCTGCCCGAATGAGGACCTCTCCCATGCCGAACTTTCCCCTCTACACGGCTGACCGGATCCGCGCCGCTGTGGACCTCACCGACCTGGTTGAGCCGGCGACCGAAGCCCTCACGGCGTTCAGCACCACCGATGGCGCCCCACCTCCGGCCGTGGTGCTTCCCTTGTCCGGCGGCGGAGACTCCCACATCAAGGCGGCCTGGCTGCCCGGAGGACGCCAGTTCCTCGTCAAGATTGCCAACTGGTTCCCCGGCGACCGGACTCGCGGCCTGCCCGAAGGCGGCGGCTTCGTGGCGCTCTTCGACGCGATGACCGGCGCCGTCACCGCCGTACTGGAGGACGAGCACCACCTCTCCGACCTCCGCACGGCCGCGGTGGGAGCCGTATGCGCCCGGGCCCTGGCCCGTCCGGACGCGGCGCACGCCACCGTCCTGGGAACCGGCAGACAGGCCGAACTGCAGGCTCACGCACTCACTCTCGTGCGCCCGATCCGGCAGATCGGCGTCTTGGGCCGGCACCACGGCCGGGCGACCGCCCTGGCCGCCCGCCTGGGCCACGACCTGCCGCACACCGAGGTCACCGCCGCCGCGGACCCGGAGCAGGCCGTGCGGCAGTCCGACATCGTCGTCACCGCGACCGCCAGCCCCACCCCCGTCCTGTTCGGCCCCTGGCTTCGCCCCGGGCAGCACGTCACCGCACTCGGCGCCGACGACCCGGCCGAGCGAGAACTCGACGGCGCCTGCCTGCGTCGCGCCACCAAGGTCTTCGTCGACAGCCGGGAACTCAGTCTCCGCTACGGAGACATCCACGCCGCCATCGCCCGTGGAGAGGTGACCGACGACCGCGTCGACGGCGAGATCGGCGAGGTCCTGGCCGACCGGATTCCCGGACGCCGCAACCCGGAGGACATCACGGTGGCCAAGCTCATCGGTATCGGTCCCCAGGACCTCGCCGCCGCCGAAACGGCCCTCGCCCTTCTGGAACGGACCGACGGATGACCACCACGCAGCGCCCCGTCCCCACGCGCGTCGCGACGTCCGCAGACATCGACGCCGTCGTCTAGACGCTGACCACCGCCTTCTTCCGCGACCCGCTCTGGGGCCCAGCCTTTCCCGACATCGAACGGTGCACGGTCCAGGCGGCGGCCATGTGGCGGCTGTACGCGACGTCGGCGCTGCGCTACCGGTGGCTGCTCGTCAGCGAGAACGTCGAGGCCGCGGCCGTATGGATTCCCCCGGGGGAGAGGAACTCACCCCTGAAGAAGCAGGCAGCCTCGGGAACCATCTGCGGCAGGCCGCCGACCAGGAGGCGGCCGAGGCCATCCTGACGTTGTGCGACCAGTTCGAGGCCGTACGCCCAAGGCAGCGGCACTTCTATCTCACGCTCCTCGGCGTCCACGACCACTCCCGGGGCAAGGGACTCGGCATGGCCCTGCTGGCAGAGAGCCTCGCCCGCATCGACGCCCTCGGTGCCCCGCATACCTGGAGTCGTCCAATCCGGCGAATCTCCAGCGGTACGAGAGCGCCGCCTTCACTGCCCAGGACCAGATCGGCATCGCCACCGGCCACGTTGTCACCACCATGTGGCGCCCGGGCCGCTGAATCGGCCTCACGCAGGCCGCGGACGGCTCCTCTCCCAGGTTTGGGCACCTCGTCGTCCTGACGGGCGCCGAACTCGGCCACGCTGACTTCCGCGACGCGCTCGTACCGGCTGATCCGGTGGGCCATCCCTTCGTCGACGGAAACGCCCGCTCCGCCTTCCTCGCCCGCGAAAGCGTCATGTTCAACGCTGCCGTCGCCACGCGCGTGAGCTGGTTCAAGGGCGTCTGTTGCCGGGCTGGGCGACGAGCCGGTCTGTTCTTGCACCCGGCTGTGTTCCGGGAACGGGCATGACCGCTGAAATCGGCCACTCTCACGAGATGCTGATGGCATCCGCGCAACGCTCACTGACTGAGGCATTTCGGGCTGTCTCGGGTTCCTGAAGATCGCCGTCGACACGCGACGGGGCGCCACGCCGATGAGCGTTTCGACTTCGTTCCGGGAGAGTGCGAGGTCACCCGGGAAGGGCTTGGCCGAGACGGCTTTGAGGTCGTTTCAGGGCCGGATCCGATCATCGTTCGGGGGCTAGGGTGAAGTCCTTCCCGCGAATGCTCCGGAGGTGCCCTCCCGGTGACGGATTCCTTTGTTCACCTGCACAATCACACCGAATACTCGATGCTTGACGGCGCGCAGAAGCTCAAGCCGATGTTCGCCGAAGTCGAGCGTCAGGGCATGCCGGCCGTCGCCATGAGCGACCACGGCAACATGTTCGGTGCGTACGAGTTCCATCAGGTGTCCAAGGGTGTCGACGGCGTCAAGCCGATCATCGGTATCGAGGCCTACGTCGCGCCGTCCTCGCGCCGGAACCGCAAGCAGGAGTTCTGGGGTCCGGGCGGCCAGCGGGCCATGTCGGACGACGGTGAGGGCTCGAAGGACGTCTCCGGCGGTGGCCGGTTCACGCACATGACGATGTGGGCGCAGAACGTCCAGGGTCTGAAGAACCTCTTCTACCTGTCGACCGAGGCCAGTTACACCGGTCAGTTCCCCGCAGGCAAGCCGCGGATGGACATGGAGCTGATCAGTGAGCACGCAAGCGGCATCATCGCCACGACGGGCTGCCCGTCCGGCGCGATCCAGACGCGGCTGCGGCTGAACCAGTACGACGAGGCCCGTGAAGTCGCTGCCGCCTACCAGGACATCTTCGGCAAGGAAAGTTACTTCCTGGAGCTGATGGACCATGGGCTGTCCATCGAGAAGGACGTCCGCGACGGGCTGTTGCGGCTGGGCAGGGATCTGAACATTCCGCTGCTGGCCACGAACGACGCGCACTATGTGCACGAGGACCAGGCCGATGCGCATGACAACCTGCTGTGCATCGGGGTAGGCAAGAACAAGGACGACCCGAAGCGGTTCCGGTTCCAGGGCAGCGGCTATTACCTCAAGACCGCCGTCGAGATGCGGGAGCTGTTCGCGGAGCTGCCGGAGGCCTGCGACAACACCCTCCTGATCGCCGAGCGCATCGAGTCCTACGGCTCCGTCTTCGAGAACGTCGACGAGATGCCGCAGTACCCGGACGTGCCGGAGGGGGAGACGCAGGAGTCCTGGCTGCGCAAGGAATGCCTCAAGGGTCTGGCCATGCGCTACGGCGACCCGATCCCGGCCGAGGTCGTGGAGCGCTTCGAGACCGAGATGACGGTCATCGGCCCCATGGGCTTCTCCTCCTACTTCCTCGTGGTTGCCGACATCTGCCGCCACGCCCGCGACAACCAAATCCCGGTCGGGCCCGGCCGCGGGTCGGCCACCGGCTCGATCGTCGCGTACGCGACGCGCATCACCGAGCTGTGCCCGCTCGAACACGGCCTGCTCTTCGAACGCTTTTTGAACCCTGAGCGCATCAACCCGCCGGATGTCGACCTCGACTTCGACGACCGCCGGCGCGACGCCATGGTCCGCTACGTCACCGAGAAGTACGGCGACGAGTACACCGCCATGGTCAACACCTTCGGTAAGATCAAAGCCAAGAACGCGATCAAGGACTCGTCCCGCATCCTCGGCTACCCCTTCCAGCACGGCGAGCGCATCACCAAGGCGCTCCCGCCGGACATCATGGGCAAGTCGATCCCGCTGGACGGCATCTTCGACTCCGCGCACCCACGCTACGGCGAGGCCGGCGAAATCCGGACGATGTACGAGAACGAGCCGGAGGTGAAGAAGGTCATCGACACCGCCAGGGGTGTCGAAGGCCTGACCCGCGGCACCGGTGTGCACGCGGCCGCGGTCATCCTGTCCAAGACGAAGCTGACCGAGCGCATCCCGCTGCACATGCGTGCCAAGGACGGCGTCAAGATCACCGGCTTTGACTACCCCAGCTGCGAAAACATGGGGCTGGTCAAGATGGACTTCCTGGGCCTGCGCAACCTGGGCGTGATCGACCATGCGCTGACGAACATCCGCGAGAACCGCGGCGTCAAGCTGGCCACCGTCGACCCGGGCAACGGGGACACCAGCGTCACCGTGATCCCGCTGGATGACAAGAAGACCTTTGAACTCCTGGGCCGCGGCGACACGTTCGGCGTGTTCCAGCTCGACGGCGGCGGCATGCGCGCGCTGCTGAAGCTGATGGAGCCCTCCCGCTTCGAAGACATCGCGGCCGCCCTCGCCCTGTACCGGCCCGGTCCGATGGCCGCCAACGCGCACACCAACTACGCACTGCGGCAGAACGGCAAGCAGGACCCGGACCCGATCCACCCCGAGCTGAAGAAAGTCCTGGACCCGATCCTGGGCTCCACTCACCACCTGCTCATCTTCCAAGAGCAGATCATGGCCATCGCCCGGACCTTGGCCGGCTACACGCTCGGCGGCGCCGACATGCTGCGCCGCGCGATGGGCAAGAAGAAGCCCGAGGTACTGGCCGCCGAGTGGCAGAAGTTCCACGACGGCATGACCGACAACGGCTACTCGGAAGAGTCCATCAAGGCGATCTGGGACGTCATGCTCCCGTTCTCCGGCTACGCGTTCAACAAGTCCCACACCGCAGGCTACGGACTCGTCTCCTACTGGACGGCCTACCTCAAGGCCAACTACCCGGCCGAGTACATGGCGGCCCTGCTCACCTCTGTCGGTGACGACAAGGACAAGGCCGGCATCTACCTCGCCGATGCCCGCAAGCTCGGCGTCACCGTCCTCGCGCCGGATGTGAACGAGTCGCTCGCCGAGTTCGCGGCCGTGGGCGACGACGTCCGCTTCGGACTGCTGTCCGTGCGCAACGTGGGCGACAACGTCATCGAATCGATCATCGCGGCCCGCAAGTCCAGGGGGAACTTCACTTCGTTCTCTGACTTCCTCAACAAGGTCGACCTGCCCGCGCTGAACAAGCGGGCCGTGGAATCCCTCATCAGATCCGGCGCCTTCGACTCCCTCGGACACACCCGCAAGGGACTGTCCGCCGCCCACGAGAGCGCCATCGACGCAGTCGTCCCGCTCAAGAAGGCAGCCGCCTACGGACAGGACGATCTCTTCGCCAGCCTCGGCGATGCGGCCGGCGACGACAGCTTCAGCCTGGACGTGCCGGTCAGCGACGACGAATGGCCCCGCAAGCAACTGCTGTCCATCGAACGCGAGATGCTCGGCATGTACGTCTCCGCACACCCGCTGGACGGCACCGAGCACATCCTGTCCAACAACCGCGACACCACCATCGTGGACCTGCTGGCCTCAGGGCGCACCGAAGGCGTGGTCCGCCTCTCCGGCCTGATCACCAGCGTCCAGCCCAAGATGACCAAACAAGGCAACGCCTGGGCCATCGTCAACCTCGCCGACCGTGACGGAGCAATCGAGGTCCTCTTCTTCCCCGCCACCTACCAGATGGCCGCCGCCGCCCTGGTGGAGGACAGCGTCATCACCGTGCAAGGCCGCGTCAACGACCGCGACGGCGCCATCAGCATCTTCGGGCAGGAACTGCAGGTCCTCGACGTGGCCTCCGCCGAACGCGACCGCGCGGCCCCCGTCCAGCTTCGGCTGCCGTATCACCGCATCAACGAGTTGTGCATCAACGAACTCAAACGCATCATGGGTGCCCACCCCGGCCAGAATCCCGTTCAACTCGCGGTGCGCGGCCCGCAGAAGACCATCGTCTACCAGCTTCCCTCGCTGGTGAACGCCGCTGCCATCGCCTCAGACATCAAGGGATCCTTTGGCCCGGAGGCGTGGCACGGGGTGGCGTGAGCGAGGAAGCCAGTACAGGCGAGCCGCACGACTTGGAAGAGATCGTCCTCAACGTCGAAGAAACACCACCCTGCCCCAGCTGCACCCAGCGGACGATACTGCTCGCCTGCTGTCCCCACAGCTGGCGCAACAACAAGGGCGGCACCGGCTCCAGGGAAACCGTGCTGTGCCGAGTCTGCGACCACGATGACCCGGCCGCCGCACCGCCGGCCGCCCTCTACGAAGAGGATGGTTCCTTCCCTGCCGACAGACTCGACGTCTTCGGTTCACTCGCCGAGGCGGGGGTCGAAAACCGCCGGAACGCCGCCGACGACGAGGAACTCCTCGACGAGTACGAGCGGCTCTGGCGAGGCGGCGAGCTCCGGTGCCGCATCGGACAACGGCGCCTGCCATGATTGGCATCATGGGGTTGCACATCGCACCGGCCGGTGTGGCCGACTTCCACCAGGTCCTGACTGATCACCCCCGTTACTGGGGCGGACGCGACCTTCGGTCGCTGCACCTTCTGGCACTGGTGCAGGAGTTCGGTTCCACCTGCTTGGTTGCCCGAGCCGAGGACGGAATCCGTGGGTACGTCTTCGGGTTCGTCACCCCGGACCGCACCGGCTACGTGCATCTGATCGCCACGCGGGACGACGCCCGTGGCACTGGTCTCGGGCGTCGCCTGTATACGGCGTTCGCCGAAGCCGCGGAATGTCACGGTGCACGGCAGTTGAAGGCGATCACGTCCATCGAGAACACCGGTTCCATCGCCTTCCATCGCAGCCTCGGCTTCGACACGAAGATCGTCGACGACTACAACGGCCCGGGCCGGGCTATGGCGGTCTTCCACCGAGATCTGCCGCTCAACGTCTCGTGGCGCTGACCAATCTGCCGTCACTGGTCATCGCTCCCCAGACGGTCAGCTTGTTTTCAACCTCGGCTGCGTCCCGATCATGCGGAACGGGAGAGTTGCTCGCGTACCCATGCAGGATCGGGGTTGGTGTGCGGCCGGCCCGCCACGATGACGGTCGGCACGGTCTCGTTGCCGTCGTTGGCTGCCCTCACTGCTGCGGCTCCAGCCGGGTCACGCCAGATGTCGACCCAGTGCACCTGGCGGGCGCTGCGGCCCAGCCGGATGCGCAGTCGCATGCAGTACGCGCAGCCCGGTCGCCAGAAGACGACAGGCCGGCCGTCGACCGCGCTGCGGCGTTGTGCCTCCAGCGCGCCGATCGACCTCGGGAATACCAGAGGCGAGTTCACGCCTGCGAGCAGCACAAAGACCAGCAGGAAGGCTCCGGCTGCGCCGGGGGCCCCGCTGACGATCAACCCAGCCGCCAGGGCTGAGCCACAGAGCACCAGCAGCGTCGGCAGGATCCAAGCGCGCGTCATGAGGACGAAGGCTATCGACAAGTCGAAATGACCCAGCCCGCCGTCCCCATCAAGGCGCCGGCCGCCCGTGTCGCCGACACCGACGTGCCCGCGCGGGGCGGCACTCTGCTTCTGCTCTGTTCCGAGGGCCGCCACGGGCGTGCGATCCTCGCGTACTTCGCCCTGGAGGCGTGGCGCGACGGGGACACGTACTACAGCCGGAGCAGTCTGGTCATCGAGCTGTTGTCCTCATGTGGGTCGGGGAAGGGGCGGTACGGGGTGCCTGTAGCCAGGGGGCCGAGCGGCTCGGAGTCGAGCCGCTCGGCCCCCGATCAGCGCGAGGCCATGCGCTGACGGTTGGACACGGTCATCTAGCGAAGCGACCGGAAGCCCGCACGAATCTCCTGGACGAGGAGCTCCGGCTGTTCCCAGGCTGCGAAGTGCCCGCCCTTGTCGAGCCTGTTGTAGTGGATGAGGTTCGGGTACGCCTGCTCCGCCCAGCTCTTCGGGGCCTGGTAGAGCTCGTCGGGGAAGACGCTGACGGCGACCGGGAGCTTGACACCCTTCGCGCCGAAGAACGGCGTCTTGTTCTCCGCGTAGAGGCGGGCTGCGGAGATCGCTGTGTTCGTCAGCCAGAAGAGCGTGATGTTGTCCAGGACGTCGTCCCGTGTCAGGCCCTCACTCACTCCGTTGAAGGACCGGGTGATCAGCTCCAGGCTCGCCTTGTCGTGGTCGAGCAGGAAGGCCGCCAGGCCGACCGGGGAGTCCGCGAGCGCGGTCAGCGACTGCGGGCGTGAGCCCATCATGTAGGCGTAGGCGACGTGCCGGTACACGAAGTCGAGCTGCTCGACGGCGCGCTTCTCCTCGTCGTTGGCGAGGACGACGTCGGACGGCAGGGCGTTGCCGGCGATGACGGCCTGCTCGATGGCGGGCGGAATCACCTTGGGCATGTTGGTGTGGATGCCGACCAGGCCCTCGGGCTCCTGCACGCCCATGAGGTCGGTGACGACCGCGCCCCAGTCGCCGCCCTGCGCGACGTACTTGGTGTAGCCGAGGCGCTTCATCAGCTCGCCCCAGGCGCTGGCGATGTGCTCGGGGTCCCAGCCCTTGGAGGTCGGCTTGCCGGAGAAACCGTAGCCGGGCATCGACGGGATCACCACATGGAAGGCGTCCGAGGCCTTGCCGCCGTGGGCGGTCGGGTTCGTGAGCGGCTCGATGATCTTCAGCTGCTCGATGATCGAACCCGGCCAGCCGTGCGTGACGATCACCGGAATGGCATTCTCGTGCTTCGAGCGGACGTGGATAAAGTGGATGTCCAACCCGTCGATCTCGGTGATGAACTGCCGGTAGGCGTTCAGCCGCGCCTCGACCTTGCGCCAGTCGTACTCCGTCGCCCAATAGCGCGCCAGTTCCTTGATGGTGGCGAGCTGGGTGCCCTGAGACTGGTCGGCGACGGTCTCCTTCTCGGGGAGGCGAGTCGCCTTGATACGCGCACGCAGGTCCTCGAGTTCCGCCTCGGGGAACTCGAACGTGAACGGACGGATCGCGGGCGTTCCGGAAGTGGCAGACATGTAGTCTCCTCGCTTTCTGAGCTCGTTCTTATCGGCTTGGTCTGCGACGCCCGCCAGGACTGCGTGTCCTGCGGGTGTTGTGCTGACCTGCAATTCCAGAGAACCAGGCGGAAAGGCACATCGGAGTGGTCAAGCAGGCCCCACTCGGCCAGGGCCCGCTGGTCCAGGTACTGGCAGGTCCCCTCTGAGGAGACCGCTGGCCGCGTGGGCGTCTCGTTCTCTGTCCTTCCGGTTACAGGTGGCTGTAGGCAGCGTCGAGCCATGGCACGGAGTCGCGGCCATAACGCCTGAGGTCGCGTCGGTCGGCGCACGCTGGTCAAACAAAGGTCAATAGTGCCTTTTGATATCCACCAGCTCTATACGCGAAAGGGGCGCGTTGATTGTCCGTCACAGCCTCGACAGCACAAGCCATTCGCTACACCTTCAGCCCGGCCGCCGACGAGGCCATGTGCGCGCTAACGAGCCCTGAACGGAGGCAGTCCGCGGTCCAACGGGCGTGCCGGCGTGGGCGCTCAAGGCAGCGGGCTGCCATCCACCTGACCGGCCGTGACAGGTCCACAACCCTCAGCCGGCGGATTTCCGCAAGTCCGGGACCATGGCCACATCCTGCCTGGACGGGGTTCCAGCAGATACCGAAAACGAATTGACGCGGAATGCGTACCGGTGCCGAGCACATGGGGGCACCTGCTCCTCTGAAGAGGTTTTCGGCGGCCTTGCTTTACAACATGTCGGGCTATTTAGGCTTCCTCGGGCCCCCCTTTTGGCTTCCTGGAGCATGGTCGGAAAATACCTTCACTCGACGTGCATGCCGGGCTGACGGCAGATGGGCGGCGCCACCTTGCTTTTCTTGACGGAGACTGCTCCAGAGGCTTCATTTATCACCGATAGGCGCATAGTATATTTGAACGCATTCTTGCGCTGTGCGTCTTGCTGGGATGAGACCTCAAGGGCTAGCCTTGCTATATGGCCAAGGCGCCTTCTGGTTCAGGTGGCAACCAAGAGCTGAGTGATTTTCTGCGCTCGCGACGCGCCCGGGTGAAACCTGAGCAGGCCAGGATCACGGTTGGGGCGAGTCGCCGTGTTCCAGGACTCCGTCGTGAGGAAGTTGCGCTCTCGGCCGGATTGAGCGTGGACTACTACATCCGTCTGGAACGCGGGCGGGTGGCCAATGCCTCAGAAGCAGTGCTGGAGGCGGTAGCCCGAGCTCTGCGGCTGGACGATACCGAGCGTGCACATCTGTTCAACCTGGCTAGGCCACAGTCCGTGGTCAGGTTGAGCGAGCCGGCTGTTTCGCGGCGAGTGCGTCCGGGCGTGTACGCATTGCTTGAGGTTCTCCGAGATACGCCTGCCATGATCGTGGACGGCCGCATGGACGTCCTTGCGGCTAATCGGATGGCTCGCGCGTTGTTTGTCGATTTCGAGGAAATGCCGGTTCGCGAACGCAACTTGGCGCGATTTATATTTCTCGACCCCGCCGCACGTGAACTATTTATTGACTGGGACATCGCCGCCCGCATGATCGTCACGGGTTTTCACCTGTATGCAGGTCGGCATCCGAACGATCCGCAACTGGCCGAGCTCATTGATCAGCTGTCAGCCGCAGACGAGGATTTTCGTCGATGGTGGGCCGCACAGGACGTGGAGGAGTTCGCCCACGGCACCAGACGCTACCGACACCCCCTGCTCGGCGAAGTCACTCTCGACCATGAGACTCTCATCTTCCCCGGTGAACCGGAGCAGTGGCTGATCGTGAATACAGCTGAACCCGGCTCCCCGTCTTCCCAAGCCTTGCGGATCCTTGCCAGCCGGATCGCCGACCAGTAGGACTCCGCCAGGTCTGTCTCGCGGCTTGTTTGGGGGCATGTCGGGGGGACGGACGCACGTGAAGTGAACCGTGCACGGGCGAAGTTGGCGTTGTTCGTGGCTGACGTGTTCGCGTCGGTGCCGCGGAAGGATCAGCGGGCCAAGGCCGCGCGACGCCGCACGGCGGCAGAAGACCGGGATACCGCAGGAGGTCGGGCACCGGGAGAAGTGGCGCCTGGCCCCGGACACGTTCGATGAGCCGGCCGGGTGGGGTGTGGTGCCGCCGGTGGTAGTGGCCGACGCCGGTTACGGGCAGCACGCCGACTGCCGCGACGGCCTGAGCGAGCGGGGCATGGGATATGTCGTGGCGGTCCGTCCAGACGTGACCGTCCACCCGCACGACGCGCGGCCCACCGCCCCGGCGTGGTCCGGGAACGGCCGCAAGCCGCAGGCCCGCTACCGCGACAAGCCGTTCTCGGTCGCCGCGCCGGCGGCCGCTCATGGGCGGCAGGCGTTCACCGAGGTGACCTGGCGGGAAGGCTCCCGCGGAGTGATGCGCTCGCGCCTTCTGGCGCTACGGGTGCGGCCGGCCGGGTTCCGATCCCGCCGCCTGGCCCAGGCCGCCGCCACCGCCGGACACGGCCACTGGGACGGCGTCCTGCCCGAGGTGACGCTGCTGACCGAATGGCCCGAAGGCGCCCAGGAACCCACCGGCCACTGGCTGTCCAGCCTGCCCGTCGGCACCCCGCCGGCTGAACCGGTCCGCCTGGCCAAGATCCGCCGACCCCGGGGCAGCTGACGAAGTCGGCGACCAAGGTGGCGAATACGTCTGTGGTGACATACGGATGCCGAGGGTTCCGGCCTCGGCCCGCTTGGATCCGGCGCCCCCCGGTGACGACCGGGTGGTCTTTCTGGAGACGCTGGAGGAGGAGCGGTCGCCGGCGCGTTCGACGAGTTCGTTCACCCGCGAACCTGGCGGCGGCACCGATCGGCGGCACCGACTGGCCCCCGGGGTTGGCGACTGGGAGGCCGTCATCGCCGACCTGCTGCAGCTCATCCGCACCGACGGGTGTGACGCCCTCAGCCTCGGCCTGCCGGCGATCGCCCGCGCTCTCGTCTGCTCCGGCTTTCACAGCCGGGTGTGGGCCTTCGACCCGTCGGCCGAGCAGCACCGGACCTTATGGGTCCGCCGACCGCGTCGAGGTCTTTGTGGAGGGCGGCAGGCAACTGACCCGGGCGGGAGCCGGATGTGCCCTGTGGTCCGGCGGCGGCCTGCTGCCCCCGATCAACTGCACGCAATTCGGCTGACGCTGGGCGGGAAGAAGCCCCTGTGATCAGGGCAGTCTTCGCCGATGCTCCGGCGGCGCGCAGGGGTCCCCCAAATGGAGGCTCCCTGGTTGTTACGGATGTGGATGGGCCGGTTGGGCCGGTCGGGGGAGTTGGGGCGTTGAGAGGGTAAGGGGCGTGGGTGTGCCGTCGGCTGTTTGTGTGCTGGTCAGTGCGGTGCGGAGCCGGGTGTGGGCCGGTGGCCGGTGCTTCTTCCGGCTTCGGTGGCCTCTACAAGGGAGAGTTACCGATATGTCAGTATTTTGTAACGCGAGTTGGTTTGTTGATCTGGTGACGGCGCGGGGGGCCACAGTGTCGGGTCTCGGCATCGAGCCGGGAATTTCGGATGGCACGCCGGCCCCGGCCCGGGGTGGGTGTGCACGAACGTGAGGGGACAGCCTTGATGTCTGTTTCTCGTACTGCCTTCCGCCTGATCGCCACGTGTGTGGTGTCGGGCGCTCTCGTCGGGGCGGCCGCGATGCCGGCCCTAGCCGATGGGGGTGGCCGTGATCGCGACCACGCAGGAAGTCATTCCAGCGGCTACCGATCGGACACCGTCCGGGGCGACCACGACCATGGCGGGGAGCGGGATGGGGGCCATGGCCGGTACGGCGACCGGCACCACGACCGTGACCGTGATCGCTTCGGAGACTGGGACCGCGGCCGGGGCTGGCACCACGACCACGACCGAGACCGTGACCGTGATCGCTTCGGCGACTGGGACCGTGGCCGGGGCCGGCACCACGACCGTGACTGGCATCACGACCACTACCTCGGCCGCCGCTAGCCGGCCAGGACGGGCCGTTCCGGTGATGCGGCGGCCCGCCCGCACCGTGTGTCACCCGTCGTCATGGCCGGCACGATCGTGACATCCCGCCGGGGAGGCGAAGACCGTTGTGGCGGTCTTCGCCCCTGCGGGTGCCGATAACGGTGGAGGCGACGGGCCCGGCTGAAGGCCGCCCTGTTCGGGCGGTCCCGCGGCGGACTGACCAGCAGGTCCACCTGGCTGCCGACCGTCGCTGCCGGCCGATGACGCTTGTCCTGACTGCAGGGCAGGCCGGCGGCAGTCCCCAGTTCATCCCCGCCCTGGAGAAGGTGCGGGTCCGCATGCCCGTCGGCCGTCGTGTCATCTGGTCGCTGCGGGACCAGCCAGGCTGCCAGGGCCGCCGCCACGATCAGGAATGCGGTTCCGGCGAACAGTTCTCAACTGGAAGGAGGAGCCGCGCTTCGAAACGGCTGCCTGCGAGCCCAGTGCTGCTGCGCCTCGGTCGTGGCCATCGCGGCCGACTGGTTCCCTTCGGTGCCGCCGCTTCGAGCAGTCGTGATCGGCGCGCCGCTGTGGCTCAGCGTATGCGCAGGGTCACGCGGGCGTAGCGGGTAAGAGGGAAGTGGGCTCCGTCGTCGGTGACTTGGAGGATCAGCGAGATCGTCTGGCCGCGCTGAGCATCCGACGGCACCGTCACTGTCGCCCTGCGCCCGTCTGCTCCATCGATCCCGACCGAGCCGGGGTATGTGCCCTCTTCGCCGTACTGCCACCACCTGTAGCCGAGGTGGTCACGATCGGGATCGGCCCCGACACCCCGCAGCGTCACTCGGGTGCCCGCGCGAACCGAGATCTGGTCCGGGCCGAGGATGCTGACCCGAGGCGCTTGGTCACCGCCTCGGGGTGTCAGCGTCCACTGCATGCGCGCCGCGAAATCGTTCTGCGCCGCGCCCGCCCACCGCAGGGTCGTGTAGTCGGGGACGTCTGCGCCGGTGCTGTCCTTCTCTGTGCTCACCGACGTCCAGAGCTCGGGCGAGGTCGAGACCTTCGTGGCACGGCCACCCCAGCCGCCGCGACGCGGATCCTGCGGTGCCTCGATCCCGGTGTGCAACAGCGACATGTATGCGACGTTGTCGCCCTCGGACAGGAAGTCGTAGGGCTGCAGCGGCGGACACCAGCCCTTTGCGGCCAGGACCGGGTCGCCGAAGACGTCGAGCGGGTCGCCGGGCATCGCCTGGCCGTCGAGCCATGAGCGGTACAGCGAGCCGAGCGGGCCGACCTGGATGTTCTTCTTGATCCAGGCACCCTGGAAATACCGGCGATCCTCAGGCAGCCCGCGGACGTTCCCCTGCCCGTCGCGGTTGCAGTTGTAGCCCCAGGTGGCGTAGCCGGCCTGCAGGTTTTCGACGCGGATCCGAGGCCATTGGGGTGCGATGTACTGTTCGTAGGTCAGATCCTGAAACCCGCTGGCGAGTATGACCGCCTTGTGCGTGACCTTCTCGCGTATCCGTGACCAGCGGGGCGAGCCCTGGTACTGGTCTGCGATCGACTTGAGCGCCCGCGCGATGGTGTTGGTGCCACCCCAGGCCTGGAGGTAGACCGGGCGTGGATCGTCGTCGAGCAGCAGATGCTTGATGAGGTCGGAGCCCGGTGTGTCCCGGTCCATCGAGTTCTCGAAGTCGATGTTGCCGACAGCGACCTTGGAGTGCAGCTCTGCGGGTGTTGGGTAGTCGCGGTCGTGTGCCCTCAAGTTGGGATAGACCTTCGTATAGGCCTTCAGAGCGAGGTCCTGGACCGTGCGCGTACCCGTCCAGCGCCAGAAGGGCTGAGGCGTCGTGTACTCGCGGCCGGGGAGGAAGAAGAGGGTGCCCTTGCCGTCGCCTGCCCAGTGGTAGCGGCTGCTGGTGTAGATGATGCCCTCGGTGTCGAGGTCGTTGGTGTAAAGCAGGTAGCGGATGAGCGAGGCGTAGTCATCCTGCTCCATGTCGGTGGTGATGACGGTCCGGGGCTTGGCGGAGCGATCACCGTCGCCGGCCGACGCACTGCTTGCCGTCGGCGGCGCGAGGACGACCAGCAGCAGCGCGGCGAGTGCGCCCATGGAGGTGCGGAGCAGGTGATGCCAGAGTGACGAACGTGTCACGACCCCTCCTGACTGACTATCGATTCATCATTGGGTGAATGTCGGCTGATGGGTAACCGGGCGGACATACGTGTCAAGGAGTGATGCGATCTCTACCGGCGGCGCTATGACCTTTCCTCAACTCGTCGATGCGGTTGGAGTGTTGGCGGTTGTGGGTGTACCGAACGGTTCACCCCGACCTGGTCGCCGGCGACTTCTCCATCCGTTCTGGGCGGCACGCCTGCACCGGCTGATCGAACAGGTCCGTCACCGCGTGGCCGACATCGCCCGGCGCCGCATCGCGGCAACGTGGCTCAACTACCTGTGGGAGACGGTGATGACGACGCGCTGGTAGTGCTTGAGCGCAGGGGTACCGTTGTCCTTCACCTCGAGGATGATGTGGATGGTGGATCCCGGTGCGGCGTCGGCAGGCACGGTGAAGGAGACGGTCGGCCGATCCGTCTCGTTCAGGGTGACTTCGCCGCCGTAGGTGTCGGCGTCGGTGTACTGCCACCACTTGTACGACACGCGGTCCCCGTCGGGGTCGCCGGCGCTGCCCCGCAGGGTGATCTTGGAGCCGGGTTTGGCTGTGAGATCGGTGCCGGGCTTTACGGAGGCCTCGGGGTTGTGGTTGGCGTCGGCGTAGGAGGTGGTCCGACCCCAGTCGGCTCGGGCCGCGAAGTCGTTCTGGATGTCCTCGACCCAGCGGGTCTGAGGGTAGCTCCGGTCGGTTGCGTTTCCGGTGTAGGGGTTGGCGTCGGAGGTGTCGATCCATCCCGAGGCGTTTGATGCGAAGCGGCCGCCCCATCCGCCGTACGTCGGGTCCTCGGAGGAGCGCAGTCCGTTGAAGTTCAGCAGGTCCATGAACGCCGGGGAGTCTCCTTCCGAGATGAAGTCGTGGATGTCGTAGCCGACGTTCTGGTTTGCCGCGCTGGGCTCCGGACGCCAGCGGTTGTTCTCGTCGTCGCCGGGGGTCGGATTGCCGTCTCGGTAGGTGCGGTACTGCTCGAGCAGGGCACCGTGTCCATCGAGGAAGTTGCTCTCCATGTACGGGGTGCGGAGGGCGTACTGGAGGGGTTCAGGTACGGAGCGCTTCCATGCGTAGGCGAAGCTCCAGAACTGGGACTGGTTGTCTATGACCTTCACATCGGGCCAGTTGGGCCGGATGTAGTCCTTCAGGGTCGCGTCCTGTTCGAGGATGTTGTAGAGCACCAGCTTGTGGCTGACCTTGCGTTGGATGGTCGGCCACTTGTCGGTGCCCTCGTACTGCTCCTGGATCGACTTGAGTGCGCGGGCGACGGTGTTGAGCCCGCCCCATGCCTGTACGTAGAGCGGCCCGGGTTTGTTGTCGAGGAGGGTCTTCTCGATCAAGTCGGACCCTGCGGTGGGCCTGGACATGTCGCTGACGTTCTCGATGTTGCCGATCTTGTACAGCGAGCGGAGGCGGGCAGGGGTGGGATAACCGTCCGCGTGCTTGCGCAGGTTGGGGTAGATCCTGGCGTACCGGTCGATGTAGTCGTTGACCCATTGGGTTCCGGTCCACCGGTACGGCGCGACCGTGTCACCGTTTCCGGCCCAGTGGTACCTCGAGCTGGTGAGGACGATGCCTGCGGTGTCGAACTCGTTGGAGTAGTAGAGGAATCGGATGAAGGAGTCCATGTCGTCGACTTCGCCGTCCGTGGTCACGATGACGCGCGGCTTGTGCTGACGTTGCAGCCCTCCCGCTGCGGCGGGAGCGTTGACGGGGGTGTCGGGCGCTGCGTGGGCCGCGGTCGGCAGGAGGGCCGCAGTAAGGATGACCAGGGCGGCTGTCGAGAGCCGCCGGCGTCGGCGGTGGCTCGAACCATGGGTGTGCATGCGTCTCCTTCGTGTCGTCCGAGGATGCCGGTGACGCGGTGGGCCCCTGACGGTCTGCAGGTGGGCGTGGCGGAATCCTCAAGGGGTGGGCGTCGTCCGCCAGGCTGTCGGCCGGTCCGCGGCTTGCGGTACGACCTGCGGCCGGTGGCACCGTGTTTTCCGATGTTGACCTGCGGTTCGGTGGCGGTGTCCGGGCTCCTCGGCCATTGCCTGGCGTCTGCTGACGAGGGCACCATCCGCTCAAGTACCGTGAGACGGACGGTCGTCCTGGCCGGTTTGCCGTGCCGGACAACGGGTGCTTGCGGCGCCGACGAAGGCGCCATGACCCGTGGACCTCCGTGGACATGGCTCAGTCTCACGCGCACGGTCACGAACGCACTGCCCGGCGCCGGCGAGACCGTTCGCGATGATGACCCGGGACTTCTGCCTGAGATCGGTGGAGCGTGGTGCCCGCGCGCGTCTGATGCGTCCGGGCTGATGGCATGCCTGTGCTCACTGTGCTCGAGGTGGCTGTGGCAGTCAGGGTGGAGCCGGTTCCTGGATCATTCCGCAGCGTCCGATACCCATGGATGTCTCCTGGCTCTGTGGGTCACGATCGGATCACCCGACGAGCGTACGAATGTTTATTCAGGGTCGAGTCGACAGTCATGGATTCTGTGAGCGCTTCGTGGCCATGTCAACGGGTCGGACGAAAGTTCTTGGCGGGCTCGAAGGTGCCCGGTCGGGAGGTGGTGCCCGAGCCCGGGCCGGGGTAGGTCGTGCCGTGAGACGCCGGTGTTGCAGGGGTTGACGTGCCGGACTCCCGTTCGTAACTTGACCCGCATGTCGACTCAACCACGCATAGACATTCATGAGCCGCGGGACGAGCCGGTCTACGGCGCCGGTGTCTGGCACTTCGCGACCTACGTCGACCGCTACGCCACGGACGGATACGGTGAACCGCGCACCATCCTGGACGCCATCAAGCTGGCCGGAGCGGTCGGTGACCTGTCCGTCCTCGACCTGAACTGGCCCTTCCCACCCGGTGACATCAGCACCGCCGAGGTGCGCGAGGCCCTGGCCGAGCAGAACCTGCGGGCCATCGCCGTGACGCCGGAGTTCTACACCGGCAAGTTCGCCAAGGGCGGATTCACCAACCCCGACCCCGCTGTCCGCAGGCAGGCCATCGACCTGGTCGCGGCCTCGGCCGAGGTCGGCCGCGAGCTCGGCGTGGACTACGTCAAGGTCTGGCCCGGGCAGGACGGCTACGACTATCCCTTCCAGGCCGACTACACCGACCTGTGGACCAAGTCGGTCGACGCGCTGCGCGAACTCGCCCAGTCCTTCCCCGACCTGAAGTTCGCGATCGAGTACAAGCCGCGCGAGCCTCGCAACCGGATGGTCTTCTCCTCCGTCGCGCGCACCCTGCTCGCGATCCAGGACATGGGCGTGGACAACGTCGGCGTCCTGCTGGACTTCGGCCACTCCCTGTACGGCGGCGAGACCCCGGCTGAGTCCGCCCGGCTGGCGATCGCCCGCGACAAGCTGTTCGCGATCGACGTCAACGACAACTTCCGTGGCTGGGACGACGACATGGTCGTCGGCTCGGTGCATCTCCTGGAGACCTTCGAGTTCTTCTTCGCGCTGCACGACGCCGGCTGGCAGGGCGTCTGGCAACTCGACCAGTTCCCGTTCCGCGAGGACCCGGTCGAGGCCGCACGCACCGGTATCCGCACCATGCGTGCCTTCCACCAGGCGCTGGCCTACCTCGACCGGGACGAGCTGGCCGCCGCCCAGTCCGCGCAGGACGCCCTGGGAGCGCAGCGCATCGCGAAGAGGGCGCTGTTCCGCGCCCTCGCAGAAAGTGAGTCCGTGTGACCGCCACTCTGGGGACCGCCGCGCCGCTGCAGGCCGACGAGACCGCTGCCGGGATCTATCACCACCGCAGCGCGCGACTGCGCGCGGCATCACCCACCGAGGCCGCCGCGGATCTCGCCGAGATCTCGACCTCCGTCCGGCGCGGCATCCTCACCACCATTCAGTCGGCCGGCATGGGCCACGTGGGCGGCGACCTGTCCGTCACCGACCTGCTGGTCACGGCTCTTTGGGGGACCCTGCGGATGCACCCCACCGATCCCGGCAATCCCCAGCGCGACCGATTCGTGCTCAGCAAGGGGCACTGCGCCGCGGCTCTGTACTCGACGCTGGCCTCCTGCGGCTTCTTCTCACGAGCCCGGCTGGGTGAGTTCATGGCCCCCCTGTCGCCGCTCAACGGCCACCCCGCACGCCTCAAGGTCCCCGGCGTGGAGACCAACACCGGCCCGCTCGGACATGGCTTGCCCGTCGCCACCGGCATGGCGCTCGGAACGCGGCTGCGTGGTGAGACGTGGCGGACCATCGTCGTGCTCGGCGACGGAGAGATACAGGAAGGCAGCAACTGGGAGGCCGCCATGACGGCAGCCCACTACGAACTGGCCAACCTGACGGCCGTCGTGGACCGTAACCGGCTGCAGCAGGGCGCGCGTACGGAAGACACCAAGTCCCTGGAGCCGCTGGACGCGAAGTGGGCGGGCTTCGGGTGGGAGGTACGGGTCATCGACGGGCACGACCACCGGGCGATCAAGGAGGCGTACGCGCCGTCGACCACGGGACGCCCGGTCGCGGTGATCGCCAACACGGTCAAGGGCAAGGGCGTGTCGTTCATGGAAGACCGCGTCGAATGGCACCACAAGGTGCCCACCGATGAACAGGTGCGTTTCGCGCTCGAGGAGCTGAACCGATGAGCTCTGTGGCCGCCGAGGCCCCCACGTTCGACTGCCGGGCGGACTTCGCCGACGAGCTCTCCGCGCTGGCCCGCGCCGACGAGCGGATCGTGGCGGTGTGCAACGACTCCGTGGGCTCCAGCAACCTCGTCAAGTTCCGCGAGGAGTTCCCCGCCCGCCTGATCAACGTGGGCATCGCCGAGCAGGACCTGGTCGGCGTGTCGGCCGGTCTCGCCAACGCCGGGTTCATTCCCTTCGCATCCGCGGCGGCACCGTTCCTCACCGGCCGTGCCCTGGAACAGATCAAGGCCGACGTCGCATACACCCACCGTCACGTCGTCCTCTGCGGTCAGAGCCCCGGCATGGCTTACGGAGAGCTGGGCCCCACTCACCACTCCATCGAAGACCTGTCCTGGATGCGTGCGATCCCGGGACTGGAGATCATCGTGCCGGCGGATCCGTCGCAGACCCGCAGCGCCGTGCGCTGGGCCGCCGCGTCGGGCAGACCGACGTACATCCGCGTGCCCCGGTTCAAGGTGCCTGCCGTCACCCCCGACGACGCACCGTTCGAAGCCGGCCGGTCCGTACGGCTCGCCGAGGGCAGCGATGTCACCCTGATCGCGGTGGGCACGATGGTCTCGCGCGCGCTCGATGCCGCCGGCCTCCTCGGGCAGGAAGGCATCTCCGCCCGCGTTCTCAACATGACCTTCGTCGAGCCGCTCGACGTGGCCGCCGTGGTGGCCGCCGCCCGGGAGACCACTGCCATCGTCACCGCGGAGGAAGGGCTGCTCTCCGGCGGCCTGGGGGCCGCTGTCGCCAAGGTCGTCGCCGAGAACCACCCCGTCGCGGTGCGGATGCTGGGCGTGCCCGCCTTCGCCCCGACCGGCAGCGCGGCCTTCCTGCTCGACCACTTCGGCCTGACGGCCGACGGCATCGCCGGTGCCGCCCGTGAGGCTCTGGGGCGGGTGTGATGAAGCCGCACCTTCTCGCCATCGACCAGGGCACCAGTTCCACCAAGGCGCTGCTTCTCGACGCGTCCGGCGACATCGTTTCACGGGCGGACGCGCCCCTGCGCCAGTACCACCCAGGCCCCGGTCTGGTGGAACAGGACGCATCGGCGCTGCTCGACAGTGTGCGCACCGCCGTCGCCGACTGCGTGCGGGACACCGCCCCGCACGCCGTGGTCGGTGTGGCCCTGAGCACGCAGCGTGAATCAGTCGTCCTGTGGGAGGCGGCGACCGGAATGCCTGTCGCGCCCCTCGTCAGCTGGCAGGACCAGCGCGGGGCGGAACGGGCGGCCCGCCTCGCCGGCGCGGGCATGAGCGAGGAGATCCGTCGCCGCACCGGTCTCCCGCTCGACCCGATGTTCTCCGCCCTGAAGATGGCCGCCCTGCTCGACCGGCACGACCCCACCCGTGCGCGCAGCAAGGCCGGCGCCCTGCGTCTGGGCACCGTGGACGCGTACCTCCTGCACGCGCTCACGGGGGAGTCGGTCACTGAGGTCGGCAACGCCTCCCGGACGCAGTTGCTGAACCTCGCCACGGGTGACTGGGACGACGAACTGCTCGGCCTGTTCGACATCCCGCGGGCGGCGTTGAGCAGGATCGTGTCCTCCACCGGGCCGTTCGGAGTGCTGCGCGGACTGGATCCTCTGACCGACGGCACCCCGGTGCAGGCGGTGATGGGCGACTCGCACGCCGCACTGTTCGCCCATGCCGGCTGGCGTCCCGGGACCGTGAAAGTCACCTATGGCACCGGATCCTCCGTCATGACGGTGGCGGACTCACCCGCACCGGCGGAACACGTGTGCAGCACCATCGCCTGGTCCACCGGCCGGCCGACCTACGCCCACGAGGCGAACGTCCGCTCCACCGGACGCACCCTCACCTGGCTGGCCGAACTGCTCGGCGCCGAGCCGGAACAGCTCATCCGGCTCGCAGCCGACGCGGACGCGGGCGACGTGACACTGGTGCCCGCCTTCGGCGGTGTCGGAGCGCCCTGGTGGGATGCCCGGGCCGTGCCCGTCCTCGCCGGGTTCGACCTGGGCACCGGCCGCGCTCAACTGGCGCGCGCCGCGCTGGAATCGGTCGCCTTCCAGGTGGGCGACGTCCTTGCCGCGCTGCCCGGTCCCCGGCAGGTCGTCGCCGACGGTGGCCTGAGCCGCAGCGACGCGCTGATGCAGTTGCAGGCCGACGTCTCCGACGTGACCGTGGCCCGTGCCGGGCACCACGAACTCTCCGCCGCGGGAACCGCACAGCTGGCGGGAGTCGGACTCGGCCTGTGGACGATCGGTGAGCTGGAGAAGCGCGCCGACGACGACCTGCGGTCCACCTTTACACCCGGCTGGGGCGGCACCCGGCGCCGCAGTGCCGTGGCGCGCTGGCATCGGCGTCTCGCGGCCGCTCGCGACCTCGGGACACGCGGAAAGCAAAGGACGCCATGACCACAGCAGACCTGACACAAACGGGAAGGGACACGGCGGGCCGGCGTGGCCGGCTGACGCTGGGCCGCGGTTCCCTCATCGCTCTCCTGCTCCTCGTCATCGCCATCGGAGCCACGACCACCTACCGTTCCGACAGCGAGGCCAGGGCAGGTGGCAGGCCCAAGTTCGACCCCGCGAAGTACGCGGCCGAGACGTACGAACCGAAGATCGTTCCCGCGATCGAGAAGAACGCCGTGAATGTCGCCACGCTGTACAAGGCGATCGCCGCCGACCCCGGAGCAGCCGGCAAACAGTACGGGCATCGCGCGGGCACCGGACCCTACAGCTACGCCGTGACGCTGACCGGAACCGCCGGCGCCACACAGAGCGGCCTCATGCGGGTGACCGTGCCCGGACTGGCCAAGGCGCGCGTATCCGTGCAGGTCGGCCCCGCCATCAACGGCACCGCCCTGCGCGACGCGCCCGGCCTCATCGCCTTCGGCCAGTTCACCAACCAGGTCGACTACGCCGATGCCGCGACCGCGCTGAACACCGAGATGAAGACGAAGGTGCTGAAGTCCTTCGATCCCTCGGCGGCCCGCGGCAAGAAGATCACCGTCATCGGCGCCATGACGCCTCTTACCGCCGACGTACTGACCATCACTCCCGTCTTGATCGAGACCGCATCATGACCGCGGCCACGGGGCAGGCACCGGCTCCGCCCGTACTGCGCGCTGCCGAAGTCACCAAGGTGTACGGCGGCACCCAGGCGCTCAAGGGAGTCTCGCTGGACATCGCGGCCGGCCGCACCACCGTGCTGTTCGGTGAGAACGGCGCCGGCAAGTCGACCTTGATGAAGATCCTCAGCGCCGTCGAGTCTCCCAGCACCGGACACATCGAACTGGACGGCAGGGCTGCGGAGTTCGGCAGTGCCCGCGAGGCGGCCGACCACGGTGTTTCCATCATCCATCAGGAGCTCAGCCTCTGCCCCAACCTGAGCGTCCAGGACAATCTGTTCCTCGGCCGCGAGCACACCCGCCACGGCGGCACTCTGCTCCATCGCGCCACCCAGCGCGCGATGGCACGGAAGGTGCTGGGCCGGCTCGACGACGCGCTCGATCCGGAGATGCTGGTGGGCGAACTGCGGCTGGGGCAGCAGCAGTTGGTGGAGATCGCCCGCGCGCTGCTGCAGAACGCCCGCGTGCTGATCATGGATGAGCCGACCTCCGCCCTCAGCGCACCGGAAGTCGAGGTCCTCTTCCATGTGATCCGCGAGCTCAAGGCCGAGGGCGTCGCCATCGTGTACATCTCGCACCACCTGGAGGAAGCCCTCTCCATCGCCGATGACGTCGCGGTCCTGCGCGACGGTGCCATGGTCGCCACCGCGCGGGCGGACGGCATCGATCTGGCCTGGATCGTACGCACGATGGTGGGCCGCGATCAGAACGATCTCTTTCCCGAGCGGAAGCCCACCCTTGGACCGGCCGCACTGGGCATCACCGAACTGTCGGTCGCCGACCCCGCCGTCCCCGGCCGTCTCGCTGTGAACAGCCTTTCAATAACCGTCCACGCAGGCGAGATGGTGGGCATTTACGGCCTCATGGGCAGCGGCCGCACCGAACTCCTGGAGTGCCTGGCCGGTCGGCTGCCCGCCGCCTCTGGAGAGGTCCGCCTCCACGGTGAACCGCTCACCGGCAGCATCCGTGACCGCATTCGCGCCGGGCTGGCCCTCGTCCCCGAGGACCGTCAGCGTGACGGTCTGATCCAGTCCATGACGGTGGGACAGAACCTGTCGCTGGCCTCGGTGACCAGATTCGTACGCCGACTGCTGCTCAACCGTCGCGCCGAGGACGACGCCGTCACGTCGATGATCGCCGACGTCACCGTCAAGACCTCCGGGCCCGACGCGCCCATCGGCTCGCTCAGCGGCGGAAACCAGCAGAAGGTCGTCATAGGCAAGGCCCTGATGACCGGCCCGCGTGTCCTGCTGCTCGACGAGCCGTCCCGCGGTGTGGATGTCGGCGCCAAGGCCGACGTCTTCAAGCTGATGGCCCAGCAGGCGGAACGTGGTCTCGCCGTGCTCTTCACCACCTCCGAAGCCGAAGAGGCACTGCACATGCCCGACCGCCTCCTGGTCCTGGTCCGCGGCCGGCTGGTCGCCGACCTCCAAGCCGGCGAGATCACCCGGGACCGCCTGATGAGCCTGGCCGACGGAGGCGACACCACCGAGAAGGCACATACCGAGAAGGCACATGATGAGTGACACCCTGACCAAGGACCACGAAGTAGTGCTCCAACAGCGCCGTGTCGCAGCGGCGCAGGCGCGACGGCTCAAGACAGTCGATTCGATCTTCGAACTCCGCGCCTTCATCGCCCTCGGGGTTCTGATCGTCGTCTTCAGCCTGCTGTCCGACTCCTTCCTCACCGTCGACAACGTGATCACGATGACCAAGCACGTCGCCATCAACGCGATCCTCGCGCTGGGCATGCTGCTGGTCATCCTGAAGGGCGGCATCGACCTCTCCGTCGGATCGACCGTCGGCCTGTCTGGGGTGATCGCCGGTGAACTCCTCAAGGGTCTGCACCTGAGCGCGTTCGATGTCGTCGCCTATCCGCAGGTCTGGGCCGTCGGCGTCCTGTGCATCGGGGTCGGCGCGCTGGTCGGTACCGTCAACGGCATCCTGATCACACGTCTCAACGTGGCACCCTTCATCGCCACCCTCGGCATGCTGTACGTGGCGCGCGCCACCGCCCTGCTCATCTCCGGCGGCACCACCTACCCCGACCTCGCCGGCCAGGCGAGCACCCACAACACCGGCTTCGACTGGCTCGGCCAAGGCCGTCCCCTCGGCCTCCCTGTCGCGGTCTGGATCATGATCGTGCTGGCAGCCCTCGTCGCCGTACTGCTGCGCTCGACGCCCTTCGGCCGATGGCTCTACGCCACAGGGGGCAATGAACGCGCCACCGAGATCAGCGGTGTCCCCGTCAAGCGTGTCAAGCTCATCGTCTATGTGATCTCGGGCGCCTGCGCCGCCATGTCCGGCCTCATCATCGCCTCCGAACTCACCTCTGCCGCACCGCAGGCCGGTGAGACCTTCGAGCTCAACGCCATCGCCGCGGTCGTCATCGGCGGCGCCGCACTCTCCGGCGGCCGAGGCACCGTACGGGGCACCCTCGTCGGGGCCTTCGTCATCGGCTTCCTCGCAGACGGTCTGGTCATCCTCGGCGTCTCGACGTTCTGGCAGATGCTCATCAAGGGCGCCGTCATCATCGTCGCCGTCATCCTCGACCAGAGCCAGCAGCGCTTCCAACGCCACCGCGCCGCCGCGTCCGCAGTGGCGGTCAAGACCGATACCGAACCGTCTGAAGCGGGGGCAGGGACGCGGGTGGGGTCGGGCACCTCGGCAGCCGACTGACCGGCACATTCGCCCCTCTCCCCGTTGTGCCGCTCTTCCGTACCGCCCCTTCGTGCGCACGTCCGTATACCCGCACGCCGTTGTGAGGAGACCAGCATGTTCCACCGCAAGCGCAACCGCATTGCCACGACAGCCGCAGCCTTCGCCGCAGGTCTCCTGCTCCTCAACGCCTGCGGGAGTTCCGACGATTCGTCGTCCGGCTCGGCGTCGGCCAAGAGCGGTTCGAAGAGCAACTTGGTCGCCATCATCACGCCCTCCCCGGACAACCCGTTCTTCAAGGCCGAAGCGGATTCGGCGAAGAAGAAGGCGGAGAGCCTCGGTTACAAGACATCGGTCGCCTCGCACGACGACGACCCCAACAAGCAGAGCGAACTGATCGATGCCGCCATCTCCCGCAAGGCCGCGGCCATCATCCTGGACAACGCCGGCGCCGACGCGTCGATCGGCCCCGTCCGAAAGGCCACCGAGGCCGGCATCCCCGTCTTCCTGATCGACCGGGAGATCAACCAGACCGGCATCGCGAAGGCCCAGATCGTGTCGAACAACTCCCAAGGAGCACAGCTCGCCGCTCAGGAGTTCGTCACGGCGATGAACGGCAAGGGACAGTACGTCGAGCTCACCGGCAAGGAGTCCGACACCAACGCCGGCGTCCGCTCGAAGGGTTTCGCCGACGTCATCTCGCAGTACCCCGACATGAAGCAGGTTGCCAAGCAGACGGCGAACTGGGATCAGCAGGAAGCCTTCAACAAGATGGAGACCATCCTGCAGCGCTACCCGAAGATCCGCGGCGTCATCGCCGGAAACGACACCATGGCCCTCGGCGCGGTGGCCGCACTGAAGTCGGCCAAGCGCACCGGCGTCATCGTGGTCGGCTTCGACGGCAGCCCGGACTCCATCGCTCAGATCAAGACCGGCGCCATGCGGGCGACCGCGCTTCAGCCCGCCGCGCTCGGAGCCGAGCGCGCGGTCGAGCAGGCGGACAAGTACGTGAAGACAGGCAAGACGGGGCAGCCCGAGAAGCAGGCTATCGACTGCGAGCTGATCACCAAGGACAACGCCGACGAGTTCGGTGTCTTCGCCAAGCGCTGAGACATGGGCTGAGGCAGAGGGGGGCGAAACGCGCCGCGACCAGCGATCACGTACCCCCGACGATAGGGTGGCCGCGGCGGTGATGGGCAGGCTGGCGCATGGCCCGGTCTGCAGGAGACACGAGGATGGAGGCATGGTGGCGGCAGCGTCGTCCACTCCCAGCCCTGACCACATGCGGCTGTTGATCAAGGTGGCCCGCATGTATCACGAGCGCGGAGTGCGACAGCCCGAGATCGCAACACATCTCAACATGTCTCAGCCCCGCGTCTCCCGCCTGCTGAAGGAAGCGGTCGACCGCGGAGTGGTCCGCACCGTGGTCGTCTCGCCCGAGGGCGTGCACGCCGAACTCGAAGACGCCCTCGTGGAACGGTACGGACTTCGGGACGCGGTCGTGGTCGAAGTGGAGGGCGCGGGTGCCGACGTCCTGCCCGCGCTGGCCGCGGCAACCGCCACCTACCTCGACGCGACGCTCAAGGGAGGGGACGTCATCGGCGTCTCCTCCTGGAGCGCCACCCTGCTCGAATCAGTCAAGGTCATGCGGGCCAAAACGTCGTCCGTGGCACACGAAGTCGTGCAGTTGGTCGGCGGCTCGGGCAGCCCGGAAGTACAACTGCACGCGACCCGCCTGACCAGCCGGCTGGCGGAACTCACGGGGGCACGACCGGTGTTCGCTCCGTCCGCAGCACTGGTCGGCAGCCGGGAGCTGCGCGATCTGCTGTCGCGGGAACCGGCCATGGCAGAGGCCATGCAGGCGTGGTCCCGTCTCACACTCGCCCTCCTGGGCATCGGCAGCCTCGACCCCTCGCCGTTGCTGCGTCGCTCCGGCAACGCCATCACCGCCGAGGACCAGCGGCAACTCAAGGAACTCGGCGCGGTGGGCGACGTCTGCGCCCGGTACTTCGACGCCGCCGGCAACCCCGTCGACGCGCCCTTCAACGACCGCCTGATCGGCATCGAACCCGACCAACTACGGGCCGTGGAACGTCGTATCGGAGTGGCAGGCGGCATGGACAAGGTCGCGGCGATCCGGGGAGCGGCACAGGGTGAATGGATCAACATCCTCATCACAGACGTCGAGGTGGCTCGAGACCTCTTGAGCAACTGATCCGCGGGCGGCACTTCGCAGCCGTCGGCGTGCCCTCTCCCTGAATCCGTGCCTTCGCATGGCGGAGAAGGGACCGTACCGGACCGCCGCCCTGGTGCCGCTGCTCGCCGAACGCGGCGTCAGTCTCTCCTTGCGTGCGAATTCACCGTCTGGTCACCCGGCAGCCCCAGCGGCTGTGCATGGGCACACTCGCGGCCCTGTGCGACGTCCTCGACTGCTGCACCCTCAAAGACCTCACCGAGGCCAAGGGGGGAACCGGCGTACAGGCAACCGGTCCTGCGAGCTGTCCGTTTCGGTGACGGGCCATTCCCCGAAATGTTCACCTTCATACGGCAGGGGCGTGGCTCCGTCCCTGCTGATCTTCCTGTGCGGACCCTTTACGTGACTGTCATGTCCCTGTAGCTTCCGCGCTGCAAGAACTTTCAGGAAGTTTCCGGCTGGTTTTGCGGGATCCCACAACCACCCGGGATCCGCCCCGTATTGGAGTCGCCATGAGATCTGCACTCCCGCGCCGGTCGCGACGCTCCCTTGTGGCGTTCGTGGCGGCGACCGGGCTGCTCGGGCTGCTGTCCTCAATACCGGTCGCAGCCCCGGCGGTTCCCGTTCAACCGGTGGCCGACACGGCCAACACGGCGACGGTGTTCTACTACACGAAGACCAAGAACTGGCCGTCGACCTATCTGCACTACGCTCCGGACGGCGGCTCCTGGACGACTGTCCCCGGCACGCAGATGGAGAGCGCCTGCGCGGACTGGGTGAAGAAGACCGTCGACCTCGGCTCGGCCACCGGACTCCAGGCCACCTTCAACAACGGCAGCGGCACCTGGGACAACAACGGCGGCAACAACTACGCGCTGGGCACCGGCACGATCACGGTCAAGGACGGCATGATCGCCCACAGCGACCCGTGCGCCGGGACCGGCACGGGCAGCGGCAACCAGGCCACCGTCTACTACTCGACCGCGACCTCGGGCTGGACCACCGCCAACATCCACTACGCGCCCGTCGGCGGCTCCTGGACGACGGTGCCCGGCATCGGTATGGAGGCTGCCTGTACGGGTTGGTGGAAGAAGACCCTCGACATCGGCTCCGCCACCTCTCTGAAAGCCGCCTTCAACAACGGCAACGGCATCTGGGACAACAACAACAGCGCCGACTACGCGATCCCGACGGGCACCACGACCGTGAAGGACAAGGCGGTCACCGCCGACGCCAAGGACCCGTGCGCCGCCGAAGCCCCCGACACCGAGGCCCCGACCGCCCCGACCAAGGTCACCGCGAGCGCCACCAACACCTCGGTCGTGGTGAGCTGGGAGGCAGCGACCGACAACAAGGGCGTGACAAAATACCAGGTCACCCGCACCGGCGGCACCAAGGGAACCGTCGTCACCGACGTCGGTTCAACCGTGTACTCCGACACGGGACTTGAGGAGAAGACCACCTACACCTACACGGTGAAGGCCGTCGACGCGGCCGGGAACACCTCACCCGCCTCCGCCGAGGCCACCGCCACCACCGGCGAGAAGGCCCCTGCCCCGGCCGCCGGCACCCCGCTCGGCACCGACCCCCGCAAGGACCCGATCTACTTCGTCCTCACCGCCCGCTTCTACGACGGCGACAGCTCCAACAACCGCGGCGGCAGCCAGCACACCAAGTCCGGTAACGCAGCCAACAACGACCCCATGTTCCGGGGCGACTTCAAGGGCCTGGTCGAGAAACTCGACTACATCAAGGCGCTCGGCTTCTCGGCGGTCTGGATCACCCCGGTCGTCCTCAACCGCTCGGACTACGACTACCACGGCTACGACTTCTACAAGGTCGACCCGCGCCTGGAGTCGGCCGGTGCCTCCTACCAGGACCTCATCAACGCGGCACACGCCAAGGGCATGAAGATCTACCAGGACGTCGTCTACAACCACAGCTCCCGCTGGGGCGCCAAGGGCCTGTTCACCCCGACCGTCTACGGCGTCCGCGACTCCGAGTGGAGCTGGTACTACGACGAGAAGAACGAGGGCTTCGAGTACGACGGCCTGACCGTCGAGCCCAAGTCCGGGAAGTCGTACTACAACGGAGACCTCTGGTCCACCGCCGAGCCCAGCGGCAACACCTGCGTCAACTGGGGCAAGCCCACCGGCGGCAAGAGCGCCGAGGGCTACACCCTCTACAACTGCCAGTGGCCGAGCCCCACTTCGGGCATGTTCCCGAAGGCGTACTACCACCAGTGCTGGATCGGCAACTGGGAGGGCGAGGACTCGCGCTCCTGCTGGCTGCACGAGGACCTCGCCGACTTCAACACCGAGTCGACGCCCGTGCAGAACTACCTCATCGGCGCCTATGACAAGTACATCGACATGGGCGTGGACGGCTTCCGCCTCGACACGGCCGTCCACATCCCGCGCGTGACGTGGAACCGCCGCTTCCTGCCCGCCATCTACGACCGCGTCACCCAGAAGTTCGGCACCGACGCCGCGCGGAACTTCTTCGTCTTCGGCGAGGTCGGCGCCTTCGTCAACGACAAGTGGAACCGCGGATCGGTCAACCACTCCGCGCAGTTCTACACCTGGAAGGAACGCAAGGAGTACAGCGCCGACGACGAGACGGCAGCCATCGAGCAGTACAACTACGAGGAGCAGCTGGGCACCGGCAACCAGCCCACCTCCACCAACGCCTTCCTGAACGGGAACGGTTACCACACCCCTGACCACAGTCAGTTCTCCGGCATGAACATCATCGACATGCGCATGCACATGAACTTCGGCGACGCGCAGAACGCCTACAACAACGGCAAGGACTCCGACGACAGCGTCAACGACGCCACGTACAACGTCGTCTACGTCGACAGCCATGACTACGGCCCCAACAAGTCGAGCACCCGTTACAGTGGTGGTACTGACGCCTGGGCCGAGAACATGGCGCTGATGTGGACGTTCCGCGGCATCCCGACCCTGTACTACGGCTCGGAGATCGAGTTCCAGAAGGGCAAGCAGATCGACTGCGGTCCGACCTGCCCGCTGGCCTCCACCGGCCGCGCATACTACGGCGACCATCTTCAAGGCACCGTCACAGCGTCCGAGTTCGGCACCACGGACTCGGCGACCGGCGAGGTCGCCACCACCCTGGCGCAGCCGCTCGTGAAGCACCTCCAGCGCCTGAACCAGATTCGCCGTGCCGTCCCGGCCCTGCAGATGGGCCAGTACTCGACCGACGGCATCAGCGGCTCGATGGCGTTCAAGCGCCGCTACACCAGCGGCAGCACCGACAGCTTCGCGCTCGTCACCGTCACCGGCGGCGCGACCTACACCGGCATCCCGAACGGCACCTACCGGGACGCCGTCACCGGCGACGTGAAGACCGTCTCCAACGGCACGCTCTCCGTGGCGGCGCCGGGGAAGGGCAATCTGAGGGTGTATGTGCTGAACGGCCCCGGGAAGATCGGGACCGACGGCCCCTACCTGAAGTGAGCGGTGCGTGGGCCCGGGGGAGCACGAACCCCCGGGCCCACGCGGAATCGCGAGCAGAACAGCGATGAAGACGTGGGCGATGCCGGCGTAGTAGTCGCAGCCGCTGGGTTCGGTCTACCCTTCGGCATTCGAGCTGAGTGACGGTCAGCTGTTTTTTGCAGAGTCTCTCGCCGTGTGCGGGCACCTCGACAGCACCGCGGTTTCCTGACTTGTTCGCCAGCCCTTGGACCTACGCGCCCCCGCTCGGGATTGCCGGTTGGGTCGCTGAACCGACGGGAAGGAAGTCATGTCCAGCAAAGACGCGATTACCCAGGTCGAGCCCGAGGGCTCATAATGTTCTTACCCCGTGTATGCCCAACTGCGGGAGCGAGGTGTGGTCTTCGTCGAAGAGATCGATGCCTCTATGGTGGCGCGGGCGGAGGACGTCGACACGGCCCTGCGTGATGTCGAGACGTTCTCGGCGGGTTCGACGCCCCCACCGACGGTCGTGTAGTGGGGGGCGCCGCCCGACCATCCTCGGCGCAGGAACACCAGATGGTCGTCGTCGAGCAGAACCGCACGAACATTGTGGCGGACCTTCATATGCCTGACGATAGTGCGGCCGTCCCGGCGACGAGGCCCGAACCGAGCAGACTGGAACGGGGAGAAGGTCACATGTGCTCCCTGCGTGCCCGATTACGCAGCACTCACCGGGGAGTAGCGGGAAGCGGGTCTGTAAGGCGATTGGTGTAGCTGGTTTTGGTGTGGTTAGGGCTGGCGTGTGGTGAGGGGGCCGTCGGAGGCCGGGTGGAAGGTGTTCATGGCCCGCTTCCAGTGTATGGTCCAGCGTTTGCGGCCGGTGCCGGTGGGGTTGAGGCTCATGGCGGCCATGTGGACGTACTTGAGGGTGGCCTGTTCCGTGGGGGGAGTGCCTGTGGGGGCGGACAGCCTTGCGGATGCGGGCGTTGACGCTTTCGGTGCTGTTGGTTGTGCATACGGTGCGGCGTATTTCTGCATCACGCTGGGGGAAGGGCGTGAGGTCGGGCCGGCTGGGCTCCCTGAGGCGGGCGTTCGCCGGGTATTTCTTGCCTCAGGTTTCGGCGAATTCCAGGAACCGTGTTGTGGCCGCGTCCTCGGTCGGCGCGGTGCAGACGGGCTTGAGCGCCTTGGCGATCTTGTCCCAGTCCTGCCGGGCCGCGTAACGGAATGATGCCCGTAGCAGGTGAACCACGCACGTGTGCATCACAGTTCGGGGCCAGACTTCGCCGACTGTGTCGGGCAGCTCCTTCAGCCCGTCGCGGACGAGCATGAGGGCATCCTTGACGCCCTTGCTCTTGAGTTCGGAGAGCATTCGAGGCCAGTGTTTCGCATCTTCGCCGCCGTCGCCGGCCCACAGGCTGAGGATGTCGCGATGTCCCTCGGCGGTGACCGCCAGGGCCACGTGGATCGGCCTGTTCGCTCCTTGGTCATCGCGAATCTTGACGTTGATAGCGTCAGTGAGGACGACCGGGTGGACGCGGTCGAGCGGCCGGTTCTGCTATTCCGCCATGCCATCCATCACCTTGTCGGTGATGGTGCTGATGGTCGTCTTGGGCACGTCCGCGCCGTAGGCCTCGGCCGGGTGCGCGGAGATCTCCCCGTGTGTGAGGCCCTTTGCGGACAGCGAGAGCACCATCTCGTCGACGCCGGTCGGCCGGCGCTGCCGCTTCTTGACGATGGCCGGCTCGAAGGAGCCCTCCGGGTCCCGGGGCACGTCGTTCTCGACCTGCCCGATGTCCGTCAGGACTGTCGTGGGCCGGGTGTCGTTAGGGGAGTTGCCGCCGTCCCTTGCCCGCCGGGTCGTGGTTGTCATGGCCGAGATGGCCGGTGATCTCGCCCTTCAGAGCGGACTCCTGAACCGCCTTGGTCAGCTGCTGCAGCAGCCTGCCCTCCCCGGTCAGCTGCAGCCCCTTGCTGGGGGCCTGCTCGACGAGCTGGTCGATCGGTTTCTGCTCGACCGTCGCAGCGTCCGGAAACGGGTCCGCCTGGTCATCGGGAGCCACGAACTCGGGCACGGTGTCAGTCACTTGATGTCTCTTCCATGATCATCAATTGCACCGGTGAGCGTACAGACCCTTGGGCGGATGAGTTTGTCGGCAGGCGCAAGGCTGCCCTTCGCCGTCATGGTGGTGATGGGTTGTTTGTGGAGGTGCGCTTGGTCCGTCACGTTGTCCTCCCCGAAAGGTCTGCCTTGGCCGCTCGCATCGGCAGGCCTGTCTCAGGTTCCAGCCAGTATCACTGGCCGGAGGGGTTGGACTTGAGGAACCGCCATCGGCCCTTGTCGCCGATGCGGAAGTCGAAAGTGCCGAAGGTGAGCCTGAGGTGGTTGAGGTAGTGGTGTAGTGCCTGTTCGATCCTGGGCGGCGGCTCCACCGGGGTGTAGTTCAGTCGGCTGTAGTCGGTGCGCCAGTCGGGGAGGTCGGAGTCGGTGCGCAGGCAGAACGTGCGGGAGGCGATGGCGGTCACGCGTACGTCGGCTGTTTTGCGGATGCGCTGCTGGAACAGGTGCGCCGTGCCGGCCGCGTTCTCGTTGATCTCGTCGGCGGTCACCTCGGCGATCTTGGCGACGGAGGAGACGCCGTCGACTCGGTACACGGGATTGTGGAGCGGCTTGTAGATGACCGGGTTGTGCGGGGGTGGCGGAACCGGCCGATCTGTCTTTTGTTCTTGGTGTGGTGCTGTGGCCGTGTGGTGGGCGTTGGGGGTGGGGGTTTCGTCTGGCGTGGGGTGGGGTGGTGGGGGTTGAATCGGGTCGTCCGGTTGTTGGTGTGGGGGTGGTGGGGGGTTTTGGTCTTGTGAATATACGGACTAGCTGGTTTGGTTTGGGGTGGTTGCAGGGAGCATGTTGTGGTGGGTTGTGGGTTGGTGGCTGGAGGGTTTGTGGTGCGGCAGGAGCGTGCGGTGCGGACGCGGCGTGTGATTTTGGATGCGGCGGCGTCGGTTTTTGATGAGCGTGGGTATGAGGCGGCGACGATTGGTGAGGTGTTGGCGCGGGCGGGGGTGACGAAGGGGGCTTTGTATTTTCATTTTCCGTCGAAGCGGGCGTTGGCGGAGGGGGTGTTGGGGGAGCAGTTTGCGGGGTTTGTGCTGGCGCCGCGGGTGAGTAAGTTGCAGGAGTTGGTGGATATGGGGTTGGCGTTGGCGTATCGGATGCGGTGTCGTCCGGTGGTGTCTGCGTCGGCGCGGTTGTCGTTGGGGCAGGAGATGGGGGCCATTTTCGGTACGTGGACGATCCGGACGTGGCTGGATGCGACGGAGAAGGTGCTGCGGGAGGCGCAGGAGCAGGGGGAGTTGCTGCCGCAGGTGGATGTGGCTGAGAGTGCGTGGGTGTTCTCGGCGGCGTGGACGGGGGTGCAGGTGTATTCGCACACGCTGGCGGGCCGGGAGGATCTGGAGGAGCGGGTGTGTGCGTTGTTCGAGCATCTGCTGCCGAGTGTGGCGGTGCCGGCGGTGCTGGGCAGGCTGGTGATTGATCCGGCCCGGGCTGCTGAGGTGGCTGCGGAGGGTGAGCGGCTGGCTGCGGAGGCGGGGGAGCCGGCGGGTGTGGACGGGGTCGGCGCCCCGGCCTGACCCCGGCCTTCCTTCCCCGGCCCGGCCCGGCCAGCCCGGCCTGCCCGCCCCGCCCTGCCCGCCGGGCCTGCCTGGCCTGGCGGGCCTGCGGGTTCGTCCGGCCTGTTGGTGTGTGGCCGGTCCTGTCCTGGCCGGTCTGTGTTGCCTCCGTGTTGCCTCTGTGTGCCCGGGCCCCGGCCCCTGGCCTGGCCCTGGCCCCGGCCCCGGTGCGGGGGCGGGCCAGGGTCGGGTGGGTGCGGGGTGGGGGTTCTGGCGGGGTGCGAGTGGGTGTCGAGTGGTGGCGTTGATGGTGGGCGGGCGTGTGGGGGTGCCTTTCTTGTGGTGTCGGGTGTCTTTCCCGGCTGTGTCCGGCCTGGTCGGTGTTGTGGTCGGCTGCGTGTAGGGCCGTGGTGTCGGGGTGTGCGGGGTGGCCGGGCGGGGGCGGGTCTCTTCCGGTGGGTGGGGTCCGGTGGTGCGCTCTGGTGGTGTGTCCCGGTAGCGGGGTCCGGTGGCGGGGTGGGGTGGTAGTGGGGTCTGTGGGTGGGGTCCGGTGGTGCGGTGGCCGGGGTGGGGTGTGGGCGGGTTCGTGTGTGTGTTTCTGTGCCGGGTCGGGGGCTGGCCGGGTGGGTGGTCCGGGGTGGGTTGCCGACGGTAAACATACCGCGCGTGCGGTTTGGTAGGGTGGTGTGGTGGTCCCGGTGTGTCCGGGGGTGGTGCTGGTGGTGGTCGGTGGTGGGCCGGGGAGGAGGGGTGGGGGTGGTCAGGCAGGTGCGGGCGGTGCGGACGCGTCGGGCTTTGGTGCGTGCGGCGGCGGAGGTGTTTGCGGAGGACGGGTATGCGCTGGCTTCGCTGCCGGTGATCAGCAGGCGGGCGGGTGTGAGTACGGGGGCGCTGCATTTTCATTTCCCGAGCAAGGATCTGCTGGCGCGTGAGGTGGAGGCGGCGGCGACGGCTGCGGTGCAGCGGCTGGTGGTGCGGGAGGGTGCGGGGGGCGGGGGCGGGCTGCAGTTGCTGGTGGATGTGAGTGGTGATCTGGTGGCGGCTCTGGCGGTGGATCCGGTGCTGCGGGCGGGGTTCGAGCTGGCCGGTGATCCTTCGCGCAAGAGTGCGGAGGGGCCGGGGCGGTGGTGGTGTGAGTGGGTGCATGGGCTGCTGCGTGAGGCGCAGGGGGCGGGGGAGCTGGCGCGGGGGGTGTCCCCGGAGGCGGCCGCGGTGGCGGTGGTCGCCTCGGTCGCCGGGTTCGGCCGGCTCGCCTCCCGTCAGCGGGTGCGCTCCTCTCCTCGTCTGGTGGAGCAGTTCTGGGCCCTGCTGCTGCCCGGCCTCGTGGCTCCCTCGCACCGGCTGCCGGTCCTGCCCGGTCCCCGGGCCGCCGGAACCGACCGCACCCCCAGGTAAACAGACCGCATGGTCCGGCAATGGGGAAGTCAAACCGCTGGCAGAGCGGCCGCAGCAACCGGAATCCCGCCCGATCCAGACACTTATGTGCCAGAAGTCGGATTCTCTCGAGGGGATCTCGAGCATCGGCGGAGAGAAAACAAGACGACCGGTTTGAGATTGACATACCGTCCATGCTGTTTTTTACTCGGTGATGTCGGGTGGATCCCGGCCGGCGGGCGCGGCTCACCCGCCGGCAGTACCGGCAGCCCGGCAGTACTGCCGGTACTGGCAGACAGGGGTCCGGCGGCATCGGGCCTGGCAGCATCGGGGTCCGGCAGTCCGGGGCCCGGCAGTGTTGGGGCCTGGCAGTCCCGGTCCTGGCGGCGTCGGCGCCCTGCGGTCCGGGGCCCTGCGGCATCGGGGCCTGGCGGCGTCGGGGCCCTGCGGTCCGGGGCCTGGTGGTCCGGGGTCTGGTTGTGCTGTTGGTCTGGTGGTCTGGGAGTTCGGGGCCGGGGCTGTGCGGGTTCCGGGTGGGTCCGAGTTCCGGGCTGGGTCCGGGTCTGGGTTTGGGTTTGGGTTTGGGGTTTTGGGGCCTGGGTGTTGGTGGGGTCCGAGGGGTTGGGCAGGGCGCAGTGGACGGACAGGGGAGACGGCGTGGATACCGACATACTCGGCACTCTTGCTGTGCGGGAGAAGGGCGTTTCGATTACTCCGACTGCTCCCAAGCCGCGGCAGGTGCTGGCCCTGCTGGTGCTGCAGGCTGATCAGATGGTGCCGGTGGGCATGCTGAGTGAGGAGTTGTGGGGCAGCAGGCCGCCGCGTAGTGCGCGGCCCACGCTGCAGACGTACATTCTGCAGCTGCGGGAGCTGATCACGGTGGCGCTGGGGCCGGATGCGGCTGATGCCCGTACGGCCAAGGATGTGCTGCTGACCGTGCCGGGCGGTTATCTCCTCAAGAGCGGCGGGGGCGGCAGTGATGTGCGGGAGTTCGAGCGGCTGGCGGGGCTGGGCTACCGGGCGATGGACGCCGCCGACTTCCCCGGGGCCGCCCGGCATCTGCGGGCCGCGCTCGCGCTGTGGTCCGGGCCGCCGCTGGCCGATGTGCATGCCGGGATGCACCTGGTCACCCAGGTCAAACGGCTGGAGGAGAGCCGGCTGTGTGCGCTGGACCAGCGTATCGAGGCCGATCTGCGGCTGGGCCGCCACCGTGAGCTGCTGGCCGAGCTGACCGTGCTGGTCAGCCGCTATCCCACCCACGAGAGCCTGTGCGGGCAGTACATGCTGGCCCTGTACCGTTCCGGGCGCCGGGGCGAGGCCCTGGACGCCTACCAGCGGCTGCGTGCCACCCTGGTGCGCAGTCTGGGCCTGGAACCGTCGGCGGCGCTGAGCAAGCTGCAGCGTTCCATCCTGATGGCCCGTCCGGACGGCTCACCCGCCACCGCCACCGCCACCGCTCCCGGTTCCGCCGGGCCGGGCTCCCCGGGCAGTGGCCCCGCCGGGACCGGCCGCCTCGCCCCGATCGGCTGACCCCCTCTCGCCCCGGCCGGCTCCCCCTCCCCGGCCGGCGGGCCTCCTTCTGGCTCCGCTTCTGTCCCGGTCCCGGTCCCGGTCCGGGTCCCGTCCGCCGGGACCTGGCGCATGCCCCGGTCCCGGTCCCGGTCCGCCCCCGCCCCCTCGCCCCCGGCAGGCTCCCCGCGTACGCCCGGGTCTGCGGTTGCGGCCCGCTGTCCGGCCCCTCACCCCGCCCGCCCGGCCCGTGCCGCCCGTCCGGTTCTCACTCCGCCGCGTCCGGCCTGTGCCGCCCGTCCGGCCCCTCACCCCGCCCGCCCGGCCTGTGTCACCCGGGCTGTACGGGCTGCTGGTGCTGCCCGTTCTGCCCGTTCTGCCTGGGCTGCTCATCTCGCCTGTTCCGTCCGTGCGGTGCGGGCTGTGTGTGGTGTGCGGGCTGCTGGTGCCGGGGGTGTGGGCCGTGGCGGCTGCGGTGGATGGTGTTCGGGTGGTGTGGGCGCTGTCGCCCGGGCGGCGGGGCGGGCGTGCCGGCCGGCCGGCGGGGTGGGGGTCCGGGCGGGCGCGAGGCGGGCTCGAGTGGTCGGGGGCAGGGTGGGGGTGCGCCTGGAGGAGGAGGGGCCGGCATGTCGTCGCGCGTGCACGCCTGTGAGCACACGGTGGGGGTGGCCGCTCCGGCCGGTGTCGTGTACGGGATGCTGGCGGATGCCGCGCGCTGGCCGGTGTTCTTGCCCTCGGTCGTGCATGTCGAGCGTCTCGATTTCGACGGGGTCCAGGAGCGGCTGCGGATGTGGGAGCTGGCCGATGACACCGCCGACGCCGACGCCGACGACACCGGTGCCGACGCCGCCGCCGCCGACGCCGACGGTGCCGGTGCCGGTGCCGGTGCCGGTGCCGCCGGTGCTGCCGGTGCTGCCGGTGCTGCCGGTGCTGCCGGTGCTGCCGGTGTGGGTGGTGTGCTGGGGGGCCGGGTTGGTTCGTGGTATGCCCGGCGGGTGCTGCATCCCGGTGCCCGGGCGGTCGTGTTCGAGCAGGAGGACGCTGCCTGGCCGGGCAGTGGGGTCTCGGGTGTGTGGAGTGTGCGGCCGGCGGGTGAGGCGGAGTGTGTGCTGGGCCTGCGTCAGGAGCGCGGGCTGCCGGTGACGGCTGCGGACGGCGCCCGCCGGGCGGCGGAGGCGGATGTGCACCGCCGGCTCGCGGCGGTACGGCGGGCGGCCGGGCGGTGGGATCAGCTGGACGAGCTGCTGCTGTCGTTCGAGGACCGGGTGCGGATCGCGGGCCCCGCGGAGCTGGTCTACGACTTCCTGTACCGGATCGGCCACTGGCCCGGGCAGCTCCCGCACGTGGAGCGGGCCGGTGTGCGTGAGGACGTGCCGGGGATCCAGGTGGTGTCCCTGGACACCTGCGCTGCGCCGGGCGGGCGGACGGTGAGCACGCGGGCCGTGCGGCTGTGCTTCCCGCATGCCGGGCGGATCGTCTACAAGGAGACGCGCACGCCCGAGCTGATCGCCGCCCACAGCGGTGAGTGGTCGCTGCTGCCGGACGCGTCCGGGGTCACGGCCGTCGCGGCCCATCAGGTGATGCTCCGGCCGGAGGCCGTCGCCCCGGTGCTCGGTGCGGGCACCGGCCTGCTGGAGGCCCGTGACCATGTCCGTGCCTGGCTGTCGCGCGCCAGTACCGAAACGCTGGGCCTGGCCAAGTGGCATGCCGAGAGCACCGTGCGCCGTCTGCGATGAACAGCCGACCAGATGACCAGATGAACAGGAGGCCGGTCATGGCCGTCACCCAGCCCGCCGCGCCCAACACCCCCGCCCCCGCCCCCGCCGCTGCTTCTGCCCTTGCTGTCCCGCCGGCCCGGCCGGCGGCCCCGGCCCCGCCGCCCGGGCCGTCTGGACCGGCGGCGTCGGTGTCCTCGGTGCGGGGGGAGACGGTGCGGGGGGAGACGGGGCGCGGGGGGAGTGGCGGGTGCGGGAGCGCCGTCCGTCCGGCCGGGCCGGTCCCGGGAGCGCTGGCGTACCGGTATGCCGCGCTGGCGCCGCCGCTCGAGGTGGCGCTCGCCGCGCTGCGGCTGGAGGCGCTGCTGGGCGATCCCCGCGATGCGGCCAATCCCTACGGCCTGCCCGCCCTCGCCTCCGCCGCCTCCGCCGGGTCTGCCGGGTCTGCCGGGTCTGCGGGGGCGGGGGAGGGCTGGGCCGGGCGGGCGGTCCCGCTTCTTACGGCGGCCGGTCTGGGGCAGGTACGCGCCGCCGACCAGCGGGTGCGTGCCCTGCGTCCGCTCCTGCGCCGGGATTTGGCGCTGGGACATGCCGCGGGCGCGTTTGGCGGGTCCGGTACGGCGCCTGCCGCGCCTGCCCGGGGACAGGTCGCGGAGTTTTCCCCGGTGCCCGCCGCGCTGCTCGGGCCGGCGGCGCTGGTGGCCGCCGCCGGCAGTGTGCTGCGCCAGGCCGCGCTCACCGTGGCCGGCCGCGGCGGCGGTGAGCCGGCTCTGCGGCAGTGGCAGCCCGTGCTCGCCGCCGCCTTCGCCGACCTGCTGGCCTGCGAGAGCCTGACCTGTGTGGCGCTGCGCCGCCCGGCCGGCCCCACCCCCGGCCCCGGGATGGGGGCGGGGGCGGGGCTGCTGGGTGCGGTGGCCGGCTATGTGGTGCCGACCGTGCTGGCCGACGTACTGGCGCAGCTGGGACTGGTCCTTGCCGAATGCGGCCACGGACCCGCCGGCACCGGGGGCCGGATGCTTGCGAAACTGACCCGCGACCTTCCGCTGGCCGGGGTGGACGCGGCGGGCGCCGCGCACTGGCAGGACCGTCTGGCCGGGGCGTTGCCGGCCCTGGCGGCCGAGGAGCCCCGCGCCGCGTACCGCGGCCCGGTCCCCGCCCCCTTCCGGCTCGCCGACCCGCCCGCCCCCGCCCCCGCCGCCGCTGCCGCTACCGGGGAGCAGGGGGACGGGCACACCCCGGACGGGCACGAGTCCGGCCGCTTTACCCCGGACGGGCACGAGACGGATGGGCATACCCCGGGCGGGCATGAGCCGGGCGGGGCACAGCCGGGCGGGTACGGCCCGGGCGGGGACGGTGTGGTGCTGTCGGGTCTGCTGCGCGCCGGCACCGCCCGCCCGGACGGTGCGGGCGGTGCGGATGCGGGTCGTGCCGCGCTGGGGGCGCTGGCGCGGCGGCTGCTGACCGAGCAGCGCGCGCTGCGCCGGCCGTGCCGTACGGCGGGCGCGGACCCCGGTGCTGTGGCGGCGCGGGCGCTGGCGGACCGGCAGGCCCTGCTGTGGCTGGCCGCCGCCGTGCTCGGGGTCAGGGAGGCCGCCGACGACGGCCGCGGCCTGTTTCTGGGCGGTACGCACTGGGCGCTGCTCGCGTTGTCGGGCATCGCCGGACGGCTGGGCGTGCCGCTGCCCGGACCGGTCCCCGACCCGCGCGCACCCGTCTGGGCGGAACTGGCCGGCCGCGTCCGCCACGGCGTGGACTGCGACGTGTACGCCACCCGGCTGCTGTGGTGAGCGGGCACAGCCCGGCCGACGGCCCGGGCAGCACCACACCCCCCGGGACCACACCCCCCGGGACCACACCCCCCGGGACCACACCCCCCGGGACCACACCCCCCGGGACCACACCCCCCGGGGCCACACTTTCCGGGACCGTGCCTCCCGGGACCGTGCCGGCGGGGGACACATCCCCCGGGGCCGTGCCTCCTGGGACCGTGTCCGCCGGGGCGGGTTCCGGCGGGCCGGGGCGCAACGGGGCGGGGGGCGGCGGGGGAGAACGGGTGCCCGGCCCGCCGCTGCCCGGGCTGCCCTCCAGCCCGCCGTCAGGGGCCTCGGCTGTTGTGCCGCCCGGTCCGTCGGCCGGGCTGCCTTCCGGTCTGCCGTCCGGTGTGCCGCCGGGTCTGGCGGCCGGGCTGCCGGCCGGGTGGGGGGACGGGGGGCTGTCCGGGCTGTCGCCGGGGCGGCCGTTGCACGTGGCGGGGCCGGACGGGCCGTGGGAGCAGGTGCACGACGAGCTCGCCGGGCAGGGTCATGCCCTGGTGCACACCACCTGGGGGCAGTGGCTGACGGCGGCGCTGCTGGATCCCGGGCTGCGGTCGGTGCTCGGCCGTGACTGGCCGCGTTACCGGCAGACGGCCGCCCCGGCGGGCCGGCTGCGGTTCGCCGTCTCCCGGATGGTCCTCAAGCACACCGCGGCCGCCGTGCTCCAGGTCCCCGCGGACGCCCTCGACCTCGCCTACCGGCCGGGCGGCCGCCCGCATCTGCGCGGCCTGGCCGAGGCTGAGGTGAGCCTGGCCCACACCGACGAGCTGATCGTGGTCGGTATCAGCCGCAGCGGGCCGATCGGGGTGGACGCCGAGCCCGTCGCCCGCCGGCCCTCTTTCGAGCTGCTGCACCCCTATGTGTGCACCCCGGAGGAGGCCGCGCAGCTCGCCGCGCTGGGCGAGGACGAGCGGGCGCTGCGGCTGCTGCACCTGTGGACCCTCAAGGAGGCCTACACCAAGGCGCTCGGGCACGGTATGCGGCGCCGTTTCTCGGCGGTCGGGTTTTGCCGCGACGAGCAGGGCCGTACGGTCCTGGCCGGCGAGGGGGACGACGCGGCGCGGTGGATTCTGGCCACCCATCTCGTCCACGGCCGGTATCTGGTCAGCAGTGCCCGCCGTCCGCCGCGGGAAATCGAGAGCGCTTCGCGGCCCGCTCCACACCCGCTTGAGGAAACAGGCCTCCCACCTGCGGCGACGTTAGGCTGGCAGCTGCCGGGCAGCTCCGGCGCACAGCCGACATGACGAGAGGCGGGCGTCGTGAACCACCGTGCAGCCACCCCACCGCACCCGGCCCGGCCCGCCCCCGCCCGGCCCGCCCCCGTGCGGCCTGTCCTCGTGCGGGGCGCCGCCGCCGTAGGACGTCCCGGCGGCAGCTTTCGCCGCCGCCCGGCCCGTCGCGGGCCGGGCGCCGCGGCCCGCGCGCACCGCCCGGCCGGCCCGTCCGCCGTCACCCCGCCCGGTGCCGTCCCGCCCGCACCCGCAGTGGTCGTGCCCGCCGTGCCCGCCGCGCCTGCGGTGCCTGCGGTGCCTGCGGTGCCTGCGGTGCCTGCGGTGCCTGCGGTGCCTGCGGTGCCTGCCGTGCGTGTCCTGCCCACCCCCCTGCCGCCCCTGCCGGTCTTGCCGGCCGGGTAAGGGGTGCGGGGGGCCCCTTAGCCGTGCCGCGGGGGCGGGTCCTGGGGTCCGGGAGGGCGGATGAGCAGCCAGTACGTGCCGCAGGGCGCTGTCCTTGCCGTGGTGTACGAGCCGGTCCCGCTGTCGCCGGGCGGCCCACTGGTCCTGGAACTGCGCGGCCCGCTGGGCCCGGCGGACGCCGAGACGGTCGCCGCCCGGCTCGCGCAGCGCCACCGTGCCTTCGGGGTCGCGCTGGACAGTCACCGGCCCGGCCACCACACGCTGCGCCTGACGTTGCCTGCCGCGGGCGGGTGTGCTGCGCTGCCCGCGGACCTGCTGGCCGACCTGCTGGCCCCGCCCCCGCCGGACGGGGAGATCCTCCCGGTCACCGGACACCAGCAGACCCTGCTGCGCGCCGCCCTCACCCCCGCTCCCGCCGGCACGGGCACCGCCAACGACACCGCCAACGACACCACCAACGACACCACCAACGACAACAACGACGGCGAGGGCGAGGGTGGTGGGGGTGGTCTGGCCGAGCAGCTGTACTGGGACTGGTCCGGGCCTTTTGACGTGGCGCGGTTCGCCGCGGCGTGGCAGTCCGTCGTCGACCGGGAGTGTGTCCTGCGGGCCTGTTTCGACTGGGTCGCCGCGCCGCGTCTGGTGCTGCACGCCCGGGCCGAGGCGGACATCGCCGTGTATTCCCCGGCTGCTGTCACCTGGCCCCAGCTGCTGCGGCGGGACCGGGCGCGGGGGTTCGCGCTGCACCGGCCGGGGCTGCTGCGCCTGACCGTGCTGGAGGCGGGGCCCGGCGGGGGTGCGGGCGCGGCGCCGCGGGTGCTGCTGACCTATCACCCGGCGCTCCTCGACGAGCGGGGTGTGCATCTGCTGCTGCGGGAGTTCTACCGCGCCTACGCCGCCGGCGGTGTCCTGCCCGGCGGGGAACGCCGTCCCGACCTGCGCGACCATGCCCGCTGGCTGGCCGGCCAGGACACCACGGCCGCGCGGCAGTTCTGGGCCCGCGCGGTGCCGCCGCCGCGGGCCGCCACCCGTCCGGGGCGGCCGGGCGGCGCCACCGGGCAGAGCGGGCCCGGTCTGCTGCACACCCGGCTGCGGGCGCCGGAGACCTTCCGGCTGCGTTCCTGGGCCGCGCTGCGCGGCGCCGCCGAGTCCAGCGCGCTGCACCTGGTGTGGGCGCTGCTGCTGTACCGGGCGGCGGGCGCCAAAGGGCCGCTGCCGGTGAGTTTCGGGGTGCAGCTGTCGGGCCGGGACATCGCCCTGCCGGGTGCCGCGGGCATTCCCGGCCTGCTGGACAGCCCGCTGCCGATGACCGTGAGCGTCGATCCGGCCGCCCCGCTGGAGGACCTGCTGCACCAGGTCCGCGACACGCTGCTGGACCTGGCCGCCTATCCGTGGGCCAGCACCGAGACGATCCGCGCGTGGACCCCCTGCCCGCCCGCCGCCCCCGCTGCCGGTCCTGTTGCCGGTCCCGTTGGGGGTCCTGCTGCCGGTTTCGGTCCGCTCTGGGGTGCCGGCGGCACCCTGGTGCGGTTCGACGGCCCGCTCCCGCTGCCGAAGGCCCTGCGCAGCGAACTCGCCGCCCAGGGCGTCCACGCGGACACCCCCCGCAGCGCGGCCGGCAGCGCCGGCGGGCCCGCCACCCTCGCCGCCCGGCACGACAGCGCAGGCGGCCTGGTCCTGGGCCTGCTGTACGACCGGGCGCAGCTGGCGGACGAGGACGCCGCCGCGCTGCACTCCCAGTGCGTACGCCTGCTGCGCGCGCTGCCCGGCTACCGGCAGGCCGGGGCCAGTGCCGGACAGCTGCTGGACCTGCTGGCCCAGAGCGCGGTACCGCGCATGGCCCGCCCGGTGCCGCCCGGGCCGCAGCCCGCCCTGAGCGTGCTGCGGCCCGGGCATCCGCACGCGGACGTGATCTGCCTGGTCGCCGCCCCCGGTGTGCCGGCGGGCAGCTACGACCTGTTCGTCCGCGGCCACCGCGGCCCGGAGAGAATCGTGGCCGTGCACGGTGACGGCGCGCGCGGCGTGCTGCCGGCCGTGCTGCAGCAGGCACCCGGGCCGGGCCGGCGCCTGGTGCTGTGCGGGTGCGGGCCCGGGGGGAGGGCGGCCTACGAACTCGCCCAGCGCACGCCGCATCCTCCCGGCGCCGCGCCGGCCGTGGTCATGACCGGCATCGGCGACGCCGCCGCCTGCGCGTCCGCCCTCGCCCGGGGGGTGAGCTCCGTCCTCACCCCGCCCCCCTGAACCCGCCCCGCCCCGTGGCAGCGCCGGCCCCGCCCAAACCGGACGCACGTCCGCCCGCCGTGTGCACCCGTCACGCCGATGATGACGCTCTCCCGTGCCCCGGCGGGACCGTCCTGCCGTGCCCCGGCGGGCTCTTCGGGTATCCCGCCCGTCCGGCAGGCGGCCCGTCCGGCAGGCGGTCTGCGTGAGGGGTTTTCCGCTCACCCGTACGCCGGCCGGGCGTGCGGCCGGCGCGCAGGGGGCCGTCTTGCGGCCGGTACCGGGAGCCTGGCCGCCCGCGGGGTGCGGAGCGGGCCTGTCTCATCACGGCGTTCGGCTCACCGGGCGTGCCGGCGGTCCTGGCCGCCGGCCGCCCGACGGCGGTGCGCAGGTCCCCGTTCTCGTACCGGTGGAAGAAGCCGGGGCAGCCCGGGCATCGGTTCGCCGGCGGTCGCGGCGGGGCCTGGTCGCGCCGGCCGGAGACGTTCTGTGCCGTCTGCGGCTTTGCGCCGCCCGCGGTGTTCCCGGGCACGCCGGCACACCGTGCTGACGAGCGGGGAGCCCTGGTGGCTGTGTACGCGGGTTGTGCCGTCGTTTCGACATGAGATGGGGAGCCGCGCGTCTGCTCGAACAGGTGCTGTTCGCGAGAAGGGGAGGCACCTGTGCTTCAGCCGGCGGCGTGCGGCTCGTAGCCCTTCTTCCGCAGCTCCGGCCCTCGCCGTCCACGAAGCAGCTGGAGGGGTGCCGGGCGACGCCAGGAGCCCGTGCCCGCTGCGTGGAGTGCGGCAGCGGGCACGGGCACGGGCACGACGGGCTTACCCGGGGGCGAGATGTCTGGCCGGGTGGGTTACAGGGTTGTGCACTGGCCTGTGCGGGTGCCGGTGACGGTGTTGGGGTGTCCGTTGTTGGTGGGGGGCGGGGTGTTGCCCGAGCAGACCAGGGAGCCGCCGATGGTGTTGCCTTCGATCCCGGGGCGGTTGTCTTCGGGGAAGGGGCCGGTGCCGGTGTTGCCGGAGACCAGCAGGTTTGCGCCGATGTGGTTGCCGATGGCCTCCAGGCCGCCGGTGTTGTTGCTCAGCGCTGACGACTGGTTGATCTGGTTGGCGGCGCAGTGGTCGTCGCCGGGATCGCCGATGACGACGAACTTGCTTGCCCCGTCGACGGCGAGAGAACCGGTGACGGTGGTGCCGCACACCCCGACCAGGGTGGAGCCACTGGAGGCGACGCTGCCCTGGACGGTGGAGCCGCCGATGAACAGGGCGGTGCCCGGGCCGGCCGAGACGCGGCCGTGGACGGTGGCGTTGACGATGCAGGTGCTCTCGCCGGTGGCGACGACCGAGGGGAGGGACCCGGTGACGGTGCGCGTGCAGTTGACCGTCTGGGCGGCGCTTTCTGCGGCGGGGGCTGGGTAGGTGGCGTCGCCGCTGTACTGGGCGATCAGGGTGTGGCCGCCGGGCAGCAGGTTCGACCAGGTCAGCTGGGCCTGGGCGCAGTGGTCGCCTCCGCCGGGGGACAGGGGGGCGGTGCCGAGGGTGGCGCCGCCGTCGGTGAAGGTGACGGTGCCGGTCGGGGTCGGGGCGGAGCCGCCGGCAGGGCAGACGGTGTCGGTGAGCGTGACCGGGTGCCCGAAAAGCGACGGGTTCGGCGAGGTCGTGAGCGTGGTCGTCACCGTGGGGCTGGTGTAGCTGATGGTGATACTCGCATCAGCGCTGGTCGGCGTGGGGCCGGTGCCGCCGGCCGGTACGAGGGACGAGCCACCGCCCCCACCGCCTCCACTCCCCGCCGGGGTGACCAGAGGGTTGATGTTGCCTCCGCCGCCTCCGCCGTAGAAGCCGGCGCCGCCTCCGCCGCCCGTGTCCAGGCCGCCGTTGCCGCCGGTGCCGAGCGTCCCGGGCGCACCGGATGGTGTCCCGCCGCCCCCGGCGCCGCCGGCCCCGCCCTGGGTGGCGGTACCCGCCCCGCCGCCCATTCCTCCGCTGCAGGCCCCGTCCGCGCCCGGCTGACCGGCATCCCCGCCCGGGCTTCCCGGGCAGGGGTTTTGAGCGGCTTCACCGGCTCCACCGCCGCCCGCGGCCACGATGAGACGGGAGTCGGCGGTGGTCAGGGGGACGGTGCGGGATTGGGTGCGGATGTCCGAAGCTCCGCCTCCGCCGCCGCCGAAGTGGGTGTTGCCGCCGCCGTTGAAGCCGCCGATGCACAGCGACGACGGGAAACAGGGTCCGTTGCTGGTGGCGTTGCCGCCGACCTCGACGTAGAGCGTCTGTCCGCTGGACAGCCCGGTAAGAGTGCCCGACACCTGAGCGCCACGGCCGCCGCTCACGCCACCGAGCCCCTCCAGGCCGCCGTGGCCGCCGATGGCCGTGACGTCGGCTTGCGTGACGCCGTTGGGGACGGTGAACGTCTGCTCGGCGCCGGTGAAGGCGAACGTGCAGGTGGTGGTGTTACCGGAGGTCGTGCATGTGCCCTGGGCATGAGCGGTCCCGGACAGTGCCACCGGGGTGATGCCGACGGCACAGAGCATGCCGGCCGCAACGGCCAGCGCACGTCCACGGCGGCCCGCCGAACCGGCACGGTACCCGCGCAGGTCTGAGCCTGGCTGACCACCGGCAACCGACAGTGAGAAAGTCACGATCTACTCCCAGAAAGCGGAAAGGGGAATCTCCCGGCAGGGGATTGCCTTCCGCCACCCTGGATCAGGCAGCCCGACCCCCGACCGGCAACCGATCCGACACACCGCCGAATCACCCCGGCGGTCCCCCGCCCACCCGGCATGCGCGCAAGACCGGAGCGCGCCCCCGACCTCTGTCGCCCAGGACCTCACCAGGCCGGGCCCCGCAGGCGGGCGGTGCTGTCGAAACTCGTGAACATCCCGCCGCAGTCTCGGAAGCCTGGTGCCTCCCGAATCGGTGCCGAAGTGCTGCCAAAACTCGTGGACGAAGCCACCCCGGCGCTGAAACCCGTGGCGCCGCGCCCGTACAGGCCCGTGGCGCCGCGCCCGTACAGACCCGTGGCGCCGCGCCCGTGCAGAAGAAGGGGTCCGGCCGGGCCGTTGAGGGTGGGACGGCCGACGCCGCCGGGCAGCCCGGGCGGACCCCGCCCGCCTGCGCGCATCCCCGGCGCCCGCCGCCCGTCCCGCTGTGCCCGCCGTACGCCCTGCCGTACGTCCCCGCTGTGCCTGCGGGGTGTGCCCGTCCGCCGCCGGCCCGTACCCGCCCCGGCCCCGTATGCCGCCGGCCCGCAGCACCCCTTTCGCGCCTGCCCGTTGCCCGCCGCGCCCCGCGGCGGGCAACGGGCAGGGAAAAAGGGGGCTGGGGCGGGGCTGTCAGGCCGTGAACAGGTCGTAGGTGGAGCTGTGGCGTGGGCCTGCGAGAACGTCCAGCTGGGGGTCGACGGTCAGGACGGCCTGGTGGAGGCGTTGCAGCTGGGGGGAGGGTTCCACGCCCAGGTCCTCGATCAGCCGTACCCGCAGCCGGCGGTAGACCTCCAGCGCGGAGGCCTGCCGGCCCGAGCGGTAGAGCGCCACCATGGCCTGGGAGTGCAGTCCCTCGTGCTGGGGGTGACGGGCGGTCAGTTCGATGAGCTCGGCGATGAGTTCGGCGTGCCGGCCCAGCCGCAGGTCGGCGTCGATGCGCCGTTCCACGGTGACCAGCCGGCTCTCCTCCAGCCGCACCACCTCGATCTCCAGGACCGGCCCCAGCCGTACGTCGACCAGGGCGGGGCCCTGCCACAGGCCCAGGGCCGCCTTGAAACGGGCGGCGGAGACCTCGTCGTCGCCGCTCTCGAAGGCGGTCTGGCCCTCCCTGGTCAGCCGGTCGTACTGGTGCACGTCGACGCAGTCGGGCGGGATCTGCAGCAGATAGCCGCCGTGCCGGGTGGCCAGCACCTCCTTGGCGCCGCCCGGCGCACCGGGCCCCATCGCGGTGCCCAGCCGCCGGCGCAGCTGCAGGATGTAGGTCTGCAGCGTGGTCAGCGCGCTCTGCGGCGGCTGTGTCGCCCAGATCTCCTCCATGAGGGTCGGGACGGGCATCACCCGCCCGGGATACAACGCCAGCAGCGACAGGATCTGCCGCGGCTTGCCCGCGCTCGGAACGATGGATCCCCCGTTGACCTCGGCACTCAACGGACCCAGAACCTGAATCCTCACGGTCTCCTCCGTATTCCGCATTCCGTATGTCGTCGAGCTCCTTGTCCCGTTCCACTTTGTTGGCCGGAAATCCGCGCCGCCGCTCACGCTAGCCGCGGCCGTCCCCGTCCAGCGTTTTCCTGGATCCGTTCTCGAGCGGACTTCCAAGTCCGGTGCCGCGTACGGTGTCCGGCGCGCTGGAGAACGTGTGTACGGCCGCTCGAGGAGAACTCCTGATTCCGTTGTCGCCGCACTCCACACGGCTACCGTCGTCCCCTTTTCCGCGCGCCGGCGCGGCCGCCGGCCGGATCCGTAATCACCGCCACCGGCGCAGTCAAGACACCATTTGCCCGGCCCCGCCGGGTACGCGCCGCACCGCGCGCCGCCCGCGCCGCCGCCGCCCCGCCGACCGCCCGCCCGCACGGGCAGCGGCTGGCCGAAGCGTTCCCCCCGCCCCCGGCCCCCCCGTCCTGTGACGCCTCGCGGCACCCCCCCCCGCGCCGCCCCGGCCCGCCGCCCCCGGGTGCGGCGTCCTTCGAGCGCAGTGAGAGCGGTTCTTGAGCCGGGTGGCCGACGGTGTCCCCACGACCGAAGGAGGGGGTATGGGCACGCCGGAGCACCACGAGCCCGTCCTGCGCGTGGAGCGCGGGCAGGCCAGCGACGAGGAACTGGCCGCACTGACCGTGGTGCTGCTCGCGCTGCGCGCGGGCGGCGCGTTCCCCCGCCGGGGCAGGCCGGTCAACGGCTCCCGCTGGTGGCGGCCCCGCACCCAGCGGGCCCCGCGCAGCTGGCAGTGACACCGGCCCCCCCCGCACCCGCCGGGGTCCGGCGCGGCCGGCCGTGCTGCGGAACGCCCCGCCCCAGAAAGGGACCTGACATGGCATTGACATCTCCCCCTGCTGAAGCAGGGGGATTCTTCCCTTGCGGGTTGAGCTTTCTGCTTCTCAGACGGCAGCTGCCCCGAATCAACGGCGGGGGACGTTGGTACGCCCAGCAGTCTTACGCCGGCTCCACAGACCTGACATCCCGCCAGCCCGGCGGTAGGCCCGGCCGGCTTGGTTATCACCGGCCAGGCCTGACAACTCTATTACATCCGCGGGCAGTTGCTGGTGAACGACGGTCCGCCCTGGCGGCGCATCGTCTTGCCTTGCCCTGCTCCGCAGGAGTCCGTTTCCTCCCCAGCCTGAAGGCTGGGGTATCCACGGAGGAATCCAGATGACCACCGCCCCCGCTCCCGTTTCCGTCCAGGGCCCGGCTCCCGCCCAGGACCCGGCCCCCGCCGCGGGCCCCGCCCCGGCCGAGCCGGGGCCGGCCGGCATCCGCGGACGCGTGGCCGAACTGCACGCGATCCGCGAGGCGGCCCGGCTGGGCCCGGGGGAGAAGGCGACCGCCGCCCAGCACGCCAAGGGCAAGCTGACCGCCCGGGAACGCATCGCCCTGCTGCTGGACGACGGCAGCTTCCAGGAGGTCGAGCAGCTGCGCCGGCACCGGGCGACCGGGTTCGGCCTGGAGGCCAAGAAGCCGTACACCGACGGTGTCGTCACCGGCTGGGGCACGGTGGAGGGCCGTACGGTCTTCGTCTACGCGCACGACTTCCGTATCTTCGGCGGCGCGCTGGGCGAGGCGCACGCCACGAAGATCCACAAGATCATGGACATGGCCATCGCGGCCGGCGCGCCGCTGGTCTCCCTCAACGACGGCGCGGGCGCCCGCATCCAGGAGGGTGTGAGCGCGCTCGCCGGCTACGGCGGCATCTTCCAGCGCAACACCAAGGCGTCCGGCGTCATCCCGCAGATCTCGGTGATGCTCGGCCCGTGCGCGGGCGGCGCCGCCTACAGCCCCGCCCTGACGGATTTCGTGTTCATGGTCCGAGAGACCTCGCAGATGTTCATCACCGGCCCCGACGTCGTCAAGACGGTCACCGGCGAGGAGATCACCCAGAACGGGCTCGGCGGCGCCGACGTCCACGCGGAGACCTCCGGCGTGGCGCACTTCGCCTACGACGACGAGGAGACCTGCCTCGCCGAGGTCCGCTACCTCCTGTCGATGCTCCCGCAGAACAACCGCGAGAACCCCCCGCACACCACCCCCCACGACCCGCCCGGACGGCGCGGCGAGAGTCTCCTGGACCTGGTCCCCGCGGACGGCAACCGCCCCTACGACATGGCGAAGGTCATCGAGGAGATCGTCGACGACGGCGACTGCCTGGAGGTCCACGAACGCTGGGCCCGCAACATCATCTGCGCGCTGGCCCGCCTGGACGGCCAGGTGGTGGGCATCGTCGCCAACCAGCCGCAGACCCTGGCCGGCGTGCTGGACATCGAGGCCTCCGAGAAGGCCGCCCGGTTCGTGCAGATGTGCGACGCCTTCAACATCCCGATCGTCACCCTGCTGGACGTGCCCGGATTCCTGCCCGGGGTTGACCAGGAGCACGGCGGGATCATCCGCCACGGCGCCAAGCTGCTGTACGCGTACTGCAACGCGACCGTGCCGCGGATCTCGCTCATCCTGCGCAAGGCCTACGGCGGCGCCTACATCGTCATGGACTCCCAGTCCATCGGCGCCGACCTCACCTACGCCTGGCCCACCAACGAGATCGCCGTGATGGGCGCGGCAGGCGCGGCAGGCGTCATCTTCCGCCGGCAGATCGCCCAGGCCGCCGACCCCGAGGCCATGCGCGCCCGCATGGTCAAGGAGTACAAGGCCGAACTCATGCACCCCTACTACGCCGCCGAACGCGGCCTGGTCGACGACGTCATCGACCCCGCCGCCACCCGCGAGGTCCTCATCCGCTCCCTGGCCATGCTGCACGCCAAACACGCCGACCTGCCCTCCCGCAAACACGGCAACCCCCCGCAGTAACGCCCGCCCCCCGTCCCGCAACACCCCCCGTCCCTTCCCGGACTTCTCCCTCCCGCCCCTTTCCGCCCCTTTTCCGTCCCTTCCCGTGCCGGGAGCAGACCCGGCGGTCTGCTTTGCGGGCCGCCGGCCGCGGCGGGCAGGGCCGGGGCCCGGCCCCGGCCCGGAAGGTGCGGACCGGGGGATTCCGGCACCCTGGCGGCCTGTTCCACGTCTGCCGCCGGTCCGCTGCCGGCCCGTCACCCGATAGAAACAGCATGAACGGTCTAGTATTGACAGACCGGACGTGCTGTTTTGTAATCGTGGGTGCGGCACGGCACACCGACCAGGGGAGACGGCGTGGACATCGACGTACTGGGCGCACTGGCGGTGCGGGAGAACGGGGTGTCCATCACCCCGACCGCGCCGAAACCGCGGCAGGTCCTGGCTCTGCTGGCGCTCCACGCCGACCAGGTGGTGCCGGTCGCGGCCCTCACCGAGGAGCTGTGGGGCGCGGCCCCGCCGCGCAGTGCCCGCACCACGCTGCAGACGTACGTGCTGCAGCTGCGCGAACTCATCGCGCAGGCGCTGGGGGACGACCGGGCCGCCGCCAAGGACGTCCTGATGACCCTGCCGGGCGGCTATCTGCTGGCCTCCGGCGGCGGCAGCAGCGACGTGCGCGACTTCGAGCGGCTCGCGGGGGAGGGCTACCGGGCCATGGACCAGGGCGCCTTCGCCGAGGCGGCCCGCACCCTGGGCCGGGCGCTGGCGCTGTGGACGGGGACCGCGTTCGCCGACGTCCAGGCGGGGGCGCAGCTGGCGATGGAGACCCGGCGGCTGGAGGAGAGCCGGCTGTGCGCGCTGGACCAGCGCATCGAGGCCGATCTGCGGCTGGGCCGCCACCGCGAACTGCTGCCCGAACTGACCGTGCTGACCAGCCGTTACCGCACCCACGAGAATCTGCACGCGCAGTTCATGCTGGCCCTGCACCGCTCGGGGCGGCGCAGCGAGTCGCTCAGCGTCTACCACCAGCTGCGCGCCACCCTCGACACGGACCTGGGCCTGGAGCCCTCGCCGCGGCTGCGGCGGCTGCAGCACTCGATCCAGACCGCGGCGCCGGAGGCGGCACCGGCGCCCGCCCCCGCCGACGGCGCGGGCCCGCCCGCACCCGCGCGGGTCCGCTGACACGGCGCGGACCCGCGCGGGCCGGCACGGCAGAGCAGTGCAGCAGGGCAGTGCGGCAGAGCAGTGCAGCAGGGCAGTGCGGCAGAGCAGTACGGCGGGGCGGTGCGGCAGGGCAGCTTTCGCGGGGCGGTGCGCGCAGTGACGCATGGGGGTGATGCGCGGGGGATGCGGTGACGGCGCCGGCGGGCGGCTCATTCTTTGGGCGGAGGGCCGCGGCGGCGGCTGGTTCCCGGGAGCCAGTCACTGCCGGCGGGGATCACCACGGCCGGGGATGTGGCGGGGTGCCGGCGGCGCCCACAATGCCACAACGGCCACCCGGGATACGACCCTTGGAGACGCCCACCATGACATCCGTCCCTCAGCCGCCCGCCCTCTCGCCGACGCCCGTGGCCGACGTGCTCGCGGAGCTCACCGCGGTGCTGGCGGGCATGATGCGTATCGAGCCGCAGACGCTCGACGCGCAGGAGCCCTTCCGGCTGCTGGGCCTGGACTCGATGCTGTCGGTCGAGTTCGTCGCGGCGCTCAACGCCCGCTACGGCACCCGGATCGCGGCCACCGCACTGTATGAGCACCCGACGCCCCAGGCCCTGGCCCGGCACGTGGCGGCCGAACTCGCCGCTCCCCGCCCCGCCACACCCACGGAGGCAGATGCGGATGTGGACGCGGATGCGGATGCGGATGTGTCTGACGTGGCTGTGGAGGCGGTCTCGGACACGCTGCGGGAGCTGCTCGCCGGGATCCTGCACTGCGGGCCGGGGGACATCGACGTGAGCGCGCCGTTCGCGGCGCTGGGGCTGGACTCGATCCTGGCCGCGGAGTTCTTGGCCGGCATCAACCGCGCCTACGGCCTCAGCGAGCAGGCCGACCTGCTCTACGACCAGCCCGACCTCGGGGCCATGGCGGCGTACGTCAGCGCGCGGGCGGCGCACCGCACGCACCGCCCGCCCGTGTCCGGCCGCCTGGGCGCGGCTTCCGGCGTCCCGGCCGGGCAGGCGGGGCCGTTCCCGGCGGGCCCGGCGCCGGGCGGCGCCCAGGTTCCGCCGGCGCCGGGGGTCGATCTGGACGCGCTGCTCGACGCGGTACGTGACGAGGTGCTCAGCATCGACGAGGCGGCCGCCCTGCTGGCGGCCCGCTCCGCCTGACGGACCGTCCGAGACGAGGGGCGCACGGTGATGGACACCCGGGAGATCCTGACGCGGTTCAAGGGCGGCACCCTGCGGCGTGAGCACGCCGTGGCCCTGCTGGCCGGCACTTCACCGGCCGTGGCCCCGCCGGTCGTGGCCCTGCCGGTCGTGGCCCTGCCGGTGGCGGCGGACCGTGAGCCGCTGCCCGGCCCTGGCCCCGCCCCCGGCCCCGGCCCGGTTCCCGGTGTGGGTGACGGGGCCGGGAGCGGTGCGGGCATGCCGTGTGCGGTCGTGGGGATCCAGGGCCGTTTCCCGCAGGCGGAGGATCTGGAGGCGTTCTGGCGCAACGGGCTGCAGGGGCGCATCGCCGCGGCCGCGCTCCCGGACGGCCGGCGGTCGGCGTGTGCGGGCTGGCGGGGGCATTTCCTGGACGGTGTGGAGGAGTTCGACCCGGACCTGTTCGGGCTCGACGCCCGCCAGGCGGCGGGTCTGGACCTGCGCGAGCGGCTGCTGGCGCAGAGCGCGTGGCAGACGCTGGAGAGCGCCGGATACGCCGGAGCGCGCCTGGAACGGCTCACCGCCCCCGACGGCACGGCACGCAGCGTGGGCGTGTATGCCGCTCTCGGCCCGGCCGGCGGTGCGCTGCCGGGCACCGGGCACCGGCACACCGGCCCTCCGCCTTCCCGGCCCGGGGCGGCCGCGCGGCTGTCGCACCTGCTCGACCTGCGCGGGCCCAGCCTGAGCGTCGACACCGGCGACTCCTCCTTCCTGACCGCGCTGCACCTCGCGCTCGGTGCGCTGCGCGCGGGCGAGTGCGCCGCGGCGCTGGTCGGCGCGGTCGAGCTGCGCCTGCATCCGGCGTGCCAGCGGCCCGGCGCCGGTGAGGGGGTGGCGGCCGTACTGCTCAAGCCGCTGGCCGCGGCCCGCGCCGACGGCGACCGCGTGCACGCCGTGATCCGCTCCAGCGCGGTCGGCCACCCGGGCCGCGCCGCCCTGGGCCCGCAGCACGGCCGGCTGGTCGGCCGGGCGCTGGCCGCGGCCGGCCTGCGGCCCCCGGACGCCGGCCCGCAGTCGGAGGTGCCAGGCGCCGGCCTGGAGGCTGTGGGGGTCGGTCTGGAGGAGAGCTCCCAGACGGTGGCGGCGCTGGTGGGCGATGCCGGGGCGGCGGGCGGGGCGGCGGCCCTGGTCCGCGCCGTGGGGCAGCTGCGCCACGCCGTGCTGCTGGCCGGCCCGGACCGCCCCGCGCCCGCCGCCTGGGAGCCGGTCCGCCGCGACGACGGCACCGTGCTGCCCCGCAGGGCGCTGGTCAGCGTGCCCGGACCCGCAGCCCCCGCAGGCCCCACGGATGCCGTAGACGCAGTGGACGCTGTGGACGGCACGGAAGACACGGACGGCGTGGAGGGTGTGGGTGCGGTGCTGGTCGTGGAGGAGGCGCCTGCCGTCCCCCGCGCCCCGGCCCGCACGAACCCGCCGCCGGGTACGCGTCCCGCGGAACTGGTGCTGCTGTCCGCCGCGACGCCCGCGCACCTGGCGGCCACCGCCGGCCGGCTCGCGGCCCGCCTGTCCGACGGCGGCACCGGCCACGACGGCGGCCCGGCGGGCCCGGATCTTGCCGCGGTCGCGCACGAACTGCGCCTGGGGCGGGCGGTGTTGCGCTGCCGTCTGGCGGTGAGCGTCCGCACGGTCGCCGAACTGGCCGACGCGCTGGCCGGCTTTGCCGCGCACCCCGGCCCGGGCACCGGCCCGGCGGGTGTGCGCAGCGCCGATCTGCGTACCGCCGCGGGCCCGCCGCCGCTGATCGAGGGACTCGAGGAGACCCGCGCCTACGTGGCCGCCCTGTGGCAGGGCGGCCGCCTGGAGCAGCTGACACGGCTGTGGCTGGCCGGGGTCGACGTCTGCGCCGTGCTGCCCGCGCATCCCGGCCCGGCCGCCGTCGAACTGCCCGCCACCGTGCTGCGGCCCCGCCCGCTTCAGCCCGGTCCCGGCACGGACGGAGCACCGCAGTGACCACCCGCCCCGCACCCCCGGCCACCCCCGCCCCCGAACCCGGGGCCGCCCCCGCTCCTGCTCCGGGTGCGGGGGGCGGGGAGCCGGTCAAGCTGTGGCTGTGCCCCAACGACGGCCTGCCGCCGGAGGTCGCGCTCCTGCTCGCCACGCACTGGCTGGACGCGCAGGAGCAGAAGACCGCGAGCCGTTTCCTGTTCGAACGCGACCGGCGCCAGTACCTCCTGGCCCACACCCTGGTGCGGCGCGCGCTGGCGCTGGAGGCGGGCCTGGCCGAGGCGGAGCTGGTCATCTGGCGTTCCGCGCGGGGACGGCCCTTCCTGCGGCCCGCCGCCGCGGGAGGGCCGCGCGGCGGGTCCCAGCTGGACTTCAACCTCTCCCACGCGGGCGGCTACAGCCTGCTGGGCATCGTGCGCCGGCACCGCATCGGCGTGGACGTGGAACGGCTGGAGGACCGGGACGAGCGGGCCATCACCACCATCGTGCGGACCTTCGCCGCCCCGGAGCGGGACTGGGTCGCACAGGCCCCCGACGGGCCGGCCCGCGACCGGCGCGCGCTGCGCGTGTGGACCCTCAAGGAGGCCTACTCCAAGGCCCGGGGCCTGGGTCTCGGGCTGCCTTTCGACGCGTTCGTCTTCACGCTGGACGACGAACGCGGCGTACGGGCCTTTACCCCGCCGGCCGACGACACGGCCCGCCCGTGGCGGTTCGTCGAACTGGAGCCGGTGCCCGACGTGCTGGTCGCCGTCGCCGTCCCCGCCGACGAGGCCCAGGACCCGGTCCTGCACCTCGGCTACGGCTTCCCCTGGAGCCGCGCGGCACTGCGCAGCTTCCCCCTGCCCCGCCCGGTGGGCGGACACCCCTCGGCGCTCCCCGCATAAGACATGAGGCGGCACGCATCCCACACACCTCACCCACACCTCACACGCGCCCCACGTCGCCCCACGCGCGGCGCGTGCGGGGCGGCGGCCCGCACGCGCCGGCGACGGCCCGCCGCACCCGCCGGCGCCGGCGCCGGGAAACGGCGGCGAAACCCTGTGCCGGGCGTCTTCGGCCCGCCGAGGATGGCCGTATGACGATCACTTCGCAGGCCCGTTCCTTCGACCAGGCTGCTGCCGGCTATGCCGCGAACCGTCCTTCCTATCCGCCCGCCCTGTTCCATGCGGTCGAGGAACTCGCCGACCGTCCCTTAAAAGGCGCCCGGGTCGCGGACGTCGGCGCCGGCACCGGACTGGCGACCGCCCTCCTGCACGCCCGCGGCGCGCACGTCATCGCGGTCGAGCCCGGCCTCGCGATGGCCTCGCAGTTGCGCCTGCGGCTGCCTGACGTCCCTCTCGTGCGCGGGGACGGCAACCACCTGCCGCTGGCCTCCGGATCCGTCGACATCCTCACCTATGCCCAGGCCTGGCACTGGACCGATCCGGGCAAGTCCGTCCCGGAAGCCGTCCGGGTGCTGCGCCCCGGCGGCGCACTCGCCCTCTGGTGGAACGACTCGGACAGCACGGTCCCCTGGATCGCCGGCCAGGACGCCCGCCTGCGCCGCCTCTTCGGTGCCGACCCCGAAGAGCCCGACCCGATGGCCCGGTTCGGTGGCCTGCCGCCCCAACTCGGCTTCGTCCACCGGCAGATGTCGTGGACCAGGAGCGTCCCGCTCGACACCCATCTCGCGAACCTCGCCAGCTACTCCGACTTCCTCGTCCGCGGCCAGGACGCCACCCGGGCGTTTTTGGCCGCGGAGCGCGGCCTCCTGACGGACGTCTTCCCGGACGGGACGGTCGAGGAGCGCTACGTGGTCAGTCTGGCCGTTGCCGTCCCCTGACACCGCGGAGCGGGTTTCGCCCCGCCCGCCCTGTCCGCCCCGCCCGCCTCGTCCGTACGGGCTGAGGCGCGGTGCGAGGGCGCGGCACGCCGGTCTCCAGCGGGTTTCGAAGGGGTCTCGAGCCCGGGCGCCGACCGTGGGGCATCCGGACATCCGCTGTTCCTGCGTTCCTGTGTTCCTGCTGTCTGCCGCCGGGAGGTCGTGCCGTGCCCATCCTCAGGTATCTGGAGAGCCCGCTGGACGACCTGCTGCGGCGGGCCGCGGCCCGTGACGCGCACGCCTTGGCCGTCACCGTGGCCGGGAGTGAGGCCGGGGTGACGTTCGCGGCCCTGGACCGGGAGGCGGACCGGGTCGCCCACTACGTGCGGCGCGCCGCGGGCCGGGCCGGCGCGGTCGTCGCCGCGGCCGCCACCCTCGATGCGGTCTTTCCCGCCGTGTACTACGGCACCGTCCGCAGCGGCCACCCGCTCGCCCTGCTCGACCCGCTGATGGGGCCGGCCGCCCTGTACGAGGTGTGCTCGGCGGCCGGGGCCGAGATCGCCTTCGTACCCGCCGCGCTGGCCGGGCTGCTCGCCGCCCTCGGTGACCGGCTGCCCCTGCTGCACACCGTCGTCCTCACGGACACCCCGGCGGACGCGGCAGCAGACCGGCCGTCGGGCGGGGCAGCGGGTGCGGGCGGGGGTGTGCCGCTGGCGCGGGCGCTGGCACCGGTGCCAGCCGGCGTGCCCGCGCGGACCCCGGCGCCGGGGGTGGACGCGGTGGCGTGCCTGCAGTTCGCCCCGGACGGTGCGGGACGGCTGAACGGGGTGCGGCTGACGCACCGCAACCTTCTCGCGGGCGCCGCCCAGACCGCCCTTGCCCACCGCCTGGGCCCCTCCTCCGTCGTCCTCAACCACCTGCCGCAGTACCACGCCGTGCACCTCAACTCGGCCGTGCACGCCGGGGCCCGGCAGGTGCTGTGCCCCGGCCCGGATCCCTTCGGGGCGCTGGAAGCAGCCGCGCGGGCGGGGGCCACCCACTTCTACGCCCCGCCCGCCCGGCTGCACCGCCTCGCCGGCGACCCCCGGCTGGGCGGGGCCGGTGCCCGGGCGGGCGCCCGCCGGCTGAGCGCCCTGCACGTCAGCGGCGGCGCGCTGGAGCCCGGCCGCGCCCGCCGGCTGCGCGACGCGCTGCGCGTGCCGGTCCTGCAGGGCTACGGCCTCACCGAGGTGTGTGCCCTCTCCCACTGCCAGCCGCCCGGCTCGCGGCCCGGTCTCGGCGCGGTCGGGGTGCCGCTGCCGGGCACCGAGTGCCGGGTCGTCCTGCCGGGCGGCGCCCGGCCCGCGCCGGTGTGGTCGACCGGCCAGGTGCAGATCCGCGGACCGCAGCTGAGCCCCGGCTTGCCGGCCGGCCAGGCCGGGGTGCCGGCGGACGCGGACGGCTGGCTGTCCACCGGCGACGCGGGCTATCTCGACGCGGACGGCGGACTGCACCTGGTTGATGCGCCCCGGCCCGCGTTCGCCTGATTCTCGCGCGGACGCCCCGGCGTTCAGCCCCCGGCGCCGTCCCTCACCGGGCGGCCGGGCGGGCGGGTGGCGGCGGGGGACGGCTGTGAACTGCGCCGCCGGCTGCACGCCCGGACCGCCACGCAGGACTCCTTCCCCCTCACCCCGGCGCGGAGCGAGGGGGAATAGCGGACGGGTCGTGGCCCGCTGGAGCGCACCGGACACGGCCGCGCCCGCCGCCTACGGTGAGCAGGGCGGGACATCCCAGGACCCGGCGGGACATCCAAGGACCGGCGGGACATCCCGGGAGACAGGGAGGAGACCGCCATGGACGAGCGGCACGCCGCACTCCGCGTGCTCCCCGCACCGGCCCCCGGCCCCGGTGAGGCGGCCGGCCCGGCCCCGGCCCCCCGCCCGGGTGCGCCGGCCGCCGTGCGCGTGCACGTGATCGGCGAGGACCCGCTCGCCCGCCGCGGCATCACCGCCCTCCTCGAGGGCCACCCCGGCATCCGCGTCACCGGCGAGAGCGAACCGGGACCGCCGCTGCTGCGCGCGCTGGCCGCCCGGCCCCCGCACGTCCTGGTCGCCCACGGCGCACCCGGCGGCGGACAGCTTGCCGCGCCGGCCTTCGGCGGCGGGGACCTGCCGCTGCTGACCCTCGGCGGCCCGGGCCGCACCGACGCCGCAGGCCGGGCGGCCGGCGGTCATCTGCCGGCCACCGCCACCGCCGGGCAGCTGGCCTCCGCGGTCGTCCTGGCCGCCGCCGGATACACCCTGGTGCACGGCCCCACCCCGCCCGGGCGGGGTGGGGCCGCCGGGCCGCCGGCGCCCATCTCGCCCGTCAGCCCCGACCGGCTCACCGACCGCGAGTGCCAGGTCCTGGACCTGCTGGCCCGCGGCCTGTCCAACGGCGAGATAGCCCGGGCGCTGACCCTGTCCGAGCACACCGTGAAGACCCACGTGCAGAACCTGCTGCACAAGCTGCGGCTGCGCAACCGCGTCCACGCCGCGATCTACGCCTTCGAATCCGGCCTGCGCGCCCCGGCCGCCCCCCTGCGCCCGGCCGCCGCCGCGGCCGACGCCCCCTCCGGCTGACCGCCCGCCCACCGCAGCAGCGGCAGCCTCCCGCACCCGCCCGCCTCCGGCCCCGGCGCGCCGCCGTCCTGATCCGTCGCATCCGCACCTGCCACCGGGCCCCAGGAGGGCGGGGCGGGGGGCTCCGCCCGGCCCGGCGGCGCGGGTACGCGCACGGCTGCACAGGGGTGCACAGGGATGCACAGAGATACAGGGCAGCCAGGTCTACGGGGTTACGGGGTTACGGGGTCCACGGGGGTTACGGGCCGGGCAGGGCGCACCGTCTGGGCCAGCCGATGTCCTCGTCGGACGGCGTGTCCGGCGCCGCAGGGGCGGGACGGGTGGTGTCCGCCGCCGGGGAGGGGCCGCTGCCGTGTCCCGCGGTGGCCGTCCACGCCGCCCGCCGTGGTGCGCACACCGATGGCCTCATCGTCGACTCCCGGGCGTTGACCTGCACAAGGACTCCGCGCCCGGCCGGGTGCGCCGGCCGGGTCCTGCCGAGCGTGCCCCGCCGCGCTGGAGGAACGCTGGAGGAGTCCACGAGAGGCGCGTGAGAGCGGCACGAGATTCCCGGCGGGGGCCTGGCAAAGGTTTGCCCGCGTGTTGCCCGGCGCCCTACGCTCGGGGCGGCTCCCGGTGAAACTTTCTTGCCCGCTCACCCCAGGGGATTCGGTCATGCTGCGACAGCCCGCGTTCGGACACCGCCTGAAAAAGCTCCGGACGGCCCAGGGGCTGTCACAGACGGCGCTGGCCGGCGAGGGCATGTCCACCGGTTATCTCTCCCGTCTGGAATCGGGGGCGCGCCAGCCCACCGACCGGGCCGTGGGCTATCTGGCGGGCCGGCTGGGCCTGGACGTCGCCGACTTCGAGGAGCCGGTCACCGGTTCCCTGGCGCACGCGCTGACGCTGGCGTCCTCCACCGGTTCCGCGGACGCCATCGGGGCGCTGCGCGCGGCGCTGGCCGCCGAGGGCCACGAGAGCGCGGTGCTGCGCTGGCAGGCGCTGTGGCTGCTGGCGAGGGCCGCCCGGCTGCAGGGCGACCACGCCGCCGAGCGCGCGGACCTCGGCCGGCTGGTGGCGCTCGGCGACGAGGTGGGATCGGCCGAGCTGCGGGTGCGCGGCCTGACCCGGCTGGCCCGCTGCCTGCGCTCGCTCGGTGAGATCACCCCCGCCCTGGACGCGGCCGTCGCCGCCCACCGGCTCGCCCTGGGCGAGGACCTGGGCGTGGAGGACCGGGCCGCCGCGCTGCTGGCGCTGGTGTCGGTGCAGGCGGAGGCCGGGCAGGTGCCGGAGGCGCGGGTGCACGCCGACGAACTGGCCGCGCTGGTCGCCGGCCGCACCGACGCGCTGTGGGCCGAGGCCATGTGGACGGCCGCCGCCGTCCGGGTGCGCCAGGGCGACCACACCGGGGCGCAGGCCTTCTTGGATGCGGCCCTGGAGCGTTTCAGCAGTCAGGAGGACCTGGTGCTGTGGCTCAGGCTGCGGCTGGCCGCGGGCCGGCTGCACCTGCAGACCCTGCCCCCCGACCCCGCGCGGGCCGAGGCCTGCGCCGCTCAGGCCGAGGCCGCCCTCGCCTTCGTCGGCACGCCCGCCCTGCGCCAGGACCTGACCGCGCTGAAGGCCGATCTGGCGTTCGCCACCGGCCGCTACGACGATGCCCGCGCCCTGCTGGGCGACCTGGCCGGGGACGAGCCGAGGATGACCTACCGCGACCGGGTGCGGCTGGAGATCCTGCGCCAGCGGCTGCTGATCCTGGGCGGCGACGCCTCCGGCGTGGAGGGGCTGCGCACCCTGGCGCAGCAGGCCCAGGCGGACGCCAACATCGACCTCGCCGCGGAGATCTGGCGGACCCTCGCGGACGCCCTCGCCCAGTCCCGGCCCGCCCCGGCCGAACCGGCGTGACCCGCCGCCCGCGCCCGGCCAGACCGCCGCGGGGAAAGGACAGGGGCGGAGAAGGGCAGGGGCGGGGGAGGGGAGTGGGGGGAATCCGGGCGGGCGGGCGGCGCGCCGATTCCCGCCGGCCGCGGGGGAGTGCGGTGTGCGGAATGCGTATTTCTTTTGCCGGATTTCTCGAGGGCGCCTCGCATTCCGGTGGACGCGGCGCGATGTGCCTTGACGCGCGGTGCGGCCCTTCGTGAATCTCAGTACGGTATTGGCCGCTCACGCCCGAAGGGACACCACCGTGGTCAGCAAGAAGAAGAATCCCGCAGGAAACGAGCCGGAGCTCAGCCCCGCATTCGGCAGTGAGATCGCCGACGGCCCGGACGAGGACACCGAGACGTCCGTCCTGGGCAGCATCGCCCTGCAGTAATCGCCCTGCGGCAGGGGCCGCCGCGGACGGGAAGCGGGAAGCGGGAACAAGGAAGCGGGAGGCGGGAAGGGGTGGGGCAGAAAGACCCGCGGGTCTTTCTGCCCCACCCCTCGCCCGTCTGCGCGGCGGCGGCCTTCCGCGGTGTCAGGACGCCACGAGTGCCACGCACATCGCGCCCAGCGCCACCGCCTGCAGCACGACCCGGGCGTTGATGACGCTGTCCCAGGTGCGCTGCAGGCCCCGCGCGTCGGGCGCGGTGCGGCAGTCGAGGGCCGCGTCGGTCAGCTCCTTGTTCACCGGCGCGCTCACCTTGTTGTAGACGGCCAGCCACACCACCAGGGCCGCCGCCGCGACGGCGGCCGCGACGGCCGCCGTCACGCGGCCGCCGAACCCGGCCGCGACGGCCGTGGCCACCGTGGCGAGCAGGCCGAAGACGCCCGGGACGGGCATCCGGCGGTCCCCGAAACGGTGGATCTGCCCCATGGTGCTGGTCAGCACCGCGTCGTCGACGTGCGCGAGGGCCGGCCGCTGGACGATCGCGGAGAAGACGTCGGTGCCGTAGACCACCGCGTTGGCCATCGTGGCCACCACGGCCAGGGTCTGTACGAGGGTTTCCATCACAACCACCCTTGTCCGTCTGCCGGTTGCCACATGGCCTGCCGCCACGTGGATTTGTCAACGCTAGATGTGCTGCCGACACTATCAAGTTCAGTGCTTCGAATGCTAGCGTTGACAACTCCAGTGGTCCGCAGGGGATTCCGCAAGGACGAGGGAGCACCCCGGGCCGCAGCGGAGTGCCGTCCCCGCCCTACGGGGACATCCGCCCGGACAGCCACGAGGAGACAGACCCATGGCCCTTGGACGTGCCCGTCGCGTACTCATCGCCGGCGGAGGGATCGGCGGCCTGGCCGCGGCCCTCGCGCTCCAGCGCGCCGGTCTTGAGCCCGTCGTCTTCGAACGGGCCGAGGCACTGCGCGACGGCGGCGCGGGCCTGCACATCTGGACCAACGGCGTGCTCGCGCTGGACTGCCTGGGCGTGGCCGGGCAGGTCCTGCGCACGGCCCCGGCCCAGCAGGTCGCGCACTTCAGCACCCACCGCGGCGAGGTGCTGGGCGCCTGGCCGGTCGGCGACTTCGTCGAGCGCTACGGCGCGCCCACGATCGCCGTCGAGCGCTCCGTCCTGCACGGCGTGCTGCGCGAGGCCCTGCACGGCTCCCCGGTGCGCACCGGGGCCCACGTGACCGGCTTCGAGCAGGACGAGGACGGGGTCACCGTACGGTTCGCGGACGGCGGCAGCGAACGGGGCGACCTGCTGATCGGCGCCGACGGCATCCACGGCACGGTCCGCGACGCCCTCTTCGGCCCCGCCCGCAACCGCTACAGCGGCTACATCGCCTGGCGCGGCCGCTCCCCCCTGCAGCACCCGGACATCCCGCCGGGCACCTTCAACGCGATGTTCGGGCCCGGCACCCGCTTCACCTACTACGACGTCGCACCCGGCCTGGTCCACTGGATGAGCGTGGCCAACGGGCCCGCGGGCGGCCGGGACGCGCCCGGCGTGCGGGAGATGCTGCTGCGCCGCCACCGCGGCTGGGGCGGCCCGGTGGCCGACATCCTCGCCGCCACCCCCGAGGACGGCATCATCCGCGGCGACGTCGAGGGCCGCAGCCCCGAACGCCGGTGGGGCCAGGGCCGCGTCACCCTGCTCGGCGACGCCGCGCACCCCATCACCTTCAACATCGGCCAGGGCGCCTGCCAGGCCCTGGAGGACGCCCTGGTCCTCGCCGAGCACCTGGAGCACGCCGACGACCCCATCGCCGCGCTGCGCCGCTACGAGCGCGAACGCCGCGCCCGTACCGCGCCGCTGCAGCGCATCGCCTGGCGGATCGGGCGGATGGGCGCGGTACGCAATCCGCTGCTGATCCGGGCGCGCGAGGCGTTCATGCGCAAGAACTGGAACACGAAGGCCTTCGCCGCCGCGGAGAAGGGCCAGGTCGCCTACGGCACCCGCTGGGCCCCGGCCCGCCGCCCGGCCGCCACCCCGGCCCCCGCCCCGGCCGCCACCGTGGACTGACGCCCGCCCCGGAACCCCCCCGTTCCAGGCCCGGTTGCGGGCCCCGGCCCCGGCCGTCGTACCCGTGGGCCGGAGCCCCGCGCACGGACTGGTCCCACGGCCCCTGAGCCACGGGCCACGGGCGGACCGGGACCCGGTCCCGGAGATCCAGCCCCGGCTGTCCTCCCCGCAGCCCCCGGCTCACGGACCGCGGGCGGTCCGGGTTCCGGGTCCGGCCGACCGGCCCCGGTCCCGGCGCCGTACCCGCCGCCTCTGACTCACGGGCCACGGGGTTACGAGCCACGGGGTTACGAGCCACGGCTCACGGGGCATGAGCACGGACCGCGGGCCTGGGCCTCGGCCCTGGGCTCGGCGTCCCGGCCGCACCCCGCTGCCCCAGCCCGGATCCGGCCCCTCGGTTTTCGGCCCAGTCCAACCCGGTCCAGCCCGGCCGCGTACCGCCCCACCGGTCCCGCCCGGCCGTCAGCCGGGCGCCGGCCGCCGCTGCAGGGCGCCCGGCTGCCGCGCCCCGGCCCGCGCCGCCGGATACAGCCCGTCCCAGAGCGGGTCCTCGGGCGGAAACCCCAGGCAGACCAGGACGTTGACCAGCATCCCGTACGCCATGAACGTGGTGGTCTGGCCGGTGTCCGCGCCGAGCGGCCGGTGGACGGTGTCCCACAGCCGCCGCCACTCGGCCCGCACCGCCTCCCCGAACGCCGCGTCACCGTCCGCCTCGCCCGCCGCCACCGCGACATACACCTGCATCTGCATCAGCAGCCGCTCCGGCTCCTTGACGATGACGCGGGTGTAGGCGTTGGCCATGGCGCGCAGTGCCTCCTCGCCCGCCAGGCCCTCGGTGGCCTCGGTGAACAGCCGGGCGGTGTCGGCCAGGCAGCACCGCGCCGCCGCGAGGAAGAGCGCCCGCTTGCCCGCGAAGAGCCGGAAGAGGTACGGCTGCGACACCCCCGCACGCCGGGCGATGGCCTCGGTGGACGTGCCGTCGTACCCGCCCCGGGCGAATTCGCTCACAGCCGCGCGGATGACGCTCCGGCGCCGCTCGTCTGCACTCATCCTCACCATGCCAGCACGTTAGTGGCTGATTGCCGGGCGCCGTAGTGCCGGTCCAGACGCATTCAAGGAATGCGCCAGAACCCCGTGGCAGATTCACAGAATCAAGTACCGCCCGCCGACCGCCCGATGACCTTTCTCCGGCTCTGGAAACAGCTCTCCCGGACCGCTCTCCCGGACCGTTCAGCGGACCGTTCTTCCAGGTCTTCGGACAGCTCTTCCGGCAGTTCTTCCGGTAGTTCTTCCGCAGTTTTCCGACGGTTCTTCCGACAACTCAGTGAGGCAGGAACGGGGATGATCGACAATCTCTTCACGATGTTTCCCGGGCAGGGCTCGCAGCGCGCGGGCATGGCCGGGCATCTGCTGCGTGAACACCCCCGCACCGCCGGGCGCGTCCTGGCCCGCGCCGAGGACGCGACCGGCCTGCCGCTGACCGCGCTGTGCAGCACCGCGCCGGAGGAGGAGCTGGCCCCGACCGAGATCGCCCAGCCCGCCATCGTCGCCACCAGCCTCGCGGTCCTTGAGGTACTGCGCGATCAGGCGGGTTTCGTGCCCGCCGTGGTGGCCGGGCACAGCCTGGGGGAGTACCCCGCGCTGGTGGCCGCCGGGGTGCTGGAGGCCGAGGCGGCGCTGCGGCTGGTGCGCCGCCGGGGCGAGCTGATGGCGGGGGTCTCCCGGCAGGTCGGCGGCGCGATGACGGCCGTACTGGGCCTTGCCGCCGCCCGGATCGAGGAGATCTGCGCGGACTGCGCCCCCCTGGGCGTGGTGGAGGTCGCCAACTACAACGAGCCGGGCCAGACCGTGATCTCCGGACAGCGCCCCGCGGTCGAGGAGGCCGCCCGCCGGGCACTGGCCGCGGGCGCCGAGCGGGCGGTGGCGCTGAAGGTCTCGGCGCCCTTCCACTGCTCGCTGATGCGGGCGATCGAGGACGAGTTCGCCGCCGAACTGGAGCACGTGCGCTTCAGCGCGCCCCAGCTGCCCGTGATCAGCTCGGTGACCGGCACCCTGGTGCGCGACGGCGGCCACGCCCGCGATCTGCTGCGCCGTCAGCTGGCCGGGCCGGTGCGGTGGGCGGACGTGCTGGGCGCGGTGGCCGCGCACGCCGTCGACGGCTGCCTGGAGGTCGGTCCCGGCCGGGTGCTCAGCGGCTTCGCCAACCGCACCGGCGTCCACTCCGTGGTGCGCAGCACCCACGACGCGCGCCGGATCTCCGCAACTCTGCGCGAGCTCGGGCAGGAGCCCGCCCCTGGCGCCGCCGCCTGACCCGGCGCGCGGACCGGCCCCCGGCCCGCCCCCACCGTCCCCGCCACCCGTTCCCTCCGCCTCTCTCCCTCTCCCTCCGCCCCTTCTCTTCCCTTCTCTTCCTCTTCTTTTTCCTCTCCCGTCCGTCCGGTGCGGGCCCCCGGGCCCGTACCGGCGGAACGACCCATCCGAAAGGCAGCCAACGGTGTCCGAAACCCTGACCCCCACCTCGACCGACTACTTCTGCGCGGTCCAGGCCGCCATCGCCGACGCCCTGGGCATCGACGAGGCCGAGGCCGTGCCCGAGGCGACCCTGCTCGGGCAGCTGGGTGCCGAGTCGATCGACCTGCTCGACATCCTCTTCCGTATCGAGCGCGCCACCAAGGTGAAGATCACCGTGGCCGACATCGCCGCCCTGCTGCAGGGCGGCATCCCCGACGAGGAGTTCGGCGACGAGAACGAGGTCGTCAACGACACCGGCCTCACCCACCTGGAGAAGGTCCTGCCGCAGTTCGACCGCAGCCAGCTCAGCGAGCCGCTGACCGCCGAGGGCGTGCTGGGCCTGTTCACCGTGCAGAACCTCACCGACCTGCTGACCGAGCGGGCCGCGGCCCAGCACGCCGCCTGAACCCGGACCCCTCCCCCCGGGGCCGGTGGCGGTGCGGGCCAACGGCGTCCCGCACCCCCGCCGCCCCTGGCGCCCGCGCGGGCCCCGGCCGGCCACCGCCCCCTCGTAGCAGAAACGGGAAGAGACAGTTGGCATCTCCCCCAGCTGAAGCAGGGGGATTCTTCCCTCGCGGGTTGAGCTTTCTGCTTCTCAGACAGCAGCTGCCCCGAATCAACGGCGGGGGACGTTGGTACGCCCAGCAGTCTTACGCCAGCTCCACAGACCTGACATCCCGCCAGCCCGGCGGTAGGCCCGGCCGGCTTGGCTATCACCGACTGGGCCTGGCAACGCTACTGCATCCGCGGGCAGTTGCCGGTGAACGACGATCCCCTGGCGGCGCATCGTCTTGCCCTGCCCTGCCCCGCAGGAGTCCGTTTCCTCCCCAGCCCGAAGGCTGGGGTATCCACGGAGGAATCCAGATGAAGCTGAAGGACCGCACCGCCCTGGTCACCGGTGCCTCACGCGGCATCGGCCGGGCCATCGCCCTGGCCCTGGCCGAGCAGGGGGCGGCCGTCGCCGTCAACTACCGCTCCCGCCAGGAGGACGCCGCCGCGGTCGTCAAGGAGATCGAGACGGCGGGCGGCCGGGCCGCGGCCATCGCCGCCGACGTCGCCGACCCGCAGCAGGCCGCCCGCCTGGTACAGGAGGCCACCCGCCTCCTGGGCCCCCTCGACATCCTCGTCAACAACGCGGGCACCAGCGACGACGGCCTCATCTACGACGCACCGCCGGACGCCTGGCTGAACGTCATGAAGACCAACTTCGGCGGCGCCTGGCACTGCACCCACGCCGTCCTGGAACAGTTCATGGCCCGCGGCGACGCCACCATCGTCAACATCTCCTCCGCGATGGGCGAACGCGGCTGGATCGGCCAGGCCAACTACTCGGCCTCCAAGGGCGCGCTGAACTCCTTCACCCGCTGCGCCGCCGTCGAACTCGCCCGTTTCGGCATCCGGGTCAACGCGGTCCTGGCCGGGTTCACCCCGACCGAACTCGTGGACGGCGTGCTGCAGCGCGACGGCGGCAAGAGCATCAAGCGGCAGATCCCGCTGCGCCGGTTCGCCACCGCCGGCCAGGTCGCCGCGGCCGCGGTGTTCCTGGCCGGCCCCGACTCCGGCTACACCACCGGCGAACTGCTCTGCGTGGACGGCGGGTTCTCCGCCCAGCTCGGCATCGGCCGCCCGTAACGGACGCGTGAGGGAACGGAAGAAGAGACGACGATGCGATTCCATCTGATCGACCGGATCGAGAGCTGCGCGCCCCGCGAGCACATCACCGCGCGCAAGGTCACCTCCGCCGAGGAGACCTACTGGCAGGACACCGGCGACGGACCCGCGCTGCCCTTCGGGCTGGCCCTGGAGGCCCTGTGCCAGTCCGCCACCTGGCTGATCATGCTCTCCACCGACCACCGGCTGCGCGCCGCGCTGCTGGCGGTCGGCGAGGCCACCGCGCACCGCGCGGTGCGCCCCGGCGAGGTGCTGCGCCTGCACGCCACCGTCGAGTCGATGAGCGAGGAGGCCGCCCTGCTGGACGGCACCGTCACCGTGGACGGCGAGAACGTCCTCGAGGCGAGCGGCATCCTGTGCGCGCTCATCGACGCCGAACGCCTCGACGACCCGGCCGCCACCCGGCGCATGGCGCACCAGCTGCAGGGCGGGGGGCCGGTGCGATGACCCGCGTAGCCATCACCGGCGTCGGCGCCGTCACCCCGCTGGGCAACGACGCCGGCACCACCTGGCAGGGCCTGGCCGCCGGCCGCAGCGGCGTCGGGCCGCTGACCACCTTCGACGCGGCCGGCTTCCCGGTGCGTATCGCCGCCCAGGTCAAGGACTTCGACCCGGCCACGGCGATCCCGGCCCGCATCGGACGCAAACACCTCTCCCGGGTGGGCCTGTTCGGTGTCGCGGCCGCCTGGGAGGCGCTGCGCTCCGCGCGGGCCGAGGACCTGGGGGAGGAGGTGTACGACTTCGGCGAGCGCGGGGTGGCGATGGGCGCGAGCGTCGGCCGCCCCGAGCTGCAGGCCCTCCTGGACGTCGGCCACCTGCGCGCCACCACCGGCCGCGCGGACGCGTTCTTGTGCCACCCGCCGGCCGTCACCCTCACCGACGACCAGAACGTGCCGCTCAGCGCGATGGCCCGGATGATGTCCGCGACCGGGCCGATGATCGGGATCTCCACCGCCTGCTCCGGCTCCGGGCACGCCATCGGGGAGGCCTACCGCGCCATCCAGGAGGGCGACGCCCGGCTGATGGTCGCCGGCGGCTACGACTCCCTGACCACCTGGCTCGACCTGCTCGGCTTCAGCCTGCTGGGCGCGCTGACCGACCGTCACAACGACGATCCCGCACGCGCCTCGCGGCCCTTCGACGCCGACCGCTCCGGCTTCGTGATCGGCGAGGGCGCCGTCGCCGTCGTCCTGGAGGACCTCGACGCCGCCCGCGAGCGCGGCGCGCCCGTTCTGGGCGAGGTCCTCGGCTACGGCTCCACCCTCAACGCCTGGCGCATCACCGACTCCCCGCCGGACGGCTCCGGCGCCGTCCAGGCCATGGAGGCGGCGATCGGCGAATCCGGGCTGGGCACCGCCGGCATCGACTACGTCGTCGCGCACGGCACCAGCACCCACGGCAACGACCAGTCCGAGACGGTCGCCATCAAGAAGGTCTTCGCCGACGACGCCCGCCGTCTGGTGGTCAGCGCCCCCAAGTCGATGGCCGGCCACCTCACCTCCGCCAGCCTGGGCCTGGGCGTGCTGGCCGCGCTCGGCGCGATCCGCCACTCCCTGGTCCCGCCCACCGTCAACCTCGAGAGGCCCGACCGCGGCCTGGACCTCGACTACGTGCCGCACACCGCCCGCCCGATGCCGGTGGCGGCGGCCCTGATCAACGCGTTCGCGTTCGGCGGCAGCAACACCAGCCTCGTCGTCGGCGCCCCGCGGGAGGACACATGACCACCACCGTCCCCACCGCGGGACCCGCCCCCGTCCCCGCTGCGGGATCCACGGCCGTCACGACCGGCCCCGCCCCCGGCGCGGGATCCCAGGCCGCCGCCGTGCCCGGCGGCGGCCTGGGCGGGTTCGACCGGCTGCTGGAGGTTGTCGTCGGCGAGCGGGCGGCGGCCGTGCGCAACGTGCCCGCCACCCTGACCTGCTTCACCGACCACTTCCCGCGCCACCCCGTGCTGCCCGGCGTGCTGCTGCTGGAGAGCATGGCCGCGCTCGCCCGTACCGCCGCGGGCCCCGGCACCTGGCGCCTGGCCGCCGTGCGCGGCGTGCGCTTCAAGCACTTCGTCGGCCCCGGCGACCAGGTCCACCTCACCGTCGAGGTGACTGCTCACGGCCCGCACCGCACCGAGTGCCGGGCCACCGCCCGGGCCGGCGGCCGGGTGGTCGCCACCGCCCGTGTCCTGGCCCTGGTCAGCGACGAGACGACCCGGGAGGGCACAGCATGAGCGAGCAGCGCCGCCGCGTGATGGTCACCGGCATCGGCCTGATGACCGCGATCGGCCAGAGCGCCGCCGAGACCTGGCACAGCCTGCTGGAGGGCCGCTGCGGCATCGGACCGCTGCGCGCCTACGACCCCGCCCCGCTGCGCACCGGCATCGGCGCCGAGATCCCCTCCTTCACCCCCGCCCAGTGGGCCTCGCGGCGCACCCTGCGCATGCTGTGCCGCGGCGACCAGCTCGCCCTGGCCGGCGCCACCCTCGCCCTGCGGGACGCGGGCCTGGACGACGGGAGCGACCTGGGACAGCGCGCGGGCCTGTTCCTGGGCAGCAACAAGGAAATGCCCCGCATGGACGAGCTCATCGCCCAGCTGCAGGCCGTGCGCGCCGACGACGGCACCCCCGACCTGCACCGGCTGGGGCAGAGCGCCTCCTCGGTGATCGCCCCGCTGTTCTTCGTCGAGGGACTGCAGCCCGCCGCCGCCTTCCACATCTCCGAGAAGTACGGCATCCGCGGCGCCAACGCCTACTTCGCCGGCACCGCCGACTCCGGCGCGATGGCGATCGGCCGGGGCATGCGCACCGTACGCCGCGGCGAGGCCGACCTCGTGCTCGCGGGCGGCTACGACGACGCCACCGGCTGGTGGGCGATGTCCAAGATGGACGGCCTGGGCGTCCTGAGCACCCGCACCGACCTGGGCACCGAGGCCTTCCGGCCCTTCGACCGCGACCGCTCCGGCTCGGTCTTCGGCGAGGGAGCGGCCCTCCTGGTCCTGGAGGAACGCGAACACGCCCTGGCCCGCGGCGCCCGCTGCTACGCCGAGATCACCGGCTTCGGCGCCGGCAACGACTGCGTCCGCCCGCCCAGCCCCCAGCCCCGCGCCCGCGGCCTGGCCCGCGCCATCAACCGCGCCCTCGCCGATGCCCAGCGGCCCTTCCCCGACGGCAGCTACATCGCCGCGCACGGCTGCGCCACCCTGCAGGGCGACGCCAGCGAGACCGTCGCCCTGCACGACGCCCTGGGCACGGCCGCCAAGTCCGCCCAGATCAGCAGCGTCAAACCGCAGACCGGGCACCTCGTCGGCGGCGCCGGCGCACTGAACGCGGCCGTCGCCGCCCTCGCCCTGGACAGCGGCACCGTGCCCGCCACCCTCAACCTCCACCACCCCGCCGCCGAGTGCGACCTCGACTACGTCCCCCTCACCCCCCGCCACACCCGGCCCGACAGCGCCCTGGCCCTGGCCCGCGGCCTGGAGGGCCAGGCCGTCGCCGTCGCCCTGGGACGGACCTCATGACCGACACACCCGCAACACCCGCCATATCCGAAAGGAGTGCGGCCATGACCGACGTCCACGACCGCGCCGTACGGCCGGACACCGCGGCCCGGCCCCGGACCGTGGTGGTCTGCGGTGTCGGCGCCGTGACCGCCCAGGGCGAGGGCGCCGCCGCGCTGTGGGAGGGCATCCGGGCCGGGCATTCGGCCATCGGCCCGGTCACCGGCATGCCGATGGACGGCTACGGCACGGCCATCGGCGGCGAAGTGCCCCCCCTGTCCCGGCCCGCCTACGACTACCTGGCCGCCTTCGGCGGCAGCGAGCGGGAACCGGCCGTCGACTTCGCGCTGACCGCCGCCGCCGAAGCCCTCCAGCAGGCGGGCCTTGCGGGCCTGCCCGCCGAACGCTGGGGGGTGGCGTTCGGCTCCTGCAACGGCGGCCTGCGCAGCGCCGAGAAACTCGCCCGCCGCAGCCGCGAGGGCACCACCCTGCAGGGCGACGCCCTGCACTACCTGCTGGTCCCGCCGCAGGCCATCGCCGAGGCACTCAGCGGCGCCTTCGCTCTCAAGGGGCCGGCCCTGTCCGTCAACACCGCCTGCGCCTCGGGCGCGCACGCCATCGCGCACGCCGCCGAGGCGATCGCCGCGGGCCGCGCGGACGCGATGCTCGCCGGCGGCAGCGACGCCTTCACCGAGACCGCGTTCGCCGGCTTCACCAGCCTCCAGTCACTGTCGGAGAAACCCGCCGCCCCCTACTCCAAGGACCGCGACGGGCTGTCCCTGGGCGAAGGCGCGGGCATGCTGGTGCTGGCCGAGGAGTCGGTGGCCCGCGCCGCGGGCGCCCCCGTCCTGGCGGAGGTCCTCGGCTACGGCCTGTCCGCCGACGGCTACCACGCCACCGCCCCGCACCCCGAGGGCGAGGGCGCCGCCCGCGCCATCCGCGGCGCCCTGAAGGCCGCCGGCATCACCCCGGGGGACGTCGGCTACATCAACGGCCACGGCACCGGCACCCCCAAGAACGACTCCGCCGAGTCCAACGCGGTGCGTGCCGCGTTCGGCGAGGCCGCCCAGAAGACCGCCCTGAGCAGCTCCAAGTCGATGATCGGCCACCTGCTGGGCGCGGCCGGCGCGGTCGAGGCCATCGTCACCGTCAAGGCCCTGGTCGAACAGATCGCCCCGCCGACCGCCAACTTCACCGGCACCGACCCCAAGTGCGGGCTGGACGCGGTCCCCGACACCGGCCGCGAACTGGCCATGAACGCCGCCCTGTCCAACAACTTCGCCTTCGCCGGCGCCAACGCCTGCGTCGCCTTCGGCTGGCCCTCCGGACGGCGCTTCACCGTCCCCGCCCCGCCCGCCGCCGAGAAGGTCGTCATCACCGGGGGCGCCGCCCTCACCCCCGCCGGCGAAGGCCTCGAGGCGCTGTGGGAGGCCTGGCGGCAGGGGCGGCGGCTGGGCGCCGACGAGGACGGCCTGCGCGTGGCCCGCGCCGTCTTCGACGCGGGCGCCCACATCGGCGCCCGCGACCGGCGCCGCATGGACCGCCTCTCCCAGCTCGCCGTCGCCTCCTGCCGCGCCGCCCTCGCCCACGCCGGCCTTCAGGCCGACGAGCACACCGGGGTCGTCCTGGGCACCGGACTGGGCCCGATGCGCAGCATCGAGGACTTCCTGCTGCCGGTGCTGGGCGGCTGCCCCGCCCACGGCAGCCCCGCCGTCTTCCCCAACACCGTCTTCAACGCCGCCGCCGGCCAGGTCGCCATGCACGTCGGCGCCAAGGGCCCCACCTCCACCGTCACCACCGGACACGCCGCCGGCGCCTCCGCCCTGACCGTCGCCCACGACCTGCTGCTGCAGCACCGCGCCGAGGCGGTGCTGTGCCCGGCGGTCGAGGACCTCTCCCCGGGCGTGCTGGCCGCCTACCGCCAGCTGCCGCTGTTCGACGACGCCGGCTACACCCTGGCCGAGGCCGGCATCGCCCTCGTCCTGGAACGCGAATCCAGCGCCCGCGCCCGCGGCGCCCGCATCCTGGCCGAGTTCGCCGGCCACGGCGCCGCCGGCGACGCGGCCGGCATCGGCCGCTGGAATGCCGACGGCGAGGGCGTCGAGCGCGCCATGCGCGCCGCCCTCACCCACGCCGGCCTCACCCCCGGCGAGCTGACCGGCATCTGGGCCAACGCCGCCGGCCTCACCCGCGCGGACACTCCCGAGGCCCTCGCCACCGGCCGGCTGGCCGCCGAGGCCCACTGCCCGGTGCACACCCCCAAACAGACCCTGGGCGAACCGGTCGGCGCGGGCGCCCAGCTCGCCGCCCTCCTCGCCCTCACCGCCTGGACCACCCCGGCAAGCGGGGTGGCGGCGGGGCCGGTGCTCATCAACAGCTCCTCGCTCGGCGGCACCCACATCAGCCTCGTCCTGCGTCCCGCAACGGAGAACTGACCATGCCCCACACCCCCACCGCCCCGCCCGCCGAACCCCGCGCCCGCCATGTCTCGGTCCTGGCCACCGGCGCCCACCTGCCGGGCGAGGCCCTCGACAACGACGCCCTGGCCCGCATCACGGGCCCGCTGCCCGCCGACGTCCTGGACGGCATCCAGGTCAAGCGCCGGCACTGGATGATCGACCCGGCCACCGGCGCCCACACCACCAGCACCTCGCAGATGGCCACCGCCGCCGCCCGCCAGGCCCTCGAGCGGGCCGGCGTCCAGGCGGACGAGATCGACCTGATCGTCCTGTCCACCGCCAGCCCCGACTACCTCCTGCCCGTCGCCGCCACCTACGTCCAGCAGCAGCTCGGCCTCAAGGACTGCGCGGTCATCGAGGTCCGCGCCGGCTGCGTGGGCGCCGTCCAGGCCCACGACATCGCCCGCCGCCTGCTCGCCGACGGCACCTACACCACCGCCCTGGTCATCGGCGCCGAGGCCGTCTCCCCGCTGCTGGCCCCCGTCTTTTTGGGCCGCGACCCCGAACGCGTACGGATGCGCGACCGGCTGACCGTCTACACCTTCGGCGACGGCGCCGGCGCCCTGGTGCTGCGCGCCGGCGAGGAGGGCTCCGCCCACGGCCGCCACCGCCCCGTCTTCGCCACCCGCTCCCTGGGCGGCGCCCGCAAACCCGGCATGCTCATCGTCGGCGGCGGCACCGACGCCCCCCTCGCCGAACAGCAGCGCCGCCCCCGCCTGATGGACATCCGCCTCGACATCCCCGGCACCGCCCAGTTCGGCCCCCGCGTCTTCGTCGAGGGCATCCACGACCTGCTCACCCGCTCCGGCCTGACCCTGGCCGACCTCGACGCGTGCGTGCTGCCCGAGGGCAACGCCGAGTACTTCGCGAGCGAGTACGCCGCCGCCGGACTGCCGCCCGCCGACCAGGCCACCCTGAGCAAGACCATCGTGGAGAACCTCACCGACGTCGGCGCCACCGGCTCCGCCGCCGTCCCCCTGGCCCTCGACGCCGGCTGGCGCGAGGGCCGCATCCGCCCCGGCGACACGGTCCTGCTGCTGGCCATCGAGGCCAGCCGCTACCTGTACGCGGGCCTCACCCTCACCTGGGACGCCCCCTTCCCCGGCCGCTGACCCGCCCCGGACACCCGCCCGCCGCCCCTGTGACCTGCGCCCCCGCACCCGCGGGACGCCGAGACCGAAGGACGAGAGAACGTGTCGATACACGAGACGGAGCGCACCGCCCGCAGCGTGGAGGAACGCAACAAGCAGACCATCCGCCGGGTCTTCGACGCCTTCGTCAACCAGGGCGACTTCTCCGTCGTCGACGAGATCTACAGCCCCCGCATGATCGACCACCAGCCGCTGCCCGGCGCCCCCGAAGGCCTCGAAGGCGTCCGCTACACCATCGCCGGCCTGCGCGAGGGCTTCCCCGACCTGCACGTGACCATCGAGGACATGAGCGCCCACGGCGACCACGTCGTCATCCACAACACCTGGCGCGGCACCCACCTCGGCGACTTCCTCGGCGCGCCGCCCACCGGACAGGCCATCGAGTTCACCGGCGTCGTGGTGTGGCGGCTGCTGGCCGACGGCCTGATCGCCGAACGCTGGGGCATCGGCGTGGAGTCCAACATGCTGGCCGTGCTCGGCCTGCGCCGGCTCGCCCCCGCCGCCCGCACCGCGGCCCGCCGCACCGTCACGAGCGCCGGCGCCCTGCTGCCGCTGCCGCCCGGCGCCGCCGGCGCCTGGCACGCCCTGCAGGCCGAGCTCGCCGGAAAGCAACTGCGCGCCTACGAGGCCTCCCGGCGCCGCGCGGGCATCCTCCAGGAGTCCTTCGCCCTCCAGCCCCTGGGCGGCCAGGACGTCCTGGTCCACCGGATCGAGGCCCGCGACCCGCAGGGCGCCGCCCGCCGGCTGGCGGCCTCCGCCGACCCCTTCGACTCCTGGCTGCGCCGGGAAGCGGCCGCGGTGCTGGGCACCGACCCGTGGACCCACCTGGCCGCCAACGCCGCCCAGGCCGGCCACACCTGGATGTCCGTCACCAGCGAACTGGCCACCACAGGCTGACCACCGCCGGCCGACCGCCGTCCGAGCACCGGGGGACCGGCACCCCACCACTTCTCTAGCAAAGACACCGACACTGTCACTGCTAGACGGTCACTGCTAGACGACAACTGCCCCGTGCACGGCTCAGGAAGGAACCGATGATGCGGCAACGAAAACTCGGCAGCCAGGGGCTGGAGGTCTCCGAGCAGGGACTCGGCTGCATGGGCATGACCTTCGCCTACGGGCCCGCCGACGACCAGGAAGCCCTGCGCACCGCGCACCGCGCCCTGGAACTGGGCGTGAACCTCCTGGACACCGCGGACTTCTACGGCCCGCACAGCAACGAGGAGTTCGTCGCCCGCGTCATCGCCGGCCGCCGCGACAGCATCACCGTCTCCTCCAAGGTCGGCAACGAGGTCACCGCCGACGGCACCATCACCGGCCGCCTCAACGGCCGCCCCGACTACATCCGCACCTCCATCGACGCCACCCTGCGCCGGCTGGGCACCGACCGCCTCGACCTGTACTACCTGCACCGCGTCGACCCCGCCGTCCCCGTCGAGGAATCCACCGGCGCACTCGCCGACCTCGTCACCGCCGGCAAGGTCCGCCACCTCGGCATCTGCGAGGCGTCCGCCGCCACCATCCGCCGCGCCCACGCCGTGCACCCGCTCACCGCCGTACAGACCGAGTACTCCCTGTCCACCCGCGACGTCGAGGCCAACGGCGTCCTTGCGGCCGTCCGCGAGCTGGGCATCGGCTTCGTCGGCTACAGCCCGCTGGGCCGCGGCCTGCTCACCGGAGCCATCCGCAGCCTCGACGCCCTCGCCGAACACGACTTCCGCCGCGTCGTGCCCCGCTTCCAGCAGGGCAACCTCGAGACGAACCTGCACGTCGTGGAGCGGCTGCAGGCACTGGCCGCCGCCAAGAAGATCACCGCCGGACAGCTCGCCCTCGCCTGGGTCCTCGCCCAGGGCGACGACGTCGTCGCCATCCCCGGCACCAAACGCGTCACCTACCTGGAGGAGAACCTCGCCGCCTGCGCCGTCGAGCTGAGCGCGGCCGACCTCGCCGCCCTCGACGAGATCGCCCCCCACGGCTCCACGGCGGGCGACCGCTACCCCGTCGGTGCCATGGCCACCCTCGAGGGCTGACCCCCGACCCCGGCCCGCGGGCCTTCGAAGGCGAAGTGAGTGCGATAACCATGGCGAACATCACGATCATCGGCGGCGGACTGGCCGGCCTGACCGCGGCGATCTCCGCCGCCGAACAGGGCGCCCGCGTCACCGTCCACGAGGCCCACTCCCACACCGGCGGCCGCGCCCGCTCGGCCGCCGGCCCCTACGTCACCAACGACGGGCCGCACACCTTCTTCGACAACGGCGACGCCTGGCACTGGCTGCTGCAGCGCGGACTGGCCGGCCGCTACGTGCGGCTGTCCTTCCACGAGTGGACCCGGATGCGCTTTCGCCACCAGGGCCGGCTGCGGATGACCCTGCCGTCCGGCTACATGAAGATGACCTGGCGCCACCGCGGCATCGAGGTCCCCGTCGACCGCTCCTTCCAGGACTGGGCCAGTGAACGCTTCGCCCAGCAGACCGTGAACGAGGCCCTCGGCTTCCTCGGCCCGATCCTCTTCGACGGCGACCCCGGACGGCTGTCGGCGGCCTTCGTGTGGGAGCGGCTGCTGCGCGTGGGCACCCCCCGCTTCCCGCTGCCCAGCCGCTACTTCATCGGCGGCTGGGGCGCGCTGATCGCCCGCATGGAACGCGTCGCCCGCGCCCGCGGCGTCATCATCGAGACCGGCTCACGGCTGAGCGAACTGCCCGCCGGCGGACCGGTGATCGTGGCGACCTCGCTGGCCTCCGCGCGCAGCCTGCTCGGCGACCCCGGCCTTGAATGGCCCAGCGGCACCGCCGCCCTGCTGGACATGGCCGTCACCCACTCCAAGAAGGACGGCAACGTCTCCTTCGACATGGACGAGGGCGGCTTCACCTCCCAGTACTCCGACCACGACCCCTCCCTCGCCCCCAACGGCCAGGCCCTCTTCCAGGGACAGATGCCGCTGCGGCCCGGCGAGTCGAAGGCCGACGCCCTGGCCCGGCTGGAGAAACTCTTCGACCTGACCACCCCCGGCTGGCGCACCCGCCTCCTGTGGCGCCGCGAAGGCGTCTCCCGCGGCCGCACCGGCGCCCTGGACCTGCCCGGCCTCAGCTGGCGCGACCGGCCCGCCGTCGACCGCGGGGACGGCGTGTTCCTGGCCGGCGACAGCGTCGCCGCCCCCGGCATCCTCGCCGAGACCTCCATCAACAGCGCCCTGCGGGCCGCCCAACTCGCCCTGAACGCCCGGCCGGCGGCGCACCGTCCCGCGGTACTCGGGCGATGAGTCCCCCTTCGCGTCCCACCCCACCCTGTTAGGGAGCGCAGCACATGAGAATCACCCTGTCCGAGCGCGGCACCCCGGACTGGCAGACCGCCGCGGACCTCGCCCGGCTGGTGTTCGCCAAGCAGTACCAGGCGAGCATCTCGCCCGACCCGGACGGCTTCCTCGCCTTCTTCGAGACCGCCGCCGACGGCCAGGAGGAAGTCCTCGCCTGCGCGGGCCTGTCCTTCCCCGAGGAAGAGAGCATCCTGCTCGAGCGCTACCTCGACGCCCCCGTCGAAGACGTCATCACCCGGGCCGTGGGCGCCCCCGTCAAACGCTCCCAGGTCCTGCAGATCGGCTCCATCGCCTCGGTACGGGCCGCCGCCGGCGCCGAGATCATCAAGGCGATCCCGCTGATCATGGCCTGCCTGGGCCGCCCGTACGCGGTGATGACCATGACCGGCCGGCTCGCCGCCCTCATGCAGCGCCTGGGCTGCGTCTTCCACCCCCTCGCCGACGCCAGCGCGGAACGCCTGCCCGAAGGCGAACGGGCCGCATGGGGCTCCTACTACGACACCCGGCCCGTCGTCGGCTACGCCGAGGCCGCCGAGCAGTCCACCCTGCTGCTGGCCGCCATCGGCCGCTACTGCTTCACCTCGGTCGACATGCGGCTGCTGAGCAACCGCCCGCAGCAGGGGGTGCTCACCCGTGCCGCCTGACACCCCCGCCCGCCTCTCCCTCGCCCAGGGACTCCTCAAGCGGGCCGGCAGCGACGCCGTCATGGTCCGCGTGCTGGCCGCCGACGGCTCGGCGCCCGCCGCCTTCAGCTACCGCGACCTGACCGGCGCCGCCCTCACCCTGGCCGCCCGGCTCCAGGAACAGGCCCAGGCGCTGGGCCGGCCGGCCCGGGTGGGACTGCTCGCGGAGAACTCGCCCGAATGGGTCGTAGCCGACCTGGCCGCCCTGTTCGCCGGCGCCGTCGAGATCCCCGTCCCGACCGCCTTCACCGCACAGCAGGCCGCCTCCCTCCTGGAAAGCGCCGACCTGTGCCTCACCGACACCGCAGGCGAAGCCGCCCTGGCCCGCTGGCGCGCCGGCAACCCCCAGCCCGTCCTGCCCGACGGCTGCCGCGTCCTTCCCCTCGACCTGCCCGCCCTGGCCCGCGCACCCCGCCCCGCCGCGCCCCCGCAGATTCCCGGACACGACGAGATCATCAAGGTCATCCACACCTCCGGCACCACCTCCGCCCCCAAGGGCGTACAGATCCGCCGGCACGGCCTGGACGAACTCCTCACCTCCCTGCGCGCCCGCACCCGCCCGGAGATCTTCGAGCGCTATCTGTCCATCGTCCCGCTCAGCCTCCTCATCGAGCAGGTCGCCGGCCTCTACATGCCCTTCCTGGCAGGCGGTTCGGTGTCCTTCCTGCCGCCGGGCACCGCCCTGGTCGGCACCGCCGCCGACGCCGCCCCCCGCATGCTCACCCTGCTGCGAGCGGCCCGCCCCACCGCCCTGGTCGTGCCGCCCACCGTCGCCGGCCTCTTCCTCGCCCTGTGCGACCAGCAGCCCGCCGAGAGCATCCCCGAGCGCCACCGGCGGATCTTCGGACACGACGGGCCGGTCTTCATCGCCTGCGGCGGCGCCCCCGTCCCCCCGGAGATCCTCCAGCGCCTCGACGCCTACGGACTGACCGTCCACGAGGGCTACGGGCTGAGCGAGAACTCCTCCGTGGTGTCCTGGAACTTCCCCGGCGCCGTCCGCTTCGGCACCGTCGGCCGCCCCCTGGACCACGTGCAGGCCGAACTCGCCGACGACGGCGAACTCCTCATCCGCAGCACCTCCCTGTTCGCCGGCTACACCCGCGAGGACCCCTCCAGCGTCGTCGTCGACGACCAGGGCCGCCTGCACACCGGCGACCTCGCCGAGATCGACGCCGACGGCTATCTGCGGATCACCGGACGCAAGAAGAACCTCGTCATCACCGCGGGCGGCCGCAACGTGGCCCCCGAATGGGTCGAGGCCCGCTACCGCGAACTCGGCTTCGTCCGCGAGGCCGCCGTCGTCGCCGACGGCCTCGACCAGGTCCACGGCCTGTTCGTCATCGACGCCGGCCTCGACCACGACACCGCCCGCCGCGAGATCACCGACTTCGGCCGGCAAAAACTCTCCGGCATCGAACGCGCCGCCGTCGTCCACCTCATGTCCGAGGACGACCCCGCCTACGCCACCTGCTTCACCGTCACCGGACGCCCCCGCCGCGACGTCGTGCGCGCGCACGTCCTCGACCAGCCCCACACCCCCGCCGCGGCCGCGGCCCCCGAGACCCAGGAGAAGGCATGAGCACGGCTGTGAAGACCACCCCCTACGGCACCGGCAGCGGCCTGCTGGTCGAGGCCGCAGGCCCCGGCGGCCTCGACGGCGTCGACCCCAAGGAACTGCGCGACCTGCTCTCCCAGGCCGGCTTCCTGCTGCTGCGCGGCTTCGGCGCGGACATGGACGCCTTCACCGCCCTGGTGCAGCACACCTCCACCTCCACCACCCTCGACCCCGCCCGCGACTTCTACTCCGAGGTCGCCCAGAAGGTCGACGCCGGCTTCGACGAGGTGGGCCTGCACACCGAGAACGGCAACAGCCCCTTCCGCTCCCACCTCGCCTGGTTCTTCTGCGAGAAGGCCGCCTCCTCCGGCTCCCAGACCACCGTCTGCGACGGCTACCGCGTCTGGGACGCCCTCAGCCCCCAGGCCCGTACGGCATTCGCGGCCCAGGACATCGTCTACAGCCGCTACGTCGCCGAGCCGCAGTGGCGGGCGATGGCCCACCACCTGCTGGGCCGCACCAAGCCCGCCGACCAGATCGGCGTCGAAGAACTCCTCGCACTGGCAGGCCAGTTGCCGGGCACCGAGATCGTGCCGCAGGACGACGGCGGGGTGCGCTACTCCTTCACCACCCCCGCCGCCGGCACCACCGTGTTCGGGCCGCGCCCCTCCTTCGCCAACAGCATCCTGGGCCCCTCCTTCAACTACGAGAAGCCCACCATCACCTTCGCCGACGGCACCGCCCTGTCCCCGCAGCTGCTGGCCGAGGTCGAAGAGGTGACCGCCCGCCTCACCGAGAACCTCGACTGGCAGGACGGCGACGCCGCCGTCATCGACAACACCCGCGTCATGCACGGCCGGCGCGCCATCACCGACCCCGACCGCACCATCTACAACGCCCTCAGCTACATCGAGGCACCCGCCGCCTGACCGGGCCGCCCCTCCCGCCCCCACCCCCCACCGGACGAAGAAAGGGGAGAGGGGCAGAGGGGCGGGAGGCAGCTTCATCCGAGAGGGAGCCATGACCACCGACCACACCGCCGCCCGCACGACGGACACCGCACCCGCCGGCGCCGCAGCGGACCCCCGCCGCTGGCGCCTGCTCGTCTTCGTCGCCCTCGCCCAGTTCATGGTGCTCCTCGACACCACCGTGGTGAACCTCGCCCTGCCCGCCATCCAGGCCGACCTCAAGGCCGGCGCCACCGCCGTCGAATGGGTGCTGACCGCCTACATCCTGTGCTTCGGCGGCCTCATGCTGCTCGGCGGCCGCACCGCCGACCGCTGGGGCAGGCGGCGCACCTTCCTGCTCGGCGCCCTGCTGTTCACCGCCGCCTCCCTGCTGTGCGGACTCGCCCAGGGCGCCGGCCTGCTGATCGCCGCCCGCGCCCTGCAGGGCTGCGGCGCCGCGTTCCTCTCACCGGCCGCGATGTCCCTGGTCACCACCACCTTCCCCAAGGGCCGCGAACGCACCACCGCGCTCGCCGTGTGGGCCGCGCTGGCCGGCCTCGGCGGCACCCTCGGCGTCATCGCCGGCGGCCTGATCACCGACAGCCTCAGCTGGCGCTGGATCTTCTACATCAACCTGCCCTTCGGGATCGTCGCCGTCGCCGGCGTCCTGCTGCTGTCCCGGGGCCGCCCCGAGACCCGTATCCGCGGCTCGCGCCCCGACATCGCCGGCGCCGTCACCGTCACCGCGGGCCTGGCCGCCCTCGTCTACGCCATCGTCAACATCCAGGACCACGGCGCCGCCTCCGCGCCCTACGTCCTGGCCCCGGCCGCCGCCTCCCTCGCCCTGCTCGCCGCGTTCGTCCTGATCGAACGCCGCACCCCGGACCCGCTGATGCCGCTGCACCTGTTCGCCACCCGCTCCCTGGCCACCGCGGGCCTGGGCCGCGTCCTGACCAGCGGCGTGCAGGCGTCCGTGCTCTTCCTGTGCAGCTACTACCTGCAGCGCACCCTGGGCTACTCCACCCTCAAGTCCGGGTTCGCGTTCCTGCCTCTGGGCGTCGTCGCCATCCTCGTCACCGCCCCCGCCACCCGCATCATGCACAAGGCCGGCCCCCGCCCCGTCTACCTCGCCGGCGCCGCCGGCTCCGTGCTCGGCCTCCTCCTGCTCACCCAGGCCCCGGCCGACGGCACCTACCTGCTGCACCTGCTGCCCGCCCTGCTCATCCTCGGCGCGTCCATGCAGTGCTGCGGCATCCCCGTCAACGTGCACGGCGTCTCCGACATCCCCGCCCGCCAGCAGGGCATCGCCTCCGGCGTCCTGGTCGCCGCCTTCCAGGTCGGCGCCTCCCTCGGCGTGGCCACCGTCGCCACCAGCGCCCTGACCCGCACCACCCACGAACTCACCCACCACACCGCCCCCGCCCTGGCCTGGCTGGACGGCCTCCACCTCGGCTTCTGGATCGCCACCGGCATCGGCGTCCTCAACCTGCTCACCGCCTACTTCGGACTGCCCCGCCACCGCCGCGCCCCCGCCCCGGCCGGCCCCCGCACCGCCTGACCACCCCCCAACCCCCCCAGCCCCCCAACAAACACGGAGAGGCCCATGGCACGCCCCGGAGACACCCTCCACCTCGGCAAGGACAAGCTCACCTTCCTGACCACCGCCGCCGAAACCGACGGCGCCTTCGTCGAAGTCGAAGTCGAGTACGCCCCCGCCGTCATCAAACCGCCCCAGCACTACCACCCCCGCCAGACCGAACACATGCGCCTCGAAAGCGGCCGCCTCAGCCTCCAACTCGACGGCGTCCTGCACGAGTACGAACAAGGCGCCGACTTCTACATCCCGCCGGGCGCCGTCCACTCCATGTGGAACCCCGGCCCCGAACCCACCCGGGTCATCTGGCGCACCACCCCCGCCTACCAGACCGAAACCGTCTTCGAGACCCTCTGGGGCCTGACCAACGAAGGCCGGCTGCGCCCCGATGGCACCCCCCGCCTGCAGATGCCGCTGCTCGCCCTCGCCTTCCGCGACGAGTACCGCGTCGTCACCGGCCGCCCCTACCCCCTCGACACGGCCCTGTGCCTGCTGCTGTCCCCGCTCTCCCTGGCCTGCGGCTACCGCCCCACCTACCGCCCGCCCCAGAACACCACGACCCTCCAGCCCACCGCCTGAACACACCGGCAGCGGCACGCAGTTCGAGCCGGACCCAAGGGCGCAGCGAGCCGTGCGCCCTAGCGTCGGCCCCAACCGAAGACGGCCGATGCGTGGAGGAATGGTCATGGCCACCGAAGCACACGAATTCACCCTGCCCGGCGCGGATCTCCCGCAGCCCGACGCCGAACTGCGCAAGAAGCGCGAGGCGGTCGTCCTGCAGCACACGGTCGCCGAGATCGCCTGGGACATCGACGGCGTGCTGGCCACCTTCCCGCGCGGCGGCGTCTACCGCATCCAGGCCTTCGAAGAGGGCCCGCTGATCGGCGAAGAAGCCATCAAGAAGGGCTACTTCGCCGACCTCAAGGCCGCCTTCCCCGACCTCGAGCACGAACTGCACCACGTGCACCACACGCCCACCGCCGTGATCCTCGAGGCACAGGCCCGCGGCAGGCAGCAGGCCGACTGGCGCGGCATCCCCAACCGCGGCAAGTCCATCGACGCCCCCGTCGCCGTCTTCTTCCACTTCGACGGCGACGTCCTGATCGACGAGACCCTCTACTTCGACATCGCCACCTTCCAGCGCCAGCTCGCCTGACCCCCCCCTTCCACGGGCGCGGCGCGGGGGGGGGTTAGAGGGGGAGGGGGGGGGAGGGCAGGAAGAAAATAGGGGAGGGGGGAGCAGGGCGGGGTAAGAGGGAGGGGGGAGGAGCT
>NZ_JBVKBU010000008.1:61333-70005 GCF_055638955.1 Streptomyces sp. NPDC111507 | reverse complement strand
GGTACCGGTGCGGCCGGTACCCGGGCCCCGCCGTGCCGCGCCGCGCCCGCGTGTGCCGAGCGGGGCTCGAGGAGGACTTGAGCGCGCGTCCGTAGCGTCGACGGCGCCGTAAGCGGCCCGCGCGCGGGTGCGGGCACCAGCCCGCCGCGGGCCGGACCGGTCACGGCGATGAGCATCTCGCACGACCCGCCTCCAGAAAGGATGCTCGGATGAGCACCGTCAACCCCCCATCCCCGGGCGGTGACACCAGGAGGGTGGTCTTCTGGGCCATTCTCACCACCAGCCTCGCCTCGTTCATGGCGGGACTGGACAACCTCGTCATCATCACGGCGCTGCCCACCATCCGCGAGAAACTCGGCGGCAGCCTCACCGACCTGGAATGGACGGTCAACGCCTACACCCTGTCCTTCGCGGTCCTGATGATGTTCGGCGCCGCCCTCGGCGACCGCTTCGGCCGCCGCAAGGTCTTCAGCCTGGGCCTGCTGCTGTTCACCGCCGCCTCCGCGGCCGCCGCGCTGGCGCCCGGCATCAACGAACTCGTCGCCGCCCGCGCCGTCCAGGGCGTCGGCGCGGCCACCATCATGCCGCTGTCGGTGACCCTGCTGACCGCCGCCGTGCCCGCCGAGAAACGCGGCGCGGCCCTGGGCATCTGGGGCGCCGTCAACGGACTGTCCATCGCCGCCGGCCCGCTGGTGGGCGGCGCCATCGTCGAGCACCTGTCCTGGCAGTGGATCTTCTGGCTGAACGTGCCGATCGGCCTGGCCCTTGCCCCGCTGTCCTTCCGCAAGCTCGCCGAGAGCCGCATCGCCCACTCCCGCCTCGACGCCGTCGGCACCGCCCTGGCCAGCCTGGGCCTGTTCGGCATCGTGCTGGGCCTGATCAAGGGCCACGGAGACGGCTGGACCTCCCCGCAGGTCCTGGGCGCACTGATCGGCGGCACCGCCGTGATGGCCCTGTTCGTGGTGTGGGAGAACCGCACCGAACACCCGATGGTGCCGATGCGGATGTTCCGCAACCGCGCGTTCACCGCGATCAACCTGGCCGGCGCCCTCATGTCGGTCGGCATGTTCGGCGCGATCTTCCTGATGACCCAGTTCCTGCAGAACATCCAGGGCTACACCGCCATGCAGGCCGGCGTACGGCTGCTGGCCTGGACCGCCATGCCGATGGTCGTCGCCCCCATCGGCGGCATGGTCTCCGACCGCATCGGCGGCAAACCCGTGGTCACCCTCGGCCTCGCCATGATGACCGCCGGCATGGTCTATTGGGCGTTCGTCCTCAAGCCGGACGTCTCCTACGCCGCCCAGCTGCCCTCCCTGATGATCTGCGGAGCCGGCATGGCCCTGTTCTACGCCCCGCTGATGAACCTCACCATGGGCTCGGTCGCCGAACACGAACAGGGCATCGCCTCCGGCGTCACCGCCGCCACCCGCGAGGTCGGCGCCGCCCTCGGCGTGGCCCTGCTCGCCTCCATCTTCAGCGCCAACGGCGGCTACGCCTCACCGCGCAACTTCGTCGACGGCCTGGTGCCCGCCATGTGGGTGGGCGCCGCCGCGGTGGCCCTGGCCACCTTCGCCATGCTGGGGGCCCCCTCCCGCCGGCGGGCCGCCGCGAGCGCCCCCGTCGCCAAGGCCGCCCCCGCGCAGGAGACCGCACCGGCCCCCCTGCACTGACCCGGAGCCGGGGCCGGCGCCACCGAACGGGTGGCGCCGGCCCCGGCGCCGTCCCACGAACCGGCGCCCCCACGCCCCGGCGCCCCGACGAACCGAGGACGCATGGCCATTGAGGAGATGAAGGTCCGCGACGCCTTCCGGATCACACCGTCGCAGCTGCCGGACAACCGGGGCCTGTTCTACGAGGCCTGGCGGCTGGGCGGCCTGACGGCGGCGAGCGGCCAGCCGTTCACCGTCCGGCAGGTCAACTTCTCCGTCTCCCGGCGCAATACGCTGCGCGGCATCCACGGCACCACCCTGCCGCCGGGCCAGGCGAAGCTGGTGACCTGCGTGCGCGGCGCCGCCCTGGACGTGGTCGTCGACCTGCGCGTCGGCTCCCCGACGTTCGGCATGTTCGACACCACCCTGCAGGAAGCCGGCTCCGGCATCGGCGTCTACCTCGCCGACGGCCTCGGCCACGCCTTCCTCGCCCTGAGCGACGACACCTGCATGAACTACCTGTGCTCCGAGGAGTACGTGCCCGGCACCATGGTCGACATCCAGGCCCTCGACCCCGACATCGGCATCCCCTGGAACACCGGCGGACAACTGATCCGCTCCGACAAGGACACCCACGCCCCCGGCCTCTCGGAGGCCGCCGCCCGCGGCCTGCTGCCCACCTACGAACAGGCCCTCGCCTCCTACCGCACCGCCGGCCCCCGCCCGTAACCTGACGGGCGGCGCCGGCAGCGGGAGGTGCGGTGATCGAGTGCGTCCGGGCGGTACTGGTCACGCCCGCCGGCCGGCTGCTGCTGATCCGGCGCACCCGGCCGGGCGCGACGCCCTACCGGGTCTTCCCCGGCGGGCACGTCGAACCTCACGATCCGGGCCTGCGCGCGGCCCTGGTGCGTGAGGTACGCGAGGAGACCGGCGCCGAGCCGCAGATCACGGGCCTGCTGCACGTGCTGGCCGGTGAGCACCAGCGCCAGTACTTCTACCTGGCGCGCATCCGGTCCTGGTTCGAAGCGGACCGCACCGGACCGGAGTTCGCCGACCCGGACCGCGGCGAGTACCGGCTCGAGGAAGTCCCGCTGAGCGTGCGGGCGCTCGACGCCCTCAGCCTGGAGCCGGAGGAGATCGCCGCACTGCTGCGCGACGCGGTGACGGCCGGGACCGATCTGGCCGCCCTGGCGGATCCGGCACGGTGAGTGCGGCGGCCGGCGCCAGGAAGCCCTCCGCCAGGAGCGTGGCCGCCGACGGCCGCCGGGTGTGAACCGGCCTGCCCTGTGCGCAGGTTGGAGCGAGCTCGGCGCAGGGCTTCACACGCTTCCTCTCGCGGCCTGGCGGGATCTCCACTCACGGCGCAGGAGATGGATCCGCAGGGCCGCGATCGCGAGGAACGCGAGACCGATGCCGCCCCGGGCCCATCCTCCGGCCATGACGAACCAGTAGAGGGCGAGACCGGCGAAGAAGAGGCTGACGGCGATGACCAGCGGTTCGCGGATCCAGAACGGCAGGGCGCGGAGAATCAGGTTGATCAGCATCCGGCCAGTCGACCAGGCGCGGACCCCGCACGCTGTGGTGGAGGCCACAGTTCCGCAGGCGGGGGCGAGGGCGTCAACTCCTGCCCGCCCGGGGAGTGCGGCCGCGCACGGGCACCCGCCACTTCTGTTGAAAGTGCGAACCGATGTGCTCCGGTCGCCGATCGGGGGGCACCGACCTAACCTCGGTTGAGGCCGACAGTGACCAATGGGGCAGTTGTTCAAGATGGGAGAACATCGTGAATGCCACATTCCGCAGCCACTGGGGGCGCACCTTCGCCGTAGGAACCCTGACAGCGGCCCTGCTGTCCGGGGGGACAGCGGGCGGTATCGCGGTAGCGGCCGCCGGATCTCAGCATCCGGCCGCACGCGCGGCGACACCTTCGACAACGGCGCCGGAGACGTCGAAGACGATGACCACCGCGCCGGCGCCGACGACGACCACCAAGCCGTCGCCGACGATGACCACCGAGCATTCGCCGAAGCCGTCGCCGACGATGACCACCAAGCATTCGCCGAAGCCGACTCCGTCGAAGACGCACAAGTACACGCCGAAGCCGAAGCCGACTCCGTCGAAGACGCACAAGTACACGCCGAAGCCGAAGCCGACTCCGTCGAAGACCCGCAAGTACACGCCGAAGCCGAAGCCGACTCCGTCGAGGACCCGCAAGTACACGCCGAAGCCGACTCCGTCGAAGATGACGACGTCGCGCCCGACCGTGACCGCCAAGCCGACCAAGACCTCCTAGCCCTGATTGCCGGGCAGGTGACACGCCCGCGCCCCTGAGGCGCGGGCGTGTCTGTCACAACCTCCGCCCTCCCCCTCCCGCAACCATCCGGCGTTCGGTACGTCTGATGCGGTATGAGGGCGTGGTGTGTGCAGTGGTACTGGCGGCGGCCGGGGCGGGCGCCGTGGCCCTGAAAGCCCGTCACCCGAAGGGCTACGCTGCGCCCGGTCGGGCTTTCGCGTGACCTGCGCGCTGCCGGACATCACGCACGGGCAGGAGGCTGATTTCCTTCCTTTCGCCCACCATCCGGCACACCACCCGCGTGATGGCCGGCTCGCCGTATCTGACCACCCGCAACCGGACACCCTGCTGCCCCGGTACGGCAACTGCCGCTACAAGCAGGGCGGCAGCGGCCACCGAGGCACAGTGCGACGTTCCCGGCCCGCTGCCCGCGGGGACGGCGTACGAGAGGGACCAGCCGGTCATCGCCGCGACCGGCCAGGACACGAGGAGCGGCAGTCTGCATGACAGCGTGTGGCCCACCGCCGGTATCGGCGGTGGGCCACACCTTCCCGGGCGGGCTGTGCGCGGCATTCGGTGACGTGCTGCGGCTTCGGCCGGTGAACGGCGGCGCGTTCACCGGGAGCGAGTCGTGCAGGAGGCGGGGCGAGGTGGGTGAGGAGGTCCGGAGCGAGGTGCCGTATCCGAGGGGCTACCGGGGCGACACGGTGGGGGTGACGCTCCCCGGCGGCGTCAGCCTCGTCACCCGGCCACCGCAAGACCTGCAGAGCGAGGATTCCTGCTGCCGCAAGGGCCCGGCGAAGGGCGGTCCCGTCGCCTGCGGGCCGGGGGGGCGAGCCCTGCGCCGTCGTCCTGCCGGTGCGTATCGACAAGCGCGTCGAGGGGGCCCGCGGCAGCGTCACGGTCCCGCCCGCTCCCGCCGGCCCGGACCCGGACAACAACACAGCCCCGGCGACCGTGGAGTACAGCCCGTGACCGTCCCGTGGCGCAACGGGCGGCCGGTCATCCGAACTGGCCGGGCTGGTAGTCGCCGGCGGGCTGGCGGACGAGGACGTTGACGCGGTTGTAGGCGTTGATGAGGGCGATGAGGGAGACCAGCGCGGCGAGCTGGTCCTCGTCGTAGTGCTTGGCGGCGTTCGCCCAAGCCTCGTCCGTGACCCCGCCGGCCGCGTCCGCGATGCGGGTGCCCTGTTCGGTCAGTTCCAGGGCGGCGCGCTCGGCGTCGGTGAAGACCGTGGCCTCGCGCCAGGTCGCGACCAGGTGGAGGCGTACCGCGCTCTCCCCGGCGTGCGCGGCGTCCTTGGTGTGCATGTCGGTGCAGAAACCGCAGCCGTTGATCTGGCTGGCGCGGATCTTCACCAGTTCCTGGGTCGCGGCCGGCAGCGCCGAGTCCGAGACCGCTTTGCCGGCCGAGTTGATGTGCCTGAGGACCTTGCCTGCGAGCGGGTTGCCGAAGAGGTTCAAGCGGGCGTCCATGGTGAGCTCCTGTGCCGTTGCCGGTGGTTACACCTCCTTGACGGACCGGCCCGGCAGGATGTGACAGCACCGGAAAAAAAAGACCCCGTCTTCTTCAGGCCCGCTCCCGCCCCCCCGGGGGGTGGGGGGCGCTCAGCGGCTCACAGGGCGGCTTTGTGCTTCAGGGGTTCCCACCAGGCGCGGTGGTCGCGGTACCAGGCGAAGGTCTCGGCCAGGCCCTGGGCGAAGTCCTTGCGGGGGCGGTAGCCGAGCTCGCGGGAGATCTTCGTGCAGTCCACCGAGTAGCGCAGGTCGTGGCCGAGCCGGTCGGGCACGTGCTCGACGCTGTCCCAGGTCGCCTCGGCGAGGTCGAGCAGCAGGGTGGTCAGTTCCTTGTTGCTCAGCTCGGTGCCGCCGCCGATGTTGTACACCTCGCCCGGCCGGCCGCCGGTGCGCACCAGTTCCAGGCCCTGCACGTGGTCGTCGATGTGCAGCCAGTCCCGGACGTTGAGCCCCTCCCCGTACAGCGGGACGCGGTGTCCGTCGAGGAGGTTGGTGACGAACAGGGGGATGACCTTCTCGGGGAAGTGGTGGTGGCCGTAGTTGTTGGAGCAGCGGGTCACCCGGACGTCCAGGCCGTGGGTGCGGTGGTAGGAGAGGGCGACGAGGTCGGAGGAGGCCTTGGAGGCGGCGTAGGGGGAGTTGGGGCGCAGCGGGTCGCTCTCGGGCCAGGAGCCCTCGGCCAGGGAGCCGTAGACCTCGTCGGTGGAGACGTGCAGGAAGCGGGCCGGGCCGCCGGGCCGGCGCAGCGCGGCGTCCAGCAGGGTCTGGGTGCCCAGCACGTTGGTGGTGATGAACTCGGCGGCGCCGAGGATGGAACGGTCGACGTGGGACTCCGCGGCGAAGTGCACGATCTGCTCGTGGCCGGCGACGAGGCCGGCCACGAGGCGGGTGTCGCAGATGTCGCCGTGCACGAAGCGGAAGGCGGGATGGGAGCGGACCGGGTCGAGGTTGGCGGGGTTGCCGGCGTAGGTGAGTTTGTCGAGGACGGTGATCTCGACGCCGCCCGGACCGCCCGGGCCGAGCAGGGTGCGCACGTAGTGCGAGCCGATGAACCCCGCTCCGCCGGTGACGAGGATGCGTGTGGTGGTCATCTGGATTCCTCCGTGGACATCCCAGCCTTCGGGCTGGGGAGGAAACGGACTCCTGCGGGGCAGGGCAGGGGAAGACGATGCGCCGCCGGGGCGGATCGTCGTTCACCGGCAACTGCCCGCGGATGCAGTAGCGCTGTCAGGCCTGGCCGGTGATAGCCAAGCCGGCCGGGCCTGCCGCCGGGCTGGCGGGATGTCAGGTCTGTGGAGCCGGCGTAAGACTGCTGGGCGTACCAGCGTCCCCCGCCGTTGGTTCGGGGCAGCTGCCGTATGAGAAGCAGAAGGCTCAACCCGCGAGGGGAGAATCCCCCTGCTTCAGCTGGGGGAGATGTCAAGATGAGATCTGCACCTTGCTGTGGTCGCCGAGGATGAGCCGGTGGGCGGCGGGGACCCGGGGTGCGGGGGTCACCTCCACGTTGCGTCCGATGATCGAGGCCTCCACGCGGCGGGCGCCGCGCACGGAGGAGCCGTCCAGGATGATGGAGAACTCGATCTCGCTGTCGGTGATGCGGCAGTCGTGGGAGATGGAGGTGAACGGGCCGACGTAGGAGTCGGCGATCACGCTGCCGGTGCCGATGACGGCCGGGCCCACGATGCGTGAGCCGCTCACCCGGGCGCCCTCGTCGATCTGCACCCGCCCGATGATCTCACTGGTGTCGTCGACGTCGCCCTCGATGCGCGGCTCGGTGTGCTCCAGGACGGAGCGGTTGACCTCCAGCATGTCGCCGACGTTCCCGGTGTCCTTCCAGTAGCCGGAGATCGTCGTGGAGCGCACGTCGCACCGCTGGTCGATGAGCCACTGCAGGGCGTGGGTGATCTCCAGTTCGCCGCGCCAGGAGGGCTTGATGGCACGGACGGCCTCGTGCACGGCCGGGGTGAACAGGTAGACGCCGACCAGCGCGAGGTCGCTCTTGGGGGCCTCGGGCTTCTCCTCCAGGCCTATGACCCGTCCGTCCGCGCCGAATTCGGCGACCCCGAACTGGCGCGGGTCGGAGACCTGGGTGAGCAGGATCTGGGCGGCGGGCCGCTGGACGCGGAAGGCGTCGACGAGGGAGGAGATGCCGCCCACGATGAAGTTGTCGCCCAGGTACATGACGAAGTCGTCGTCGGCGAGGAAGTCGCGGGCGATGATGACGGCGTGGGCCAGGCCCAGCGGCGCGTCCTGGGGGATGTAGGTGACGGTGAGGCCGAACTTGGAGCCGTCGCCGACGGCTTGCATGATCTCGTCGGCGGTGTCCCCGACGACGATCCCGACCTCGGTGATGCCCGCGTCCGCGATCGCTTCCAGGCCGTAGAAGAGCACCGGCTTGTTGGCCACGGGCACCAGCTGCTTGGCGGATGTGTGGGTGAGGGGGCGCAGGCGGGTTCCGGCCCCGCCGGAGAGTACGAGAGCCTTCATGAAGGGGAGGCTAGGAGCGGGCACTTGAGCCGGGATGGGGGATGGGCCGCGCCCACAGGCCCCCTCCAGGGCGGCTCGAGAGGCGGTGGGGATCCTCGGGTGACACGGCGGGGCGGGCGGCTGCGCCTGCCCGCTTCGGTGACGCGAGCCCAGGAAGGCTTGAGGCATGGCAGACAACCACCGTGAACTCGTCCAGCGCTTCGTCGACATGATCAACGCTCATGATGTGAGCACCATGAGCGAGCACACCGCGCCCGGGCACATCGACCACAACCCGGTCGTGGAGGACGGCATCGAGGCGAACACGGCGTTCTGGGAGCAGATCTTCGCCGCGTTCCCCGATGTCAAGGTCACCGTCCACGACCTGGTCGTGGAGGGGGACCGCATCGCCGGCCGTTTCGAGTACTCGGGCACCCACCAGGGCACGTTCTTCGGCGTCGGGGCCACCGGGCGGCCGCTGAACTTCCAGTCGATCGACTTCTGGCGGGTCGAGGACGGGCTGCTGGCCGAGCACTGGGACCAGCTGGACATGGCGGGGCTGTTCCGCCAGCTCGGCGTCGACATCCACGCCGGCCAGGACGGCCGGTAGCCGTCACCGGGCACAGGCGGGCGGGACGGGGGGGGAGGGGGGGGTGGTTGGGTGACACGCGGGGGGGACCTCCTCCCGGTCCTTCCCTGGGGTGGGGAGGGGGGGGAGGAGGCATCGGGTTTTTGCCCGGGGGAAG
>NZ_JBVKBU010000008.1:46628-61323 GCF_055638955.1 Streptomyces sp. NPDC111507 | reverse complement strand
GTGGGGATGGGGGGGAGGGGGGGGGTTTTTCCACCAATTCGGGGTGCAACCCCAACCCGGCCCGACATGCCGTCACCCCCCACATAAAAAAGGCCCCCCCCCCGGCCACTCCCTGTCCCCCCCCCGGGCCGCCCGTGCGTGAGCCCGTCCGCGAGTCCGTCCGTGAGCTGGTACGGGGCCGGGCGCGTCCGTGTGTTGTCTATACGGGGCCGGGGCGGGCCGCGGCCTGTTCGACGGCGTCGGTGAGCCGGGCGTGGGCGAGGAGGGCCTCGGTGTGCGGGGTGAAGTCCTCGCGGCCGAGGACGGCCCGGGCGAAGACGCCGGCGATGTGGGTGAAGTGGGTGTCCGGGGCGAGGCGGATCTCGCGGACGGCGCCGCCGCGCTCGACATGCAGGACGGGGACGTGTTCGTCGGGGGTGCTGAAGGCGCGTTCCAGGCGCAGCCGTCCCTGGCTGCCCCACAGGTCGTAGCCGCTGCGGTAGGCGTGTTCGACGCCGTAGGCGAGCTGGGCGGTGGCCCCGGAGGCGGCGGTCAGCAGGGCGCCGCCGGCGGGGGCGGGCCCGTGCGCGGTGGCGGGGCTCACGTGGGCGCCGGCCACCCGCAGGTGCGGGCCCAGGAAGAGCTGGGCGGCGCGCAGCGGGTAGGCGGCGACCTCGGGCAGGGTGCTGGCCCGCCGCAGGGTGCCGTCGGTGTCGCGGCGCAGCGGGATGCCGAACTCGGAGCCGAACAGGCGCAGTTCGCCGATCAGCCCGTCGCCGAGCAGCTGCTGGATGCGGGCGTGCTGGGAGTGGTGGAGGAACATGAAGCTCTCCATCAGCAGCAGGCCGCGCTCGCGGGCGAGGGACACCGCCTTGTCCGCGTCCGCGAGGCGGGCGGCGAACGGCTTCTCGCACAGCACGTGCTTGCCGGCCTGGAGGGCCCGCAGGGTCCACTCCACGTGCAGTTCGGGCGGCAGCGGCAGGTAGACGGCGTCCACGTCGTCGCGCTCCAGCAGCCCGGCGTAGCCGGCCACCGGCGTGCCGCCGAACCGGCCGGTGAACGCCCGCGCCTTCGCGAGGCTGCGGCTGGCGATCGCGGTCACCTCGACGAGCGGCTGGCGGGCCATCGAGGGCAGCATGCGCCGCTCGGCGATGTCCGCGCAGCCCAGCACCCCGATCCGCAGCACGCCCGCGCCTTGTGCGCGCACGGGCCCGTTCACCGGGCGTACGCCCCGCCGCGGGCCCAGGCCGCGCGCAGTCCGCTCAGCAGGGTCCGGGCCTCGATGTTGAGGTAGTTGCTGTGCCGCAGCAGGGCGGACAGCTGGCCGACGGTCACCCACAGGAAGTCCCCGGGTACGTCGACGGGGAACTCGCCGCCCACTTCCATCAGGACGTAGCGGTTGCCGGCGTGGTGGAAGCGTCCGCCCTCCTCGGACTGCACGGTGTCGTACAGCAGCGTGCCGGGATCGGCGCGCAGGACGAGGTCGAGGTAGCGGGGCCGGCGGGGGAGGGGCAGGGTCAGGGCGCGGCCGGGCTGGCACTGCACGGTGGGGCCGAGTTCGGCCACGTCCAGGACGCCGGCCTCGGAGCGGGCGTGGGCGAGCAGGTGCGGCACGCCGCCGATGCGGCGCACCAGGAACGCCGACAGGCCCTGTTCGGCCGGCGCGAGCAGGGGCTGGGTCCAGCGGGTGACCTCGCGGTTGGCGGCGGCCACGGACGCGGCGATGACGGTGAAGTGGTGGCCGCTGTCGTGGGCGATGGCGTCCTCGGTGCGCCGCCAGTTGCGCACGGCGGCCAGCGGCATGCTGGTCTGCACGAGCTCGCGGTGGGCCTTGATCTCGGTGAGCCGGTTGAGGAGGTGCTCCATGCTGTGCAGCGGGGGCCCTTCGTCGGTGTACGAGGGGATCAGCGACAGCACGGTGCGGGCGTCCATGTTGACCACGTTCGACTCGCGCAGCAGCTGGTGGATCTGGCCGAGGGTCAGCCAGACGAAGTCCTCGTGCGCGGGGACGGGGCCGAGGGCCTCGACCACCATGTTCCGGTTGCGTTTGCGCAGGAACCAGGAGCCCTGTTCGGACTGCAGGGAGTCGAACAGCACCCGGGAGCCGGTCCGCGGCGGGGCGAAGTACTCGATGTAGTTCACCCGGGCGCCCTTGTGCACGCCGGTGTAGTTGCTGCGGGTGGCCTGCACGGTGGGGGACAGCTGGACGGTCTCGAGGTTGCCCGGTTCCATCTTGGCCTGCATCAGGCAGTGCAGGACGCCGTCGAACTCCTTGACGACGATGCCCAGGATGCCGATCTCGGGCTGGTTGATGATCGGCTGCGACCAGGACGCGGCGTGCCCGTCCCACTCGGCGCGCACCTGCAGGCCCTCCACGGAGAAGAACCGGCCGCTGTCGTGCACGAGGTTGCCGGTGGAGTCCGCGAAGTGCCAGCCGACCAGGTCGCGGAAGGGGATGCGCCGCACCTCGTAGCGGTTGGTGCGGCGCTGTTCGGCGAACCATTCGCGGAAGACCGGATTGGGCGTCACCGGGCTGTCCAGGGTCTGGGCCGACAGCGTGAAGCGCCGCCCCAGATGGGTGAGGGTGCCCGGGGGCACCGCCTGGGTGATGGTCATCTGATCCCTCCGTGGATACTCCGCCCTTCAGGGCGGAGAGGAAACGGACTCCTGCGGAGCAGGGCGAAGAGCTGCGATTCGCCGCCAGGGCGGATCGCAGTGCTGTAACCCGCAGGTTTGATCCCTGTAGCCGCGCTAGCTTGTGAGCGTGACCACGAGCCATGTGAAGCGGGCGTTCAAGTACCGCTTCTGTCCGACGGATGCGCAGGCAGACGAGCTGTCGCGCACCTTCGGGTGCGTGCGGAAGGTCTACAACATGGCGCTCGCCGCCCGCACCGAGGCGTGGACGCGGCAGGAGCGGGTCAACTACAACCAGACGTCGGCGGTGCTGACGGCGTGGAAGAAGACCGAGGAACTGGCTTACCTCAACGACGTCTCCTCGGTGCCACTCCAGCAGGCGCTGCGGCACCTTCAGACGGCGTTCACCAACTTCTTCGGCAAGCGGGCCAAGTACCCGCGTTTCAAGTCGCGGAAGAAGTCCCGACGCTCGGCCGAGTACACCACCAGCGGGTTCCGTTTCCGGGACGGCAAGCTGACCTTGGCAAAGATGACGGAGCCGCTCGGCATCGTGTGGTCGAGGCCGCTGCCCGAGGGCATGAGCCCGTCCACGGTGACCGTGTCCCAGGACGCGGCGGGACGCTGGTTCGTCTCGATGCTGTGTGAGGACCCCGGCATCCAGCCGCTCCCCGTCAACGCCGACGCGGTCGGGATCGACGTGGGCCTGGAACACCTGCTGACGCTCTCGACCGGCGAGAAGATCGCCAACCCCCGGCATGAACGCCAGGACCGTGCCCGCCTGGCCAGGGCCCAGCGGGAGCTGTCGCGCAAGGCCAGGGGTGACGGAGCCAACCGCGCCAAGGCCAGACGCAAGGTCGCCCGCGTTCATGCCCGTATCACCGACCGGCGCAGGGACCATCTGCACAAGCTGACCACTCGTCTCGTGCGTGAGAACCAAACGCTCGTGATCGAGGATCTGACCGTGCGCAACATGGTCAAAAACCGGAGCCTCGCCCGCGCCATCAGTGATGCGGCCTGGTCGGAGTTCCGGAGCATGCTGGAGTACAAAGCCCAGTGGTACGGGCGGGAAGTGATCGCGGTAGACCGCTTTTTCCCCTCGTCCAAGCTGTGCTCCACCTGCGGCGCCCTTCAGGAGAAGATGCCGCTGAACGTCCGCACGTGGACGTGTGTCTGCGGCGCGACCCACGACCGGGACGTGAACGCAGCGAAGAACCTTCTGGCCGCCGGACGGGCGGTCGCAGCCTGCGGAGCTGGTGTAAGACCTCAACGGAGTTCTCCGGGCGGGCAGTCGGCGATGAAACAGGAAGTCGCACGGCGCGAGCCGTAAGAATCCCCTCCCTGCAGGGAGGGGAACGTCAACAGTCGTGACTCCTTCGCCGTCGCCGTGGTGTGCCGCGCGCCCGGGGCCAGGCCGCCGCCACGACGATCCGCCAGGGCGATCGGCCGTGACTGGAGAGCGCCTCGAAACGCCCCGCACGCCCGCTCGAACCCCCGTACCTGCCGGTGCTATGTCTCCTGTCACTGCTAGACAAAGGGTGGGGGCGTCCCTACCGTGGGGCGGTATGAGAATCCTCTTTGCCAGCGCGGGCAACTTCGGGCACGTGTATCCCCTGCTTCCCTTGGCGAAGGCGGCGCGCGCCGCGGGCCACGAGGTCGCTTTCGCCACCGGCGAGCAGCTGCACCCGGCCCTGCGGGCGGCCGGCCTCGAGCCGGTGGCGGCGGGCCGCTCGGTTCCCGAGGCGTTCATGGAAGCAGTACGCGGCAGTGCCGGCCTCGAACACGGCGAGGGCGACGGCGACCTGGGCGCCCAGGACGTGCCGCCCGAGGTACTGGCCGACCTGCACGTGAAGGTGTTCGGCTCGGTGCTGCCCCGCTGGGTGGCCGCCGACCTCGCCCCCGTCCTGGCCGGCGGGAGCTTCGACCTCGTCGTCTACGAGGCACTCAACCCCGGCGCCGCCTTCGCCGCGCACCTGGCGGGCGTGCCCGCCGTCGCGCACGGCGTGGGCGTGATGGCGATGGGCCCCGAAGAGGCCCGCATCCAGGAGGAACTGCTGGCCACCGCCGCCGACCTGGGCGTGCACGTGCCCGGCGGCCAGCTGCTGGCCCTGGCCCGCACCTACATCGACATCTGCCCGCCCTCCCTCCAGGACCGCGGCTTCTTGGCTGCCCCGCTGCCCCGCGTCGAGCAGCGCCCCGTCGCCTACGGCGAACCGGGCGAACTGCCCGCGGCCATCCGGGACGCGGACGGCCCCTTCGTCTACCTGACCCTGGGCACCGCACTGGGCTCGGTGGACGTCCTGCGCACGGTCATCGAGGGGCTGCTGCCGCTCGAGGTGCCGGTCCTGGTGGCCACCGGCCCGGTGGTGGACGTCGCCGACCTGGGCGAACTGCCCGAGCGGGTGGTGGCGGCCGCGTGGGTGGCCCAGCCCGAGGCACTGAAGCGGGCGGCCCTGGTCGTCCAGCACGGCGGCGCCGGCACCACCCTGGCCGCGCTCGCGGCCGGACTGCCCCAGCTGATCCTCCCGCAGGGCGCCGACGGACCCGCCAACGCCGCCGCCGTACGCGACGCGGGCGCGGGCGAGGTGGTCTACGCCGCCGACCTGACGGCCGGCGCGGTCACCGCACAGGCCCGCCGCATCCTGGGCGACGAGACCTACCGCGACGCGGCCCGCAAGGTCGCCACCGAGATCGCCTCCATGCCCGCCCCCGCCGAAACCGCCACCCGCCTCCCGCAGTTCACGACCTGACGGCGGCCCCGGCCCCGGGCGCCGGATCCCCGATCCGGCGTGCCTGGTTCCCGTCCCCAGGGCGGGACCCGGCCCCCGGCCGGGGCCTGCAGACCGGGCCCCCGGAGATGGGGGCAAGGTGCCCGGGGCTCCTGGCCCCGCCGCCGGGGCGCTCACCCCCCCCCGGGGGGTGTCCCGCCCGTAGAAGGAGTGACTCCCGCTCCGCCGCAGGACCGACTCCCGTACGCCGGGAGGAGGACGGTTCCCGCTCCCGGGAGCCATCCCCTCCCAGGGGCCCTGGTCCGCCCGGCCGAGTCCGCCTCGGGTGCGTATCCCGCCCAACCCCCGGAGGGATACGCACCCCGCCCCCCGGGCGCCGGCCCGCCGGCCGCCCGCGCACCGGACGCCCCCGCCGCCGTACGGCACGACGGCGGCGGGTACGGGGCTAGGGGAGCGGCAGGGCAAGGCCGCGCGCGCCGGCCGGGGCGGGCAGCAGGTCCTCGACCGGGGCGTGCGGGGGCGCCGCCGTCAGCGCGGCCAGCGCGCCGCGCATCTCGCGGGCCAGCCGCGCGGCCCGTGTGCGGGAGAGCACTGCGGGGGCGAACTCCAGGCGCAGCAGCGGGTCTTCGCGCCAGCGCAGCACGGTCAGCGCGGCGTCCGCCGTGACGGCGCCCGCGTGCCCGTGATGGAAACGCGCGCTCAAGGCGCCCGCCCGCACGCGCGCGGGCAGCAGCTCGTCGCGGGCCGCGAACGTCACCGGCGTCAGGACGGGCCGGGAGCGGTCCGGGCGCACCCCGAGCTCGCGCGCCAGCTCGGCGGTGTCGAGGTCCGCGCAGCCGAGGGCCTCGCCGAACGCGCAGGCGATCCCGCGCAGGAAGTAGTCGACGCCGCCCTCCAGTTCACAGCCCACCGGCACCGTCGCCGAGCACGGCGCGAGGGTGCCCAGCAGCGCCGCCGTGGCACGGCGCGGCACCTCGCAGCCCACCAGCAGCCGCTCCAGGCCCGCGCGCCGGCCCACGGCCAGCGCCCACGCCGCCAGCAGCACCGTGCCGTGCGGCACACCGGCCCGCCGGGCCGTCGCATCGGCCGCGTCCCGCAGCCGCACGTCGAGGCCGACGTGCAGCAGCTCGCCGCGGACATCGAACACGGCGGGCCGCGGCGCGCCCTCCGCCCAGTCCACGGCGGCGGGAAAGCCGCGCAGCCGCTCGGCCCGCCCGGCCGCCGCGCGCAGCCCGCCCGGCCGGGCGGCCACCGCGGCGCGCCCCGCCGTATCCGGCCCGGGACGCAACCCCCGCACCAGCGGACGCCGGTGCACGGCACGGTCGTAGTCGGCGAGCAGTTCCTGCCACAGCAGCGCCGCCGACCAGCCGTCGGCCACCGCGTCGTGGTACACGAACGACAGCAGATGCGCGCCCCCGGCCAGACGGCTCAGGGCGAAGACGAGCGGCGGCCGGCCCGGCCGGCCGACCAACTGCCGCGCCCGCGCGGCCAGATACCCGTGCACCGCCGCCACCGGGTCCCCGCCCCCGCCCGCTCCCGCCGCCTCCAGAGTGACCAGCGGCGGGGCGCAGGCGGCGAGAACCCGCCGCACCGGACCGTGCGGCGCATCCGCGAACACCGTCCGCAGGCCCTCGTGCCGCGCACCGAGAGCGGCGAGCACACGGCGCAGCGCGCCCGCGTCGAGCGGCCCGGCCAGCTCGGCACTGAGCACCCGGCACACCGCACCGGCACCCGCCTCCCGCTCGGCGGCCAGCGCCGCCCGCTGCCCGGGCAGCAACGCCCGCACCGCGCCCGCGCCCGCGGGCGGTCCGGGCACCGCGGCCGGGACGGGCACGGCCCGGGCCAGTACGTCCGCCAGCGGGGCGGGGCCCAGCAGCTGCGCCAGGTCCACGGCCAGGCCCAGCTGCCGGCCGGCGCGCGCCTGCAGCCGCACGGCCTGCGCGAGGCCGCCGCCCAGCGTGATGAAGGGAGAACCCGCGGCCCCGGCCGGCAGGGTGCGCCGGTCGCAGCCGATGACGTCCGCGGCCAGGTCGAGCAGCTCCTCCAGGGGAGTCGGGGTCAGCATGGGGTGGCCCTCTCTGTGGGCAGTCGTGCCCCGATGCTGGCGCCCGTGCCTCGAAGCCCGCTCGAACCCGCCCCGCGCAGAGCCGTCACCGTCGCACCGCACGGCGCCGCCGTCCCCCGACCGCAGCACTGATTTCAAAGGCAGGGACTCTATCACTGACAGCTGGATTTTCGCCGAAAGTGCTAAAGTCCGGTTCATGACGCCCCGAGAGCGACGCCTTCGCGAGCAGGCCCAGCGCCACCGGCTGATCCTCACCACAGCCCGTGAGATGGCCGAGTCCGAAGGCTGGGACTACGTCACCACACGGCGCCTGGCGGACCGTATCGAATACAGCCAGCCGGTCCTCTACCAGCACTTCAAGAACAAGGACGCCATCGTCCACGCGGTCGCCCTGGAAGGCTTCGCCGAACTCGCCGCCGCGCTGCGCACCGCCCGCGAGGCAGCCGGTGACCCGCAGGAGGCGCTGGGCGCGGTCGCCCGCGCCTACGCCGACTTCGCCGAGCGCGGACCGGTCCTCTACGAGGCCATGCTCACCCTCGACCCGGGCGAGGACACCGGCGAGGACACCACCGGCGAGGACACCACCGGGGCGGCCGGCACGCCGGCGCCGCTCGCGGACGTCCTCGCCGAGATCAGGCAGGCCGTCGAGCCCGTCGCGGCCGGCCGTGACGGCGGGCTGCTCGCGGAGGTCCTGTGGAGCGCCTGGCACGGCCTGGCCGCCCTCACCCGGGCGGGCCGCCTGCGCCCGGATCCGGCGCGGCAGCGGCTGGCCGCCCTGACCGACGCGCTGCTGGGCCCGGCGGCCCAGCCCGTCTGACCCGGAGGGCCCGGTCCGTCCGGCTCATCGGGACCGGTCGCTCCGGCCCGAACAGCCGCCCGGCCGGCCAGGCCTGGGACAGCGGCCCCTCCGTCCGCCGGGACGGCGGCCCGGCCCGTCCGGTCCAAGACGGGCCGGATGCGTCGGGCCGCAGCTGGTCCGGACCGGACTCTGCCGGACGGGGCCCTCAGGCCGGGCCCTCAGACGGGGCTCTCAGACGGGGCTCTTGGCCGTCTCCTTCTCCTGCTCCGGTTCGGCGGGGCCCGCCCCGGCGGACTCGTTCAGCCGTTTGCCGAGGAGCACGAACAGCAGGATGAGTCCCACCGTGAGCAGGATGTGCCCGAGGCCCGCGGTCAGCGGCACCGCCTCGGGGACATGGTCGCCGAGCACGGTCTCGGTGCCGTGGACGAACATCATGGCGACGGTGATCGTGATGCCCACGTTGTAGAACCAGAAGAAGTACGTGAACAGTTTCGTCCCGGACAGGGTGAACTGCTTGTCCAGGGCGAGGACGATGAGGAAACCCATCATGCCCAGCGCGAGCAGATGGGTGTGCATGAGCGCCAGCTGGGTGTCGCCGGTGAAATCGTTGGCTTTGGTGAACTCCCGGTAATACAGCCCGGAGATCACTCCCAGGATCATGTAGACGTGTGCCGCGTAGTACGACTTCCGCATCCCCGTGCTCGCTCCCTGCCGGTCAGTGCTGGTCAATTCAGGCTCTGCCGGGGGCCATTGAAGCACTCCGGAACGAACGCTTCGCCCGATTCGGGAGATCGTTCGAGCTCCTCTCGAGCAGGTCTCGAGGGCCTCTGCGACGCCCCGGGCCAGGCTGGGGCGTCGAGGTTCGTCCACGCAAAGCCCACGCAGACGAAAGGCACCCCATGAGGCACTCCCGTACGGTCGCGGCCGTCGCCGCGGTCACCGGACTCTTCCTGGCCGCCGCGGGCGCGGCGAGCGCACAGGTCACACCCGGACCCGTCACCCCGCCGTCCCCCAAGGACCCGGAAGAGGCCGTATGACACACCTGCGCAGCGCCCGCGGCGGGCCGGCGTCCCGCCGCCGGCGGCCCGGGGCCTGAACATCGTCATCCCCCCTGCCGTCGTGCTGCTCGCTCGAGAGCCGGATCAAGTGAGGTGAGGAGTACGGGGGGCGTGGTGCTGCCCGGCCGCCGTGGAGACCTTTCGCGTCCGCGGATTTCGGCCGCTCTCCGTCCCGGCCGCACCCTGACGAGGCGTACCGCACCGCAGCCACCACACCCTAGGAGCCCGCCTCCCGGAGACCGGGCCCGGTCCGCCCCGGGATCGCAGGCCGCAGAGCCACCCGGGCTCACCCGGCCATCGCCACCGGCGCCGGCGCCGGCACCGGCATCGCCGCGGGCGCCGGACGGCGGGCGGGGGAGAAAGCGGTGTGTTCCCCGGTCCCGGCCGGGGCGAGCGGCGGCCTCGCCCCGCCGCCCAGCCGGCTCAGCGCGGCGGCGGGAGCGTCGAGGGCGGCCTCGAGCAGGGCGGCCAGCTGCCCGGTCAGGTGGGCGGCGGCCGTCTCGCCGACGGCGTCGTACTGGTAGGCGGCGGTGACGGCGATGCCCGCGGGCGTGCCGGCCGGCGTGTGCCGTTCGGTCAGGATCAGGCCGAGGGCCGCGGCCCGCAGGGGGAGCAGGGGCGGGGCCGCCCGCATGGTGAGCCCGGCCGCCTCGTACGCCTCACCGCTGTCCGCCAGGACGCTCAGCGCGATGCCGCCGGGCCGGGCCAATGGCGCGGTGCCGGCGCGGTAGGCGGCGAGGTCCGCGGCGCGTACCCGGCGCAGCAGCGCGGTGAAGGCCGGGTCGCCGGAGGTGTCCACGGACAGGGCCAGTACCCGCCCGTAGGGGCCCACGGCCCGGCGCAGGGCGGCGCTGTCACGGGCCGGCACCGGCGCGGCCACGGTGATGGCGGGGCCCGCGCCGAGCCGGGTGAGCAGGGCCGCGAGCGCGGCGTGCACCACCATGAACAGGGTGGCGCCCTGCGTGGCGGCCAGCCGGGCCAGCCGCTGGTGCAGGCCGGCGTCCCAGTCGAGGGCGAGGCGGCCGACGCGGGCGTCGGCCGGGGCGGGCCGGCTGCCCGGCGGCACGGTGGGCGCCAGGTCGCCGGCCCTCGCCCGGGGCGCAGCCTCGGGCACCGGGCCCTCCCAGCGCGGCGGCCGCCCCGCGGCCCGTGCCCGGTAGGCCAGGGCGAGTTCGGCGGCCAGCGGGGTGTGCGACCACAGGTCGACCAGGTCGGCCGGGAGGGTGAGCTCCAGCAGGTGGTCCTCGGCGGCCAGGGCACGCAGCCGGGTGCCGGCCGAGCCCAGCCGGCTGTTGCGCAGCGCCCCGTGACGGTGCCCCACATCGCCCAGCGCCTCCTGCAGCGCCCCTGCGTTCAGTGCCCCGCGCAGCCGCAGCGGCAGGACCGCGCTGCCCTCCCCGTCGAGTGCCTCGTCGAGCGCCCCGGCGGGCCCGGTGGCGGCGGCCGGCCGCTCGCCGGCCGCCGCGGCGAACCGGGCCGGGGTCGGCGCCTCGTGCAGGGCGCGGTCGTCCAGGCCGGCGCCCAGCACCCGGCGGGCCCGGGCCAGCAGCCGGGCCGCGGCCGCGGGATGCCCGCCGATGCGGAAGAAGTCGGAGTCGGCGTGGACGGTGCGCCGCGGCACGCCGATCGCTTCGGCGAACAGGTCGCGGACGATCTCCTGCAGGGGAGTGCCGGGCGGTTCGGCGCCGGACGCGGGCGGCGCGGTGTGCTCGGCGCCGCCGTCGCTGCCGCCCGCGCCCCGCGGCAGCGCCGTCAGCGTCGTCAGTGCGGAGGGGACCAGGCGGTCGGGCGGCTTCTGACCGGAGAGTGACATCGGGGCTCGCTCCTTCGACAGCGGCTACAGAAGGAAGGCTTGGCAAAACCTTGCCAGGATCCTGGCAACGGGATCCTGAGGGGCTGTCTCGAACCGCTGGAGCACCACTGGAGCCCCTGCCCTTCTCGCGGTGTCGCCGCAGGGGGTCTTCTCCGGCCGGCACGGCACCCCGGCGTGAGGTGACAGGGCTGCAGCAGAACCCGGCCTTGAGGGCTGCGGGACAGGGCGCGGGCGACAGGGACGCCGCGTGACGTCCCGGGGTGAGGCGTCACGCGGCGGCGTCCATGGCCCGGGGCTGTGCGGCGAGGCGCTCGGCGAGTTGCCCGGCCTTGGCGGCCGCGTCCTCGAAGGCGCGCTTGCGGGAGGCCTCGTAGAGGGGGAGGGGCCGGCTCGGACAGGGCCGGCGGCGAGGCCGCGGTAGATGACGGTGCCCTCCGGGAATCAGGGACAGAGGATTTGTGCGCGGATATGGCCTGACATGAGATGGTATTGAGTGATACAGTATTGAGTGAAACGAAAGTGTTGCGTTGAGCGGAGGGAGGTGGACGATCGTGGACGTCTATGAGGCGGTCACGAGCCGGCGGGCGGTGCGTGGTTTCACCGACCGGCCCGTCCCGAGGGATGTCCTGGAGCGGGTGCTGTCCGGCGCGGCCTGGGCACCGTCCGGATCGAACCTCCAGCCGTGGCACGCCTACGTGCTGACCGGCGGACCGCTGGCCGAACTCAAGAAGCGCGCCGGCGAGCGCCTGGCCGCAGGCGACCCCTGGGACGAGCCGGAGTACCAGCAGTACCCGCCCGTACTGAAGTCCCCGTACCGCGAACGCCGATCCGCCTTCGGCGAGCAGCGCTACGGCGCACTCGGCATTTCGCGCGAGGACGTAGAGGCGCGCCAGAGGGCCGCCTCCGCGAACTGGGACTGTTTCGGCGCCCCCGCCGCCCTGTTCTGCTACATCGACCGCGACCTGGGCCCGGCCCAGTGGTCCGACGTCGGCATGTATCTGCAGACCGTCATGCTGCTGCTGCGCGCCGAAGGGCTGCACAGCTGCACGCAGATGGCATGGGCGAAGTTCCGCAAGAGCGTCGCGGAGGTCCTGTCACCCCCGGACGAGCTCATCCTCTTCTGCGGCATGTCGATCGGGTTCGAGGACGTCACGGTGGGTGGCGCCCGTACGGGCCGGGCGCCGCTCGACGAGACGGTCACGTTCGTCGGCGACTACTGACACCGCCCGCCCTCGGCCGGCCAAGGCGCCGTTTCCCGCCACGCGCACATACGTGGTCCGTACGCATACAGGGGCCGGCATGCCGTCGGCGCTCAGGCCACGGCCCAGGGGCCCAGGTCGCGCGTACGGCGGGCGGACGTGGCGGGCCGGCTCTCGTCCCATGCCGGGGCCAGCGCGGCGGAGAGGATGCCCCAGAGGTGGCCGGCGGTCAGGGCGTGCACCGGGACGACGATCTGGCCGGCGAGGCTGACGCGGAACGCGGACTCCAGCGCGCTGACGATGCCGATGAGCGCCATGGAGTCCAGCCCGTAGGCCTCCATCGGGACGTCGGCGGCGGGCTCCTTGTCCTTGCCGAGCCCCGGCAGGCCCTGGCGCAGCACGTCCTCGAATTTCGCGTTCCACGGTGTGTGGGTCATTGGGCGACTTCCTTCCGGGACGCGGGCGAGGCGAAGCGGTGCTCCGGGCAGCACCGTGCCGCATCCCGCTCGAGTCGCCGTGGACGCCCGCTCAGGCGGCAGGCCGCCGCCCCGGGCATGACCGAAGCCGTTCACTGAGTTTCTGCGAATCTCAGTGATTCGCCCATTGCTGGGCGAAGGTCCCCGTCTCACTCGATACCAGGGGGTATCAATGCGGGGTAGACGCTTCCATGCCACCGGCCCCGCAGGGCGGGGTCTTACGGTCGGCTCCACGTCCGTTTTCTGTCTCCGGGCCACTCCCGGCGACGTGCCGCTTCACGAGCGCGGCGAGGTTCAGTGCCGCGTTCTCATCCCGGTCGAGGACGAGTCCGCAGTGTTCGCATACGTACATCCGTATCCGCAGAGGCAGTTTGGGTGTCACTGCCTGGCATCCGGAACACGTCTTGCTGCTGGGAAACCAGCGGTCCGCCACTTCGAGCGTTCCGCCGTTCCACCGGGTTTTGTAGGCGAGTTGACGCCGGATCTCGCCGAACCCAGCGTCGGCCACGACGCGGGCGAGTCTGCGGTTCTTGAGCATCCCCGAGACGTTGAGGTCTTCCACCACGATCGTGCCGTACTCGCGGGCCAGACGGGTGGTGAGCTTGTTCAGCGCGTCCCGCCGCAGGTTCGCGGTGCGGTAGTGCACCCGGTTGCGGGCCGCATCCGCGCGCCGCCAACGCTTCGAAGGCTGCTGCCCGGTGCGCCGGTCAGGGCCCAGACGGCGGGCGGCCGTACGGGACAGGCGGCCGAGCTTGCGGCGCGCGGCGTCGTAGTGTTTCGGGTTCTCCGCGGTCGGGCGGCCGTCGGAGAACACCGCGAGGTGCTTGATGCCCAGGTCGACGCCGATCACCGTATCCGCTCGGGACGGGGTACGGTCGGTGCGCTCGACCTCGCAGGTGAAGGACACGAACCAGCGGCCCGCCTCGCGGCGGACGGTCGCCGACTTCACCACCGCCGTGCCGGCCGCGATCCGGCGGTGCAGCTTCCGTGTGGACTCATGCGCCCTGATCGTTCCCAGGACCGGGAGCGTGACATGCCTGCGGTCGTCTTCCAAGCGGATCGTGCCGGTGGTGAACCGGACCGACGGCGTGGTCTTCCGCTTCGACTTGTAGCGAGGAAAGCCCATCCGCGGGCCCTTGCGCTTGCCGCGCCTGGAATCGGACCAGTTCTTCAAGGCCCGGGCGACCTGATCCAGCCCGGTGGCGTACGCCTCCTTCGAGCACTCCGCCCACCACGGCGCCACCTCCCTCTTCGCTGTATTCCAGGCCTTGCGCATGGAATACATCGACCAGCCGAACGACGGCGTCAGATCGGCCTCGGCAATGCCGTAGGACCGTTCCGCCTCCCGCTGCCCGAGGTTCGCTTTCACCTGCGCGATACCCCAGTTGAACGCCACCCGGGCCGCACCGGCATGCCGCAGCAGCGCGCCGACCTGACCAGGCGTCGGGTCCAGTGCAAACCGGTAGGCATGCGTGACGATCACCCCATCAGGCTACCGGCCGCCACCGACAACACCCCGACCCTTAACAGAAGTTGAGAAACCCTGAGATTCGATGACGAAGCCCACAGCAGTTAAGAACCCCCGCCACGGTGCTGCTGCTGGCGGGGGCTTCACGGGTTCGGCGGGTGGTCCGGTGGGCGGGGGTCCGGAGGTGTTCCGCGGACGCGCGGGACGGGACGGCCGCGCGGGGGCGGGCGGCATCCTCAGACGGCCGCGCTGCCGGCCGCGACCGGCCACCCGATGTCGTCGGTGGCGGAGACGGTGGTGGCGGTGGTCTTGGGCCAGCCGATGTTGCCGTTCGCCGAGACGATGGTGACCTTGGGCCAGCCGATGTCGTCGGTGGCCGCGGCGGTGGTGGCGGTGGTCTTGGGCCAGCCGATGTTGCCGTTCGCCGAGACGACGGTGGCCTTGGGCCAGCCGATGTCGTCGGTGGCCGCGGCGGTGG
>NZ_JBVKBU010000008.1:0-46530 GCF_055638955.1 Streptomyces sp. NPDC111507 | reverse complement strand
GGTGGCGGTGGTCTTGGGCCAGCCGATGTTGCCGTTCGCCGAGACGACGGTGGCCTTGGGCCAGCCGATGTCGTCGGTGGCGGAGGCGGTGGTGGCGGTGGTCTTGGGCCAGCCGATGTTGCCCTCCGCGGAGGCGGCGGTCGTGGTGCTCGCCGCCTTGGGCCAGCCGATGCCGTCCGCGGCGGTGCTGATGCCGCCCGCGGTGAGTACGGCGGAGGCGACGGCGGCGGTGGCGGCGGTGACGGCGAGGCGGGCGACGAGGTTCTTCATGACAGCTCCTCCGTGGCAATGAAGCGAATCTGCGTTGGTAACTTCTTGCCAAGAAGCTTGGCAACGCCTCCTCGGGATCTGCTCGGTATTCGCTGGAGATGGGCTGGAGGCCGGCGAGAGACGCCGTACCGCCTGCGCAGATGCCTGGCAAAGTTTGTCAAACACCCCGCTCCGCGGGTCGTGCGGAGCCGGACCCGAGGGGGTTGAACAGCGCTTTTGCGGCCCCTCCGCTAGAGCGCCGCCGGAGCCCCCGTTGTCATCACGGCCTCAGGTTAGGCAATCTATTGCCAAGCAAGTTGGCAATATTTGGCGACAGCGGGGGGAGGCCCCGGAAATGAACGCGACGCCGTCATCCACGGACCACAGGGACCACACGTACGGCACGGACCGCACGGAGCCCGCGGACCAGGAGGGCCGGACGGTCCACCTGGACACGGCGGGCTGGGGCGCCATGCCCGCCGCCGTCCGCGCACTCGTCGCCGACTGCGCGAGCCGCGAGGACCGCTACGGCCCGCACGAGCTCGAGGAGGACCTCGAGGACGTCCTGCGCACCGAGGTCCACGAGCGTCTCGGCGCGCTGCTGGGCGTACCGGCCGCCGACACCGTCGTCGTCACGGACGCCGCCGGCGCCTTCGACGCGCTGGTCTCCCGCCTCACCCCCGGCCGCGGCGAGCGCGTCTGGACGACCCCCTACGAGAGCGCCGCCCGCCTGACCTCCCTCTACGCCCTGCGCGACCGCACCCGCTGCACGGTGGAGGTCGTCCCGCTGCGCGAGGACGGCGACCTGGACCTGGAGTGGATGGCCCGGCACATCGACGACGACGTCGCGCTCGTCTCGGTCGTCCACGTCCCCTCCGGCTGCGGAATCGTCAACCCGGTCGAGGAGATCGGGCAGATCCTCGCCCCGTACCGGTGCGTGTACGCCGTCGACGCCTCCTACTCCGTCGGCCAGATCCCCGTGGATGCCGGCCGCATCGGCTGCCAGCTGCTGACGGGGGACGGCTGGCGGTTCCTGCGCGGCCCGTACGCCGTCGGGTTCGCCTTCCTGGCGCCCCGGCTGCGTGCCGCGTTCGAGGACGCCGCCGCCCACCGCCCCCTGCCGCCGAACGCGGCCGTCGCGGGCCTGAACGCCGCCCTGGCCCACCACACCGCCACCGCCACGGCCACCCCCGACGGGCCCGACGGCCCGGCCGGGCAGGGGCTCCTGCCCGCCCTGCGCGCCGCCGTCGAGGAGTGCCCCGGCACCGAACTGATCACCCCCGGCCGGGTCCAGTCCGCCATCCTCGCCTTCCGCCACCGCGACCTGCCCGCCGCGCTCGTCCGCCGCCGGCTGGCGGCCCGCGGCGTCGTCCTGTGGAAGACGGTCGCGCAGGAAACCCCGCTCCACCTGCCCCGCTCCGGCGCCACCACCGCCCTGCGCGCCTCCCTCGGCCCCGACACCACCCCCCAGGACATCGCCCGCTTCGGCCGCGTCCTGCGGGAAGTCGTCCGCGAGGAGACCGCCGGTGCGCAACGCCCCCGCCCCGCCCGCACCCTCCCTCCCGCCCCCACTCCCGCCCTCGCCTCTGCCCCGGCCCCGGTCCCGCCCGCGGGGCCCCGGCCCCGGCCGTCCGTCGCCCGCCGCCACCTGACCCTGTGCCCCACGCCCTGACCCCGGCCCGACCCCGACCCCGACCCCGCCCCCGAATCCGAATCCGAACCCGAAGGATGCGTCCGGGACGCCCGTCTGCGGACCGGCCGTGATCAAGCGCTCGGAGATAGCGCTGGATAGAATTCGGGCATGGGTGAGCGGCCCGTCCACACGGCTGCGCAGGGACCCGCTCCGGGAGTCGGTTCCGGCGGCGCGGGGGGCTGTCCCGGGGCGCTCGCACGGTGGGCCGGCGGCGGTGTGTGATGGGTGCGGCGTCGGGGGGCATGGAGCTGTACTCCGGCCGGGCCTCGGGCCTGATCGGGGCGCAGATCGCGGGCTACCGGGTGGAGCGCGAGATCGGCCGCGGGGGCATGGCCGTCGTGTACTGCGCCAAGGACCTGCGTCTGGACCGTACGGTCGCGCTGAAACTGCTCGCCCCGGAACTGGCCCGCAACGACACCTTCCGGCGCCGCTTCACGCACGAGTCGCTGGTGGCCGCCGCCATCGACCATCCGCACATCGTGCCGGTCTTCGAGGCCGGTGAGACGGACGGTGTCCTGTACATCGCCATGCGGTACGTCTCGGGGCTGGATCTGCGGGCCCTGCTCGACCGGGACGGCCCGCTGCCGGTGACGACCGCGCTGCGGATCGCCGGGCAGGTGGCGTCGGCGCTGGACGCGGCCCATGAACACGACCTGGTGCACCGGGACGTCAAGCCCGGCAACATCCTGGTGGCCCGGGGTACGGACAGTGATCATCCCGAGTACGTCTACCTCACGGATTTCGGGCTGACGAAGAAGTCGCTGTCGCTGACCGGGTTCACGACCGTCGGCGAGTTCGTCGGCACGCTCGACTACGTGGCCCCGGAGCAGATCTCGGGCCGCCCGGTGGACGGCCGGTGCGACCTGTACGGCTTCGCCTGCGTCGTCTACGAAACCCTCGCGGGCGGCCCGCCCTTCCAGCGGGACGACGACATGGCACTGCTGTGGGCGCACCAGTACGACCAGCCGCCGCCCCTGAGCGGGCAACGGCCGGGTATCCCGCCGGCGCTGGACGGCGTGCTGGCCAAGGCCCTGGCGAAGGTCCCCGAGGACCGTTACGACTCCTGCCTGGAGTTCGTGGCGGCACTGCGGGCCGCCGCGAGCGGCGCGGACACCGCTGCCGCTGTCGGCAAGGACGTGCACGCGCCGACCCAGGTGGTCCCCGCGGTCGCCGAACCCGCGCGGGCACCCGATCCGGAGCCGGTGCCGGATCCGCCGCGGTGGGCCCGGCCGGTCTTCGGCCGTACGCCCGGATAGCCGCACGCCGTACACCCGGTCGGGGCGCGCCCGTACGCCCCGGTCCGGCCCTGCCCGCTCCTGCCGGGGTGCGGGGCCGTCGGCTTGCGAGGTGTGCGGGACGGCCGCACACAATGGTGTGAAGAGGAACCGACGGCCGGAGGGTGAGGGGGCGGGCGCGGGGCCGACGGCAGGAGGTTGTGTTGCGGGTTTCCTGAGGCTGTGCCGCTGGCCTGTGTGCCGCAGGCCCCGATGCCGGGAGTGGAGCTCGTGAGCATCGAACCGTCGTCGTCCCAACCGTCGTCCGACCGTCCCAAAGGTCCTCCGTCGGGGCCGCTGGCGGGGCCTTCCCAGACGGACCGGCCCATACCCCCGGAGGCCGAGACCCGCCCCGGCGGCGGGCGGTCGGGTCCGCCGGCCGGACCGCCCGGCGGACCCGGCGGCGGGGGCCGGGGCGGCGACGAGGGCCCGCACCACCCGTGGTGGAAGTCCGCGCCCCGGGTGGCCGTGGTCGCCACCGCGATCGTGGCCGCGGTGGCCCTGATCCTCGTGTTCACCCGCTCCGACGACACCTCGAACCAGCAGCGGGGCGAGGTCTTCCTGCAGTCCGCCGGGAGCACGGGCGCGGACCCGTTCACGGAGTCGACCGCGAAGGAGAGCACCGCGCCGACGGCGACACCCTCGCTGCCCTCCACGGCCACGGCCACGGGCACGGGCACCGCGGTACGGAGCGTGAGCGGTGACGCCCCCGGCCTCTACGGCGGGACACGCAACGTCGCCAGCTGCGACGTGGAGAAGCAGATCACCGCTCTCAAGGCGGACCCGTCGAAGAACGCGGCCTTCGCCTCGGTGCTGGGCATCCAGCCCTCCGCCGTCCCCGGCTATCTGCGCACCCTCACCCCCGTACGGCTACGGGCGGACACCCGGGTCACCAACCACGGCTACCGCAACGGTTCTGCCACCAGCTATCAGGCCGTGCTGCAGGCGGGGACCGCCGTCCTGGTCGACGACCGCGGGGTACCGCGGGTGCGCTGCGCCTGCGGGAATCCGCTGACACCGCCGGCCGCGCAGCAGAGTGCCGCCCCCAGGCCGGTGGGCCAGTCGTGGTCCGGCTACCGGTCCTCGCACGTGGTCGTCGTCGCACCGGCGCCCCGCCCGGTGAAGAAGTTTGTCGTGGCGGACCAGAAGAAGGGCGAATGGTTCACCCGGAAGCAGGGCGACCACCGCGGCGAGCACGACAAGAAGACGACACCGCCCCCGCCCCCACCAAAGCCGTCCACGCCGGGCAGGGAACAGACACCCTCGAACGGCAACACCTCGCAGGGACCGGGCAACCCGTCCAAGCCGTCGGAGTCGGGCAACCCGTCGAAGCCGTCGGAGTCGGGTAAGCCGTCGGAGTCGGGCAAGTCGTCGAAGTCCTCCGAGTCGGGTAAGCCCTCCAAGCCGTCGGAGTCGGGCAACCCGTCGAAGCCGTCGGAGTCGGGTAAGCCGTCGGAGTCGGGCAAGTCGTCGAAGTCCTCCGAGTCGGGTAAGCCCTCCAAGCCGTCGGAGTCGGGTAAGCCGTCGAAGTCCTCCGAGTCGGGTAAGCCGTCGGAGTCGGGCAAGTCGTCGAAGTCCTCGAAGCCGGGTAAGCCCTCCAAGCCGTCGGAGTCGGGTAAGCCGTCGAAGTCCTCCGAGTCGGGTAAGCCGTCCAAGCCGTCGAAGTCCTCCGAGTCGGGTAAGCCCTCCAAGCCGTCGGAGTCGGGTAAGCCCTCGAAGTCCTCCGAGTCGGGCAAGCCGTCCGAGTCGGGTAGGCCGTCGAAGTCCTCGAAGCCGGGCAAGCCGTCCAAGCCGTTGGAGTCGGGCAAGTCCTCGAAGTCCTCGGAGTCGGGTAAGCCGTCGGAGTCGGGTAAGCCGTCGGAGTCGGGCAAGTCGTCGAAGTCCTCGGAGTCGGGTAAGCCCTCCAAGCCGTCCGAGTCGTCGAAGTCCGGCAAGGAGTCGTCACCGTCGAAGGACAAGTCCTCGTCGGAGTCGGGCAAGCCGTCCTCTCCGTCGTCGCAGCAGTCGGCGCCGTCGTCCAAGGAGTCCTCGAAGCCGCAGGCCCCGTCCTCCGAGCCGCCCTCCTCGCAGCCAAAGACGTCCGCGCCCCAGACCTCCGCGCCTCCGCCCCTGTCCTCGGCCCCCCTGTCCTCCGCGCCCCAGAACACGGCGCCCCAGAATTCCGGACCCCCGCCCGCCGACACAGGACGGCAGCAACAGCAACAGCCCGGCCCCGAGGGGTCCTAGCAGCGCTGGCGCACATACGCCGCACGGTGTCCCAGGACCACCGTGCGGCTTCTTTTTGCGTGCTTTACCCGACTCGTCCCGCTGGGTCAAGTCACGACTCCTCGGAACGTGACCGTGCGGTGCCCGTGGGGCCTACTTGAAGTGCGGGCCTCGCCGGAAAGGAAATCCGGAAAATAAATGAGGCAGGACGGTAGGACGGAAATCTTCGGCAGAGGGTTTTCTCTTTCACCGAAACCGCGAATTATCCCGGTGTGGCGGTCCCGGTAAAACGGTCCGCCGGCTGTCGTCCCGAATTTCCGGGGCGGGCAGAAGAGTCCCCTTAATCGGTAGGAGAAAACCCATGACCCGTATTTTTCACACCCACAGCGATGTCCGTTCCAAGCGCCGGGGCTTCCGCCTCGCGACACTCGCCGCCTCGGCCGCGGTGATCACCGGGGGCATCGTCCTTCCGGCGTCCGCCGCGATGGCCGCCCCGATGCCTGCCGCGCATGTCGTGAGCTTCGTCCACGGCGGTGGCGCAGGCGGTGACGGCGGTGCCGGAGGCGGCGGCTTCGTCGGCGGCGGCGGTGGCTCCGGTGGCTCCGGCGGCGGCAGCGTCCTGGGCGTCGGCGGCGACGGAGGCAAGGGCGGCAACGGCGGCGACGGCATCCTGTCCGGCGGCGGTGGCGGCGGCGGTGGTGGCGGCGGCGACGGTGTCATCGGCGGCAACGGAGGCAAGGGCGGCGACGGTGGCACCGGCCTGTTCGGCGGCAGCGCCGGCTCCGGCGGCTCCGGCGGCGACGGCATCCTCAAGGGCGGCAACGGAGGCAAGGGCGGCAACGGCGGCTTCGGTGTCTTCCAGGGCGGCAGCGGCGGCAAGGGCGGCGCGGGCGGGCTGGGCGTCCTCTTCGGCGGCCTGGGCGGCGGCGGTGGCGCCGGCGGCGGCAGCATCTTCTGACCGTTTCGCCCCGCGCGGGGCGGAGGCCCGCACGGCCTCCGCCCCACCCGGAGCCCTCACCCCCCGCACCCCCTCACTCCCGCACCCCCTCACTCCCGCACCCCCATTGACCAGGACGCGGAGCCGGACGGCCGGCGCTGCGCCCGCAGAACCACAACTTCGCTCAAGGAAAACGGAGAACCCCCATGTCCAGAACTCGCTGGCAGCGTCCGCTCGTCCTGGCGGTGGTCTCGGTGGCCCTCGCCACCGGCACCGCGTGCGCAGCCCAGGCGGCGCCGGGTGTGACCACAGGCACCAGCCAGATGGCCCCGGCCGACCCGTCCCACTGCGGCCATGGCGGGAAGGGCGGGGAAGGCGGCAAGGGAGGGGAAGGCGGCAAGGGCGGTGAGCCCGGTCAGCCGGGGGAGCCCGGCAAGCCCGGCCAGTTCGGCTGCTTCAAGTTCGACGACCTGCCCGACAAGCCCAAGTCGGAGCTCACGGGCGTGGACAAGATACGGATCGTGCTGACCGTGGAGTCCGGGCAGGCGAAGAAGGCCGACGTCGCCAAGAAGTACAAGATCTCCGAGAAGGAGTTCGACACCTGGGACAAGCAGTTCCGCGACGGGGACTGGGCCGCGCTGATGGGTTTGAATTCCCTCTTCGGCTCCTGAGGAACTTTCTCTGACGCCCCGGCCCGGTGCGGGCCGGGGCGTTCCTGTCAAGCCCCGAATTCACGGGCCGTGACGACGAGGCCCTTGATCGGGTTTATTCGATACAGCGGAAACCGCGGTACGGAAAATAATTCTTTGGGAAGAGGAATGTCATGCGTATGCGTTCTTGGAAGGTCCGTCTCGGTCTCACGGTCTCGACCGCCCTGACCGCCGGTGTGGCGGCTGGCGCGCTGGCGCCGGCCGCGATGGCCGCGCCGGTGCCGCAGAGCCATACGGCGGTGGTGGCCGCCGCCCGGCAGCTCCCCGCCGACGGCGCCCAGCCGGGCGGCGGCCAGTTCACCAGCGGCCAGTTCGGCAGTGGCCAGTTCGGCACCATCAAGGTGGGCGACGGCAACGTGCGGATCGGCGACCAGGTGTGTGCGGGCAACTGCAACGGGACCGTCAACGGGAGCAACGGCGGCGAGGGCGGGATCTGCGCCGGGCTGTGCAACGGCAGCGCCAACGGCGGCACCGGCACGACCGGCGCGCCGGGCCGCGAGGGCGGTATCGGCGGCAAGGGCGGGATCTGCGCCGGGATCTGCGGCGGCAGCGCCAACGGCGGCACCGGCGGCACGGGCGGAGCCGCGGTGGGCACCGGTGACGGCGGCCGCGGCGGCAAGGGCGGCACCGGCGGGATCTGCCTCGGGCTCGGCTGTGAGAGCGGCGGCACGGGCGGCCGCGGCGGCACCGGCGGCGCCGGCTGACGTTTCTCCTCCGCTTGCGCCGGTCTTCGCATCGCGCTCGAGCGGGCCCGTTGCCCCGGAACTCCTGTTGACGGCCCTTCCGCGGCATTCCCCGCGCAACCTCAGTCGAAGGCGTGATCGCGGCTGGTCTGCAGGCGGGGCGGACCGCCTCGTCCTCGGCATGCACGCCAAAGGAGCCACCCTTCGGTGACTCCTCCCCCCCCCCGGATAAATCCGGGGGGCTTCTCCTGTCGTGGCTAGGCCGCGGCGGGAAGGACCAGCCTGGCCCTAATGGCGATGTTGAGTGCGCCGACGTGGTCGGCGTTGGCGGTGTGTCCGTGGAGCTGATCCCGTCGCAGACGGCGGCGCCGGGTGTTCGCCGGCCTCACCGGCCGGTCCCGCAGCGCGGGCGGCCCCGTGTCGTGGTCGAGTGGATTCATGGGCGGGGTGAGGACCGTGACGTCGGGGCGGTAGGGAGCGCGCGTGGTGAGGGAGCGGATCGACTACCGGGCGCTGTTCGCCGCCACCCCCAGCCCGTATCTGGTGCTGGGCCGCGACCTGGTGATCGTGGACGTCAACCGGGCCTACCTCCTGGCGACCGGCCGCCCCCGGACGGAACTGATCGGGCGGTACCTGTTCGACGCCTTCCCCGACAATCCCGCGGACCCGGTCGCCGACGGGGTGCGGAATCTGAACGCCTCCCTGCACTGGGTGCTGCGCTCGAAGGAACCGGACACCATGGCGGTGCAGAAGTACGACATCCCCGTCGCCGACCGTCCGGGCGAGTTCGAGGAGCGCTGGTGGTCGCCGATCAACACCCCGGTGCTCGGGCCGGACGGACAGGTGCAGTGGATCATCCACCGGGTGGAGGACGTGACCGAGTTCGTCCTGTCCCGCCCCCAGCGCGCGCAGAGAATCAGCGTGCTGGGCGAGCGGGAGGCGATGGAGGCCGAGCTGTATGCGCGGGCGCGCGAACTGCAGCAGCTGAACGAGGAACTGCGCAAGGCACACGCCCGGGAACGCCAGATCGCCGTCACCCTGCAGGAGGCCATGCTGCAGTCGCCCGACCTGGCGGGCCACCAGGACATCGCGGTGCGCTACCTGCCCGCCGCCGGGTCCCTGAACGTGTGCGGCGACTGGTACGACGTCGTCGACCTGCCCGGCGGCTTCGCCGTGGCCGTCGGTGACGTCGTCGGGCACGGCCTGGAGGCCGCCGCGACGATGGGCATGCTCCGCAGCGCCCTGTCCGCGGCGGTCCGCGCCCTGCACGAGCCGGCCAGAGCGCTGGAGGTGCTGGGCCTGTATGCCCGCTCGGTGGAAGGGGCGCTGGCCACCACCGCGGTCGAGGTCGTCATCGACAACCGGGGCCACCGCATCCGCTACAGCAGCGCGGGCCATTTCCCGCCCGTTCTGGTGCACCCCGGCGGCTCCTTCGACCTGCTCGACCAGGCCACCGACCCCCCGCTGGGCGCCCGCCCCCGCCATATGTCCCGCCCCCAGGCCGAACTGCCCTACACCCCGGGAGACACCCTCGTGCTCTACACCGACGGGCTGGTCGAACGCCGCGGGGAGGACATCGACGTCGGCCTGCACCGGCTCACCGACACCCTCACCCGCCACACCCGTCTTGCTCCCGAACGCCTGGCCGACACGCTGCTCGCCCGTCTCGGTGTCAGCAGCGGCGGACGCGACGACGTCGCCCTGGTCGTCGTGCGCCTTTAGCGGCCGCGGCCCCGTGCGGGCGGCGGTCAGCCGGGGGAGAGGGACTGCTCGGCCCAGACGGTCTTGCCGGTGAGAGCGTGCCGGGTGCCCCAGCGCCGGGCGAGCTGGCCGACCAGCAGCAGGCCCCGCCCGCCCTCGTCGAAGGTCCGGGCGCGCCGCATGTGCGGGGCGGTGCTGCTGGAGTCGAAGACCTCGCAGGTCAGCGTGGAGTCCTCGTGGATCAGCCGCAGCTGGATGGGCGGCCGGCCGTAGCGGATGGCGTTGGTGACCAGTTCACTGACCGTCAGTTCGGTGATGAAGGCGGCGTCGTCCAGCCCCCAGGCGGTCAGCTGCTCGGTGGCGTGCTTGCGTGCCCGGGCGACGACGGCCGGGTCGGAGGCCAGGTCCCAGGCGGCGACCCGGTCGGCGTGCAGGGCCCGGGTGCGGGCGACGAGCAGGGCGATGTCGTCGTCGGGACGGTGGGTCAGCATGGCGGTGAGGACTCTGTCGCAGACCGTGTCGAGGGTCTTCGCGGGGCGGGCGAGGGCGGCGAACATCTTGTCCAGCGCCTCGTCGATGTCGTGGTCACGGGCGGCGAGCAGCCCGTCGGTGTAGAGGGCCAGGAGGCTGCCCTCGGGCAGTTCGGTCTCGAAGGTCTCGAACGGCAGGCCGCCCAGGCCCAGCGGCGGGCCGGCCGGGACGTCGAGGAAGCGCACGGCGCCGTCCGGGGTGACCGCGGCGGGCGGCGGGTGGCCGGCCCGGGCCAGGGCGCAGCGGCGCGAGACCGGGTCGTAGACCGCGTACAGACAGGTGGTGCCGATGCCCCCGGCACTCTCGGCGGCACCGTCCGCGTGGCCCTCGTCGGCGGACAGGTGCAGGACGAGGTCGTCGAGGTGGGTGAGCAGTTCGTCGGGCGGCAGGTCGACGTCGGCCAGGGTGCGCACCGCGGTGCGCAGCCGGCCCATGGTGGCGGAGGCGCGGATGCCGTGCCCGACCACGTCGCCCACGACCAGGGCCACCCGCGCACCGGACAGCGGGATGACGTCGAACCAGTCGCCGCCCACACCGGCCCGGGTGCCGGCGGGCAGATAGCGGGTGGCGATGTCCAGGGCCCCCTGGTCGGGCAGCGTCTGCGGGAGCAGGCTGCGCTGCAGGGTCATGGTGCTGGTGTGCTCCCGGCTGTCGCGGCGGGTGGTGTGGATGCTGACGGCCGCCTTGGCGGTGAGTTCCTCCGCCAGCCACAGGTCGTCCGCCTCGAAGGGCTCCGCGCGCCGGTGCCGGCCGAAGAGGGCCACGCCGAGCGTGGCGCCGTGGGCCCGCATCGGCACCACCATCACCGAGTGCGTTCCGCTGCCCAGGAGCCGGGCGGCCCCCGGGTCCTGCCGCGCCCACCGCAGGAGGTCGGGATCGGCCGCGTCGTACAGGGCGCCGTGGCCCTGGGCCAGGCACCGGGCCACCGGTGACAGGTCCGGGTAGAGGATCTTTGTGCCCGCCGCGGAGGCGGTGGGGCCGTCCTCGAGGACCGAGCGCCCCGCGCTACGGGTCGCGGCGAGGGGCCTGGCCGGGGCGGCGGGGGAGGGCTCGCCACCGTGCCGGGGGGCGTCCAGCAGATCGACGGCGGCGAAGTCCGCGAGCCGGGGGACGGCGATGTCGGCCAGTTCCTGCGCGGTGCGCCCGCTGTCCGCGGTGGTGCCGATGCGGGCCGAGGCCTCGCTCAGCAGGAGCATCCGCTGCCGGGCGAGATGCTCCTGGAGCCGCTGGTGCGCCGCCAGGCACACCGCGCGCACGCGCCCGGCGGGGTCCTCCAGCGGGACGAGGGAGGTCGACCAGCCGTCGTCCGCCCCGCTGCCCGCGGGGCCTGCGCCCGCCCGCAGATGCTGCGGGCCGCCGCCCTCCAGCACCCGGCGCATCTTCGCCTCGGTCTCGTCGCTCACCGGATGCGGCACGATCTCCGGCAGACGCAGCCCCCGCATCTGCTCCTCGGTGAGTGACAGCACCTGCTCCATACCGGCGTTGGCCCGCACCAGCCGCAGGTCCGCGTCGAAGACGGCCAGGACACAGGGCGCCTGGCGAAACGCCCATTCCCCCAGCCGACCACTCCCGGCTGCCTCGCCCCCGGGCGCCTCGCTTCTGGGCGTCCCGCTTCCGGCTGCCTCGTTCCCGGGCGTCCCGCCCCCGGCTGTTTCTCCTTCGGGCGTGCCGGCGGGCGTTTGTCCCTCGGGTGTGCCGGTCACGGCGGACACCACGAACCACTCGGTGACGGGGCCGTCCGCCGTACGGCGGTGCGCCAGCAGTTCCCGCAGCAGCCGGCGGCCGTCGCGGTGCCGCAGTGCCACGGTCCCGCTCCACCGCTCCCGTCCGGCCGCCTCCCGCAGCACCGCCGTGCCGGCGTCGTCGGCGAGCAGACGGGCGGCGGGCTGTCCCACGACCTCCGAGGGCGGGTAGCCGAGCAACTGCCGGGCGCCTTCGCTCCACTCCGTCACGATGCCCCGCGCGTCGACGGCGGCGGTGGCCGTGGGAGGGGGGGTGGGAGGGGCCGTGCGGGCCGGACCGGGGGAGGCGTCCGACTCGTGTGGCCGCTCACCAGGATGGGTGGGAAGTCGCTCCATCGCCGCTCATCTCGCCCTTCGGGAACCTGCACGGCCGGGGGCTCTCCTGACAAGCATGATCCCGGGGGGCACGGAGCACCAACCCGGCGCCGTCACCGGGGGCGCGGCCCGCCGCCCCGTCCGTGACCGCGCCGCGGCAAACCCGCGGGGGATCGCCTGTGACAGGCCTGTGACAGTCGGCGGACACCGTCATGAAGTCCCCCGGCCACTCTTTATGTAAAGCGGACAAAAAGCCTTATTCGGTCATATGTCCCCTGCTTTCAAGGGTGTGAGCAGCGACGACCGAGCCGACACGTCGGAGGAAATCCCATGAGCCTCACACTCGCCACGTCGCACGCCGAAGCCCCCGTCCCCGCGCTGGCCCCCCGCGAGCAGGAGACGCTGCGACATATCGCCGCAGGACGCACCTACCTGCAGACGGCCCGCCACATGGGGCTTTCCAAGCACACCGTCGACGCCTACCTCCGCCGTATCCGGGCCAAGCTCAACATCAACAGCACCGCCGAACTCACCCGGCTGGCCATCTCCATGGGCCTTTGACCACCACGCTCCCCGAGACCGTGACTACCACGCTCCCCGCGACCGCGATGTGAGCGCCGCGCCGCGCCGCCGCTGCTCACCGGCCCGGGCCGAACCCCCCTCGGCCCGGCCCCGTCAGCAGCGGCACCCCGGCGCCGTCCCCGCGCCGCCCCGGTGTGCCGGAAGACCGTGCCCGGCCACGTCTCACATGCCCGGCCTGGACCGGCCCGCTCGTGCGGCCTGGGACAGGGCGACCCCCGCAAACGCCACGAAGGCGACGCCGCACCCGAGCAGGCCGGTCCGCTCGGGTGCGAGGAGGTCGGCCTCGCTGTCGGAGTAGGTGCAGGTGAGGGAGGGCGGGAAGGCCGTTCTTTCGATGTCCAGTACGTCGATCCGGATCAGCTTGGTTTCCGGCGGGACCGTCTTGTCGTGCAGGCACTCGTCGTAGAGCTCGGTCCGTGAGAGTTCCATCGCGGGGCCGACACCGGTCACCCAGATCATGGCGGCCACCAGCGGCGACCAGATCGCACCGGCCCGCACCCAGCGCGAGGCCCGCGACCTCCGCCCGATCAGGATGACGGAGAGGGCCACGACCAGAATCCCGGTGCCCCCCCACATGACCCACGTGCCCAGGACCGTGGGGTGCGACGGTCCATGGGCCCCCGAGTCGCTCCAGTAGCAGGTGACGTCGGGCGGGAAGGCGTCCACGCGCACGCGCACCAGCGGGAAGTCGTTGTCGAGGGTCTTCTGGCCGCACACCTGCACGGGATCGGCGAAGGCCAGCCCGTACGCCACGGCCCCCGCGTATCCGAGCACCGCCACACCCGCGCCGATGACGGCCCAGCGGGCCTGCCGGGACGGACGGCGCCGGGCCGTCCAAAGGAGGTATGCAACGGATCCGGCCGCGAGCAGGAAGAGGCTGACCAGCGGCACGGCGTAGAACACCAGCATGCTCACGGCCTCCGCGCGCGCTCGTCCGCGGGCCGGGCGGATGCGGACCGGGCGGACACGGACCGGGCGTATACGGCCAGGGCCACTGCGCTGACCGTGAGGCCGGCCAGCGCCGGGTTCACGTATCCGGGGACCTCCCGGTCGTAGGTGGTCCCGTCGCTTCGATGGCACACGAACCGGACCGGTACCCACCAGACGTGGTAGTCGTCGATCCAGTAGTCGCGTTCCTGCACGCCCGTGCGGCACGGCCGGATGGGCGACGAGTTTGCCCCGCCGTCCTCCGCGTCCAGCGCCGCGCCCGCGACGTACAGCATTCCCCAGGCGTACATCACGGCCGCGCCCGCCGCGATGACGTACGCGAGACCGCGGAGCGAGCGCGCGAGCCCGCCTCTCCAGACACAGGCCAGTCCCCGGCCCAGGAACACCACGCCGGAGACGACCGCGACCAGGACGACCAGCAGGCAGAGCAGGAAAGTCACTTCATCTCCCCCCGGCCCTCGTCCTCGAGACGTATGTGACCTCGCACCACGTGATCCCCTCCCGTCACGGTTCCCCCGGGGCGGGGACGATCAAGGGAGGGCGGGCGGTTGCACCGGGCCCGACCCAACGGCCGGCAGCCGGCACCGGGCCGCCCGCCGAGGGAACGGCCTGGGCATCTTCGACGTCCAGGGCTGGATCGGGCACAACGGCTCCCTGCCCGGCTACGAATCCCTGACGGTCTATCTCCCCGCGGCGCAGGCGACCCTCGTCGTCCTGCTGAACACCGACATCGACCACAACGGCGCGGAGCCCAGCACCCTCTTCGGCGAGGCGATCACGAAGATCGTCTCCCCGGGCCACGTCTTCAACCTCCCCGCCCAGCCAGCGGCCCGCTGACCACGCCCGCGAGGCGGCGCCGGCGTGCGGGGGAGAGGAGCGCGTACCGCCGCAGCCCCCGCTCCGCAGGCCCACGGGTGCGACAACTCGCCAGGGCCTGTCCGGCGGATCATGCCGGAGACGCGGGGTCTGGCACGCACCTCTGCGGCGTTGTCGTCACTGGCCGACGCTCCGCGTCGACTCCCTCCTCCGCCTTGCAGCCGCACGCACCAGACCCCGCTCACCTGCGCCGATGAGGCGCCGTTACTTCCCTCCGACCTGATCCGCCGGACAGGCCCTAGCCTGGACACCAGGGGGCGGCTCGGGCGAAGCCCAAGGAGGCTGACGTGGCTGAAGCGACTCCTGAGGCCGGAGCGAAAGACAGCGACCGGACCTACGCCGGCCCCCGCGGCACCGGCACCCCCGGCTACCTGCCCATCGCCGAGCACGGCCTGATCGGCGACCTGCGCAGCGCCGCCCTCGTCGGCACGAACGGCACCATCGACTGGTACTGCTGCCCCCGCTTCGACGCACCCAGCGTCTTCGCCTCGATCCTCGACGCCGAACGGGGCGGATCCTTCGAACTCGCCCCCGACGTCCCCACCCGCACCAAACAGTTCTACTTCCCCGACACCAACGTCCTGATCACCCGCTTCTTCGCGGACGACGGAGTCGGCGAGATCCAGGACTTCATGCCCGTCGTCGACGACTCACGCGAGGCCGACCGCCACCGCCTCATCCGCCGCGTGGTGTGTGTCCGCGGAGCACTCCCCTTCCGCGCCCGCGTCGCCCCCCGCTTCGAGTACGGCACCGCACCCCACACCGTGCACGCCGAGGCCCGCCAGGCGGTCTTCACCTCCGCCTCGCTGCGCCTCGCCCTGACCTCCACCGTGCCCATCGAGGTCGACGGCCCGGACGTCTGGGCCCTGTTCAAACTGCACGAGGGCGAGGCGGCCGTCTTCACCATCGACAAGATCGGCGGCGACGTGGCACCCCGCTTCTGCGCCGTCGCCGAGGCGGAACGAGAATTCAACGCGACCGTGCGCTACTGGCGCCGCTGGCTGTCCCGCTCCCGCTACCGCGGCCGCTGGCGGGAAATGGTCCACCGCTCCGCCCTCACCCTCAAACTCCTCACCTACGCCCCCACCGGCGCCATCGTCGCCGCGCCGACCACCAGCCTGCCCGAACAGATCGGCGGCGAACGCAACTGGGACTACCGCTACGTGTGGATCCGCGACGCCGCGTTCTGCGTGTACGCGATGCTCAGACTCGGCTTCACCGACGAGGCCGAAGCCTTCATGGGCTTCGTCACCGAACACGTCCAGCGCGCCCCCGACGGCCCGTGCGGACCCACCGGCCCCCTGCAGATCATGTACGGCATCGACGGATGCCGTGACCTGCCCGAACGCGAACTGCCCCACCTCGAGGGCTACCGCGGCTCGGCCCCCGTACGCATCGGCAACGCCGCCGTCGACCAGCTCCAGCTCGACATCTACGGGGCACTCGTCGACTCCCTCTACCTCTACGACAAGTGGGGCAAGCCCATCTCCAGCGCCCACTGGGACAGCATCAGCGAGCTCGTCGACTGGGTGTGCGACCACTGGGACCAGCCCGACGAGGGAGTCTGGGAGACCCGCGGCGGCCGCAAGACGTTCCTCTACTCCCGCCTCATGTGCTGGGTGGCGATCGAACGCGCCATGCGGCTGGCCCGGCACCGCGGCCTGCCCGCCGACATGGTCCGCTGGGGCGCCGTCCGCGACACGATCTACCGGCGGATCATGAGCCACGGCTGGTCCGCCGAACGCCACGCCTTCACCCAGTACGAGGACAGCGACATCCTCGACGCCTCCCTGCTGATGATGCCGCTGGCGAAGTTCATCGCCCCGACCGACCCCAAATGGCTCGCCACCCTCGACGCCCTCGGCGAGGACCTGGTGTCCGACTCCCTGGTCTACCGCTACGACCCCCAGGCCAGCCCCGACGGCCTCCAGGGCGAGGAAGGCACCTTCTCGATCTGCTCCTTCTGGTACGTCGAGGCACTCACCCGCGCGGGCCGCCTGGACGAGGCCCGCCTCGCCTTCGAGAAGATGCTCACCTACGCCAACCACCTCGGCCTCTACGCGGAGGAGATCGGCCACACCGGCGAACAGCGCGGCAACTTCCCCCAGGCCTTCACCCACCTCGCCCTGATCAGCGCCGCCTTCAACCTCGACCGCATGCTCGGCTAGACGAGTGGCTCCGAAGTGATCAGTGGTCGTAGGCAATCAGCGATCGGGTGATCGGTGCGTGGGTCTTGTTGTTGTGCCAGATCGTGGCAGCCATGGCCAGGATCCGTTGGGCAACTCGGCGAGGGCCTTCTCGAACGGCTTGGACGCGAAGCCCTTGTCCGAGACGAGCAGGATGCCCTCGCGGCTGGTGACGAGTCGGGCATCAACCTCCGGCATCGCGGCGAGCACCTCACGTCCGCCGATCTTCGGGTTGGCCAGAGCCCACATGATCGGCATGCCCGTCGGGGTGCACACCAGATACAGGCGCAGGCCCCAGAAGAAGCGTGAGTGGGAGGCGCAGGAGCCGTACCCGGCCCAGCCCGCCAGGTGGGAACGCTGCACGGTCGGACGGGACATCCCGCACGGCACCGGGGTCGAGTCGGTGATCCAGTGGTTGTCGAACCAGAAGTCGCTGTCTATCGCCAACTCTCGGATCATGCACTTGACCAGCGGAAGCGCCGAGCGAAGCCGTTTGTTGCAGCCAGCATGCTGCGGCAGGTACGGGAACATGCCGAGCAGGTGCTTGCGCACGTAGCGCAGCCATCGCACCTCGGAATGGTGGCCGAGCAGCGCCTGGGCCAACCGCTAGGCAGACAAGCTCGGAGTTGCTGAGCTGGGGCGGTCGTCCCATCCACCGCGTACCTGCGATCTCGTCGTCGATCTTCACATAGAGTGCGGTCAAGAGGCTCTCAAGGTCTGTCGTCACGCACGGATCGTTGAGGTCCTCGCCGCCTTGGTGGAGCCGAACGTGGGACTTACTCCAGCTCCTCCGCCAACAGGTCCATCAGCAGCCCGTCGTGCCAGCTGCCGTCCGGGCCGCGCTCGTACTGCCGCATGATGCCCACCGGGCGGAAGCCGACCTTGCGGTAGCACCGGATGGCAGCGGCATTGTCTGCGGCCGGGTCGATCACCAGTCTGCGGTATCCGTGATCATCGATCAGATGGCGTGCCAGGGCGCGGACGGCGTCAGTGCCAAGGCCGCGCCCGTGCACCGCCGGGTCGAGATAGATGTCGATGTTGGCATGCCGGTAGTCCGGCTCGTCCTCGGCGCCCCACTGGATAGCGCCGACCACCCGGCCGCCGTGCTCGACCGCGAAGGTCCGGGCCCCGGGATCTTCCAGGTCCTCGGTCACGGCGGCCGTCAGGTCGTCGCCGCCCCGCCAGCGCGTGTACACCTCAGGCGTGGTCCGGATCGCGGCCAGAGCCGGGATATCGCCCACCGTCGACGGGCGAAGCGTCACCAGGGCTCCGCGCAGGACCGTCCGCATGCCACTGATCATCCCCGCCTTCGGATCCACTCGTCCAGAGCGCACACCCGGCCGGCACCAGCAGCCCAGGACGCCGCCTGCCCCCGCGCCCGGCCCGGCCGCCCCGAGCGGCAACACCCGCCCCCTGGCCGCACCGCCCCACCGTCCCTGGCTGTGACGCAGCTCCTGTCGCCCCCGCAGGAGGCCGCCGTACCGTTGTCCGCCACGCACATCCCCGCCCGGGCGCGCAGTGCCCGCGACCGGATCACTCACACCGGAACACCCAGGACAGGCGGGCACACGCACAGGACGGTCCACCATGCCCACCACTCTCTCGCCCGTCATCACCGCCTCCACACGCTGGCTCCTGTCGGCCTTCCCCCCGGCCGCCGGCCCGCTGAACCAGGCCCTGGCCGAAGCCCAGGCAGGGCACGCCGCCACCATCGCCGCCGCCCTGCGCTACCCCACCGCGCTGGACGCCGAACTGCTGGACCTGCTCGGCCCCGGCGGCTCCGGCCGGCTGGACTTCGTCACCGGCGCCGACGCACCCCCGCTGACGGACGCCACCCACGCCTGGCGCACCCAGGTCGACGAGACCGTCGTCAGCTGGGCGGCCTGCCTGCTGGCCGACGCCGACCTCGCCGTCCTGGCCGCCGCCTGCCTGGCCGCCACCCACCACGGCCCCGACAGCGTGGGCGACGCGCGCCGGCTGACCATTCCCAGCCCGCGCGACCACCGCGCGGCCCCCCTGCTGCGCCACCCGGACTTCCTCGGCCCGATCGCGGACCTCCACCGCGAGACCCTCCTCGGCCTCCTCGGCGCCGCCCCGGCCGTCACCGCCCCCCGGCCCAGGTGACCGGCAGCCGGCCGCCGCGGCCCGTCGCGCTCAGGGCGCCTTGAACAGAGCGGGGAAACGAGGAGCGAGCCAGGGCTTGCGCCCCCCGACCAGGATGCGGCCCTGAGCGAGGGCGCCCCACTGGCCCCGGCGCCCGAGTGCCATCAGGAGAAACGTGACCGGCTCGATGAGGATGGTGCAGTCCGCACGCCCCGGCAGCCGCTCATCGACCGACACCGCATCCCCGGCCACCCGCACACCGAACCGGCCGCCGCCCCACAGGCGGATCGCGTAGCAGGCGCTCAGCCCGGCCGTGCGGGCCGTGTCGGTCACCCGTGGCATCGCCGTCATCAAGAACGGCAGCGTCAGCCGCACCCGCTCCCGGTCGATCATGTGCGCACGCCCCAGCGCACGGGCGAGATCGTAACCGTGTCCCAGCATGTGCGTGAGCAGATACGACCCCAGCACATCCGGTCCCATCGGGCCCAGCGGAGTGACCACCGTCCCCTGCGCGCTGCGCTCCTCCAGCGCCTTCACACACGCACCGGCCTGCTCCACGATCATCCCGGCCAGCGGCTCGGCCCCGCGCTCACCGAACACGGCGAGCGCCTGCTCGTTGGCCGCGGCGAGACTCTGCGGCGTGCCGTCCCCGTAGCTGCGCGCACGTCCCGCCGCGATGTCCGCCATCAGCTCGTTGGCCAGTGCCAGATGCGCGGCCGCCTCCCCGACGCTCCACTGCGACTGCGGCACCCGGCGTTCCATGCCGGCGCCCGCGCGCAGCAGTGCGGCGATCTCCTCGGCCGTATCCCGTATCGCCGCACCGAGCCCCTCGGGCACCGCGCCCCGTACGTCCGGTCCCGCCACTGGTTCCACGCCGCCTCATCCTCACTTCTCGTTCCCGTTCCGGTGCCCGGTTTTGCCCGTAGCCGGCGGGCGAACACGCGTCACGGATCACCCCGGCGTACAGAAGACCAGGTGACAAAGGCAGCGACAAGCCTCTGGACCACGCGGCCGGGACCAGACCCCGTCCGCGGCACCGGCCGCTCCTGCCCGGCGCCTTTGCCCTCACCGAGTCCGTTCGCCACGCCGGTTCGGCCGGCCGGTTCGCCAAGTCCGTTCGCTCCGGGCCGTGTTGCGGGGACGCCGCGAAAGGGCAGGTGGTGGGGAACCCTCGCCGAACTTCTCCGCACGGCCGCCGGCGGCGGGGAGACGCGGGTCACATCGGTCCGTGTCACAGGAGGTCGGGCTATCTCGTCTCGGGGGGTGTAGCCACGGACGACCACCAAGGAGCACGCGATGGACGCGCGAGTGAACTACTTCGCCGGCCCGACCGCCGGAAAAGCCCTCAAGTACTTCATATCGGCGGGCAAGGCGCTCAAGGACTCGCCGCTGCCGGCCGCGACGCAGGAACTGGTGGCACTGCGCGTGAGCCAGATCAACGGATGCGCCGTCTGCATCGACATGCACACCAAGGAGGCTGCCGCTGCCGGCGAGACCCCGGTACGCCTCAACCTGGTCGCGGCGTGGCGCGAGGCCACGGTCTTCACCGAGGCCGAGCGTGCCGCGCTGGAGCTGGCGGAGGAGGGGACCCGGGTCGCGGACGCGGCCGGCGGGGTCGGCGACGAGGTGTGGGCGCATGCCGCCAAGCACTATGACGAGGACCAGCTCACCGCCCTGGTGGTCCTGGTCTCCTTCATGAACGCGGTGAACCGGCTGAACATCATCACCCGGCAGCCGGCCGGCAACTACGAGGCGGGGCAGTTCCATTGAGAGGTGGAGGGGAGATGCCGGGCAACAGGAGGGTGACCTCATGAACCTCGCACTGTGGATCGGTGCCGGACTGCTGGCCGTGGTAGCCCTGACCGGCGGCATCAGCAAGACGTTCGTGCCCAAGGAGAGACTGGCCGCGGTCCAGGGCGGGGGATGGACCGAAGACGCCGGCGCCGGCTTCGTCAAGACCCTCGGTGTCCTCGAGCTCCTGGCCGCGGTGGGCCTGATCCTGCCCGCTGCGGTCGGCATCGCACCGGTTCTGGCGCCGGTGACCGCCATGTGCTGGATCTTGCTGATGGCCGGTGCGATGATCACCCACGGCCGCCGCGGCGAATCCCCGTATGTGGTGCTGAACCTGATGTATCTCGTGCTTGCGGCATTCGTGGCATGGGGCCGCTTCGGCCCCGAGTCCTTCAGCGGCTGACCAGTGCCACAGCGCACCGGAAGATGCCTGCGCCGACGGGTGCGGCCGGATGCGGGGCGTTCAAGGGAAGGGGGTTCGGCGTGAGCAAGGTCGAGGAGTTCGAGGAGCTGCGGCCGCTGCTGTTTTCGATCGCCTACCGGATTCTGGGCAGCGTGAGCGAGGCCGAGGACGCGGTGCAGGAGACATGGCTGCGCTTTGACGGCTCGTCGACCCGGCCCACGTCGACCAAGGCCTTCCTGTCGGCCGCGGTCACACGGATCTCCATCGATGTGCTGCGCTCCGCACGGGTGCGGCGGGAGGAGTACGTGGGCCCGTGGTTTCCCGAGCCGCTGCTGAGCGATCCGTATCAGGATCCGGTACAGGCGGTGGAGCTGGCCGACTCGGTGTCGATGGCGGCGCTGCTGCTGCTTGAGCGGCTCAGCCCGCTGGAGCGGGCGGTGTTCGTGCTGCGGGAGGTCTTCGCCTTCGAGTTCGACGAGGTCGCCGCGGCGGTGGGGCGTTCGGAGGCGGCATGCCGGCAGCTGCTGGTGCGGGCGCGGCGGCACATGGAGGCCGGGCGGCCGCGGTTCGAAGCGGACCGGCAGGAGCGGCACGAGCTGGCGAGGCGGTTCTTCGACGCGCTGAAGAGCGGCGATGTGGACGGGCTGCGGGATCTGCTGGCCGCCGACGTGCAACTGGTCGGGGACGGCGGCGGCAAGGCCCCGCAGCTGGCCAAGGCCGTCATGGGCGCGCAGAACGTGGCCCGGGTGCTGGGCACGGTCTTCCCCTTGATGAGCCGGATCGACGTGAGGTTCGAGCCGCACGAGGTCAACGGCCAGCCCGGCGCGATCTTCCGGGACCGGGACGGCAAGGTGCTCCACACCCTGGCCCTCGACGTGCTCGACGGGCAGATCCAGACCATCCGCACGGTGATCAATCCCGACAAGCTCGGCCACCTCGGGCCGGTCGCCGACGCCTGGGCCGTCGACCGCGAGGTGAAGCAGGCCCGCCGGCAGATGAACTGACCCCGGTGCGTGGCGCGGACCGGCTCATCCGCCGGCAGCTCATGTCAGCGGCCAGCGGTCACAGGGCGGTTCCCGACCGCCCTTCGGGCAGACGGCGGGAAGACGACGACAGGCCCTGGCCGATACGGACGAACGTGACCGTGACGGGCGGACTGCTCCAGGCCGGTGTCGCCGACGCCGAACCGGTGGCTGTTCCGCTCATCAGCCTGAAGCGATCACCCCCGTGGCGTGCCCGGATCGACCCGAACCATGGCGCGCCGCCCCCTGCGCGGCACACACGCACCGGCCGCCACTCGCCCGCACGCGGCCACGCGGCCCGGTCACTTGAGGATGTTGACGGCCCGGGCGACCACCAGCACCACCGTCACCAAGGAGACCGAGGACTGCAGCATCATCAGCATCTTGGCCCACCGCGACAGCGGCATCACGTCGGTCGGGCTGAAGGCGGTGGAGTTGGTGAACGACAGATACAGGTAGTCCAGGAACGCCGGCTCCCAGTCCGGCGGCGCGGTCTCCGGGCTCTGCATCTGCACGAAGAGGAAGTCGGCGTACTGACTCCGGCCGCGGACCCGCGCCATCGGCCCGCCGCGGTCCCACTCCCAGTACCACAGGGCGAACACGATGACGTTCGTCAGCCAGATACCGCCGCCGGTCAGCAGCAGCGGCCCGGCCTCCGTCGCTTCGGTGCCGTTGACCAGACCCGCCACCAGCCGGACCGCCGACCAGCCGTTGGCCAGACTGACCACACCGGTCAGAGCCAGCCCCCACCACCGCAGCCACCGGGTGCTCGGTTCGACCCGCCGGGGATTGGCCGCGATCAGACCGGCCAGCAGCACCAACTCCAGAGCCGGCAAAGCCCAGTACGGCTGGAAGGCGAGCCGGTGCGGCAGCATCCACTGCAGAGCGACCGCCACCAGGATCACCGCGGTCACCGCCCAGCGCGGCTCCCCCCGCGTCGCCCGCCGCCACGCGGGCGCCACCTCACGCTCACCGCTCTCCAGCAGCCGCTCGATCCGCGCCAGGCGGCTTTCGGCATCACCCGTACCGTCACTCATGGCGACGATTGTCCTCGGTGAAGGCCGCCCCTTCGAACAGGCCCCGATGCACTGGGCGCCGATGCCGACCAGCCCCGCCAGCAGGCATCGACACCAGCACAAGGGACACATGTTGCCGCCTCTGACGCACACCCTGCGGACCCGCACCGACCGCGGCTGCTCCTGGACGGTCACCGCCACCGGGGCCGACGACACCGGCATCGCGCACCGGGGCGCGGGAGCGGCATGCGACTTCGAGGCGATCGGCCAACTGCTCGCGGCCGCCGCCGAACCCGCCCCCTCCCGCCGGCCGAGCAGCGGCGGGCCCTGCGCGCGGCCCTCGGTCTCTCGCGCGCCGAAGTGGCCCGCGCCCTCGGCGTGAGTGCGATGGCCCTGCTGGACATCACCCGCAAAGGCGGCCGCTACGACATCGTGGCGCACCCCTGGATCCCGGACGTCCCGCGCAAGCAGTCCGCCCGCGGCGCGGACGAGATCTGGGAGGCCCGCCCGGACATGGACCCGGCCCGAACTCCCCGCGGGCCGACACGAGATGACGGCGCCCGACATCAACGGCGCCTATCTCTCCGCGCTCAAGACCCACCTGCCGATCCGCCGGCTGGAACACACCACCGGCCTCCCGCACGACCGCAGCCGCGCCGGAGTTCACCTGATCACACCCCCGGCAGGGGAGCACGAGCACACGCTCCCCAACCCCCTGGGCAGCAGGGACGAACCAGGCCCCCTGCGGGTCACCGAACCCCCCCTGCGCCTGCTGCTGCGCCTGTCCTCCCCGAAGTACGGGCTGTGCGACCCGCCCCAGATCCACGAGTCGTTCACCTCCGGCGCGACGGAGAACCTCTTGGAGAAGTTCCGCGCCCGGACACCGTAGGCCCCAAAGCGGTGCCGGACGACAGGAAAACCATTCCGGACCACTACTGCAGGAATTCACCGAAGCCCACTGCCGCCCCGATCCTGTATTCGTGACTCACCCTGAAATACGCGACGATGAGGCTCCGTCAAGTCGGCTGCCGGGAAAGCGAGGAGACGAAATGCCGGAAAGGAAAAATGATTTCGGCAAATTCGGCGCTCGCGGCATCAAGGGCCACGAGGCCGTGGCCCGGCAACTCGACGCGCTCGCAGGGTTCGTCGCCACCCCGGTCACCGCCCGGCGCGGCCTCCTCGCCCGGCTCCAACTACCTCACCCGCTCGGAGCGTGCCCGCGCCGCGGCCCGAGAGGGCGGTCCGACGGTCACCGGCCGGACGCTGAAGGCCTGGCTGGACGGCAGGCGGAGCCCCTCCAGGAAGAACCTGGGCAACATCGAGAGCGCGTACCTGCAGGTGCGCCGGCGCAACGTCGCGCGTTACCTGCTCGGCCGTCTCCACCGGGAAGGCCGCGGGACCCGCGTGGAGTTCCACCCGCTCAACCGGTCCCAGGTCACCAGGCCCCAGCACCGCGTCGTCGAGTTCCGCACCCTCAACGTCCGTCACTGGGACCGCATCGTCGAGGCCTGGGACGCCGCCGACGACCAGGCCCTCGACGACGCCTGGATCAACGAGGCCGTCGTGGAGGCCCGACTGCCTGACGGGTGAAGCCGGACTGGTGAAGGATTCGGGGCGGTACCGCATTCCCGCGCCGAAGGATAAGAAACCCATAAACTTCGGGTGTATGGCGGGGTGTTGCCGGGGAACTCGCTGCTTCGGAGGTTGATAACTATGGTTCCCCTGCTTCTCGTTCTTCTGCTTGCCCTGGTTCTCTTCGGCGCCGGTTTCGCGCTGAAGGCTCTGTGGATCGTGGCCGTGATCGTGCTGGCCGTGTGGCTGCTGGGTTTCGTCATGCGTTCCGCCGGAACCGGCGGCGGCCGTGGCCGTTGGTACCGCTGGTAGTGAACGGCAGTCCCACCCCCTGGTGCGGGGCGGCCCCGGACGCCAACGTCCGGGGCCGCCCCGCACGCATGTGACTCTTGCGTGAAAATGCCGGCGCCGAGGCGCGGGTGGTGGGGGAGCGGGGCAGGAGAACGGTGTGGCCGGGAGGCCCGCTGTGCGCGCCCGGAACCGCGCACCTCCAACACGGCGGACTTCCCGGGCACACCAGGCCGCACGCCTCGGGCAGAGCGTGGATCACCCCAGGCCGAGGCGGAGAGGCGCTGAGGGCTCGACGCCGCGAGCTCGGCACACGGCGGCGCCGCCTCTCAGTGGACCGGCAGGACCGTTGTCACGGTGCCGTTGCGAAGGCGTTCTCGGCCCAGTCGGCGAACGACGTCCAGCGCAGACGGGGACGGGCGGCGTGCAGCGCCGGCAGGTCGACGCGGTAGCCGGGGCCACGCAGGAATGCCCACATCGCTCGCATGTCGTCGTTGCCGATCTCGTCGAGCTGTACTTCGTTGTGGCGGACGGTCACACCGACTGTCGTGCTCAACGCGGCCGCCATGTCATCGGGCGTGGGGGCGTCGCCGGCCAGCTCGATGCGCTGCCCGGCGAACGCGTCGGGCGCGGCGAAGACGGCGGCGGCGAACTCGCCCAGATCGGGGCGCGCCAGTTGCTGCAGCGGACGGTCAGGTGGCAGGGGCAGATCGAGCACCCCCTGGCGGATCCGGTCCTCGCCGCCGAGGGCATTGTCGAAGAAGTAGGTGGGCCCCAGGATCGTGTAGGGCACCTCGCCCGCGGCCAGTTCCCGCTCGATGACGGCCTTGGTCTCGAAGTGCGGCACGCCGGTGTCCTGGTCGGCACCCGCCACGGAACTGAAGACCAGGTGCGGCACACGAGCATGACGGGCGGCGGCGAGAATGGTCCGGCCCTGTGCGATCTCGGCGGCCGGCCCTGACTCGAAGGGCGTGGTCATCGCGAACACACCGGCTGTGCCCCGCATGGCGGAGGCGAGGGACTCGCGGTCCATGAGATCTCCGCCCACCACCTCGGCGCCGCGCGCGGCCAGATCCCGGGCCGCAGCGGATCGAGGGTTGCGGACCAGGCCACGGACGGCGGCGCCGCGGGACAGCAACGCGCTGACGACGGCGCCGCCCTGCCCTCCGGTCGCCCCGAGAACCAGTACCGACTGGTCGACATTCACGATGAAAGCTCCTTCCGGTCGGCCCCGGAGGGCCCCGCCTCTGGTGGGACCGAGCCGCCGGATCACTCCTTGCGATGCGGGCGCACGGTTGCTCGTGGAGCATGCAACCGTCCCGGTCCGGTGGCCGGTGAGGCGCGCCGGGGGCCTGCCGGGTTGCCTGATTCCCCGGCTGAGGGCAGCGTGGTCGGTGTCGGCCGGCTGTCCCGGCGGGAGAGGAGTGTGCTGTGGCCTTGACATCCTCCCCTCCCTGAAGGGAGGGGATTCCTGGCTCAGACTGCCTCCGGGAGCAGCGCCCCCAGGGGTCTTGCGCCCTCAACACCAGCCGGGATGAGACCAGCCCGGACCAGCATCACACGCGCGGAGTTCTTGTCCCTGGGGGACACGGTTCCGCACGCGGTGCAGGTGTAGGTACGTTCCGAAAGAGGAAGTGCGTGCTTGGTTCTCGCTCCGCACGATGCGCAGTCCATGGTGGTGTGCGCGGGGTGCACGAGGCGGATGTCCCGCCCGTGCTTGCGGCCCATCTCGATCAGGGCCTGCTTGGTGGCGCCGATCGCGGCGTCAGCCGCCTTGCGGGCCATGGTGGTCTTCGCGAGGAACTTCGGCCGGAAGTCCTCGACAGCGACGGCGTCGTGTCCCCGGACGACGGACTTGGCCCACTTGCGGGCGGTGTCCTGCCGCTGCCGGGCGATCTTCGTGTAGGTCTTCGCGCGCCACTTCTTCGCCTCACGGTAGCCCTTCGAGGCCGCCCGGCCCTTCTTCGGCCTGCGGCGAGCCATCATCCGGTCGTACCTCGACAGCTTGGCCTGTGCCTTCCGGCCGTGCTCGGCATGCGGCAGGTCGTACGCGTCGGATGTGGTGGTGGCGGTCTCCTGCACGCCCCAGTCCACGCCGAGGACGGCACCGGTCTGAGGGAGCGGCTGAAGTCCGGTGGCCACGACGAACGACGCCCACCAGTGCCCCACCGCGTCCTGGTATACGCGCACCGAGCTGGGCGCGGCGGAAAGTTCGCGGGACCACACCACGGTGAGGACGATGTCCCCGGCGAGGTGCAGGCGGCCGCCCTTCAGCCGGAAGCCTCGGGTGGTGTAGTTCAGCGTCGGCAGCGCTTCACGCTTCTTCTTGTGCCTGGGCATGCCCGCGCGCTGCCGCATCGGCAGACGGCGTTCGACGTCCTTCAGCGCCTTGGAGCGGGACTTGGCGAAGTCCCTGACCGTCTGCTGCTGGGGGACGCTCGTGCCTTCTCGCAGCCACGGGGTCTTCGCGCGGGCCTCGGTGAGCATTTTGTCGAGTTGCGCCGGACCGCACGTCAGCTTGTCGCCCGGGTGTGCGCGATTGCGGGCGTGCACGGCGCGGGACTTGGCGGCGCATTCGTTCCACACCCACCGGCACCGGTCCCACTCGGCAAGCAGTGCCGTGCGAGCGGTCGACGACACGCGGAGCCGGCACGTGTACCGGGAATGCCCGGGGCCCTCCGATATTTATGGTGTCGTCATGGCATCATTTTGGCATGGCTGACGAGAGAAGAATCTCCCTTCGACTTCCAACGGACCTCCATGGACGGCTGGTTGAGCAAGCACGTACAGACCGGCGGTCCCTCAACTCTGAGATCGTCCACCTGCTTGAGGTCGCGCTCGGTCCGGTGGACGGAGACGACGAACCGCCCTGACGGCGATTCGTCTTTCCTTGCCCTGCTCCGCAGGGGTCCGATTCCTCCCCGGCCTGAAGGCCGGGGCATCCTCGGAGGTACTGGGTGATCTCCGATGGGGCGTCGCGGACGACGTGGCCGCGGCTGCGTGTCGCCGACTGGACCGAGACCCGGGACACACTGCACATGTGGACCCAGATCGTCGGCAAGATCCGGCTGGCCCACGCGCCCCTGGTCAATCACTGGTGGCAGGTCACCTTCTATGTCAGCCCGCGCGGCCTCACTACGTCGGCGATCCCCTACCGCTCAGGGGTCTTCGACATCGAGTTCGACTTCCTCGACCATCAGCTGCGCATCCGCGGCAGCGACGGCGCCGACCGCAGCGTGGCCCTGGAGCCGAGGCCGGTGGCCGACTTCTACCGCGAGACGATGCGGGCCCTGAGTGAGCTGGGAATCGAGACGAAGATCCAGGCGTCTCCCAACGAGGTGGACCCGGCGATCCCCTTCGAGGAAGACGACCGGCACACTTCCTACGACCCCAGGGCCGCGCAGCTCTTCTGGCGGCAGCTGCTGCAGGCCAACCGGGTGATGGGGGAGTTCCGCTCGTACTTCGCCGGCAAGGTGAGCCCGGTGCACTTCTTCTGGGGTGCCATGGACCTGGCCTGCACGAGGTTCTCCGGACGGGCGGCGCCGCCGCATCCCGGCGGGGCCCCGAACTGCGGTGACTGGGTGATGGTGGAGGGCTACTCCCGCGAGTTGAGCAGCTGTGGTTTCTGGCCCGGCGGCGGTGAAGAGGGAGCCTTCTACGCGTACGCCTATCCCGAGCCGGGTGGCTTCGCCGGCCACCCGGTCACCCCGGCCGACGCGTTCTACAGCTCTGACTTCGGCCAGTTCCTTCTGCCGTACGAGGCGGTGCGCAGCGCGGCCGACCCGGACCGGGCAGTGGCCGGTTTCCTGCACACGACCTACGAGGCCGCCGCGGAGCACGGCGGCTGGGACCGGGCGGCTCTGGAAGAGGACCCGAACCGGTGGCGACAGCGCAGGTAGAGGGGCGGCCGTGTGCGGGGTGGGTGCGCTCTCGGTACGCGGCCGGAGGGTTCGTGTTCGCTGCGGGATCGCGGCCGCCGGCGGTCACGTCCGGTGTCCACGCCGGCGCCGGCGCTTGGCTTCGGCGATCTCGCCCGCGATGGGATGCCAGAAGTAGAGGATGAAGGCGGCGATCACGGCCACGCCGAGGACGGGAATCAGGGCGCCGAGCAGGATTGCGGTGGCGAGCCAGACAAGGGCGAGCCGGAAGCGCCGGCTGATGGCTGCCACGCCGGCTGCGTCGATGGTGGTGCTGAGCAGGCGGCGGTCATGGCGGACGTACCCCCAGATGACGTTGAACAAGACGGCCAGGAGTGCGAAGGCGGTGCCGTGGAAGACGACAGCGGTGCGCTGCCCGTGTCCGTCCCGGAACGCCTCGGCCAGCACGGAGGCGGCGAACGGCAGGAGCGCGACGTCCATCAGCAGCACGGTGTTGAGGAAGAGCACCACCCGGTCGGCGCTGCGGATGTGGTCGAACATGAGGTGATGGTTGGCCCACACCTGCCCGATCAGCATGAAGGTGAGGACGTAGGCCAGGTAGGACGGCCAGAGTGCGGCGAGGCCGTGCAACAAGTGGCGGGTGTCGTGCGGCGGGCGGATCTCCAGGACGAGCAGTGTGATGGCGATGGCGATGACGCCGTCGCTGAACGCGACCACCCGGGCGGGATCGCGCTCCACCCCGAACGACGTCGCCCCTCCTCCCGGTCCATCCGGGCCGTCCGGTCCGTGAACAGGTTCTGTCATCGCCCCAGCCTCCGGCACCGCACGCTCCCGCACGCGCAACCAGGGAGCGTTTCCCCCGGAGACGGCCAAGGCCGCGCCCCGCACGGGGGTCACGATTCCATCAGGATCGAACTGATCGACCTGGGCGGCCCGTGCTCGGCATAGTGGCCGCAGCACACCGTGCCTCGACGCACCTTGATCCGGTCACCGCACGGTGACACGACAACGCGGGGGAATGCATGCGTGCTCACAGGAAGATCGGCGCGGCGTTGGCGACAGCGGCGCTGGCCGTCGGGTTCGGCGCGGTGGCGGCTCCGTCCGCCGATGCCGCCGCGGGCTGCTGGACCAACGACGGCGGCATCAGGTGGTACTGCAACAACGTGTCGGGCGCGCCCGTCTACGGCATCATCGGCAACAACCACTCCTACCCCGACCCCGGCAAGATCGTCGGCTACATGTACTCCAACCCGAGCTGGTTCTACTGCAAGGAAGACGGCCAGGCCTGGGTCGGCGGACCGCACCCGACCCGCTGGCTGATGACCGTCGCCGACAACGGTCAGCTGGGATTCATGAAGGACACCGCGATCTACAGCGAGACCGACCCGGTGCAGGACTGCTACCGCTAGGTCCTAGCGGGTCACCGCGTGGAGTTCAGGCCCTGACGGGACATGTGTCAGGGCCTGCCATGCCATGTCGTGCCCGATCATGTCGTCTCCTCGGCGGGAAGGCAGGGCGAGTTCAGGCGTCCGGGCGGCCCGGCTGCCCGCTGGTGTCGGCGGCGGCCTTGGCGGTGGGCCACTGGGCCAACGAGATCATCCCCATCACCCGGCGGATGAGGTAGAAGGCCAGCGGCAGTTCGACACACGCCGCGAGCACCGCCGACAGCCACACCCCCGAGGTGCCGGAAGCGAGCGACACGTCGAACCACGCGTCGCAGATCAACAGCACCGCCGTCGCGGTCGCCGACACGATCACAGCGCGGTGCCGCAGCCACCCGAGCAGCGCCGTGGCCGCCATCGCGACCATGAGCAGGGCGTCGAATCCGACCCACGTCACGCGCCACTGGCGGACCTCGTACACGGACGGCAGCGTCATCGCCAGCAGGACCGTCCAGGGGACAAGGCCGAGGGCGCAGACGGTGAGCAGCTCCAGTGTGTGGCGCCGGTGCCGGCGTATCCGCTCGGGCAGATCGGCCGGATCAGGCAGACCGGCCGGATCGGGCAGACCGGCCACCGGTGCCGCGGCTCCTTCCTGAGTGCTGGCTTGGGCGTCGCTCACGTCGGCTGCTCCGTTCTCGTCCGTCCCGGGCGGACAGCGGCGGGGGTGCTCCGCCGGCATCGGGCGGTCAGGTGCCGGTGATGATCCGGCCCGGAACTGCCAGGCTAGCCCGCACCCGTTCCGCCCCGGCTCCGGGCCCCTTGATGTGCCGCATGATGTGCCGCGCGTCCGCGGCAGAGCTGCCGTGAGCTGCCGTCGCCCGTCAAGTCCCGAGTTCTCCTGCCACGCATTCCAGGGGCATGACTCCTTTCGTCCGCCGGTGCCTAATGGAGATGCGGGCCCGTTCAGCAGCTGGCCCTCACCGAATGGCCGCGAATTGTCAGGACTGTTCGGAAACCCTGATTATTTCTCACGGAGGAGAATTCCCATGACCCGCACTTCCCGTACTCAGCGCCTTGTGATGCTTGCCGCCTCGACCGCCCTGGCGGCAGGAGGCGCGCTGATGCCCTCCAGCGCTTTCGCCGCCCCGGCGACGCCGCACACCGGGCCCGTGGCCGCGGTCACGGCAAGCCACCAGGGTCACCAGGCCGCCGAGATCGCGGGGCTGGTCAAGAACAGTACGACCACCATCACCAAAACGACGGTCAAGAAGGAACTGACCATCAACGGCCTCAAGATCACCACGATCACCAAGAAGATCAAAATAACCAAGAATTCCAAGGGTGTCGTGATCAAGAAGGTCATCACGACGACCAAGAATGTCAAGTTCATCAAAACCGGTGGAAACAACGACGACAACAATAATGAATAGCAGCCGCTAGGGCCGGGCTGAAGAACGTCGTCCCCGGCGGTGGGGGGGCTGCGGTGGGGGGACAACACCCCCCCCCTCCCCACGCCCGGCACCGGCCGCACCGGCGCCCGGCTCCGGACGGCGGAGATGTTGCGCGAAGTCTTGACGCGCCCCGCCCTGTTGCGTAGATATGACTGCGCAGTCATGACAGCGCAGTCATGCAGCGGAGTCATCCAGCGGACCGGGGCTAGGATGCGGCTGCCGAAGATCGGGAGACACCATGACACCAGGGGCAGGACGCGGCGCGGGAGCCGCGCCGCGCAGTGTGGATGTGGCGCGCCTGGCGGGTGTGTCGCAGAAGACGGTGTCCCGGGTCATGAACGACGAGCCGTACGTCTCGGCGGACGTGCGCCGCCGCGTCCTGGCGGCGGCCGAGGAACTCGGTTACCGCTCGAACAACGCGGCCCGCGCCCTGGCCTCCGGACGCACCCGGTCCATCGGCGTGGTGACGCTCGGCACCGCCCTGTACGGTCCGGCCTCGCTGCTCATGGGTGTCGAGCGTGCCGTGCGGGACACGGGCTACGCACTGCGTGTGGTCAACACCATGGAAGGCGAGAGGGCGGGCATCGCCGGGGCCGTGGACTCGCTCCTGGACCAGGGCGTGGACGGCATCGTCATCTCCGAGCCGATCGACGAGGCGGACGGCGCGGACCTGTCCGCACGGGTCGACGTGCCGGTCCTCGTCCTCGGCGCACCCCCGCCCTTCGCCGCCCCCCATGTGGTGACGGCCGGCATCGTCTCCAGCCAGATGGCGCGGGCGGCCACCGAGCACCTGCTGGAGCTGGGCCACACCACCGTCCACCACCTGGCGGGTCCACAGCGCTGGTACTCCGCCCGGGACCGCCTCGACGGATGGCGCGAGGCGCTCGCCGCGCACGGCCGGGCCGAGCCGCCGGTCGCCGAGGGCGACTGGTCGGCCGCCTCCGGCTACGCGGCCGGCCGTGGACTTCTCGCCGGCCCCGGTGTGACCGCGGTGTTCGCCGCCAACGACGACATGGCCATCGGCCTGATCCGCGCGCTGACGGAAGCCGGGCGGCGCGTGCCGGAGGACGTCAGCGTGGTCGGCTTCGACGACATCCCGGTCGCCGCCTACGTGAGCCCGCCGCTGACCACGGTGCGTCAGCCGTTCGACGCCATGGCGCAGGACGGCCTGAAGCTCCTCGTGCACGCCATCGACAACCCGCAGGCCGACCCGCTGCCGATGACCGACCCACCGGTCGAACTCGTCGTCCGCGCCTCGTCCGCGCCCCCGCCGCCCCGCTAGCCCCCGGGCCACCGCAGTCCCCCTCACCGACGGAGGTCCGCCCCCACCAGAGCCATCCACCGCCTCCACCGCTTCCGGCGCTGCCCCAAGCCAGCCCAGCCCAGTTCAGCCCAAGCCGGCTCAGCCCGGCCCAGTTCCTCAGCAGTACCCACCGCCGCTCCCCGGGCCTCGATCAGGCCCCGCACCGGCCGCCGTTTCCTCGCGCGCCCTCCCCGGCGCGACCTCTGACAGGCCCGCCCTCCCGGCCCCGCCCGTCACGCCACACCGCGCCTGACACCACCCGAATCCAGCTTCAGCACGCCGTCGCCCGGTGTGCCGGTCCCCAACACCCTTCACGGGAGTTCACCATGTCCGGACCCTTCTCCAGCCCCTTCTCCAGCCCGTCACCCCTCAGCCGCCGGGGCTTCCTCGCCGCCACGGGCGCGCTGTCGCTGGCCGCCACCCTGTCCGCCTGCGGTGGCGACGGCGGCTCCGCCGCCGGTTCCTCCGCCAAGCCGGTCGGCCAGGCCGACATCGACAAGGCCATGAAGACCCCGGCCCAACTGACGTTCTGGACCTGGGTCCCGAACATCGACAAGGAGGTCGCGCTCTTCGAGAAGAAGTACCCGGCCGTCAAGGTCAAGGTCGTCAACGCCGGTCAGGGCACACCGGAGTACACCAAACTGCGCACCGCGCTGAAGGCCGGCAGCGGCGCCCCGGACATGGTGCAGATCGAGTACCAGGCCATCCCCACGTTCACCATCACCGACAGCCTGCTGGACCTGCGCCCGTACGGCGCCTCCGCGCTCAAGTCCACCTTCGTCGACTGGACCTGGGGGCAGGTCTCCGGCAGCGGCGGCGAGATCTGGGCGATCCCCCAGGACACCGGCCCGATGGGCATGCTCTACCGCAAGGACATCTTCGACCGGCACGGCATCCAAGTCCCCACCACCTGGGACGAGTTCGCCGCCGCGGCCCGGGGGCTCCACAAGGCCGACCCCGACATCTACCTCACCAACCTCGCCGCCAACCAGGTCGCCGCCTGGCACGGCCTGCTCTGGCAGGCGGGCGCCAAGCCGTACATGACCTCCGGCAAGAGCGACATCACCATCAGCGTCGACGACACGGTCTCCCGGAAACTCGGCCAGTACTGGGGCGCCCTCGCCAAGGAAGGCGTGATCGGCGTCGAGCCGGACTTCACCGACTCCTGGTACGCCGCCCTCAACAAGGGCAAGTACGCCACCTGGCTCACCGGCGCCTGGGGCCCGGCCTTCCTGTCCGGCTCCGCCAAGGCCACCGCGGGCACATGGCGCGCGGCCCCGCTGCCGCAGTGGGACGCCGCCAAGCCCAGCGCGGGCAACTGGGGCGGCTCGACCACCGCGGTCATCCGCTCCACCAAGAACCCCGTCCAGGCGGCGGTGTTCGCGCAGTTCCTCAACAGCGACCCCGCCAGCGCCAGGATGTTCGCCACCGAACAGTTCTTCTTCCCGGCGACCAAGACCCTGCTCGCGGACGCGAGTTTCCTCGGGGACACGCCCGCCTTCTACGGCGGCCAGAAGGTCAACCAGGTCTTCGCGGACATCAGCACCCAGGTCAACCCCTCCTTCCAGTGGCCGCCGTTCCTCGACCGGGTCGCCACCGACTGGACCGAGACCGTCGGCAAGTCCCTCGCCGACAAGTCCGACACCGTCCGCGCCCTCGGCTCGTGGCAGTCGCGCATCACGACCTTCGCCAAGGGCCAGGGCTTCACGGTCGAAGGAGGCTGACGATGGCCACCACCACAGCGGCCACCACCACAGCACCCGCCCGCACCAGCCGCACGAAGTCCCCGCCCCGCCCGCGCCACGGCACCGCAGGAGCCCTGTTCATCGCCCCGTTCATGGCGCTGTTCCTGCTCCTCTTCCTCGCCCCGCTCGGCTACGCCGCCTACCTGAGCCTCTTCCAGGAGAAACTCATCGGCGGCTCGACGTTCGTCGGCCTGGACAACTACGTCACCGCCCTCAAAGACCCCCTCCTCCTCAAGGGCATCGGCCGCGTCGCGCTGTTCTTCGTCATCCAGGTCCCCGTGATGCTGCTGCTGGCCCTGTTCTTCGCCCTCGCCCTGGACAGCGGCCTGCTGCGCCTCGCCCGGGTGATCCGCCTCGGCATCTTCGTCCCGTACGCCGTCCCCAGCGTGATCGCCACCCTCATGTGGGGCTACCTCTACGGCCCCGACTTCGGCCCCTTCGCCCAGATCAGCCGCCATCTCCACCTGCCGGCCCCGCACTTCCTCTCCGACAGCTGGATGCTCGGCAGCCTCGCGAACATCGTGACCTGGGAGTTCGTCGGCTACAACATGATCATCCTGTACGCCGCCCTGCGCACCATCCCCGCCGAGCTGTACGAGGCGGCCGCCATGGACGGCGCCGGCGCCTGGCGCATCGCCTGGTCCATCAAACTCCCCGCACTGCGCCCGGCGCTGACCCTCACCCTGCTGTTCTCGGTGATCGGCAGCTTCCAGCTGTTCAACGAACCGAGCCTGCTGATGAAGGCCGCACCGGACGTCATCGACAGCTCCTACACCGCCAACCTCTACGCCTACTCCGTCGCCTTCATCAGCCAGCAGACCAACTACGCGGCCACGGTGTCCTTCATCCTCGGCCTGGTCATCGTGATCGTGTCGTACGCCTTCCTGCTCACCGCGAACCGCAGGAGGACCGCATGACCACCGTGACGCCCACCGCCTCAACCACCGCGGCGGCGAAGCGAGTTCCCGCCGAGGCCCGCCCGCCGCGCCGTTCAACGGTGCACCGCCGCAGCACCCCGCTCACCATCGCCATGCTGGCCGTCCTGGCCTACTTCCTGCTCCCGCTGTTCTGGCTGCTCATCGCCTCCACCAAGAGCACCCAGGACCTGTTCAACAGCTTCGGCCTGTGGTTCTCCCACGCCCCGCAGCTGCTGTCGAACATCAAGGCCACCTTCACCCAGGACGACGGCGTCTTCGGGCGCTGGCTGCTCAACACGGTCCTGTACGCCGGGGCCAGCGCACTGGGCGCCGCGCTGCTCGCGGCGGCGGCCGGATACGGCTTCGCCAAGTACCGCTTCCGCGGCCACGGCGCGGCCTTCAACCTCGTCCTCGGCGCGATCATGATCCCGACCACCGCGCTGGCGATCCCCACCTACCTCCTCTTCGCCAAGGCAGGCCTGGTCAACACCCCCTGGGCCGTCATCCTGCCCTCCCTCATCAGCCCCTTCGGCCTCTACCTCATGCGGATCTACGCCGAGGACGCCGTCCCCGACAGCCTCATCGAGGCGGCCCGCATGGACGGCGCCGGAGAGCTCCGGATCTTCCTCACCATCGCGCTGCGGCTGCTGGCCCCCGGTCTGGTGACCGTCATCCTCTTCACGCTCGTCGCCACCTGGAACAACTACTTCCTGCCGCTGATCATGCTCAACGACCCGGACCTGTACCCCCTCACCGTCGGGCTGTCCCGCTGGGCCGACCAGGCGCAGAACGGCGGCGCCGGAGCCAGCAGCGACATGCTCGCCCTCGTCGTGACCGGCTCCCTCATCTCGATCGTCCCGCTCGTCCTGGCCTTCCTGATGCTCCAGCGGTACTGGCAGAGCGGCCTGGCCACCGGCGGCGTCAAGCAGTAGCACCCCAACACCCCCTGCTCCCTGGAGGTTTGTCCATGGCGGACCTGCCCGCCCGCGTGCTGTTCGGCGCTGCCTACTACCACGAGTACCACCCCGCCTACGGCCCGGACCTGCGGCCCGACGAACAGCTCAAGACCGACCTCGACCTGATGGCCGACGCACACTTCACCGTCATCCGGGTCGGCGAGTCGGTCTGGTCGACCTGGGAACCCGAGAACGGCCGCTTCGCACTCGACTGGCTCCAGCCGGTGCTGGACGGCGCCCACGAACGCGGCATCTCCGTCATCCTCGGCACCCCCACGTACGCCGTACCGCCGTGGCTGGCCCGCCAGTACCCGGAGATCACCGGCGAGCGGCGCACCGGCGAACGCATCGGCTGGGGCGCCCGCCAGGAAGCGGACTTCACCCACCCCGCCTTCCGCTTCCACGCCGAGCGGATCATCCGCAAGATCGCCGCCCGGTACGCCGGCCACCCGGCCGTCATCGGCTTCCAGGTCGACAACGAACCGGGCCTGGAGCTCTTCCACAACCACGGCGTCTTCCAGCGCTTCAGCGACCACCTGCGCGCCAAGTACGGCGACGTCGAGACCCTCAACCGCGAATGGGGCCTGGTCTACTGGTCCCACCGCCTGTCCACCTGGGCCGACCTGTGGACGCCCGACGGCAACGTGCAGCCCCAGTACGACGTCGCCTGGCGGGAGTTCCAGGCCCGCCAGTGCACCGAGTTCATCGGCTGGCAGGCCGACCTCGTCCGCGAGTACGCCCGCCCCGGGCAGTTCGTCACCACCTGCATCTCCTACACCCGCCCCGCCGTGGAGGACGACGAGCTCACCGACCGCCTCGACATCGCCACCGGAAACCCCTACTACGCCATGCAGGACGGCCTGCTGCTGCCCGACCCGACACCGGACGGCCACGAGCAGAAGTGGCAGAGCACCGGCGTCTGGTCGCTGTACCAGACCGCCGACTGGATGTTCTCCTCCCGGCAGGAACCGTTCCTGGTCACCGAGACCAACGCCTCCTCCATCGGCTACGCGTGGGACAACCGCCCCGCCTACGACGGCCAGTGGCGCCAGGCCGCCTGGGCCCTCGTCGGCCGCGGCGCCCGCATGATCGAGTACTGGCAGTGGCAGACCCTGCGCTTCGGCGCGGAAACCTACTGGGGCGGCGTCCTGCCGCACAGCGGCCGGCCGGGCCGCACCTACGCCGAACTGGCCCGGCTGGGGGAGGAGTTCGAGACCGCAGGACCGCTCGTCGCGGGCCTCGAACCCGACGCCGACATCACGATCGTCTACTCCACCCCCAGCAAGTGGCTGATGCAGAAGCACCCGCCCCTCGCGACCCCCGACGGCGCACCGGACCCGGCCGCCTACCACCGCATCCTCGACCCCTTCTACCGCGGCGCCTTCGACGCCGGACGGCAGGTCCGCATCGTCCACGCCCGCCAGCTGCACGACCCGCGCGGCCGGCGCGACGGCATGGCCCCCGGCGAGGCCGCCCGCCGCCACCCCGTCCTCGTCGTCCCCGCCCTCTACCTCGCCGAGGACACCACCCTCGACTGGCTCGCCGCCTACGCCCACGCCGGCGGCCACCTGGTCCTGGGCCCCCGCACGGGCTACGCCGACCACGAGGCCCGGGCCCGGCACGAGGCGGCCCCCGCCCGCCTCACCGGCGCCGCGGGAGTGACGTACGACGAATTCAGCAACCTCACCCACGCTCTCCCGGTCCGCGCCGCACCCGACAGCCCCCTCCCGCTGCCGCGGACCGCGACGGCGACCCACTGGGCCGACGGCCTCACCGTCACCGACGCCGACGTCCTCGCCACCTACGAGCACCCGCACTTCGGCCGCTTTCCCGCCCTCACCACCCGCTGCCACGGCGAAGGCCGCGTCACCTGCGTCGGCACCGTGCCCGGCCGCGACCTCGCCCGGGCACTGGCCGCCTGGATGGCACCGGCCCGCCGCAGCGCGTGGCGTGACCTGCCGGCGTCCGTCACCGCGACGACCGGCACAGCGCCCGACGGCCGCCGCGTCCACATCGTCCACAACTGGAGCTGGCAGCCCGCGAGCGTCCACGCTCCGGTGGACCTCGCCGACGCCCTGAACGGCACACCCCTTTCCGCGGGCACCGCGGTGGACCTCGGCCCGTGGGACGTACGCGTCCTCGTCTCCCCGAAGGAGTAGCCGTGCAAGCTGTGCGGGCAAGAAGAGCGGCAAAGGCACTGGGCACGTTCCTCGCGGCAGCCGCGATACTGGCGATCCCCATGACCACCGGTGCGCAGGCGTACAACCCGACGGGCGGGATCCTCTACCAGCTCGGCAGCGAACCGTGCCTGAAGGGGCGCGGCAACTGCGCCGTCTACCCGAAGTCGGCGCAACTGCCGAGCGGACGCCTGGTCGCGTCGTTCGAGAAGTCCACCGTCGTACCGGCGACGGGCAGCGCCGACAGGCAGACCCTTCCGGTCTACAGGAGCGACGACCACGCAACGACCTGGCAGCCGCTGTCGGAGGTCAAGGCTCCCGCCTACCTCTCCAGCGACCCCCAGTACGCCAAGTACACGAGCAACTGGACCAATCCGTACCTCTACACGCTTCCGCAGGACGTCGGGAACCTGAAGCAGGGCACGCTGCTCCTGGCGAGTGTCGTGTCGGGCGACGACCAGTACTACCGTGAGCACAAGGCGGCCGACCCCCACTGGACACCCTCCAACGACGGCGACCGCAGCGACCTGGCCATCGCGCTGTACTCCAGCACCGACGAGGGCGCGACGTGGAAGGTCGTCAACGTCATCGCGACCGGCGGCTGGCAGGGCGGCAGCGCGGGCGCGATCGGCCAGAACATCGCCACCGCCAATACACACCGGCAGGTGGACCCCGTCTGGGAGCCGTACCTGATGGTCTACCAGGGCCAACTCGTCTGCTACTACTCCGACGAGAACGACTACACCGGCTTCAACGCGACCACCGGCGCCTTGACCCTCGACCCCGCCAACGACACCGCCGCCGACTCGCACGGCCAGATCCTCGCCCACAAGACGTGGGACGGCCGCAGTGCGCGGTGGAGCGCCCCTGTCGTCGACATCGCGGGCCTGAGCCAGAGCACGGGAGGCGGCAGGACGCAGATCGGCGGCGGGCGGCCGGGCATGGCGAACGTCGTGCGCACCGCGGACGGCAAGTGGCTGCTCACCTTCGAGTACTGGGGCGGCGGAGCCGACACCAGGTACGTGATCGCCGACAACCCGCTGCAGTTCTACCGCGGTTCGCCGACCGGCGAAGCCGTCACCTCACTGCCGGTCGACACCGGCTCCCGGCCGCTCGCGACGGGCGGCAGCCCGGTCGTCATCAGGCTTCCCGGGGGACGCCTGGTCTACAACGCGGCCGGCAGCGGCAACGTGTGGGTCAACGAGAGCGGACGCAGCGACGGTGTCTGGAAGGAGTACCAGACGACCTCGAAGGCCGGTTACAGCCGCAGCCTGCAGTACGTCGAGGGCACCGGCCGTATCGCGATCCTCAATAACCAGGGCACCTCGACGATCGCCTACGCCGAGGTCGACCTCGGCCGGTCGGACGGGGCCTACTACCAGTTGGTGAACCGCAGGACCGGCCAGGTGATCGGCACCGGGAACAAGACCAACGACGCGAACATCGGCAACGCGGACGTCCCCGACGTCGCCCTGGAGGACCCCGGCTCCGCGGCGAACCCGGACACCCAGTACTGGCATGTGGTGACCGAGCCGAACGGCGGCGTGAGCCTGCTGAACAAGTCCGGCGGCCGCGCGGCGGCCGTCTGGACCGGCAACGCGATGGCCGGGCAGCGGATCGGCCAGTGGGTCGACAACAGCGCCACCGGCAGCTGGAACCTCGTCAAGACCACCGACGGGTTCTACCGGCTCCAGTCGGTCAGGAACACGGACCTGTATCTGACCGGCCCGTTTGACGGCGCGCCGCTCACCTTGCAGAACGCGCTCACGGACGGCTCGCAGGACTGGGAACTCGTCCGGTAGCCGCCTCCCACAGGCCACCGAGAGGCTCCGCCGCCTGCCGGCGGAGCCTCAGGGGGTGTCCCAGGTGCGCGGCTGGCGGGCGATCCGGGCGACGCCGATGGCGGCGGCATCGCGGACCAGGGCCACGGCGTCCTCCGCTCGCGGCGACAGCGCCGATCCGCCCCACCGTGCCAGCCGTTCTCAGGCGCTGTTGCGGCCGATGCTCGCACCGCCGTCGACGCGCAGGATCTGGCCGGTGATGAAACCCGCCTTCTCGGAGAGCAGGAAGGCGATGGCGGCTGCGAGCTCGTCCGGGCGCCCGAACCTTCTCATGGGAACAGCCGCCAGGTAGCCGGCGGCTCCGGCCGACCCGGGCGGGTTGCTCTCCCGGAACAACTCGGTCTCGGTGGGACCCGGGGCGACAGCGTTGACGGTGATCCCGTGTGCGGCGAGCTCTCCGGCCCAGCCTCGCGTCAAGAACTCCACGGCGGCCTTGGCCGCACCGTAGGACGTTCGTTCGGGCCACCCCAGGGTGACCAGGCTGGTGACGTTCACCACGCGGCCCCAGGACCGTTCGAGCATGCCGGGCAGGACGGCCTGGACGATCTGGAGCGCGGTGCGCACGTTCATGTCGAGAACCGCGTCGAGGTCGGACAGCGCGACCTCCCCGACGGGCGCGGGCCGCACCATCCCCACATTGTTGACCACGGCGTCGACCGGTCCCGCGCCCGTCACTTCGGCCAGGACCTGATCGGTGGCCGCACGGTCGGCAAGGTCGGCTTCGTGGAACTCGCCGGGAAAGGACTGCGGCGCGCTGCGGGCGATGCCCACGGGGGTATGGCCTTCTTCTGCCAGCTGCTCGGCGAGGGCGCGGCCGATGCCTTTGGACGCGCCCGTGACGAGTACTCGTCTGCGGGTCATGATTCACTCCTTTGCTGCGCTGATCCGCGCGTCGCTCGTGTGGGCGAGCGCCCAGCCGAGGGCGTGGTCGGCGATCTCCTGCCAGCCGTCCTGGGCGGGCATCAGGTGGGACCGGCCGGGGAACGCCGTGACCTCGGTGGTGGTGCCGTCGGCCTTGTAGTGCTTGGCGTTGGACTGCTGCACCTTGGGCGGCATGAGGTGGTCGTGCTCGCCGGAGCAGAAGAGCAGGGGTGCCCGGCCGGCGTGGTGGTAGTCGACGTAGGTGTCGGTGTGCCCGGGGTGGACGTTGGCCAGGGCGCTGCCCCACACGATGCGGCCCGGTGCGGGGATGTGGTAGCGCTCGTAGGCCGCGCGGGCCTGGTCCTCGGGGAAGGTGTTGGTGAAGGCGTAGCGCCAGTGGCCGTAGTCGAAACCGACGGCGCGGTGGCGGTTGGCCGGGTTCTTCAGCACCGGAAGGGTGGACCGGACCTGGGACAGCGGTACGACAGCCACGCCCTCGGTGGGTGCGGAGTTGATCGCCACTCCGGCGGCACCGAAGCCGCGGTCGAGCAGGATCTGAGTGAACGCGCCGCCGGCCGAGTGCCCCATGATGACCGGCGGCCGGTCCAGCCCGGTGATGATCTTCTCCAGGGCGGAGATGATGGCGGGGACGGTCACGGTCTCGATGGGGGTCGGGTCGGCGTTGAGGGCCTCGACCTCCGCCTCGAAGCCGGGGTAGGGCGGGGCGATGACACGGAAGCCCTTGTTCTCGTAGTGGGCGATCCAGTTCTCCCAGGCCCGCGGCGTCACCCAGAAGCCGTGGACGAGGACGATGGTGTCGGGTTGCATCAGTGTGCTCCTCAGTGGGTGGACCGATGGCCGGTCGGACTTGGGACCGATAGAGGTCCCAAGGTGTGCCGGACGCCCCTGCGAAGCCGGCTTCGCGAGGCCGGCGGGTTCGCCTCAGGCAGCCGCGGACCAGGGGCCGGGCGTGTGGGGGAGGTCTTGTTCGGCCCAGACGACCTTGCCCCCCGGTACCGGGCGGGAGCCCCATCTGCGGGACAGGTTGGTGACGAGGAAGAGGCCGCGGCCGTTCTCGTCCATGGTGTGTGCGCGGCGCGGACGCGGGGTGCAGGGGGCGGTGTCGGACACTTCGCAGGTCAGGACTTGGTGCCGGATGAGCCGTAGCCCGATCTGTCCGGTGCTGTGGCGGACGGCGTTGGTGACGAGTTCGCTGACGATCAGTTTCGTGGCGTCCTCAAGACCTTGCAGGCCCCATTCCGTCAGTTGTCGTGCCGCCAGGGTGCGGGCGCTGCTGACGGCGGACTGGTCACCGGGCAGCGTCCAGCAGGCAACCCGGGCCGGGCTGAGGCAGCGGGTGCGGACGAGGAGGAGTGTGACGTCGTCGCACGGTGCCTGGTCCGGAAGGGACTGCGTCGCGATGTCGCAGAGGTCTTCCAGAGACCGGCCCGGTTGTGCGAGGACAGTGCCCAGCCGGCGCATTCCCTCTTCGATGTCGTGGTCGCGGGTCTCGATCAGGCCGTCGGTGTACAGGGCGAGGACGCTTCCCTCGGCCAGTTCCAGTTCCACGGATTCGGGGGGGTCCCCCAGCCCGATACCCAGGGGGGCTCCCGGGGGGAGGTCGAGGTACGTGACCTGTCCCCGCGGGTCGATGACCGCGGGCGGGGGATGCCCGGCCCGCGCCATGGTGCACCGGCGGGTGGCCGGGTCGTAGACGGCGTACAGGCAGGTGGCGCCCACCACCGCGGGGATCTGGTCCGGGGTGTCGGGGTTTTCCTCGCCCAGTCGCTGGACCGTGTCGTCGAGGTGGGCCAGCAGTTCGTCGGGGGGCAGTTCCATGGTGGCGAGGGTGTGGACGGCGGTGCGGAGCCTGCCCATGGTCGCGGCGGCGTGGAGGCCGTGTCCGATCACGTCGCCGACGACGAGCGCCACCCGTGCGCCGGACAGCGGGATCACGTCGAACCAGTCGCCGCCGACACCGTGGTCCAGGTCCGCGGGCAGGTAGCGCGACGCTGCCTCGACCGCTGTGCCGCCTGTCAACCGGTTGGGCAGCAGATGGCGTTGCAGTGTGAGGGCGGCGGTGTGTTTGCGAGCGTACTGACGGGCGTTGTTCAACGACTGCGCGGCGCGGCCGACGAGCTCTTCGGCCAGGAGGAGATCGACCTCCTGGAACGGCACGGGATCCTCTGTGCGGACGAACAGCGCCACGCCCAGCAGGGAGCGCCGTGCACGGATGGGTACGATCATGATCGAGTGCACGCCGTGTACGCGGACCCCGTGCGCCAGTTCCGGCACCTCGTCGACCCATCTGCTCGAGGCGGTGTCCAGGACCGGCTCCAGGAGGGACTTCCCGGCACGTAGGACGTCGGCCAAGGGTGAGACCGGCGGCACGAACACCGGCTCGCCGCGCCCCCATCGGGATTCCGGGACCCCCTGGAGGATCGAGGCCAGACCGGCACGTCGCAGACCGGGCAGGTGCTTGCCCGTCGCGCCGATGCGGACCGGGGGCCCCTCCCCGCACGAGATCGACTGCTCCAGGTCCACGGCGACGTGGTCGGCGAGCAACGGCACGGCCAGGTCGGCCAGTTCCTGGCTGGCCTGCGTCACATCCAGGGTGCTGCCCAGATGCGTACTGGCCTGGCTGAGGGCGGCGAGGTGCTCACGCGTCCGCCGGCTCGCGGTGACGTCAGCGCCGATGACGCACACCCCCAGCGCTTGGCCGTCGGCGCCCTGGAGGCACTGGAACGAGGCCGCGAACTGGTGCTCCGGGCCCTGGCTCGTCGGCAGCCACGTCCGGTACTCGTGGATCTTGGGCGCACCGTTTTGGAGAACCTGCCGCATCACCGCCTCAATCGTTTCGGCATTGGCACCGGGCAGTACCTCGGTGAATCGGCGTCCGAGACGCCGGTCACGGGGAAGACCGTCGTAGCTCTCAGCAACGTCGTTCACGTAGATGGACCGCAGGTGCCGGTCACGAATGCCGACACCGATCGGCGCGCGGGCGAGAAGCGGTCCCCGCACCGATCGGTCTATCGCGTCCCCGGACTGCGGGAGGGCGTCGGTCACGGACACGAGCCATCGCGCTGTCCCGTCCTGACCGTGCAACATCGTGAGCCGTACGCTGGCGTCGAGTGCGCGGCCGTCCCGGTGGCGCACCGCCGTCGCCCCTGACCACCCGTTTTCGGCACGGCACCGCTCGACGAACGCTGCCGTCGTCGTCGCTTCCTCGAAGGACGGCAGCACAAGTGCGGCGGACCGGCCCACGACGTCCCCGGCGCGGAATCCGACGAGCCGTTCGGCGGTGTGTGTCCATGCGGCGACCATCCCCTGCTCGTCGAGCAGCGCGATGGCTGTATCGGATACATCGGACACGTTCAACTGCTTGCCGAGCGTCACCGCATCGGGACTGGTCGTGGTCATCGAGTGCCGTCCTCGGGGTCTGGGAAAGTCGGCGGTGCGGGGCTCCAGCGGAATGCCCCTTTTTTCATTGAATGACCGGATAGCGATCGGTTTTGTGACAGCGCTGCGGCCGTGACCGATACAGCCCCCGTCACCCAGGCCGTCGCAGGGCCGCCGGCCAGGTGAAACTCCAAGCCGCCGGCTGACCCGCCCGCCCCCGGCGACCTCTGCGCGCACCTCGAACGATTGCGCCGATCACCCATCACCACCACTTTGACCTGCGGCGCAGCGGATCGGGTGACAGTGGCGGCACATACTGTGCCCACCGCGCCCCGCCGGCCTGGTCTCCGAAACCTGTTCCTCAAGGCCGGACCGGGCCAGTGGCGACATGCCGCAGCGGGTCGCCGGTCACCCCGGGCAAATCCGATGGCACCGGCAGTCTCCAGGCGACAAGACTGCACGCGTGAACACCCTGCCGCCGTTGCCCGGCCCGCTCCCTGCACCAGTACCGGACCCGCGCGCCCACGACGTCGTTGCCGACTATGCGGGCATGCACGCCTTGGTCGCCGACCTGGTTCTGCCCGGCGACGCGTCGATGTACGTGATGAGCGCGATGGAAACCTCCCGCGAGCTCATCCGGCACTCCTACTACCGGTACGAGTTCGCCACCGTCGCCGTCACGCACTCCCTGTACGCCCTGGAACACGTCCTTGCCGAGCGTCTGGCCGTCAACAAGCCACTCCAGGACCTGATCGAGCAGGCCGCCGACGCAGGGCTCATCACGGCCGGACTCGCCGCCGGACTCGACCGCGGCCGACTGCTGCGCGACCAGCTCACGCAGGGCGCCGTGACAAGTGCCGCCCTCGGCCCGGCCAGGGCCACCGACATGGTGCGTGCCGTCTTCGATGCTGTTTCCCTGCTCCTTCGCCCACCGGCTGTGGCAGAAGCGACAGCCGCCGGCACGAGCGGACCACAGCCTGAAGACCCACTCGCCCGGCTGCGGGAGGAACACCGGCGCGCGCCGTTCCCCGCAAGCTTCCGCGCCGTGGACATCGAGGGCGTGAGCCTGGTCCTCCTGGACGCCGACATCGATGGCCTCGTCCAGAGGGAACTGAACGGCGGACTCGACGACCGTGGCATCGCCACTCTCTGGGCGTGCATCGCCGACCTCGACAAGACCGTGCCCCTGATCAACGAGGAGTACTGCGCCGCCTACTTCGCGAGACTTCGAACGATGGCCAAACGGGCAGCAGCGCGCTACCTCCCCACCGCGACCTGACCACCGGCTTCGAACCGAGTGGGGCACCGTTCCTGGGCTCAGGCCAGCCGGCCCAGCGCTGTTGCCAGCGGTTCCAGCACGGCGGGGGTATAAGGCGGCGGCAGGTAGACGACGGCAAGCTCCGCACCGGCCTCGCCGAACTCGGCGGCGGTGGCCGCCGTCGCGGCCGGATCCCCGCTGAACCGCACCTGGCTCGACAGCAGGATCTCCGCCGGGTCCCGGCGGACGTCGGCGCAGTGCTGGTGAAGTACGTCGCGCGCGCGGATGAACTGCCCGACCGTGCCGCTGTCGAAGTTCCAGTGCTGTGCGAAACGGGCGGCGGTGCGCAGTGTGCGCCTCTCGCCGCTGCCGCCGATGCACAGCGGCGGGTGCGGCCGCTGCACGGGCTTGGGGCTGCAGCGGGGCGCCAGTCAGCTCGTATTGACTTGCTCCTCGGGCTGAAGCCCGAGGGTTCTGGCCTTCTCGTCCGCCCTGTGCCGCTACGCGGCACGGGGTTCGGGCGGGATTCCGTGGC
>NZ_JBVKBU010000007.1:385464-494805 GCF_055638955.1 Streptomyces sp. NPDC111507 | reverse complement strand
CCGCTACGAACGCAAAGCCGTCCACTTCCTCGCCTTCGCCAGCATCGCCAGCACCCTCATCTGCTACCGCCGACTCACCAATTGAGATGACCTTTTACCCCCCGGTAACACGGCAGTACCGAGACACGGTCCCGTGTCCGCGCCCGGTCAAAGGTGACGGTGTGACTCACCGTCTGTGCGGGTGAGTTGACGGCAGAGCGTCGCTGAGCCACACCGGGACGCGCTTGCCGAAATCGGCATCGAATTGGGTATGAAGGACGTCGCCACCTCGACCAGCGGCGTCGTGCCGGGAAGTGTGATCGACCAGTTGCTTTTCACCGAGAACCGGCGCGACGGCGTGCGCACCATCAGCGCCCTGATCCGGCGCCCCGTCACCACTGAAGCCACTCGGTCCCGGGGGGCCGTAGAACGGTCTGCGCGGATGGGCATATGGCTGTGCGGAGCAGGAATCATGTGACGGTGATCGGCCAGTCCGGTCGCCCCGTGCTGATGCTGGCGCACGGGTTCGGGTGCGACCAGAACATGTGGCGGCTGGTGGTACCGCTTCTGGAGCGCGACTTCACCGTGGTGCCCTTCGACCACGTGGGAGCGGGACGTTCTGACCTTGCGGCGTGGAGCATGGAGCGCTATTCCTCGATGGAGGGATACGCCGATGAGTGAGCTCCTCGCCCAGTTCCGGACGCTCGGGATTTCCCATGATCACCGGAGGCATGGCACCTGACCAGCCCAGATAGTTCGCGTCCAGCGATTCCAGGAGCTCATCGATGTCCTCGGCACTGAGCCCGCCCCGATGGCCGGCGGCCGGATCGTCTATGAAACACGGCGACGGGGCGAGCAGGACCAGACCGGCGAAGGCCTCCGGCTCCCGCGCCGCAGCGAGAACGCCCATCATCGCGCTCACCGAATGCTCGGCGTCGCGGAACGAACGCCGGGGAGAATCCGCGGTGCCGGAAGTCGAGCCGGGGCAATGGAGGCCCACTGGGCTACACGGGCGCGAATGTCGGGAAGTCGGCGGACTCGTTCACCTCCGCCCATACTGTCTTGCCGTGCCGGGCGTGACGCGTGCCCCAGCGCTCGGCGAGTTGGGCGACCAGGAGCAGGCCGCGTCCTCCCTCGTCGTAAGCGCGGGCGCGGCGCTGGTGCGGGGTGGTGCTGCTGGCGTCGGAGACCTCGCAGAGGAGGGCGCGGTCGTGGATGAGGCGCAGCTGGATGGGGGGCCTGCCGTAGCGGATGGCGTTGGTGACCAGTTCGCTGACCACCAGTTCGGCGGTGAAGTCGAGGTCCTCCAGCCCCCAGGTGCTCAGCTGTTGGGAGACTCTCGACCGGGCCCCGGCAACTGCGGCGGGGTCGGCCGCCAGGTCCCAGCTGGCGACCTGGCGGCTACCGAGGGCGTGGGTGCGGGCCAGGAGCAGGGCCACGTCGTCGTCCGGGCGAGCCCGTAGCAGGCGTTCGAGCACGATGTCGCAGGCGGCTTCCAGGGAGGCAGTGGGCTCGGCGAGGGCTTGGCGCAGCAGGGTGAGGCCGGTGTCGATGTCGTGGTCGCGGGCTTCGATCAGGCCGTCGGTGTAGAGGGCGAGGAGGCTGCCTTCGGGCAGGTCGACCTCCGCGGCTTCGAACGGCAGGCCGCCCAGGCCAAGCGGCGGACCCGGTGGCAGGTCCAGGATGTCGACGGTGCCGTCCCGGGTCACCACGGTAGGCAGCACATGGCCCGCGCGGGCGAGGGTGCAGCAACTGCTGACGGGGTCGTAGACCGCGTACAGGCAGGTGGCGCCGACGTCCCCGTCGGTTTCGGTGTCCGGGTCGGCTTCGGTGTCCGGGTCGGTGGAGACTTCCGCGGACAGGCGCAGGACGACGTCGTCCAGGTGCGTGAGGAGTTCGTCGGGCGGCAGGTCGATGTCGGCCAGCGTGCGAACGGCGGTCCGCAGCCGACCCATGGTGGCGGCCGCGTGAATGCCGTGGCCGACCACGTCGCCCACCACCAGGGCGACTCGGGCTCCCGACAGCGGGATGACGTCGTACCAGTCGCCGCCCACCCCCACCTCCGCGCCGGCGGGCAGGTAGCGGCAGGCGACCTCCACAGCTGACTGCCGTGGCATACACGGCGGGAGCAGGCTGCGCTGGAGGCCGAGGGCGGTGGCGCGGGCGTGGGTGTAGCGGCGGGCATTGTCGACGGCGACGGCTGCCCTGGCGGCGATCTCCTGCGCGAGGAGCAGGTCCTCGTCGTCGTAGGGACTGGGATTGCGATGGCGGGAGAACTCCGCGACGCCCAGGACGGTGCCACGGGCACGCAGGGGAACGACCAGGGTCGAGTGGGTCTGGTGGGCGTCGACGCCGCGGCCGGGTCCCGGGTTCCCCGGCGAGCGGTCGAGAGTCCCGTCGAAGTGGTGCCGTGAAGGTTGTCCGGTGGTCAGGGCGCGGTCCGGCGGCGATCCGTCCGGGTAGGTGTGGCGCTGCTGCCGCGTGATGGTCGCCTCCGGGCAGTCCTCGGTCACCGACCGCTGGGCGACCCGGCGCAGTACCAGCGGCTTCTCCTCCGGGGTGTCGTTTCCGTGGAGCGCGGAGTCGAGCAGGTCGACGGTGGCGAGGTCGGCGAAGTGCTCGGTGGCGAGGTCCGCCAGTTCCTGCGTCGTGCGGGAGATGTCCAGGGTGGTGCCGATGCGCAGGCCGGCCTCGTTCACCATCGCCAGCCGCCACCGCAGTCGGAGGTCCCGCTCCTCCTGGAACGCCATGACGCCCTGCTCGGAGGTTCGGTCCACGTATCCGGTCGTTGCCGCGATCAGTTTGCGTGCCGCCGCGCCGATCAGCTCGGCGTCGCTCGTCAGTCGCGGCAGCTCTTCGAGCAGCCTGTCGAGAGCGATGCCCTGTGCGAGCCGGTGAGCCCGCAGCATCGCGCTGAGGGATACTCCGCGCCGGGCCAGCCGACGTGCCCGTTCGACGTCGGCGACGGGCGGATCGATCCGGCTCAGCTCGATGCCGTGCTCGAGGCCGCCCAAGACGCCGTCGATGTGGTCGGCGATGTTCTCCGAGGTGATGCGGGCGGTCTCCGGGTCGTTCGACAGCTCCGGGACGTCACGCCGCAGGCACCGCTCCACGTCGGCGATCAGCCTGTCCGCGCTCAGACTGAGCTTATGCGCGGCACGGGACACGAGGCTGTCCGCGGCGACCTCCACAAGGATGACGTTACGCCGAACAGGCGAGAACGCATCGGCAGGAAACGGACGGCCCGGGGCACCTTCACGACCGTGCTGCTGCCCTTTCGCCGGTCGACACCCTCGAGATCGGCCGACGAGTTCTGCCCGGCCCCGACGGGAGGAGGCCGGGCAGGATTCTCAGGAGTCCAGGCGGATCACTGAACGGAGCCGGCGTACTCCTCGCCCCGGTCAGTCTCCGGTGCCACCGGCCCCTCCTGGCGGTGCTTGCCGGTAGCCCGGCGGCCGGGCAGGACCGTCAGCACTATCAGGGTTCCACCAGCCATGATGATGCCGCCGATGAGGCTGGTGTGGGCGATGGCGTGGGCGAACGACTCGTGGACCGCGCCGATCAGGGTCTGGGCCTGCTGGGGTCCGCCGCGCGGGTTCTTCGCGACCTGTTCGGCGACCGCGAGGCCGCCGCCCACCGAGTCCTTGGCGGTGTCCATCGCGGCGACCGGGAGGTGGCCGCCGAGCAGGTCGGTCAGGTTGTCCTTGTAGGACGTGGCGAGGAGCGAGCCGAGGATGGCGATGCCCAGGGAGGCGCCGAGTTCCAGCGCGGTGTCGTTGGCGCCGCCGCCGACGCCCAGCTCCGACTCGGGGAAGGAGCCCATGATGGTGTCGGTGGCCGGGGACAGGCTCAGACCGATCGCGAAGCCGAGCAGCAGCAAAGACGCCAGGAAGTCGGTGTAGGTCGAGCCCGACTCGATCCGCGTCAGCAGAAAGACGCCTGCGGTGCCGACCACCATGCCGGTTCCCACCACCGGCTTCACGCCCAGCTTCGGGGCCAGTCGTCCGGTCACCGCGGCGCCGGCGAAGACGGCCCCGGCCAGCGGCAGCAGTCGCACGCCGGTGTCCAGCGCGTTGTAGCCGAGGACGAACTGGAGGAACTGGGTCGCGTAGTAGATCGAGCCGAAGGTGCCGAAGAAGAAGAACAGCACCGAGAGCATGGAGCCGCTGAAGGGGCGCTCCTTGAACTTGCGTACGTCGAGCATGGGGTGGGGGTGGCGCAACTCCCACACGACGAAGGCCGGCAGGCCGAGACCGGCGACCACGGCCGCGGTGATGGGGCCGGTGCCCCAACCGAAGTGCGGGCCCTCGATGGTCGCGTAGACCAGGCTGCCGACGGTGACGATCGAGAGCAGACCGCCGACGTAGTCGATCCCGCCCATCTTCTCCGCCTTCGACGGCGGCACCAGGAGCAGTGCACCGACGACGCCGACCACCGCGATGGGGACGTTCATCAGGAAGGTCGAGCCCCACGCGTGGTTCTCCAGCAGCCAACCGGCCGCCAGCGGACCGGCGGCGATGGCGAGGCCGGAGGTCGCGCTCCAGGCCGTGATGGCCTTGGCGCGCTCCGCCCTCGGAAAGATCGCGACGAGCAGCGACAGGGTGGCCGGCATCACGACGGCGGCGCCGACGCCCATGATCGCGCGGGCTGTGACGACCAAGCCGGTCTCGTCGACCAGGCCGCCCATCACCGATCCGCCCGCGAAGATCAAAAGGCCCAGGATCAGCGCGCCGCGGCGGCTGTACTTGTCGCCGATCGAGCCCAGTACGAGCATCAGCGCGGCGTAGGGGACGGTGTAGCCGTCGATGACCCACTGCAGGTCACTGCTGGACAGGCCCAGGTCCCGGGTCATGTCGGGCGCGGCCACGATCAGCGATGTATTTGCCATGACCACGATCAGCAGGCTCAGGCACAGCACCAGCAGGGCCCACCAGCGTCGCGGGTACGGCTCCGTCATCTTCTCGGCGGGCGTGTGGGCAAAGAGCGGCATCGGAAGCTCCTCAGGGCGAAGCGGCAGCTTCAAGGGGTGGTGGGTCCGCAGGAGCAGTGCGGGCACGGCCACGGCACTGCGGGCAGATATTTGCTCAACGATGTGCAGATTAGTTTGTTGCCCATCGATGTGCAAGTATTGGCGTGCCCTTCCCCGTCGACCGGAGGTCCGACATGATCAGCCCACGCGTCACAGGCAGCGGGCGCCGCCAGACACAGCTCACCCGGGCCCGCATCCTCGAAGCAGCGAGGCGGCAACTCGGCCGCGATCCCGACAGCAGCCTCAGCGACGTCGCCGAGGCGGCCAGCGTGGTGCGTCGTACCGTCTACGACCACTTCGCCGGCCGGTCCGCGCTGGTCGAGGGGCTCGTCACGGACGCCGCGGAAGCGCTGCGACGGGCACTGGCGGCCGTGACGATCCACGATCCCGACGCCGCAACCGACATGGCCCGCTTCGTCCTGGCCCTGTGGCCCGTCGGCGACCGCTATCGCATGCTGCTGAGACTCGCGCCTCAGGACCTGGGAGCGGAACGCGTGAACGAAGTCCTCGCCCCCGCCCGCGACATGGCGGCGTCGATCATCGAGCGGGGGCAACGGCAGCGCGTCTTCCGGACCAGCGTCCCGCCCGGGCCGCTCAGTCGGGCACTCGAAGGGCATCTGCTGGCGCTCCTGGAGTGCGTGAACGCCGGAACCTGGCGCGACGACGGCACGCGCACCGCGACCGCCGCCCTGATCGCGGTGGGGGCGGACGTCGACCTCGCCGCCGCACAGGTCCACCGGCTCGGCCGTCCCGAGTCCGTCGGCGCCTAGAAATCCCGTCCGAGTCCGAGTCCGACTCCGACTCCGACTCCGACAGTTTGGGCGCGCGTCCGGAGATCACTTCCCGAGAAGACCCGAGAGGAAAGCCATGTACCAGTCCCGGCATGACCAGGAGCCCGCGGGCGAGCCGTCTTACGGTGACGCCGCCTTGTATGCGAGCCCCCCGGCACCGAGGAGGCGGCGCAGGATCATCGCCGTCGCCTCCCTGGCCGCGGTGCTGGCCGGCGCCGTCGCCGTCGACCGTGTTGCCGCGGCCCGCGCGGAGAGCCGTACGGCGGAAGCGTTCCAGGAGGGCATGGCGACCCCAAAGCGGCCTTCGGTGCACGTCAGCGGCTTTCCCGTACTCACGCAGCTGGCCGAGGGCAGCCTGCGGCACGTCGACATCACCGCCCACGACATCCCGGCGAGCGGATCGAACCGGCCGCTACCGTTGACGCAACTGAGCGTCGGCCTCGACGGGTTGAAGACTTCGGGCAGCGCCGGCGAGGCCCATGCGCGCAGCGTCGAGGCGACCGCCTTCCTGTCGTACAAGGACGTGTCGGGCGCGCTCGGCCTGGAGGTCTCGCAGGGCGACGAGCCGGGCCGGGTGGAGGTGCGCGTCGGCCTGCCGCTCGTCGGCGACGTGACCGTGAGTACCGCCGTCTCGGCGGCCGGCGCCAACCGCATCGCCTTCACGGACGTCCGTGTCACCCAGGGCGAGTTGATCCCTCCCGTGAAGGCTCTGCTCGACAAGGCCTTGGCGGAGCCCGTCCCCCTCCAGAACATCCCCGAGGGGCTGCACCTGCGGTCGGTCACCACGGCGAAGAGCGGCATCAGCGCCCGCTTCACCGGCAAGGCGGTCACCTTCCACCCGAGTTCGTCGTCCGCGTGATCCCTCGGGGTGTCAGGTGCGTGCTCTCAGCGTGCCGTCGAGGTCGGGCAGCGGTCGCCGGGCGACGTCCTGAGCGTCCTCCGAGGGAGCGGGCCCGTACCGCCGGAAGAGCACCCCGCCACCGCCAGAGCAAACAGGCAGGTGAGCCCGGCAGCCGGCCTCAGATAACCCCTCATTGCGTATGCACGAGTGGATGTGTCCGAGGCCGCGGTGGCGCAGAACCTGCATCAGTTCAGGCTGTGAGTCGGCCAGACGGGCGCTGAGGCGGAATCCCGCCGCGACGAGTTCCGCCGGGTCGTCGATGCCCCGCAGGTGTTCGTCGAAGGTCTGGCCGGGCTCTTCGAGGGCGTCCGTGACCGCCGCGTCGAACAGCTCCGCCTTCGATGCGAAGTGGTCGTAGAAGGAGCCGAAGCCGACATCGGCGCGCTCCGCGACAGCCTGAATGCTCGTCGCCGTTCAAAGCGGTTACGGGACAGGGCTGACCTCGGCATACGCACGAGTTTGCCCATGAGATCCACATGCCACAGTTCTGATGAATCGATCAGTACATACCTGACGATTTCGTCACTAGCCCAGGATCCAGCTATTGACGATCGAAGAATCAAAGCTGATGATTTCCTCATTACAGCAATGTCGCTTGGAGGACACCATGTCCGAAACTCGCGTCGACGCGGTCGGCGTCACGGACGTCAGGACGGCCCACCAGGACCTCCACAGTGAGCAAGGAGCCCTGCGCGGCGAGCACCCGGGCCGGGCCCGAAATCCTGTGATCAAGGTGGCGGACGTGGCCTGGCTGGAGTTCGAGAAGCCCGACCTGGACCGGGCCGAGGTGTTCGCTCGTGACTTCGGCTTCGGGGTCGCCGCGCGCACCGAGCGTGAGCTGTGGCTGCGCGGAACCTTCGCCGGCTCGCCGTGCATGGTGATCCGCAAGGGGCGCGCCAGCAGGTTCATCGGCCCGGCGTTCCGCGCGGCCGAGCGGGCCGACCTGGACCGGCTGGCCCGCGCCACCGGCTCGGACGTAGGCGACGCCCACGTCCCCGGCGGCGGAAGAGGCGTCGACCTGCTCGACCCCTCCGGCTTCCCGGTCCGGGTCGTGCACTGTGGCGAGCAGTTGCCGGGGCTGCCCGAACAGCAGCCGCTGCTTCTCAACTTCGGTACGGACCATCGTCGTACGAACGTCACGCAGCGGCCACCCCGGGAGCCCTCCCGCATCCAGCGCCTGGGGCATGTGGTGCTGGAGACACGGGTGTTCGCCCGCGCTCTGGACTGGTATCTCGACACGCTCGGGATGATCGTGTCCGACTTCCTGTTCCTGGACGGGCAGCGCGACCGTGGTCCGACGATGGCGTTCATCCGCTGCGACCTGGGGAGTGTGCCGGCCGACCATCACACCCTGGCCATGCACCTGGGGCCGGGCAACGGTTACGTCCACTCCGCCTACCAGGTCACCGACCTCGACTCGATCGCCGCCGGCGGTGAGTACCTGGGCGAGCGTGGATACCAGCGCAGTTGGGGCATCGGCCGGCACATCCAGGGCAGCCAGCTGTTCGACTACTGGCGCGACCCGGACCACCTCATGCTGGAGCACTTCGCCGACGGCGACCTGTTCTCCTGCGACCTCGAACCCGGTTGGGCACCCATGTCGACCAGCGGCCTCGCCCAGTGGGGCCCGCCAGCGACCCGCGACTTCCTCGGCGCCGGCCCTTCCCCCGCAAGGGTCCGCGACGTCATCCAGGCCCTGCGCGGCGACAACGAAATGGACCCGGCGCGCCTCCTGGGCCTGCTGAAGGCCGCGAACTCCTGACCCCCGACTTCCTGACCCCCGACCCCCTGACGAAAGCACTGACATGAGCACCAATGTCCTGCGTACCGCAGACGGCTGGTGGGTGGCGCGCGACGCGCACGCCGTCCGTATCGACACCAAGGCCGTCACCACCGCCGAGCTGCTCGCCGACCGGACCACCGTCCGGGAGGCCGCCGACTCCGGCGATCCGGGTACTCCGCTCGCCGACCTGGTGGCCCTCTCCCCTGTCACCACTCCGTGCCGGGTGGTCGCCCAGATGGTCAACTACCGCAGCCACGCACGCGATTCGGGCTTCACCGGCGACATCCCGCCCGCCTTCTTCCGAAAGGCGTCCGGCTCGGTCAGCGGCCCGCAGGAGAGCATCGTCCGGCCGCAGCATGTGAAGTTCCTGGACTACGAGATAGAGCTGGGCCTGGTCATGGGTGCGCCCCTCCCCGTCGGCACCGTCGTCGAGGAGCGGGACCTGCCCGCCTACGTCGCCGGTCTCGTGATCACCAACGACGTCAGCGCCCGAGACGTACAGCTGACGAAGACGCAGTTCTACGAGAGCAAGTCGTACCCGACCTTCACTCCCACCGGCCCCTACCTGGCCCTGCTTGAGCAGAAGGACTTCGCCCATCTCCTGGACCTGCGGCTGAAGTTGTCCGTCAACGGCGACCTGCGCCAGGACCGCACCCTCGCCGACATGATCGTCCGCCCGGCGCAGGCGCTGACCCTGCTGGCCCGCTTCCAGGCCCTCGCTCCCGGGGACCTGCTGCTGACCGGAACCCCCGGCGGCACCGCGCTCAAGGCCCCGCCCAAGGCCGTCGAGAAGATCGGCTCGCTGCTGCCGCCCGCCATGAAGTGGAAGGCGTTCTTCAAGAGCCAGGCGAAGAACCCGCGCTACCTCCGGCGCGGCGATGTGATGACCGGGACGATCGCCACGCCGGACGGGCGGATCGACCTCGGTGAACAGCGCACCCCCGTGACCGACGCGAACTGACCGACACGAACCGTGACCCGAAGTGAGCCGCACATGACCGTCGAGCACAACTCGGCAGACGTACCCGTGGTGATTGTCGGAGCGGGGCCCGTGGGCGTGACCGCCGCCCTGTTGCTGGCCCGGCGTGGCGTGAGGACTGTCGTCCTCGAACGCCACCACGACGTCTACCCGCTGCCGCGCGCCGTCGCCACGGACGACGAGGTGCGCCGCATCCTCCAGGCCGCAGGGGTCCAGGAGGAGTTCGCCGCGATCGCCCGCCCCGCGCGGGGCTGCGGCTGCTGGACGCCGGGCACCGCGTGATGGCCGAGTTCCCGCGCGTCGCGCAGGGACCCCACGGCTTCCCGCAGACCAGCATGTTCGACCAGCCCGAGCTGGAACGGCTGCTGCGCGACACCCTCGCTCGCACCCCGGCGTGCGAACTGCGCGGCGGGGTGGAGGTCGTCGGCGTCGAACAGGACGGCCACGGTCCGGTCCGCGTGACCTACCGCGACGACACGAGCGAACACCTTCTGCGGGCGGACGCCGTCCTCGGCTGCGACGGCGCGGGCAGCCTGATCCGCGACGCCATCGGCGCCGCGTGGGAGGACTTGCGCTTCGAGGAACGCTGGACGGTCATCGACGTGCGCACCAGCCTCCCGGTCCGCTGCTGGGAAGGTGTCGAACAGGTCTGCGATCCGCAGCGGCCGGCGACGTTCATGCGCGTCAGCGAGGACCGCTACCGCTGGGAGTTCCGGCTCCGGGACGACTCGGCACTGAGTCACGAGCGGCTGCGGGAGCTGATCGCTCCCTGGGTGGATCTCACGTACGGCGCCGACTTCGAGGTGATGCGGCAGGCGCGGTACACCTTCCGGGCGCGGGTCGCCGACCGCTGGCGCCGGGGGCGTGTCTTCCTCCTCGGCGACGCCGCCCACCTCACCCCGCCGTTCATCGGGCAGGGGCTGTGCGCGGGCCTGCGCGACGCCTACAACCTCACCTGGAAACTCGCCCGAGTTCTCCAACAGGGCGCCGAGGAAAGGCTGTTGGAGACCTACGAGGGCGAACGCAAGCCGCACACGCGCCGCATGGTGCGGCTCGCGGTCGCCATGGGCTGGGCCATGACCGGCGGCCAGGACGGTGCCGCGGCCGTTCGCCGCGGTGTCCTGAGCGCGGCCGTCCGTATCCCTGGCCTGAGTACGGCGGCCGCACGCGACCTCAGTCCCGCCCTGACCGCGGGGCCGCTCGTACGCCGTCGTACGCGCTGGAGCGGCCGCGGTCTCGTCGGCACCTTCTGCCCCCAGCCGTGGGTGGCCGTCGACGGACGACGCGCCCGCCTCGACGAACTGCTCGGCGACTCCTTCGCCCTGCTGACCGCCGTACCGCTCTCGCCCTCGCTGAAGGCGGTCGCCGACGGCCTCGATGCCCGGACCGTTCCCGCGGCCGACCTGGGTGACGACGGCCACCTCGCCGCCTGGCTGCGCGAGGGGCGGGCGGACGCCGTGCTGCTGCGGCCCGACCGTGTCGTGATGGACGTCGTCCCGCCCGGTGGCGATGACTTCACGGACACCGCCGCCTGGGCGTCCCTTCTGCACACCACACGAAGCCCCGTCCCTTCCCAACGGACCGTTGAGAAAAGCCTGTTGAGGAGCACAACGCGATGAAAACGCCGTACCCGGACCCCTTCTTCACTCCTGATCCGCAGGCCGCAGCCGCCAGTCGCATCGTGGACTTCGCCCACGCGGCGGCCGGGCACCGGGGTGTTGCCGTGGACTCGGACTACGCCTCCCTGCACCACTGGTCGGTCACCGATCTCGAAGGATTCTGGGGCGCGGTGTGGGAGTACTTCGACATCGAGGCGGCCACGCCCCATCAGCGGGTGCTGGAGGACGAGCGGATGCCCGGCGCCCGCTGGTTCCCCGGCGCCACCCTCAATTACACCCACCACGCCCTGCGCAGCCTCGCGGACGACGACGCGGCGATCGTCGCGCTCGACGAGACCGGTGCCGGCCACGAGGTGACCGGGCGGCGGTTGCGTGCCCAGGTCGCCTCCGTCGCCGCGACCCTGCGCGATCTCGGCGTGGGCCGGGGCGACCGGGTCGTCGGCTACCTTCCCAACACCCCCCACGCGATCGTGGCGTTCCTGGCCGCCGCGAGCCTGGGCGCCGTCTGGTCGGTGTGCGGGCAGGACTACGCTCCCCAGGCCGCTGCCGACCGCTTCGCGCAGCTCCAACCCACCGTCCTGATCACGGCCGACGGCTACCTCTTCAACGGCACCACCCATGACCGCCGGGAGGCCGCCCTCGAACTGGCCCATGCGCTGCCGACGTTGAAAGCGACCCTGCTCGTCGACCACGTAGGTCTGCCCTGGCCCTCGCGGAGCTGTCCCTCGCTGGTCATCCCGTGGGAGGACGCCTCCACCCGCACCGAGCGACTCGACTGCACGCCCGTGCCGTTCGACCACCCCCTGTGGGTCGTCTTCTCCTCCGGCACCACCGGCCTGCCCAAGGGCATCGTCCACGGTCACGGCGGCGTCCTGCTCGAACATCTCAAGACCCTCGGCCTGCACTCCGACCTCGGCCCCGGCGACCGCCTCCTCTGGTACACCACCACCCACTGGATGATGTGGAACCTGGTCGTCTCCACCCTGCTGACCGGCGCGACCACCTGCACGTACGACGGCAGTCCCGCCCCGCTGACCAGCCCGGACGTTCTGTGGGAACTGGCGGCCCGCCACCGCGTCACCGTCTTCGGCACCAGCCCGCAATACCTCCTGGCCATGGCCAAGTTCGGCATCGACCCGTCCGTGCACGACCTGTCCTCGATCCGCGTCCTCGGCTGCACCGGCTCCGCGCTGCCCGCCTCCGCCTACCCCTGGGTCCGCGACCATGTCGGCGGTCACGTCCTGCTCGCCTCCATCAGCGGAGGTACCGACATCGTCTCCGGCTTCGCCGGCAGCGCGCCCACGATCCCGGTCTGGGCGGGGGAACTGTCGGCTCCGCACCTGGGTGTGGCACTCGCCGCGTACGACACCGAGGGTCTTCCGGTCGTCGACCAGGTCGGCGAGCTGGTCGTCACTCGCCCCATGCCGTCGATGCCGCTGTCCTTCTGGAACGACCCCGACGGCGCCCGTTACCACGACGCCTACTTCTCGGCGTACCCCGGTGTGTGGCGGCACGGCGACTGGATCACCCACACCGCCCACGGCTCGGTGATCGTACACGGCCGCTCCGACTCCACCCTCAACCGCAACGGCGTACGCCTGGGCAGCGCCGACATCCACGACGTCGTCGAACGCCTCCCGGAGATCACCGAAGCACTCGTCATCGGCGCGGAGGAACCCGACGGCGGCTACTGGATGCCGCTGTTCGTCGTCCCGGCGCCCGGCGTCGCCCTCGACGACGCTCTGCGCGACCGCATCCGCGACGCCATCCGCACCGGCGCTTCACCCCGCCACGTCCCCGACGAGATCCTCGAGGTCCCGGCCATCCCACACACCCGCACCGGCAAGAAGCTCGAGGTCCCGGTCAAACGCCTGCTCCAAGGCGCCTCCGCCGAGCAGGTCGTCAACCTCGCCGCCGTGGACGCCCCCGAACTCGTCGACTACTACGCCCGTCTGGGCGCCGAACGCCGCGGCCGAAGGACCACGGCTTGAGAACGGCCGACGCTGTTGGGCTACGGATGACCTGCACGCTCCGTTCCACGATGTAGGCGTGGGCGGCCGTCAGGACCGTGTGCTGGTCGGCGACGATCCCGGCCACCTGCTCGGACTTCAGCAACTCGTCCACGGCGGCGCGGCTGTCGGCTCCGACGACAACGCTTCCGTGGTAGCGGCGCAAGGCCGGGGTGTCGTGACAGACACCGAGTGTGGGGTGCACGCACCGCGACCAGGGCAGGAACGTGTACGTGCGCAGGTCGCGCGCACCGGCCTCGTGGAGCGCGGAACCGATGCGGTCGTGGGCGTACGCCCGGAACGCCCGACCGCGCACACCACGGCGCAGGAGCAGAACCGTGCCGTGGCCTACGGCGTCGTCGTGGCCGTCGGTCCACCAGCGGCCTCCGCCGGGGTCGGTGACCTGTCCGAGGACCCGTTCGAAGAGACTCTGATCATCCAGGTAGACCTCCCGCATGCGCATCGGCATGGCGAGCGCGGCGACCCTGCTCCCGAACCGCACGGTCGAGGACGCGTTGGAGTGGTTCGGTGGTCTCATGGACGAGCTCACCGCGGCCATCGACGACCCGGCGGTCGCGTACGCCAGAGCTTCCGGATGACCGGCAGCCTGCACCGCCGCTACCCGCAGCTCAGCCGGGTTCTCCTGAACCACGGGCTCGACGTGGCCTACTCCGACCGTGGGTTGGCGCCGCGCACACTGCGCGACATCCGTACCGCGGCGGCCGCCGGGCGCTTCGAGGTGGAGGACCTGGACCTCGCCCTCGCCCTCGCCATGACGGTCAGCGCCCAACTGGCCCTCGGTTCGCTGCCGCACGCGCAGCCCGACCGTGACGACGCGAAGTCCTCGGACCTGGTGGTGCGTGGTCTGCTGCGCCACTTCGGCATGACCGCCGACGAGGCCGCGCGGATCTGCTCGCTGGACCTGCCCGCCCTGGACATGGTCGACGCAGCCGTCAGGTGAGCGTCCGCTGCTGGTCGGCGAGACGACTCACGCGTCGGCGGCAGCCTCCGCGACCGCCACGGACGCGACATCGTCGACCACCGCACCCGCCTGTTCCTCCGGCACACCGGCCGCGATGAGCGTGGCGACGGCGACCCGGGTTCCGTCGTCTTCCAGCGCCCCGGTGTTGACGGCTTCCAGCAGCGCGACCGTCATGGCCTCCAGTCCGGCGCTCAGCACAGCGGGCGGCAGATGGGTGTGAAAGACGCCGTCGCGCTGCCCTCGTTCCAGGATGGCCGTGGCCTCGTCGCGGGCCGGTGCCAGGATCTCGGCCACGCGTTCCATACCCAGGTCCTTGCGCGCCAGCGCCACGAGCATGCGATAGCGGTCACCTACAGGCCACACGGAGAGCACGAAGTACGCGAGGGCTCGCTCGGCCGGCTCCGTCGAGTTCGCTCCGGCCGAGACGACGCTCCGAATCGCCTCGGAGGCCTCCTCGGCGAGAGCCTCCAGCAACGCCGCGCGTCCGGGAAAGTGCCCGAAGAGGGTGCGCCGCACGATACCGGCGGCTCGCGCGAGTTCCTCCAGGGTGACGTCAGGGTTCCGCCCCAGTTCCTGGCGGGCCGTGGCCAGGATGCGCGCCCGGTTGGACCGTGAATTACGTCGCATTGGCTCGCGGGCCACGGGCTTGGGCACGGAAACAACCTCGGTGGATCAGTATGGGGTGAACGACGGACCGGGACGAGCCGCCCGACCAGTCTGCCACGGGTCCTTCGGCGTGATCCGGAACCGGATCTGTTCCGGGCCCCGTCGGGCCGGCGGGGCCCGGCCCGGCGGTCAGTCGCCGGACATGCCGGTTCCGCTGAGGGCGGGGACGGTGACTTCCGGGCGAGTGAGGGAGAGGGCGCCGCGTCGGAACTGGTCGAGTTTGTCGATGATGGTCCGGCCGACGGGTGTATGCCCCCAGATGCTGATGCCCTGGTGGGTGGTGGGCTGCCAGGTGGCTTCGTCGATGATGACGGGGTTCCAGCCGACCTCCCATTCGAAGCCGGAGGGCGTGCGGGCGTAGTAGGAGAGCTCTTTGTCATGGATGTGCTGTCCCACGGACAGCGCCATGTCGAAGCCGAGTTCACCCACGCGCTGGTAGCTCTGGGCGATGTCGTCGAGGGTGGCGGCCTGGACGTTGAGGTGCTGGACGCGGGTGCGGATCTGGTCGATCGGCAGACCCTGATCGGCGGCGACGGCGAGGGAGCGGTGGCGTTGAGGCCGCCGACCTGGCGCGGCGGCTCAACGACTCCTCCGCGCCCCTCGCCGCCGATCACGCGGGCCGTTTCGGGTACTTCGCCACCCTGCCCATGCCCGATCCCACCGCCTCCGCCACGGAGGCCCGGCGGGCGCTGGACGAACTCGGCGCCGACGGGGTCACCCCGCTGGCCGACAACCAGGGCACCGGCCTCGGCGCAGGCGGCCAGGACCCGCTGTGGCAGGCCCTGGACGAGCGGGGCGCGATCGTCTTCGTACACCCCGCCGAGTTGCCCGCACCGGCCGTCGAGGGCATCCCACCGTTCACCGCCGACTTCCTCCTGGACACGACCAGGGCCGCGTGCCTGCTCGTACGCAACGGCATCGCGCGCACATACCCGAACATCCGGTTCATCCTCAGCCACGCCGGCGGGTTCGTGCCGTACGCCTCTCACCGCATGGCCGTCTCCATCGCGGGCAACACCGGGCGCAGCCCCCTGGACGTGCTGGACGACTTCCGCGCCTTCTGATTCGACACCGCACTGTCCTCCAGTCCCGCCGCCCTGCCCACCCTGCTCGCCTTCGCCTGCCCCGGGCACGTCCTCTTCGGCAGCGACAGGCCCTTCGCCCCACACCTGCCTGCCAGTCTTCGCGGGCGGCCTGGACACCGGCGTGGACCTCGACCTCCTCCAGGCCGTCAACCGCGGCAACGCCGAAGCCCTGTTCCCCAGCCTGGCCGACTCCCCCGTACCCACTCCGGTTCGCCCGGTCCCGACCCGCCTGCGCCGGTCCGCCCAACGGGCCGCCGCCCGCTTCGTCTTCAAGCTCGTTCAACCCGGCACCGACTGAGGAAGGTCCCCAAGACCTCCCCACCCGTACGCCATCGCGCACGGCGTCGGCATCCCACCGGGCCCGGCCGAGTCGGTGCTGCAGGCCGTACGGTGTGGCCTCCCCCGGCCCGCTCGGCGATGCTCCAGCGGCTTTTGCGCGGCAGCTCCGCCAGCAGCCCCAGCGCCGGATCTCGAATCCGGCGCCGGGGCTCCCCCCCCGAACCGTCTTCACGCACCGATGATCACCAGTGGCCGTACCAGTCTGCGTCTCGCCCGGCGCCGGGCGCTCCGGCCGACGACTCCGAGCGTTCAGGTTGGCTCGGAGGTCCAGTTCATTTTCTTCGCCCGCATCTTCGTGCGTCCGACCTTCCTGAGAATCAGTGGCACTCCCGTGGCGACGGCCGCCTCGACTGCCGCCAGGATCCAGAATCCCCGGGTGGTGCCCGTGGACAGGGTGATACCCAAGGCAATGGCAGCACCGACAGAGATCCCCAACGACGGTCGCCAGTCGTCGGTACGGATCACCGTCCAGCACAGCGGCGGGAAGGAAAGGGCCGCGATGATGAAGACGACGGCATACCAGCCGTAGCCGTCCGGCACCCCACACGCGCTACGTCGGCCGTCGTCATGCCAGTCGCATCCGCCCTCGACAAGCCCGGTCGCCCCCCCAGCCGAGCGCGACAGCGAAGCACAGCGCGTAGAGGAATCCCCACCCCTGGCCGGACCCTACTGGGGCATCTCGGCTGACCTTCTCGACGGCGTCACCCGGCACCGGCCGCGACCTCAGGAGCTACGACCGGACCACCAGCGGCGCACCACGCCCCACGTCCGGTTCCACGCCCGGAGATCGACCGCAGCAGACCTCGCCGGAGACGTGGTCGGCCGCCGGATCCTGGACGCCGGTTGCGGCTCGGGCCCCCTGGCCGCCGCACTGCGCGACCCCGGGTGCCGTCGTCACCGGCATCGACGCCAGCGCCGGGATGCCGGCGTTGGCGAGGCGGCGGCTCGGTGACGACGTAGCCCTGCACGTGGTCGACCTGAGCGGCCGTCTGCCGTTCGCCGACGGTGCGTTCGACGACGTGGTGGCGTCGCTGGTGCTGCACTACCTGGAGGACCGGGGGCCGACACTGGCCGAGTTGCGGTGAGTGCTCAGGCCCGGCGGCCGGCTGATCATGTCGGTGGAACACCCCTTCATGGCCTGCACATTCCAGGAAGCTCGGCCCGACGACTTCGTGATCTTTCACCCAAAGCCTCCTTGGCGAAGAACTCCTCGACTGGAAGCACGAGCGCAACCGCTCGCCCCTACAAGTCCGCGCTCGCGTTGAGCGAACCTCGCCCGCACGAAGACTTGGAAGATCCTTCGCGACTGCCGCCCCAGGGGCGACGGCGTCCACCACGCCATGCTCGACATCGCCCGCCCGCACGACCTCATCCTCCCGGGACAAGTGAACGGGTCTCACGGCGGCGGAGCCGTTGGGCAACCCGTGACGCCCTCGATGTCCGCCGGGCGTCGAGAGTTTCATGGTCATTCCCGAGACGCTGGACCAGCGAGCGCCGGCACAACTGATCTTCGCGTCTTCCGTTAACCAGAGGAACCCACCCGCATCACTCCGATAGCATGATCGATCTACTTAGCCAACGTCTAACAAATCGGCCAAAACAGTTGATATCGAGATCATCGCGGGTGTTTTCGCGAATAAACTGCAGAATTGCGTTCGCAGCGTGGCGCCAACCGCGGGCGATGCTGTGGGTCATGGCGGGCGTGACGGCCTTCGGGTTCCTCGTCGCCCTGGAGATCGCCGCGCGCCGTTACGGCCTACCGGGGCCGATCACCAACCAGGCGCGCGAGGTGATATTCGCTCCCAAGTCGGGTTTCCTGCTGTACGCCGGTATGGCGTTGATGATGGTGGTCCTCACCTGGCGGCAACGGTTCATCGCGGCTGGAGCCGCGGTCGGTATCGACGTCGCCATCTTGCTGGTGCGGTGGGCGGTCGACGCCGAGGTGACCGAGGGCCACCCCTTCGGCAACGGCGCATTGTGGGTGATTCTGGGCCATGCGGTGATCGCCATCACGCGCCGCACCGGCCGGGAACGTGTCCTGCTGCTGAAGGGCGTCGGCCTCGGCCTGCTGCTGGTGACCGGGCGCAAGACTGGCGATACCTGGCTCCTCATCACGTCGAAGACCCGCCCGACGACGCTCGACCAGTACGTGGCAACCGCCGACCACGCGCTGGGCAACCCGTCGTGGCTGGTGGGCCGGATGGTCACAGCCACCGGACCGATCGGCGCCCATGTTCTCGGCTTCGTCTACATTCAGCTCGCGGTGGCCGCGGTCGTCGTGGCGCTGTACCAGCTGCGTAGCGTGGCGGTCGAGCGCCGCTTCCCGCGCCATCATCTGGTGCGCACCTTTCTGGTCATCGGCCTCCTCGGGCCGGCCATCTACATGATCTTCCCGGTGGTCGGACCGGTCTTCGCCTTCGGCGCGGACGGCGGGCATTGGGCGGTGGCCAACCTGTGGCCGAACACGCCGCCGCCGATCAACACCCCGCGCCAGATGCCATTCGACGAGATCACCCCACGCAATTGCATGCCCAGCCTGCACACAGCGTGGGCCACCGCGATTTTCATTCATTCCCGTAGGGGCCCTCGGATTCTGCGATTCGCAGGCACGTTCTGGCTGATTGCCACGCTCAGCGCAACGCTGGGATTCGGCTACCACTACGGCGTGGATCTCGTTGCCGGTGTGGTGTTTGCATTCACGATCGAGGCAGCGCTGCGCTCACTCGACCGCGGCTGGGACCGGTCAGGAATTCAGCTGGTCACCTACAGTGCCACGGTCTTCGCCGCGCTCTTGGTGTCATATCGCTATCTTCCGGTGGAGATGGCCACATATCCGTGGATATTTGGGCCGCTTCTCATTCTGGCAATGGCCTCAGTGGTCCGCGGCTACATGCAGACCGCCAGGCTGTGGGATCCGAAGACCGCACCAGCGCGGCTACCGGAACCGCAACCCGAACTGGTTTGAGTTACAGGCCATTTCATTCGGGGAGTATGCGGTAGCAGATGAGTGCGGCCGCGACAGTCGGTTCCACGTGCAGCCGGACGTGGCCACGAACACCATCGCGGCCACGACCTCCCTGCCACTCCGCGTCTCCGATGATGCCTTCCGCGCGGGCCGGCGGGAGCACTCACGCCACTGCTCCCCTGGCGAAGGCGTCGGCCCTCGAACGGCCGGTCGGAGCGGGTCACGACGTTGTTGACGTGGCGTCGGTCAGCGGCTTCGGCGGATAGGCGCGGAGCACGAGTGACGTGGTGGCAGGGCCGTAGCGGGCAAGCGCGTCGACGACTTCCTCGAGTCGTCCTGCTTGCGGGCAATGGACGTCGAAGATGAGGCAGTCCTCCCCGGTGACTCTCAGGGTGGAGACGACCTCGGGGATCCGGGAAGCCAGGTCCAGGGCGCGGGAGAGCTGGGCATGCGTAGTGCGCAGGCGAATGATCGCGTGAATGTTCAGACCGAGTGCCGCGGGGTCGACATCGGCCCGGTAGCCGGTGATGACGCCGCTCTTCTCCAGCCGCTGGATGCGCGCACTGGCCGCGGGCTGCGACAGTCCGACGCGGCGTCCTACCTCCGCTCCGGTCAACCGGCCTTCGGTCTGGAGCAAGGCGAGGATGTCCCGGTCGATCCGGTCAAGTGATTCCATCGTTGTCCGTACCATCTTCTTTGAGATCGCTTGCGTCGCTGTCGCTGTTCTGTTGCTTCCAACAGAATCAGCGCCAGACGTCCCCAGGATCGCAGGGGGCGACGAGTGAAACGGTGGCAAGCAGTGGTCGCGTACGTCATCATCCCCGGCATCGACGGCTCCGACGAGCAGCACTGGCAGACCTTGTGGGAGCAACAGTGGGGAACCTCAGCGGTGAGAATCTCCCCTGCCTCGTGGTCCGCCCCCGACCTGGATGACTGGGTCGACGCTGTCCAGAGGGCATACGACGATGCTTGCCGTGAGGACAGCCACGTTGTGCTGGTAGCCCACAGCTTGGGCTGCTGGGCGGTCTCCACCTGGCTGAACAAGAACCCGACGAGCCCGATACGCGGCGCGTTCCTGGTCGCGCCACCCGACCCACAGGGGCCGGCGTTCCCACGTCAGACTGCCCCGACGTTCATCGAACTGTCCGCACGACCGTTGCCGTGCCCGGCCCTGGTGGTGGGCAGCACCAACGACCCGTACTGCACCCCCGAGGCAGCCGTGGACTTCGCGGAGCGATGGACGGCGCGATGGCATCAGGCGGGCGCGTACGGACACATCAACTCCGCCAGCGGCCTGGGCCCGTGGCCGCTTGGCCGCGAACTCCTGGACTCACTGACCCAGTTGTGATCAGCCACCGCAACTGATGTGGCGTCAAAGCCAGTTCAGGAGACCTCAGTCGCTTCCGCCCACGACATCACCGAGCTTGCACCGCAAACAGAACGGCTGTTCTGTTAGTGTGCTTCACAAGCAGAATGGCAGTTCCTTTTGCGGGGGGGTGTGATGCCGCGACTCACCGACGCGCGCAAGGAGCTCCGGCGCGCCCAGATCACCGAGGCCGCCGTACGCTGCTTCGGCCGCAACGGCCTCGAGCGGACCTCGATCGCCGACATCACCGCCGAGTCCGGCCTCTCGACCGGCTCGATCTACGCCCACTACGACAACAAGGCCGACCTGGTCCAAGCCGCAGCCCGCGAGGTGCTCGCCCAGCGCGCCGCGGTCCTCGGCGAGTACGCCGGCAGCGACACCCCGCCCGACCCGGAGGAACTGCTGGCCCGCCTGATCGCCGCCATCGACGTGGTCGACGCCCGGGTCGGCGTGCAGACCTGGGGCGAGGCGACCACCGACCCGGCCATCCGCGACATCGTCGTCGACATGACGGACCGGATGCGCGCACTGCTGCACGACTGCGTCACGGCCTGGCTCGTCAAGGTAGAGCGCCACGAGCCGGCCGAGGCCCGCGAGCGCGCCACCCCGATCGCTCACCGGATCTCGGCGCTCTACCTGGCCGAACTGCTGTACGCCGCCTTGCGATCACCGACCGAGGAGACAGCTTTATGACCACCCTGACCGCTTCGTTCGCCGGCCGCACCGTTCTACGGGTCGGCTACGGCGCATTACAGCTCGAACGCCTGCATGACCGCCGCGACGAGGCGGTCGAACTGCTGCGCCACGCGGTCGAGTTGGGCGTCGACCACGTGGACACCGCCGAATTCTACGGCTTCGGTTTCGCCAACGACGTGATCCGCGAGACGCTGCGCCCCGAGGACGGCGTCCTGGTGGTCACGAAGGTCGGCGCCGACCCCGACCCGGGCGGGCGGTTGCCGCTGCGTCTGGCGCAGCGGCCCGAACAGCTGCGCGCCAGCGTCGAGGACAACCTGCGCAGCCTCGGCGTCGACCGGCTCCCGGTGGTCAACCTCCGCCGTCTGGACACCGGCCCCGGCCTGCGTCCCGAGGGCGACCAAGTGGTCGGCCTCGACGACCAGCTCGCGGTGATGACCGCCCTGCGCGACGAAGGCAAGATCGGTGCGATCGGTCTGAGCAGCGTCACCCTCGACGGCCTGCGCCGCGCTCTGCCCGCGGGCATCGCCTGCGTGCAGAACGCGTACAGCCTCGTCTCCCGCGACGACGAGGACATGCTGCAGCTGTGTGCGGCCGAGGGCATCGCCTGGGTGCCGTTCTTCCCGCTCGGCGGGGCCTTCCCGGGTCTGCCCAAGATCACCGATGAGCCGGTGGTGCACGCCGTGGCCGAGTCCCTGGGCGTCGCACCCTCCCAGGTCGGCCTCGCCTGGCTACTGCACCACGCCCCGAACGTGTTGCTCATCCCCGGCACCGCCGACGCCGCCCACCTCGAGGCCAACCTGGCGGCCGGCAAGATCACCTTCGACGCCGCGACCCTCGCCACCCTCGATGCGATCGAGTCCCGTCCCAACGAGCTCCCCATCGGCTGACCGGAACCGTTCTTAGGACGGATCATGAAGGCCATCGTCTATCGCCACAACGGCGGCCCCGACGTTCGTCAACTCGTGGACCGTGACCTGTCCGCGCCCGGTCCTGGAGAGGTTCGCGTCCGGGTTGCCGTGTCCGAGATCAACCCGACCGACTGGCAGGCGCGCTCCGGCGCCGCCCACCCCAAGCACTTCTTGGAGGTCACCCCGCACCTCAACGGCGCCGGCACGATCGACGCCGTCGGCGAGGGGATCGACCAGAGCCGGGACGGTCGGCGGGTCTGGGTGTTCATGGCCGCCGCCGGGCGGCCCCCCGGTACCGCCGCCGAGTTCGCTGTCGTACCCGCCGAGCAGGCCGTGCCGTTGCCCGACGAGGCCGGTTTTCGACGTCGGCGCCTCGCTCGGCGTCCCCGCGCACCGCGCGCTCACGGTCGCCGAGGACGGGCCGCGCCGTCTGCGGCCCGGGGCGCTCGACGGCAGGGTGGTGCTCGCCGCGGGCGGGGCCGCGGCGGTCGGGCATGCGGTGATCCAGCTCGCCCGATGGGCCGACGCCACCGTGATCAGCAGGTAGGTGGCGAACAGGGTGAGCACGGCCAGGGCGCTCTCCAGCACGCGGTCGCGCAACCGGCTGCGCAGTGCCACCACGACGGCGGCGCAGGCGGCGCTGATCGCGATACCGCCCGCGTAGGCCGGCAGAAAGCGTGCGGTGGCCCCCGTCCAGGTGACGGCCTGTCCCTGAACGGCGACCCCGACGACCACCGCGTAGAGGGCAAGTGCGGTGCCGTCGTTGATCAGGCTCTCCGCCCTCAGGACGGTCTGGATCCGACGGGGCAGGAGCCGGGCGACCGTCTGCACAGCGATGGCGTCGGTGGGGGCCACTACGGCGCCCAGGACGAGGGCGAGCGGCCAGGAGAGGCCCAGCGCGTGCCTCACCCCGGCCACGGCGGCAGCGGTGGCCGACACCTGATGGGTCGCGAGTAGCACGGTCCCGCGCAGATTCGTCCGGATCTCGCGGAGCGAGGTGGTCAGTGACTCCCCGTAGAGCAAGGGTGGCAAGAAGAGCAGAAGAACGACCCAGGCGACAGGACCAGCGTGCGGAACCCGGGGGTGAGGCCGATCAGCCAGCCACCCGCCACCAGCAGGACCGACTCGTCCCAGCGCAGGCGGCGGGCCAGCCACGTCATGGCCGGCACGGTCGCGAGAATCGCCGTGCCGACTTCCAGGCCCCGCATGCGGCACCGCCTTCCCGATGGGTCAGGCACCTCCTTGCCTGGTTGTTCAGCCCTGGGCGAGTTCCGCCAGGGCGTCGAGACGGGTGGGCGTCCAGCCGAGCTCGCGGCGCGCCCGGGCGCCGCTGAACTGCTGGTCGAGGACGAACGCCTCGGCGATCGGGCCCATCCGCCGTACGGCCTCCTCGACGGTCAGCGACTCGATCCGGTCCGGGCATCCGGCGGCGTGGCTGAGGGCCCGGGTGACGTCCGCCAGCGGAAGGTTCTGACCGCCGACCCCGGCGTAGACGGAACCGGCCGGGGCGTTCAGGGCCAGGGCGTACAGGTAGGCGATGTCGTCGACATGGACCAGTGCCCAGTGGTTGGAGCCGTCCCGGATGCAGGGCACGGCTCCCGCCGTGCGCCCCGGCTCGACGAAGAACGACTGCGCCAGTCCGCCGGAGCGGCCGTAGACCAGCCCTGGCATCACGACCACCGGGCGCTCGGGCGAGCACCCGCTTCTCGTTCTCCAGACGCCAGGCGGTGATACGCGGCGGGCTCAGCGGGGCGTCCTCGTCGACGACCCCGTCGGTGTCGCCGTACGCCCACACCCCGCCCGTGTGCACATGGGGTCCGCTTCCCACGCCGTCCTGCAATGCCTCCGCCGCCGCGCGGTCGACGTCCGCGGTGCCCTCGGCGTAGTCCATCCCGAGGTGGATGACCCCGTCGGCCCTGCGGGCCGCCTCATGGAGGACATCGGTATCGCTGAGCGCCCCCGCAACCGGGGTGGCACCGAGGTCAGACACGGTGCGCGCCGCGTGCTCGCTGCGCGCCAGCGTCGTCACGCCGATGCCGTGCCCGGTCAGTGCGCGGATGGTGGAGCGGCCGATGTAGCCGGAGCCGCCTGTGATGAAGATCTGCATCGCTCTCACGGTCCTTGTGGTCGGCCACTCGGGGACGGCGTCGGGGTCCTGCGGCAGCCGGTCGGGCGCCGGATCCGCGTCGACGGTCGCCGGCCGTCAACTGCTGGAGGACACGCGCCGCCTGGCCGCCGCCGCGCAGGCGCTGTGCCGGCTTGTAGGGGTTACGGATCCGGAAATTTCGCAGGGGGCTCGACGACACCGGAGTCCACGCCAGGGTGCGGCCCGCGCTAACGGTGTCGAGGTCCTGGCGGAGGGAACCAGCGAAGCCCCACATCTGGCTTCGGGGCATCCTGTTCAGCCTGGTGGATCCACTCCAGCAGCAGGGTGGTCGCGCCGGCGCCGGACGAGATCGGCAGCGACTCCCGGTGCGCCGGGGCCGGCTTCCTTGCCCCCCCGTGTACCTTGACCGCCTTCGTGTAGGCGGTGGCGGCCCGGTCAAGGGAGATGGTCTCCGCGCCGGGACGGTCCTTGAGCCAGGCCGCGAACATCTCCGAGGTGCGATCGGGCAGCACGTCCACCACCCGGCCGGTCTCGACGCCGACCAGGACAGTGCCGTAACTGCAGCCCTTGCGGAAGAGGGATTCGTCGACCGACAGCACCCGGCGGGGCCCGGTCCCGCACCGACGGTGCCGTCGGGAGTCTGAGCAGCCGGGTCCGGCCCGCGGCCAGCCTCAACCCCCAGCGCAGCCGCGCGGCCGGACGGCCGCCCAGCTCCACCGCGACCGACCGCCTCCACCCCGTAAGGCCGCTGTACCCGAAGCAGAACCCTGCCCCGTCGGCCGCCCAACGACCGCTCGTACAGCATCCGTTGACTCGTCCAGCATCCGTGGACACGACCTGTGCTCCCGTGCGGCCCGTTTGCGACAATCCGGGCACCACCCCGGCCCGCCGACGGACACCGCCTTCACCACTACGGCGTCCGCGCAGGCGTTCACGCGCTCCACTCGCACATCGATCCCGGGAAGCAGCACACCCTCAACCGTTTCCCTCCCTGTCCTGGGCATTCACGCAACGGCGGCCGGAGCCAAATTCCGGCGAGGGTACACAGCACCGAGAAGCCGACGCACATCCACCGGTCCAGCCGGAAGATCCGGCTACGGCCGATCCGCTCCCCCAACGGCCCCAGCAGCGCGGCGCCGCACATCGCGGCAGCCAAGACCAGTCCCCATAGTGCGGAGCCGACCGCGAAATCCTTGGCGACCGGCGGATCGGCCACCCCGATTCGTGCACAGCCGCTGGGTGAGATCCGCGTGGGGCACGGCACTCTCCTGCCCCTCCTCCTGCCCCTCATGATCGGACTCGGCCGCGCCGGGCAGCGGGCGCTTCGGCCGCTGGAGGCGCGAGTTGTTCCTGCCGGTGCTCACCATGACCCCGGCATGCGCTCGATCGCCACCATGGCGGCGTCGTCATCCAGATATCCGCCGGCGTGGTGCAACAGGTCCGCGCACAGGTGGGCCAGGAGAGCGTCGGGCCCCTTGCCGGACTTGCCGGCCACTCGTTCCGCGAGCGGGTAGAACGTGCCGTTCCGGTCGCGGGCCTCGATGACTCCGTCGGTGTAGAGAAGGGCGATGTCGCCGGGCTCAAAGGCGAACGTTTCCGGGAAGAGTTCGGATTCCACGAATTCGGTGAGACCCAGAGGAGGCGCTGCGTTTCGCACCTCGAGCAGGCCGACCTGGCCGCCGCGCAGCAGCAGGGGCGGGGGGTGCCCGCAGTTGATCATGTGAAGGGCCGGATCGTGGTCCGGGACGTCCAGCACGGCGGCGGTAATGAACGCCTCGCCGCGATCCTCGGTCTCGCCTTCGGGGGCAGCGGGGTCGTCCAGGTCCGAGGAGACGGTTCCCTCCAGGAAGGCGACCAACGCGGGCAGGTCGGCCTGTCTGTGGGCCGCGGCCCGGAATGCGCCGAGAAGGAGGGCGGCGTCCCCGACCGCCTCGAGGCCCTTGCCCCTGACATCGCCGATGACGATCCGGGTTCCTTTGGCCGTGCGGGCGGCGGCATACAGGTCGCCACCGATCTGCGCCTCGGTCTCCGCGGCCAGGTAGACAGAGGCGATACGCAACGGGCCGATCCGTTGGGGAATCGGCTTGAGCACCACTTCTTGTGCGGCCATCGCCACCGAGCGCAGTCGGCTCACTTCCCTTTCATGGCGTCCTCGCAGGTGGGCAAAGAAGGTCACGAGCGCTGACATCAGGATCAGGACGATGAGCTGGAAGGTGTGGTTCAGATCAATAAGGCTGGTGCGCATCACCGCGACCACGGTCTGGGCCAGGACGGCGAGCGCGCCGATGAGGCCGGTCGCCCAGGGCCCTGCGAACGACGCGGTGAGAGCAGGTGCGGCGACCAGAAAGGGCCCGAGGTGGACGCTGGGCGGAGCGAGTATGTCGACCACCGTGACAATCGCGATCAACGCGATCGGTACCGCCAGCAGAAAATGACGTGGCTCCCCGGACAAACCGTGACCTTTACCGAGTCGTCGAGAAACCATATGTCCTGGATACACCGCATCGCGCCCCGGCGCCCGCGCCGACAGGCGGCACTCCTACCGCGCCTGCACCGACCATCACGCGGCGGAGTGCTGGATCAATCGCCCGAAGCGCCACCGGACAGCGGCCACGCGGTACGACGAACTCGCCGTCGGCCACGAAGCCACAGTCACCATCACCGGCATCAACGAGTGGCTCTGACGACGTTGAACGTCGACGTTGAACGCGAGTACCGCAACGTGGTCAGATACGGCCGTCGTACGCACGAACCTGTCATCCCGGGAGATCCGTCGTGCCCTACTACCTGCTCACAGTGGAGAGCTCGCATCGCACCGGCTTCGGCCTCCAGATCAAACCCACCGTGCGGATCAAGGATCTGGCGTCACGGGTGAAAGACCTGGACATACCCATGCCGGGCGACAAGCTTCTGCTTCTCTTCCCGGGCGAGGGGACATGGCAGGCGCCCCTGGCCGGGTTCGGCGTCGAGGCATGGAGCCGGGACGGCGTTTACTACAGCCACAGCAGCCCCTCGGACCCGGAATTCACCGTCACCATAGGCGGCAACCGCGAGCCCGCGGATCTCCCCGTGGGCACAGAGATCTGGCTGGACGACACAGCCCCTACGGGAGGCCACCGGACGAAAGGCTGGCGGCAGATCATCGAGGACATCACATCGGCGCCGTGGTGGCAGGCAGACCCGGACACCATCGACCCGCCTGTCCCGGATCGCTAAGGCCTCGTCACCTCGGCCACGCGCATCATGAAGGCCAAGCACTTCAAAAACGCGCCCCAGGCTCGCGACTACCCCGAGCGCCATGCCGTGGACGGCGGGATCAACCGTCTCAAACGTCACCGGGCCGTGGCCACCAGGTACGAGAAGCTTGCCGTCCGCTACGAGGCGACCGCGCTCGTCGCAGTCCTCAACGAATGACTGCGATCAGCACTTTCCCCATAGGCCCCGGGCCAGCCGGCCTGGGGCCGTAGCCGCTGGACGGCGCGCAGAGCGAGCGTCGGCCATCGCGCTTGCCCGTGGGGCTCACTTCCTTGTCCGTGCATCGCAGGTACAGGCGATCTCCACTTCGGCTCCGCAGATCCTCCGTCGGCGCCCTCGGTCGTCAGGACCGTCAGGGCCCTCCAGCAGATGGCCAGCTTCGCAGGGCCATGTCGGCCACCTGCTGGAGGTCGTCGCGGGTGGCGCCTCCGGCGGCCTGGACAGCGATGCCGTTTGCCACGGTCATGAGGTAGCGGGCGAGTAGTTCGGGATCGGCGTCGGGGGGAGGTCGCCTTCGTCGACGGCTTGCCGGAACCGGTCGTGGAGGCGGGAGGTGTGCTCGTTGCGCCAGGCGATGAGGGCGTCGCGGGCATTGCTTCCCGGGCCGCCGGCGGCGAGGGCCCCTTGGACACCGAGGCACCCGGTGGGGCAGCCGGGGAAGGTGGTGGCCCGAACGGAGCCGTCGAGGAACGCGGCGGCCACCTGTCGGGCGGTCGGTTCTTGCAGGGCCCGGGCCCCGTACGAGGCGGGGCCTTCGGTGTAGCGCTCCAAGGCCTTCCGGAACAGGTCCTCCTTGTTGCCGAAGGCCGCGTACATGCTGGTGCGGGTGATGCCCATGGCGTTGGTCAGTTCGGTGAGGCTGGCACCTTCGTAGCCCTGTCCCCAAAAGACCCGCATGGCGCGCTCAAGGGCCTCGTCGGCGTCGAAACTCCTCGGTCGGCCGATCGGTGCCTGCTGCCGCGTCTCCATGCGATCGATCACACCTCTTCCATACCGATCGGTACTGAATTTTATGGAGGTCATTCGCATGGGAGCGCTCGTAGGCAGGACCGCCGTCGTCACCGGCGGCGGCATCGGGATCGGCCTGGCCGCCGCCGTTCGGCTGGCAGCCGAGGGGGCACACGTGTTCATCACCGGCCGGCGCAAGGCCGTGCTGGACGCGGCCGTCGAGACCATCGGCCCGGCGAGCGCCACCGCGGTGGTGGGTGACATCTCCGATCTGGCCGCGCCGGACCGGCTCTACGACACGGTCCGCGCCCGGGGCCGTGGCCTGGACGTGCTGTTCGCCAACGCCGGCACCGCGTCGTTCGCGACGCTGGCGCCTGGAGGCCCTGACGCCCGCGCGCCGCGCAGCTCTGCGGGCGGCCCTGCTGCGCGGCCGGGAACCGGTCGACGACCAGAGCCGTCTCGCGGTGCGTCGCCGTCCTCGACGTGCTGCGAAACCTCGCCGCCACCGGCCCCGTTCTGCTGGTCATCGACGACCTCCAGTGGCTCGACGGGCCCAGCGCCGAGGTGCTCGCCTTCGCCGTACGCCGCGTCGAGGGCCTCGACATACGCGTGGTGGCCGCCGAGCGGGTGGCCGACGGCGAGCAGCCCGAACGGCCGCGCTGCTGCCCGCCGGGCACCGTCGAACTTCCCGTGCCGCCGCTGGCGGACGGCGAGGTGGCACACCTCGTGCGCACCGGCATCGGTGCCGACCTGCCACCGGCGGTGCTGCGGGCCATCCAGGCAGCCGCTGCCGGGAACCCTTGGTACGCACTGGAGTTGGGGCGGGCGGCCACGCGCGAGCGAGGTCCCGTCGGCTTCGGCCGGACACTGCCCGTACCCCGCAGGCTTCGTAGCCTGCTGCTGAACCAGGCGCGTACGCTGCCGGAAAAAGTGCGGCGCACGCTCCTCGTCACGAGCGCCGCCGCCCGCCCCAGCCTCACTCTGCTGCGTGCCGCCGGGCTCCAGGACCCCGCCGCGGACCTCGCGGAGGCCGAACGACTGGGCGTCGCGACGGCCGACGCCGACGGAACCATACGTTTCCGCAATCCGCTGATCCGGGCCGCTGTCTATGCCGACGCCCCGGAGTGCGGCCGCCGGCAGGCACACGCCCTGCTGGCTCGTGCGGTCACCGAGCCCGTGGAGCAGGCCCGCCACCTCGCTCTCGCCCACCCGCGCGAGGACGAGACCACCGCCCGCACGCTGATGTCCGCGGCGGAGTCCGCACGCCGCCACGGCGCACCCGAGGCCGCCTTTGAACTGGCCGAGCTCGCTGTCCGACGCACCCCCGGCGACCGCTCCGCGGATCGCGCCGACCGGCTGCTGGCCGCGGCCGAGTACGCATGCGACGCGGGACAACTGGAGGAGGCGGGGCAGGCGGCCGAGACCGTCCTCGCCGAGTCGGTCTCCGCACGGCAGCGGGTGCGGGCCCGGCTGATCCTGCTGCGCAACGCCGGGCAGGCGCTGGGAGGCTTCCATGACCTGATCGAGGAGGGTCTCCGGGACGCCGACGGCGACCCTGAGGCCGAGACATGGCTGCACCACTGGGCGGCGGTACGCGGCCTGCCGTGTGGGGAGTTGGAGGAGGCGGCCCGGCATGCCCGGCGCGCTGCCCGGCATGCGGCCCGGGCCGGCGACACCGACACCCGGATCGGGGCGCTCGCCACCCTCGCCCGGGTGCGGTCCCTGGCCGGGGAACCGGTCGCCGCCGACGCCGCGCTCGAGGAGGCACTCGCTCTGGTCGGCGGCGCCGACGCCGGCCCGGAGAGTTGGGGCCTGATCCGGATGCGGGCGATCCTCGCCCTGGACTCCGACAAGGTGACCGAGGCCCGGGACCAGGTCGCCGGACTCCTCGCGGAAATCGGCGAGTTCGCCGGGGTCGAGGAGGTCACGGCGACCTTGGTGTCGCTGACTCGTATTCAGGTGCGCTCCGAGGACTGCCAGGGTGCGCGCTCACCCACGCGACGCGCGTGTCGGACGAACGGTCGGGAAGCAGGCCGACCACCGTCGGGGTATCGACGTCGGGTGACGATGCCAGGTAAGTGACACCCCGTCACGCTCTACGCAAATCTTCGACTGAACCAGATTCGATCCCTCCTGGGCGCGTCCACTCGACGCGTGCCCGCCGCCGCGAGAGACCCCGCGCGCACCCTTGGCACGAACTCCTGGCCAATCATGGCAACATTCCGGGACATGCAAGTACATTTCCGACCACCGCTTCGAGATGCCACCGGCAGACGGGGGTAGAGGATGAGCGCGGACGACCGCGTCGCGGTGACAACCGGCATCGCACGGCTGCACGCGTCGCCCGGACTTGCCGGGCCCGGACGGCTCGGGCTGGTGACCAACCACACCGGCGTCCTCCCCGACCTGCGTCCGGCCGCGCCCGCGCTGCTCGAGGCCGGCGCGCGGCTGATCGCCCTGTTCGGTCCCGAGCACGGGCTGCACGGGACCGGCCAGGCCGGCGCGAGCGAGGCCGCTCAGACGGACCCCACCACCGGCCTGCCGGTCCACGACACATACCGGTGCAGCGGCGAGCGCCTCGACAAACTGCTCCTCGACAGCGGCGTCGACGCCCTCGTGTACGACCTGCAGGACATCGGGGCCAGGTTCTACACCTACGTGTGGACCATGTTCGACCTGATGGTCTCGGCGGCTCGCACGGGCGTACGGTTCGTGGTCGCCGACCGGCCGAATCCCCTCGGTGGACTCGTCAGCGAGGGCCCGCTGCTCGACCCGGCGTGGGCCAGTTTCGTCGGGCGCGCGGCGGTACCCGTCCGCCACGGCCTCACCTGCGGTGAACTCGCCCGGCATCTCAACGCCTCGGCCGTGCCCCAAGTAGCGGGCAGTGTCGCTGACTTGGCGGTGATCGAGGCCGTCGGCTGGCGGCGCGCCATGGACGCGGAGACCACCGGCCTGCCGTGGGTCGCGCCCTCGCCGAACATCCCGACGCCGGCCACCGCCACGTTCTACCCCGGCACCTGTTTGTTCGAAGGGACGAATCTCTCGGAGGGCCGTGGTACCACGCAGCCCTTCGAGATCGTCGGGGCCCCGTACATCGACGCGCGGTTCGCGCCCTCGCTCGCCGAGCTCGCCTTGCCTGGAGTGCACTTCCGTGATCTTCGGTACGTACCGACCTTCCACAAACACGCCGGACGGCCGCTACGCGGAGTCCAGCTCCACCTCACCGATCGCAAGGTGTTCGCGCCCGTCCGTACCGCCGTCGCGATGCTCGCCACGCTGCGACGGCTGTACCCGGACGACTTCGACTGGCGTCCCTCGGACGGGGGCGCGGAAGGAACCGGCCACCGTCACTTCATCGACCTGCTGTGGGGGTCCGACCGGTTGCGGCGCGCCGTCGACGCGGGCGACGACCCACTGCCGCTGTGCGACCCGCCGGCGCCGCCCGGCCGGTGGGCCGGCGACGACGTGCTGCTCTACTCCTGAGACCTCCTGGCCCGCCGCCACGACGCGTTGCCCGCTGTCATCACCAACGCCACGACCAGCCCCATCGCCGACACCGACACCGTCGTCGTCGGCGTCGACGCCGCGGGCGACGTTCGACGCCGTCCGTGATCCGCGTATGGAAGGACAACCCCATTGCTGACGACAACCCCGTCGACGACCGATCGCACGACGACATCCCGGCTCGAGATTCGTGGCTTCGGCGCTGGCGACGGCCCGGGCTTGGTGGAGGCGTGGCGCCGGAGTGCGCCGGCCGACTCCATCACCCCGGACCGCTTCCGCTCCCTGGTACTGCTCGACGCCAACTTCGATCCGGAGGGCCTTCGGGTCGCCGTCGACGGCGACCGCGTCGTCGGCGCGGCCTACGCGGTGCGCCGTCTGACACCGATGTCCGGCACCGACCTGGAGCCGGAGCAGGGCTGGATCCCGTTCTTCTTCGTCGACCCGGCCGCCCGCGGTCGCGGCCTCGGCCGCCGGCTGGTGACCGAAGCCCTCGACTGGCTGCACGGCCACGGCCGCACCCGGGTGGACTTCTCCTCGTACACGCCGAACTATGTCCTCCCCGGCCTGGACGCCGAGGCGTACCCGGAAGCGGCCGGGCTCCTTGAGTCCCTGGGCTTTCGCACGCTGTACGAGGCGGCGGCGATGGACCGCGGCCTGGTCGGCTATCGGATCCCTGAGGATGTCGCGTGCCGCTTGGACGAACTGACGGCGCAGGGCTACCGGTTCGCCACTCCGTACGACGACGACCTGGTGGACCTGTTCGCGCTCGCCGGGAACCACTTCGGCCCGGACTGGGCGTGCACGATCCGGCAGTGTCTGGCCGCGGGCACCCCACTCGACCGGATCGTCGTCGCCCGGGACCCTTCGGGCCGTCTGGTCGGCTGGGCGATGCACGGCACGTTCGATTCGGTGGACGAGCGGTTCGGGCCGTTCGGCGTGCTGGAGGAGATGCGCGGCACCGGACTCGGCAAGGTCCTGCTCCACCTGGTCCTGGAGCGGATGCGGGCGCGCCGTGCGCACTCCGCGTGGTTCCTGTGGACCGGCGAGCAGTCCCCGGCGGGCCACCTGTACCGCAAGAGCGGTTTCACCACGACCCGGGTGTTTCGCGTGCTGCGCCGGGAGACCGCTCGATGACGCCGTCACACCCAACCGGTGGCCTGAGCCGCCGTCACTTCGCGCTTGCGCTCCCCTGGGCGCTGCTCCCTCCGGCCCTGCTCGCCTCCGGATGCGCCGCGCCGTACCAGGGCACCGGGCGGCCCGGGGAACCAATCATCCTCACCCTGCTCTCCCACTATGCGAGCGGGACACTCAAGGAGGCCCTGCAGCGCCCGGTCGACGAGTGGAACGCCACTCATGACCGGGTCAAGGTGCGGACGAAGGCTGTCGAGTTCACGGACCTGCTGACCACGTTCATGGTCCGGCAGGCCGCAGGCCAGGGCGCCGACATCCTCCATCCGTACTGCCTCTGGAACGGCCAGCTCGTCCAGGCCGGCGTCCTGCGGCCCGCTCCGTCCGAGCACGCCGAGGAGATCAGGCGCGGCTACGGCGGGGCCGCGGTCGGCGCCTCGTCGGTGGGAGGCAGGATCTACGGCTATCCCACCGAGGTGCAGACGTACGCCCTCTACTACAACAAGCGGCTGCTGCGCGAGGCCGGCATCGAGCGCCCTCCGCGCACCTGGCACGAGTTGGAGGAGGCGGCCTACCGCACCGCCAAGCGGGACCGGTACGGCAACACGCTGGTCCAGGGGTTCGGGCTGTCGACCTACGACGACTCCACCACCGTCGGCCAGACGCTCGCCCTGCTCAACGCCGCCGGCGGAACGTTCGTCTCCGCGGACGGCAGGAGCACCGCCATCGACTCGCCGGCCGGCCGGGCCGTCTTCGATCTGGAGCACCGCCTCGTCGTCAAAGGTGTGAGCGCGCCCGGCGTCAACGTCTACAAGGCGTTCCAGTCCGGACAGGTGGCCATGGTGGTCAGCGCCGGCTGGTGGACCGGAAGCCTGAAGACCGAGATGGGCAAGGCCTACCGCGATGTCGGCGTCGCTCCGCTGCCTCTCCCTGCGGCGGACGACAAGCGCTCCACACTCTCCACCGGCTTCATGCTGGGGGTCAACACCGCCAGTGAACACCCGCGCGAGGCCTGGGAGTTCCTGCGCTGGCTCAACACCGAGAAGGTGGGCACGAACAGCGCCAAGAAGGGTGCGACAGCGACCCGGATGAGCTCCCTGCAGGTGTCGGTCGGCTCCCTGACCGGCCGCGCCGACGACATGCGGACACTCCTGAGTGAAGGCAGCGATCCGAACCTGCGCCCCTTCCTGGACGCGCTGGCGTACGCGGTGCCGGAGCCGAACGTACCCGGCGCGCAGCAGGCCAAGTCGCTGCTGCGCAAGAACATCGAGGCGTTGTGGACCGGTCAGCAGTCGGTCGACGAGTCACTGCGCACCATCCGCCGTCAGGTCGATCAGGAGGTGTCGCGCTCATGGTGAACACCTTGACCCCGGAGACGACCGAACGGGTGCACAGCCCGCGGGGCGCCGGGTCTACCGTCGACGGCCTCCGCCGGACCCGGCCTCGACGCCGCCAGGCCGTCGTCGCCTATCTCTTCCTGGCCCCGACGTTGCTGTTCTTCGCGGTCTTCCTGATCCTGCCCCTCGGCTTCGCGCTGCTGCTGTCGATGTCTCGCTGGGCCGGGTTCGACCTCGGCGACATCGACCCGGTCGGCCTGGACAACTTCACCAACCTCTTCGTGGACGGATCGACGTTCCTGGCGCCGATCCTCACCAATACGCTGCTGTTCGCCCTGGGCACCGTGGCCCTCGCGCTCGCCGGCTCCGTCCTCGTCGCCAACTGCATCGACAAGCTGCGGTTCCAAGGGCTGTGGCGCACCCTGTACTTCCTGCCGATCGTCACGACCGTCGTCGCCATCGGCAACGTATGGAAGTACATGTACGAGCCGGGCGGCCTCGTCAACGGCGTCCTCAACGCCCTCGGGCTCGGCTCGGTGGCGTTCCTCCAGGACCCGGACACCGCACTGCCCGCGGTCGTGGTCGTGCAGGCCTGGGCCTCGGTCGGCACGGCGATCCTCATCCTGACCGCCGGGCTGAAGTCCATTCCCGAGTCGTACTACGAGGCCGCCGCGCTCGACGGTGCCGGGCCCGTCACCGTCTTCTGGAAAATCACACTGCCGCTGCTGCGGCCGTCTCTGCTCTTCGTGTGCATCACGCAGTTCATCACCGGTCTGCAGTCGTTCGCGCTGATCATCGTGATGACCAAGGGCGGCCCGGGTGACGCGACCAATGTCGCCGCACTGGAGATGTACCGCCAGGCCTTCACGTACGGAGACTGGGGCACTGCGAGCGCCGCCGCCTTCGTGCTGTTCCTGGTGGTCCTCGTGGTCACCCTCGTGCAGTTGTGGATCTTCCGGCGCAAGGGGGAGGACACATGATTCGCCGCCGTTTCCCGTGGTTCTCGTATCTGGTGGTCGTGATCGGCGCCGTACTCACGGTGGTGCCGTTCCTCGACATGGTGATGACGTCCTTCAAGGGGCCCGGCGAGTCCGGCACGCTGCCCTACCGGTTCCTGCCCCAGGCGTTCGACCTGTCCAACTACCGGGCGGCGATCCACCAGCTCGATCTGCCGGTGCTCTTCCGCAACAGCGTCATCGCCACCGCCGTGATCACCGGATCGGTGCTGCTCACGTCGTCACTCGCGGGCTACGCGCTCGCCAAACTCCACTTCCCCGGCCGGAACTTCATCTTCCGCCTTGTGCTGTCGACGATGATGTTCCCCCCGTTCCTCTTCTTCATCCCGCACTTCCTGATCCTGGTGCACTGGCCGCTCGCAGGCGGCAACGACCTGTTCGGGCGTGGCGGCGCCGGCCTGACCCTCAGCATCACGGCGCTCGCCATGCCGTTCCTCGTCAACGGCTTCGGGATCTTCCTGATGCGCCAGTTCATGGTCTCCATCCCGGACGAGGTCCTCGAGGCCGCGCGCATCGACGGGGCCGGCGAGTTCGCTGTGTGGTGGCGGATCGTGGTGCCGCAGACCAAGCCGGTCATGGTGACGCTCGGGCTGCTGACCTTCGTCGATGCCTGGAACGAGTACATCTGGGCGCTGCTCGTCTCGACCGCCAACCCGGACGTGATGACCCTGCCCGTCGGCATCCAGCTCCTGCAGGACTATGTCGACCCGACCCGCACGATGCCCATCGTCATGGCCGGCCTCGTCCTGAGCATCCTGCCGGTCCTGATCCTCTTCCTGCTGCTGCAGAAGTACTACATCCGCGGCGTCATGCTCAGCGGCCTCAAGTGAAGTACGCAGCCGCCGACACCACGCTGACCACCAACTACTCACTTCCCGTTCCAGCAGGCCCCCTCAGGCCGCCACACCTATCGTGGAGAGGAGGAAGGGGCGACTGCACATCGTCGATGTGTACGCCCAGGGCTGCAACGTCAAGGAGCGCGTCATGTCGCGCAGCAGCAACGCCGCCATCCTGGAAGGCTTCGGATCAGCGGTGAACGCTGACCACCTCGGCGAGCTCGAGGAATACGTGGCGCCCGACTCTGTGGACCACGACCCGGCCCCAGGACAGGTTCCGGGACCGGAAGGCTATGAGGAGATGTTCGCCACGATGAGGCGGGCCTTCCCCGATCTGCACATCGAGGTCGAGCACGTGATGGCCACCGACGACGAAGTCGCGTTCTCCTACACCATCACTGGCACACATCTCGGTGAACTGATGGGGCACGGTCCGACGGGAAAGACGGTGAGTTACCGAGGCATGCAGATCAGCCGCTTCGCCGACGGGAAGATGGTCGAGCGCTGGGGTAGCAGCGATGAGCTCGGCATGCTCCGTCAGCTCGGTCTCGCCTGATCAAGTACACACCACCGGGCCATCGGGCGGTCGGCCTTCGACTCGGCGCGATCCCGCCGGGGCCACCGCGTTCGCGTCGGTCAGATCTTTCGGGTCCAGGCGCCCTCCTGGGCCTGCTTGAGGAGGTCCTCGATGGCGGGCGGCCACACGTTGCAGTAGGTGCCGTCTTCGGCGCCGATGACGGAGACCATCCTGACCCGCCATGATCTGGGCGAAGTTGGCCCTGACGTCGTCCTCGCGGGTGAAGTTGACCGCGTCGTCGTGCCAGCGGTAGGTCGTGTCGGCCATGCGGTCGTTAAAGCCGGTCTCGTACGCCGCGCGTGCAGCGGGTACCGGAAAGCACTCGATTCCACGCCCAGCCCGATGAGCCAGTCGACGATCGGCTCCGCTTCGTTCGGGGCATGCGAGGCGTAGCCCACTATGTCTCGCTGCACCGACGTTTCGACGGCATCGTTGTACCCGGAAACCCGGGCTCGCGAGTCCAGCTCTCTCGCGATCGACATCGAAAACACATCCTTCACCTGACAGGCAGGACCGGACAGCGACAAGCGGACTCCTGGGCATCGTGACGTCGGTGAAGCTGGTCCTCATGCGAAGCAAACGGTTCGTCCGGGCGATCCCGGCTCTGCGACAAACCAGTCCGCTAGGTCGCGGGGCGTTCGGCATCAAAGTCTCCGGGCCCTTCCAGGCTCCGTGAGGCGCAAACCGAGCACCCGGCTCACTGGCTATTGGAGGAGATGTGACCAACCTGCTCTCAGCAGTTCTCGAGGCCCATGGCGGCACGGAGCGGTGGGGCCGGCTCGCAACCGTGACTGCCACCATCGTCAGTGACGGGGAGCTCTTTGTGGCCAAGGGCCTGCCCCAGGACCTCCAGCCACGTCGGATGACTGTCGACATGCACAAGGAACACGCTTCAGTGCGCCCTTTCGGGGCTCCCGAACAGCGCTCGGACTTCACACCTGACCGCATCGCGATCGAACGCGCCGACGGCACCGTCGTAGCCGAACGTTTCAATCCTCGAGTGTCATTCCGGGGACACACCCTGGAAACGCCCTGGGATCCGCTGGACCGCGCCTACTTCAACGGCTACGCCCTGTGGACGTACCTGACCACGCCGTTCTTCGCGATCATGAACGGCATGGGCGTAGAGGAGGCGGAACCGTGGAACGAGTCGTCAACTGAGCGATGGCGTCATCTGAGGGTCACTTTCCCGGCCGACATCGCAAGCCACAGCACCGTGCAGGACTTCTATTTCGGGGACGACTTTCTGCTCAGGCGCCACGACTACCACGTCGACATCGCCGGCGGCTTCGCGGCCGCGCAGTACGTCTACGACATCGATGAAGCAGACGGAATCAAGTTCCCGACCAGGCGTCGCGCGTACCTCCGCCGGTCCGACGGGCGTCCCGACCACGATCACCTCATGGTCAGTATCGACCTGCGCGATGTCCACTACTCCTGACAGCACCAGCCAAGCGGAGCCCTGGTTCCTCGCCGAGGACACCCAGCTACTCCGTGGGTCGTCCCTGCAGGACGCATCCGTTCACAGAGGAGGCTGCCCTGGTGCGGCAGGCGGCTCAGGCGCCGACAAGCGAGGCACAACGGCGCAGACCACGCCGGAGGACGGGCTGTCAGACCTGGTCGGCACCGGCCCGCTTGCGCGCACGATAGTTGCGCAGGTTGGCAGCGTTGCCGCAGACATGGACGTCGTGCCAGACGCCGCTGTTGTTGCGGGAGCGGTCGTAGAAGGCAGTCAGGCACCGTGTGTTTCGGCAAGACTTCAGGCGGCGCAGGGTGTCGGTGCACTGCGCCTGGTAGACCTCGATGAGGGCGAGTGACGCCACCTGCCGCCATCCCGTACCGCGGGGCTCGGCGTGGATGACCCCGTGCTCATCGAGCCGCAGTGCGGTGGGCAAGGTCATCAGGGAAGCCGCCGGGCCGCCCTCCGTCGTCGAGTCACCGAGCTGGGCGTGGAGGCTCCGACTCAGGTCATGTCGGAAGTCGCGCAGGCCCTGCACGTCCTCGGCGGTCAGTTCGATGCCGGGTGCGGGCCGGTGGGTCACGCCACTCCAGCTCTTCAACGCCTGGTCAAGCCAAGCACGGGCGGCCTCGGCGGTCTGCAGAAGGTCGGGCTCCCGGGGCTTGCTGGCCGACAGTGTGTTGAGCAGGTCCTGCACGAAGGCCAGCCCGCCCGGGGCGGGCTCCAGGCCATATCGGGCTGTCGCGGTCCAGGACATTCGCGGATCTCTTTCGGTGACGGCAGCTACAGCAACATGTCCATAGCCTATTTACTTATTACGTCTGAAAGTGTAACTCTCCGAATGACGAGGCTCCCCGAAGTTCCGCGTAGGTTCCGGTGGGTTCGCCCATACGGGCTGTGCGGCTCGGGTGCGTCGCGGACAGAAGCATCGGGACGTCGGATAGACACTCGGCTGACGCCTCTTCGCACCGGGCGCCCCGACCATTGCGTGACCAGGCGGCCAGGCGCGGCCGCTCAGCCCTTGGCGGACCTCGCCGAGCCCCACAGCGCGCCCTGGTTGACGCGGCCAGGATGCAGTTCCAACATGCCGCGGTAGAGGTCGAGAGTGGTCGTGGTGCGGTCTGCGACCGCCTCGAAGTCGTGGATGTAGCGCCGGGTCTCGGCGATTGTCTTCGGGTCGTCCGGACGGTCGGGGTTCTTGTGTCCCGCGACCACCGCTGTCGGCTCCAGCGCGGCGATGGTGTCGAGCGCGTTCAGCCAGGCTCGCCGGCCCTCGGCGGGCGATTCGGCGAGATAGAGGTGAACATCGTTGTAGACGGCGTCTCCGGCCACGACCAGGTCGATCGACGGCACGTGCAGACAGGTGGTGTCATCGGTGTCCGTGTGCCCGAGTCCCACGATGACAAGGTCATGGCCCTCCAGCTCCAGCCGATCGCCGGCCAGTGACTCCGCGGCCACGAGCCTGTCCGGGATCTGGCCGGGGAAGCGCTTGTCCCAGGACGACGCCACGAACTCCGGTGCCATCTGCTTCTTCATCTGCTCCACCACCGCCGGCGTCGCCACTGCGCGCGCCCCAGGGAAGCGTTCAAGAAGCGTGCCCAGCCCGAACCAGTGGTCACCGTGCCCGTGGGTCACGAAGACCGTGGTGAGGTTCATGCCGCTCGCCGCAACCCAGTCGGCCAGCCGGTCGGCCTGGTCGGCAGTCATCAGCGCGTCGACCAGCACCGCGTCGCGCTCACCCGTGATCAGTGTGGCCGTGATGGGCGACCACATGCGCCGGGGGACGTCGGGCGGCAGGTCCGCGATCTCGGTGGGGATCGACGGCGCCACGTGGACACTCCAGCTCAGTCGCGCTCCGGGCATGATCGCTTCCTTGGGACTCAGAGGCAGCTACGAGGGAGCCGTATCCGATCAGCCATGTCGATACCTGTGAGTGCTGCCTGGCCTGTCGTACTTCTCCAACCGAAAGTAACTCGACTGAACGACAGAGTCAAGATGTGTATGACTATGTCGTATGGTCGTCGTTGCGCAGGCATTCAAATTCCGCTGCGCAAGCGGACCGCCGCCGCAGGTACATGACCAGAGGACCGTGCGGGCCGTACGTCGCCCCTCAGGGAGGAGTCATCATGACCGCATCCGCGCCCAGCTCTCTGGAGTACGAAACCTTCGTTTCCGACGGCACACCCCGGGCCGGCGAGGAACGTCTGCCGAACGGCGACAGACTCGTTTCCTCACCGCTGACCTCAACGCTGATCTTCGGGGAAGAGGACGCCGTGCTGGTCGATCCGCCTTTCACCCGTGATCAGACCGAACAGGTCGGTGACTGGGTCGAGCGGTCCGGCAGGCGCCTGACTCACATCTACTCCACCCACGGGCACGGCGATCACTGGTTCGGCACCGCGGAACTCGTGAAGCGATTCCCCGGGGTCACTGTCTACGCGACCCGCGGCACCATCGAGGTCATGCACCAACAGGCCACCGACGGGCGCGAACAGATGTGGGACAAGCGCTTCCCCGGCCTGATCCCCGACAGCCCGGTTCTGGCCCAGCCCATTCCCGCCGACGGCTTCCAGTTGGAGCGCAACCTGATCCTGGCCGTCGAGGTCGGACACACGGACACCGACGAGACGTCCGTCCTGCATGTACCGTCCCTCGGTCTCATAGTGGCCGGCGACGTCGCCTACAACGGGGTGCACCAGTACATCCTCGAAGGCGGCAATGGCGGCCTGCAGAAGTGGCTTACGGCCATCGATCGCGTCGCCGCGCTCGAGCCGCGCACGGTTGTGGCCGGCCACAAGAACAAAGAACTACCGGACGATCCCGCCATTCTCGACCGAACCCGGCAGTACCTGCTGGACGCCATCCGGCTGCTCGACGAAAACCCGACCGCCCGAGAGTTCTTCGACCGGATGACAGGGCTCTACCCGGATCTGCTCAACCCGGGTCCGGTGTGGTACGGAGCGATCGGGCTACTGGGAAAGTGACCCGGAGAAGTCGTGATGGCGACAGAGCAGCGGCTGACACGAACGGTGCCAGCGAGACTTCGCCGTTCACCTGAGTAACTTCACGCTACGGAATCCGGGTGCTCGACCAGACCAAGGAGTCGAGGGTCGATAACACGTCACCGCAGCTTCAGGAGGGGGCCGGCCCGCTGCCCCCATCGCACGACGATGTGGCAGCCGAACTACCGTCCACTCGCCGCCATCTGAGGCCATGAACCGCGCGGGCGCCGTCCTGCCCCATCCGGCTCGGGTCGCGCCCCTGCCGGCCGGCAGCCATCCTGAAGGGAGTACCGACCGCCCACGACCAGGGCAGGAACTGCCAATTTAGCGCCGCCCAGCACGCCGTAGGCGGGCGTCGCCGACCGAGGCGTCCTGTCGCGCCGCCGCCTTCCGCCTCGGCAGGCAGCTGATGCCCCCTGCGCAAGAGGGATTACATCTGGTCCTGTGCACCGCCTGGTCCCGTCCGGACCAGACACGTTCGCTCCAACTGCGGGGCGTCCGGGGCGATGGGCACCCAGCGCGCGACGGTGACGCCGTGGCCGCGGCAGGCCACGCGGCGGGCTGCGGACCGCGAGACGTGGAAGGCGGCCGTGCGAATCTTCCCCCTCCCTGCGTTGCAGGAGCCCGGTTCGAGTTCCCTTTTCCCGGAGGAACTTCAGATGACCACGCGTACCGACGTCATCGACCACGCCGCCCGGCGGCTTGTCGTGGGGCTCCCCACTCCCTACGACGCGGCCCGCGAGCGCTACGAAACCCTCGTCCCCGAGGCCGATCTCAGGCGCTTCACCGACATGCCCTCCTGGCAGGCCACGCTCGAACTGGCCGAGATCAACGCTCCGCACGGCTTCATGCGCTATTACCGCAGCGACATCACCGCGGTGATGACCGGATCGACGTCCTGTTGGAAGGCCACCCAGTACCTCATGGGCAACCACACCATCGCCGAACGCATGTACCGCCACGACCCATCGGTCATGCTCCACGCCCCTCTGCGGTCCCTCCTGTACATCGACCTCGACGGCGTCACGAAACTGGCCATCGACCAGCCGAGCCTGCTGTTCGCCAGCTACGGCGACCCGCACATCACCGACGTCGGCCGCGAACTCGACGCCCACCTCGCCCGACTGGTCGCCCTGCTCGGCGGCGAGGTGCCCCCGCAACTGACCCAGTGACAGTTCCGGACGGTCGACATGCCGCGAGCGCGATAGGGCCCAGCAGTTGTTGACGGCCCGTCTCCCCCTCGGCCCCGCAGTGCGCGCGGCCTCGCGACGGTCCTGCCTGGAGCGGCATCGCTTGCTCCACATGACGTCAGTCAACTGCCGTTCGTGCGGCAATAACTTCACTGGTCAAAGGGCTGACTGAGTCCGTCCTCGGTACGGTCGGAGCGGTGTCCGACGCGCGTCGGGGTCGGCCACCATGGGCGTGGACGGCTTCCGCGCCTGGAATGACGGCTGCTTTGACTCCTGTAGCTGTCGCCGATAATTTCGCGTTCATGTCTGATACTCCGCGCCTTCCAGGGCTGAAGTTGGCCGAGGCAGATTGGTTAGTGCAAGCCGCGTTGGCGGTCGGTACGGAGCGAGGCTTCCCTCCGCTGGCGGTGGCCGTTGTCGACGTTGCCGGAGAGGTGATCGTCCTGCGGCGAGACGATGGCGGCATGCCTATGACCAGCCGAATTGCTGTGGCCAAGGCGCGCACAGCACTCATTGCACTGAAGCCCTCCAGCCAGATCAACCTACCCGGAGGGATCGTCGACAGCATCCAGCACCTCTACGGCGGCGACTTCGTGCCGTGGGCCGGCGGTGTTCTGGTCACCGACGGTGAGTTGATCCTCGGTGCCGCAGGCGCATCCGGTGCCCATGCTCTCGAAGACGAGGAGGCCGTGCAAACAGCAGTACAGCGGTGGCAGGAGAACCGTTCCGTAGATGGCCAGAAATGAAGCCGCCGCGGTAATGCTAGGCAGCCCCCTGGGGGCGAGTTCGCATTGCGCACGAACCCGATAAGGCTTGGCTCGACGGACAACAGGGCCTGCGCGAGCTGCCCCTCCTCAAGCCGAAACGCTTCAACTACCCGGCCCCTGATCCCATGCCGATCAGGCGACCCAACCAGAACAGGCGCAGCATGAGACCTCAAAGGCGCTCCGCGTCCTGGGTACGGTCGAGGTCGCGTCTGACGCACGTCGGAGCCGCTCACTCCTAACGCGCTGACCCGCGATTGATCTTGGGGCGTGCCGGCCTGGGGTTCGGCTGGCGGTGGTTCACTCGCGGACCGGCCCGTTACTCGTACCGGTACTTCAGCGAGTCCGCCTCCGACTGCTCGATGTCGGCGATCGTCAACTCCGGCATCCGCAGTTGGGCCAGCGTCACCTCTGCCGAGGTCGGCTGGGCGTCCGCCGGCAGCCACTGCTCCGGCTTCCAGGCCCCGCTGCGCAGCAGCGACTTGGGGCAGTGCGGGTAGACCTCCTCGATCCCCAGCACCAGCGCACTGGCCGGCGGCTTGCCTACGGCGGTCAGCTGCGACAGCAGCTCCGGGCGGGTGGAGACGACAGCCCGGCCGTTCACCCGCAGGGTGGTGGTCCGCCCGGGGATGACGAACAGTAGCCCGGCCCGTCCGGTGGCAATGACGTTCTGCAGGGTGTCCAGCCGCTTGTTGCCGGTCGCGTCCGGTATCGCCACCGTCCGTGCGTCCAGAACGGCGACGAACCCGGCGGGGCCGCCGCGCGGCGAGACGTCGCAGTTGCCCTCGGCGTCCGCGCTGGCGACCAGGACCAGCGATGAGCAGCCGATCAACCGCCGTGTCTGTTCGGTGAGTTCGGTCATCTGCTTGCGCACGGCGGCGTCGCCGGGGAGTGCGTACGCCCGGCGCAACGCCTCCAGGTCGGGCACGGCGTCGAGGCGGAGCGAGTCGAAGGCACTGCCGGCCAGAGGTGTCGTCATGTCTCCGACCCTAACGAGCCGACCTGCGGTCGATGTTGGTCGGGTGGGGGCAGGGACATGGAGACGGCCGGGCGAGTTGTCTGGTGTGTGACGATCGAACAGGCCCGCGCGGCCATGTCCCGTCCTGACATCTGCGGGCTGTCGCGCCAACATCTCGGCGAGTTGGCCGGGGAACTCGCCCCGCGCTGGGTAGCGCCCTGCGTGTCCGGGCGTCACGGGCGACGTGAGGGCGACGGTCGGCGGGAGGCGGGGACCGGGCCGAAACACGAACCGGTCTTCATCGACCGGTTCCCGGTGGCACTGGTCCATCTGCGGACCTGGCTCACCCATGAGGAGTCGGGTGTGCTCTACGAGGTGGGATCCTCCACGATCGGCCGGGCCATCCGGGAGGCCCGCCCGCTGCCGGCAGGCGGAGCCCGGGACTTTAGGGCATCGCGGGTCAGCCTTTGGAGGGACGTGGGGCCCGCAGGTGCGCCCGCTCCTTCAGCTCCTCCTCGTCGACCAACTTGAGCATCGGCTGACCCGGCGCGCACACCATGGTCACGACGAACTTGGTCGGCGCATCCGACAGGGCGTTGCCGTCCTGGTAGTGGATCACGTCACCACCCGGCTCCCAGAACGTCCCACCGGCCTCGACCACTCGCTCCGGCTCGCCCTCGAGCTCGAACCGGACCGCGCCCTCCATCACGTAGCCGAACGACGGCCCCGAGTGGCGGTGCGGAGGGAGCCCGGGGTGACCGGGAGGCCAATCGACAAGGATGGTCATTCCCGAACCACCCTCGGGGAAGAAGGGCGGAGTGACGTCTTGCAGCAACTGGACTTCGGGCGGCAACGAGATCTCGTGCCCCTCGTCGGCGGTCCCGTGCACTGGGTTCTTCTCTGACATGCACCACACCTCCGTAACCCTGCCTGAAATGGACGAACTTGCGTCGGCCACTGCGTCTGGACCAGTGAAGCGATCCACTCGTTCGGCGGTGACCGAGTTCGTCGGTTCCGGGCTCACACACCTTGCTCCATCATGAGGACCACAGCCCGCATCCGTGACACACCATGCGCCTTCTGCCTCGCTCAGATAGTCCCGAGACCACTGTGCCTCCCGTCGGCGGCCGCCACAATCCGGGAGCGGGCGGCATCGAGAACACATCGCACCATGTCATCGGCCGGCACCTGGCAGGCGTCGGTCAACGGGGGTGCCGGCGGAGCTAGTCTTCGACCGGCAGGACTCCGGGGAGTGCACCCACTCGGGTCCTCTTCCCTGACCTTCTCCTGAGGGAAGGGGCGGCCGGTACCGGAGCATCGTGATCCCGGCTCCCAGGTTTGCGATATGTGCGGTGGGACGGCGGCGGGCGAGCGCCAGCTGGTCATGTGTGGCCTTGGTGGCGACGGCTGTTTACCCGAGGGCGCCGCCCGCGCCTATCTCCGGGACTTGCCCGGCGCCTAGAGATCCTTAACGGCTGAGGTTACGGCGGTTGGAAGTCGAGGCCGGTCTTGGCGATGAGGCCCTCGATGAGACGGGGGCGGTACTGCATCCGCTTCAGCCGCGTCTTCACCAAGGCGGTGAGCTGGTCGAGGCTGTGTTTCGTGAGGTTGGCCAGCGACCTCTTCAGGTGCGACCACACGCTTTCGACGGGGTTGAACTCGGGAGCGTAAGGGGGCGGCTGGTAGACGGTCAGCCATAACCGGGCGGCGATCAGCTCGCGCATGGTACGGCTGACGTGCGTGTTCAGATTGACCCCATCCTCACAGTCCCAGACCAGCACGACAGGACCGCCAAGCTGCTGGTGGGCGGCAGCCAGCAGGCGGACGTAGTCGGTCTCGGTGAAGCCCTTGCGGCGGCCCTTGGCAGGGCCGCGGTCGAGGTGGATGCGGTAGATCAGCCGGGGCCGCCGGCCGGGCTTGGTGCAGATCAGCGCCGCCATAGAGACGCGTTTGGTGCCCTGGCCGGTGCCCCGCACGACCGGTGTGTGGCCCCGGTGGCCCCAGATGCGGCCTTTGGGCGGCCTCAGGCCCGGGCCGGCTTCGTCCTCGAAGCAGAGCCAGGCGCCCAAGTCCGCCACCCTCTCTTTATGACGGGCCACTGCTCGTCCTTCCAGGCGGCGATCTTCGCCTCGTTGTGCTCGGCGGCCTTGCGGGAGGGCACCTGCATGCTCCAGCCGATGCGGTGCAGCAGCAGGTCCAGCCCGGCCAAGGTGTACTCGGCGCCGAACAGGCGGCGCACGATCTCAGCGATCTGGGCCAGCGTCCAGCACTGGTCACTCCAGCCGGAGGCGGCAGGACCGGCGTCCAGCACCGCCTCCCGCACCCGGAGTTGTCCCGTGTCCAGCTTGCAGCGGGCCCCGCCGGGACCCTTGGAGGCCAAAGCCTGCCGACCGCCCGAAGCCAATGCACGCCGCCACCGGTCCGCCGACATCCGGGTCACCCTGAACCGCCGGGCCACCTCCCGGTCACTGGCCCCGGCCTCGATCAGATCAGCGGCTTCAAACCGCACTTGCTCACGCCAAGCCCGCTCCTCGGCCGCCAGCCCACCGCCATCGGGATACCTCACCTTCCCGGCACAGCGCATCCCACGGGAGCCGTCACGACCCGACGCAACCCGCACCGTTAAAGATCTCCTAGGGCCTGTCTGACGGGTCGCGTCACCGACCCCGCACCCGACAGCGCTTTCACCCGAATGGCGCAACATGACGTGCCACCCACATGGGTGAAGATCACGCTGACTAGTGCCCCAACCGAGGCAATCCGTGAAAGGGAAACCAAATGCGCATTCGACGAATCCTCGCCGCCGTCATCGCCACGACAGCCCTCGCCGGACTCGGCCTCACAGGCGCCGCCACCGCGCAGGGTGCCACATCCTACGTCACCCCTTCTCAGTGCAAGCAGGGCGGCGGGACGCCCGATCTGGCGGACAACACCTGCAAGGGCGGTATGTACAACGGGGAGAAGATCGACTAAACCCCACAAGGCGCCCCGCAGCCACGCGCTGCGGGGCGCTCCCCCGCGAGCGTGGCCGGGAGAGTCGCAGGGACCGTGCCGACCCGTCGGGCACGCTGGGTCCGAGTCGACCCGGAAGCACGTGGCGGGTGGGAACTCCTCATCTCGGCTGCCAGCTCGCGGCTCGTCATGATGAGCGAAGGGACGGACTGGCGCTCGCCTTCGAGGGCGCGCCCGCCCATGACGAGCACCTGTTCCAAGTCGCCCTCCCGCGCGCCTCGCCGGGCCCCTTGGTGGCCAAAGCCTGCCGACCGCCCGAAGCCAATGCCCGCCGCCACCGGTTCGCCGACATCCGGGTCACCCTGAACCGCCGGGCCGCCACCTCCCGGTCACTGGCCCCGGCCTCGATCGAATCAGCGGCTTCAAACCGCACTTGCTCACGCCAAGCCCGCTCCTCGGCCGCCAGCCCACCGCCACCGGGATACCTCACCTTCCCGGCATAGCGCATCCCACGGGAGCCGTCACGACCCGACGCAACCCGCACCGTTAAAGATCTCTAGCTACAGCTGCTTGACCGCGGCGGACACCGGCTCCTGGAGACGCATCTGGACAAGGTCATCGTCCTGGTCCGCGATTTCCTCGGCCGGGCGCACGCCGCTCGGGCGCCCCCGCCCTGAGCCCGCGCCGGACGATGGGACCACGAACACCCAGTTGCGCGACGCCCCGACCGGCCCAGGGCACATCATCAGTGACCGCGATGCTGGTGCCGCCTTCGCTGCGCCGGCCCTCGACTTCGGCTGCCTGCCGGGCCAGATCTGGATCAGCGACCTGACGGCCACCTCCCGGAGTCCGCAGACCACTCTGGCCCGTGGGTCCGCTACTACCCCGATCCCAGCAACGGGGCCGCATGGCACGACATCTACCGGTCACAACTAAGCGACCTGACTGCAGACACTCAGGCGCTGCTCGTCACTCTCGCCGCACTCGTGAACCCCGCCAGCCCGTAACTTGCGGCTCGGCTAGATGACCACCGTCGCCGTCTTGCGTACGTTGTGGAACAGCAAGGGCAGTGGCAGAACACCGGCCGACTGAGGCGCGCTCTGGCGCGCATCCGTCTTTCCGCCATGGCAGACCACGCCGGTCGCGAGACCCGCTGCCCCCTGCCTGCTGGGGGCAGCGGCGGAACGTGACCGCTGCGCGCCAGGCCGACCGCACCCCTTCCAGCCGCCTCACGCCTGAGCGCTGACGCCACCGCACGCCACACCTGGGCCCGCCTCCGCCGTCACCGGCCGGCGCGGGCCCGTCGCCGTTCCCAGCTGGACAACGGTGCTTGGCCCAACTCGCCGACGTCGCCGAGCTCGAACTGCTCACCATGTTCAACCCACCTGGTCCGACACACCGTCGCTCTGTCCAGACATCTCAACTGACGTGCCACAGCCAAGACGGTCCAGGCGGTCACGGGCCGGTACTGGTCCGCTGCCACCTATGGCGGGGTGGGCCGCGCTCGGATACAGCCGGCCCCTGAGCTCCTGCTTGATTTCTCCGCCGTACTCGGCGTGGTCTCCGACGACTTGGCGGCGATGACCGACCGCGGCGCCATACCGTCCACGGCCTGCTCCAGCCCGGTCGCGGCCCGCACCAGGAAGTTCACGTCCAGGCCCGCCCGCGCAAGCCGAGCCGGGTCGAGCCGAACCGAGCCCCGAAGCATCCGCCCTTCGCGCCTGCACCCAGCACCCAGCACCCAGCACCCAGCACCCAGCACCAGGATCCTCATCGGCCAACCCACTCTGAGCGTCGCCACAGCGGGCGCCGCCGCGCTATCGCCACAGGCAACCGCGACGCAGCCATGTTCTTACATTCTCCGGCAGTGGCGGCCAGGTACCGTAATGCCCGACTTGTGCGACATAGCCAAACGCCGTACGCTTATTTCCATCGGGAGCTCGAGGTGCAGCGCCCCTCCCCCCGGCGCCGCACCCGGCAGTGGTCGTACGGCGTGCAGCGCTGTTCCCATGCCGCGTTCCCATCGATGGAGGTCTGACGATGATCATTGACGCTGCGGAACTCGACGCCGCCCACGCGTACAAACTGCTGATCGGAAGCATCATTCCGCGCGCCGTGGCCTGGGTCAGCACGGTGTCGACCGAGGGCGTGGCCAATCTCGCGCCCATCTCGTTCTTCACCGCCGTCGGCAGGAAGCCGCCCATGGTCTCGATCACCATGCAGCCGCAGGCGGACGGCGTCACGCTGAAGGACACCTTCATCAACATCCGTGACACCGGCGAGTTCGTCACCAACCTGGTGACGCTGCCGCAGGCGGACGCCATGCACAGTTCGGCATACGGGTTCGAGCCGGACGTGGATGAGTTCGAGGCGCTCGACCTGGGCAAGGAGCCGTCCGAAGTCGTGCGCGCACCCCGGGTCAAGGACGCGCCGATCTCCTTCGAGTGCGTCGTCGACCGGATCATCCCCGTCGGGGACGACATGGTCGACCACGTGGTGTGGGGCCGGGTGGTGCGCTTCCATGTCCGGGACGACCTCTACCTGGAGCGGGGCCGGATCGACACCGCCGCCCTCCCGGCCGTGGGACGCCTGGCCGCCGAGTACACGCTGGTCGAGAACGTCTTCACCACCCCCCTGGACAAGGACTTGCTCGAAGCCCGGCACGGTCGGCGGATGCAGCGCCTGGACGGACTTCCCGCCGACTGGTCCCCGATCAACACCAAGGAATGGTCCCCCTCGGGCGAGGTCAGGGTCGCTCCCGGAAAGTGAGCACAGCAATGAGGACAGAGCGGATCGGAACGAGCGATGTGCGGTTCCGGCGGCAGGGCGAGGGGGACTTCGCTGTGGTGTTCGTCCACGGCTTCCTGGACGACCAGTACGTCTGGGACGACCTGATCGGCGAACTCACCACTCCCGGCATCGAATGCGTCACTCTCGATCTGGCCGGGAGCGGCGACCGTACGCAGGCGAGCGGGCCGTTCACCTACGACCGGTTCGCCGACGAGGTGGGCGCCGTGGCCGACGCCCTCGGCAAGCCCTTCGTGATCGTCGGGCAGAGCCTGGGATCGGCGGTGGCCGAGCTGGTGGCCGCACAGCGCCCCGACCGGGCTCTCGGTCTGGTCCTGGTCACCCCGGTCCCACTGGCCGGCACCCGGCAGCCCGACGAGGTGATGGACACCTTCCGTTCCCTGGGCGGTGACAGCGACGCGCAGCGCGCGGTCAGGACACAGCTGTCGGCCGCGCTGGCGGAGGCGGACCTCGACCGGCTGGTGGTGAGTGGCACGCGGATGCGTCCCGAGACCGTGCGGGAGGCCGCCGACTGCTGGAACAACGGGCACCCGGCGGGCGAGCAGCCCAGCCGGTACACGGGGCCCGTGCTCATCGTGCGCGCCGAGGACGACGGCTTCGTCACCGAGGAATCGGTCGCCCAGGGGGTCGCGCCGCGGTTCGCGGCGCCCGAGACGGTGGCGGTCGCCCAGACCGGGCACTGGGCCCACTTGGAGCAGCCGACCCGCGTCGCGGGCCACCTCGATCGCTTCCTGGCCCGCGCGCTGCCTGCCGTGCAGGTGTCGGCCTGGACCAACGCCTTCGAGGAGAAGTCGGCCAACGCGTTCAGCGACGCCTTCGCCGCCGACGTGACGCTGGACGCGAGCGCCCTCACCCGCACGGTCGAGGGCCGCGACCAGGTCAAGAACGTGATGGCAGCGGCGAGCACGATCTACGACTCGCTCGTCTTCACCCAGGAGACCGCCAGCGGGGAGCGCTCCTACCTGGAGTGGCGGGCCACCGCGTTGGGCGGCATGCAGATCGACGGCGTGACGATCCTGACGAAGAACGCGGACGGGCAGATCGTCCGGGCCGCCATCCACCACCGGCCGCTGGGCGCCGTCCACCGGTTCTCCGCCGAACTGGGCCGCAGGCTGAACGGCGTCCTCGACGCCGAGTACTTCCACCGGGGCTGAGCCCCCGTTTCCGTCATTCCGGCCAGGGCCCGGCCCTGGCCGCACCGAGGAGGTTGTTCCATGGTCCAGCGCGAGGATGTCGCATTCGACGTCGACGGCGGGGTCACGTTGCGCGGCTGGCTCTTCCTGCCGGACGGTCCCGGCCCCCACCCGGCGATCACCATGGCCCACGGCTATGCCGGGGTCAGGGACCACGGCCTGGAGCCCTTCGCGCGGGCCTTCGCCGATGCGGGCTTCGTCGTCCTGCTGCACGACCACCGCAACTTCGGCGCCAGCGACGGCCTTCCCCGGCAGGACATCGACCCCTGGCGGCAGATCGCCGACTGGCGCCGCGCCATCTCCTACCTGGAAAGCCGACCCGAGGTCGACGCCGACCGGATCGGCCTCTGGGGCACCAGCTACGCCGGCGGCCACGCGATCGTGCTGGGTGCCACCGACCGTCGGCTGCGCGCCGTCGTCTCCCAGGTGCCGACCATCAGCGGCTTCGAGCAGGGGCGGCGCCGCATCGCGCCGGAAGCGGTCACGAAGCTGGAGGCGGCTTTCGACGAGGACGAGCGCGCCCAGGCCCGCGGTGAGGCCCCCCGCACCCAGGCCGTCGTCGGCGACGACCCGGCTGTGCCCGCCTCCTACCGCACGCAGGAAGCCATCGACTTCTACCTCCAGCCCGTACCGGAGGGTGTGTGGAGCAACGAGGTCACGATCCGCTCCAACCGACTGGCCCGCATGTACGAGCCCGGGACCTGGGTCACCCGGGTCTCCCCCACGCCGCTGCTCATGGTGGTCGCCGCGAACGACACCGTGACCCTCACCGACACGGGGCTCGCGGCCTTCGAGCAGGCCCTGGAGCCCAAGCGGCTACAGATGATCCCCGGCGGCCACTTCGACCCGTACACCACCGAGTTCGACCAGGCGAGCACCGGCGCCCTCGACTGGTTCCGCCGGCACCTCTCCTGACGAACGCCCCCCACAGAGTGCAAGGACGACCCATGCCCCATCTGACCTACTCCATCGACGATGGCCTCGCCACGCTGCTCCTGACCAACCCGCCGCAGAACCGCATCGACCCGCAGATGGCCACCGACCTCGCCGAAGCGCTGGAGGCGATCGGCCACAGCGACGCCCGCGCGGTCCTGGTGCGCGCCGAGGGCCTGGACTTCAGCTTCGGTGGCGACATCGTCGACTGGCCGGATGCGGACGTACGTGAACTGCGGACCCTCTTCGAACGCTACATGCAGGTCTTCAACCAGCTCGAGCGGCTCCCGCTGCCGGTGATCGCCGCCGTCCACGGGCTGTGCTTCGGCGGCGGTCTGGAACTCGCGCTCCGCGCCGACGTGATCTTCGCCGGCGAGACGGCCCGCTTCGGCCACCCCGAGCAGACCCTGGGCATCGTCACCCTGCTCGGCGGGATCTACCGGGTCGCCGAGCGTGCGGGCCGGGCACGCGCCGCGGAGTGGGCACTCACCTCCGAGCAGGTGCCCGCCAAGGTCATGGCCGACGCCGGTGTCGTCAATCGGGTCGTCGCCGACGACACCCTGCTGGCCGAGGCGACCGCTTTCGCTCGCAAGGTGGCCAAGGGACCCACCCGCGCTTACGCCGCACACAAGGCCCTGCTGCGCGCCTGGGCCGTCGGCGGCGTCTCCGCCGCGGACGAGGCGATGTTCGACATCGCCATGCCTCTGTTCGAAACCGACGACGTCAACAAGGGCCTCCCCTCCGCCGTCAAGGCGTTCAAGGCGAAGCAGCCCCGGCCCGCCGTCGACTTCCAGGGCCGCTGACCGGCCCACCCCAGAAAGCCGCAGGAACCCTCCCCCGGGCACCACGCCCCATGCCGCGGGCACCCGCCGATGAAGGACGGATGCCCGGAGCACAGCACCCACCGTGACCGGCACCGCATGACCGGCCCGCATGACCGGCACCGAGGCCCGGCAGAGCTGCCACACCATGACCCGGGCCGGGCCGGCCGCACGGCCCCCGGCACCACGGCACACGGCGCCGGTACGACAGAGCAACCGCGCCGTCGCGTACGGCACCAGCCCGGGGAACGGACCTCCACCGCAGCCCTCGCGTTTGCCTGCCCAGGGCAGGCAGGCGCGACGCGCACGAAGGAACAGCAGTCATGAACGCAGAAAGCGCCACGTCAGCCAAGTACCGCGAAGCCGTCGGCCGGGACAGCAAGCCGGTCTTCGCGCTGCACCGCCGCGGCAAGATGGCGATCACATCGACGGGGCCGCTGCGCGACAGCGACGACCTCTCCCTCGCCTACGCCCCCGGCGTCGCCGAGGTGTGCACCGCGATCGCCGAGCAGCCCGAACTCGTTCACGACTACACCTGGGCCTCCCACACCGTCGCGGTCGTCACCGACGGCTCCGCCGTGCTCGGCCTCGGCAGCATCGGGCCGCAGGCCTCGCTGCCGGTCATGGAAGGCAAAGCGGTCCTGTTCAAGCAGTTCGGCGCCGTGGACGCGGTCCCCGTCGCACTGGCCACGACCGACACGGACGAGATCGTGGAAACGGTGGCGCGCCTCGCCCCCTCCTTCGGCGGCATCAACTTCGAGGACGTCTCCGCCCCCCCGGTGCTTCGAGATCGAACGCAGGCTCCAGGAACGCCTCGACATCGCCGTCGCCTACCGGACCGGCATCATCCACCGCGGTCGGACCGACCTGACCGACGTCAAGCGCGACCTCGCGGTCACCACCAACCGGGCCGGACTCGCCGGCACCCTGCAGGACGCCCTCGCCGTCGCCGACGCCTTCATCGGTGTCTCCGGCGGCACGGTCCCCGAAACCGCTGTCCCCACCATGGCCAAGGGAGCGTTCATCTTCGCCATGGCCAACCCCACTCCAGAAATCCACCCCGACATCGCCCGCAGCTACGCGGCCGTCGTGGCCACCAGCCGCAGCGACTACCCCCACCAGATCAACAACGTCCTCGCGTTCCCCGGCATCATCGCCGGAGCCCTCCGCGTCCGCGCCGGCCGCATCACCCCCGGCATGAAACTCGCCGCCGCCGAGGCCGTCGCCACCGCCGCCCGGCTCGAGGGGGTAGCCCGGCGGTGAGCCACCCAGCGGAGTCACCGCGAACAGATCCCACTGTCGTCGAGCTACCACCAGTCATGGAGAAACCCGGAGTGCATCCCCAGCCCCACCCCCCGCATCACAGGCGCCGCCTTCCCATCCGCATCTGGCTGCAACCCTTCCTAATCGGCCTGGTCATCGTCTCTGCGTTCGTGAGCTGCTACATCGGACTCATGCGCGACCCCCAGCCCCACCGGATACCCGTGGCGGTCACGGGACCGCAGCTGGCGAACAAGGTTCAGCAGGCCCTGGGCGACTCGATCGATGTCCGGCGCGCCGACTCCACCACCGAGGCACTCGATGCGCTGCGCCACCGCGACACCCTGGCCGTTCTTGGCACCGGCCCGCACGGCAAAGGCCTCCAACTCGACGTCGCGAGCGCGAACGGCCTGTCCACGACCACCGCCGTCACCAAACTCGTCACCGCCTACGCACACGGCGCCGACCAGCACCTCAGCGTCTCCGACATCGTGCCGCTCGACCGGTATGACGCCCGCGGCCTGGCCGGGTTCTACGTCTCCTTCGGGGTGACCCTCTCCGGCTTCGCCCTCGCCCAGAGCGTCGTGGGACTCAGCAGCCTGCTCCACCTGCGGCACCGCTTCACGCTGATGACCGGGTTCGCCGCAGCGTCGGGCCTTGTCGCGGCCGCCATCGCCGGCCCCATGCTCAACGCCGTCCCCGCACCGTATCTCCCCCTCGCCTTCGTCCTGGCCCTGCTGGCTGCCGCCGCTGCCTTCACCACGAAGATGCTGGCCACCTACGTCGGCCCCCTCGGCATCCCCCTCGCCACCCTGCTGTTGCTTACGGTCGGCAACTCCACCAGCGGCGCGACCATCGGCACCGACCTGATGCCCAGCGGAGCCCGCGCCGTGTCGGCACTGCTGCCCCCCGGCGCCGCCGTCCGCGCCATCGCCGACCTCAGCTACTTCCAGGGCTCCCACGTCCTCGCCCCGCTGGCGACACTCATCCTGTGGGCCGCGGGTTCCGCAGTCCTGCTGGCCTTCCGCACCACCGAACAACGCCCGGCCGCCCCCGTGTCGCCCCAGCCCCAAACAGCCCCGACCCCGCACCGGTCCGGAGAAGGCCGCCCCACATCACACCGAGCCACCATTGACGACACACCCACAACCCACTGGGCCGACACCGACGAGAGACACTCACCATCAGGCAACGGCACCACACGGCAGCCGGCGTTCACCGCGCCGCCGAAAGAGCCCGACACGATGCTGAAAGCCTCGTCCGACAGCGCCTGACCGATGTGTCTCGGTGCACGCGTCGACGCTGCCCACCGGCAGATCTACACCACCATCTACCAACCGACTTGGACCATACGGATGACATCGGTGCGGTGGCCTGGCAAGCGGCGCGGTGGCCTGACCCGTCCTCGCCTCACGCGACAGTCCGTAGCGTGTGAACCTGGAATGCGTCGAAAGGTCTTCTCCGGACGCCCGTTCGCCTCCTTCCCCTCGCGGGCGGCTGGACGCGGCTCCCCCGCCCTCGCCGGACCAGCCGCGTCAGGAAGTTCAAACCCCGCCCACCGAAACTTCGGCCCGATGGGCAAAAACGGGAGGATTCCGCATGAGAATCGCGATTCTGGACGACTATCAGGGCGTTGCGCTGGGCCTGGCCGACTGGGATTCGCTCCACGCCGAGATATATGTCTTCACTGAAGCCTTCGAAAACGAGGAGGCGGTGGTGGCGGCGCTCGCCGAGTATGAGGTCGTGGTGGCCATGCGAGAGCGGACCCCCTTTCCGTCCTCAACCCTGAAAAGACTGCCACGTCTGAAGTTGCTCGTCACCACCGGGCCGGTCAACGCGGCAATCGATCTGGATGCCGCACACCGTTCGGGTATCACCGTGTGCGGTACGGGGTATTTCTCGTACCCGACGGTTGAACTCACCTGGGGGCTCATCCTTTCCGCAGCACGCCTGATACCACAACAGGTGGACTCCGTTCGCCGAGGTGGATGGCAAGAGGGGCTGGGGGTGAGCCTCAGGGGTGCCACGCTGGGAGTTCTGGGCCTCGGGCGACTGGGGACTGCGGTAGCGGAGATTGGGCGCGCTTTCGGCATGCAGACCATCGCCTGGAGCAAGAACCTGACACCCGAGGACGCGCAGGCGAAAGGAACGACATACGTTTCGCGAGACGAATTGTTCACTCGCTCCGATGTCTTGAGCATTCACGTAGTACTCAGTGAGCGCACTCGAGGGCTCGTCGGTGAGCGCGAACTGGGCCTCATGAAGCCGACGGCGATTTTGGTGAATACCTCGCGCGGGCCCGTGGTGGACGAGGCGGCGCTACTGAGGGCGTTGGCCGAGAAGAGGATCGGTTCAGCGGCGCTGGATGTCTTCGATCGCGAACCCCTTCCGGCCGATCACCCTCTGCGTTCACTGAGCAACGCTGTGGTGACACCTCATATCGGCTACGTAAGTCGGGATCTGTATGAGGTCTTCTATCGGGACGCGGTCGAGGACATCGCCGCATGGAAGTCCGGAACACCTGTTCGCACGCTGTCTTGACGGGCGTAATGTGCTCCCGGAAAGCACCGTCGCTCTCTATCGTTCGGCGACGCATCACGACGCCGCCTGCAAGCACCGCGACTACTCTTTGTTCGCGCACGAGGTCACGTGAGTTGACGGCACGAAGCAGATCTGGTCGGCGGGAAAAATAGGCCCTTGATGCGGCCAGACCATGTGGTGCAGCCGCAGCGACTACGCACAGCACGGGACGACGGGGGCGAGTCCGCCGACCGACGGTTTTGTGCGGAGTGGTTTCACCAGCAACGGAGCTGTCCGCGGCGTGGGGGTCGGTGCCAGAAACCGGCGGCGGGGTCGTGTCCGCGGTTCCTCACGCCCGAAGTACTGGACCTCAGCCTTTCGGAGGCCGGCCGGCATAGTGGCCTGGCCCCCCGCGCGCTGCTCACCTGGCCGAGCCAGTAGCTCGTGGTCACCAACCGCGCCGGGACCACGCGCTCCACGTGATGCGGTGCCGTTTCTGATGCGAAACCCTGGGTTGAGTCCCCGGTTACTCGTCAGACGGCGAGCGGTGCCGATGTTCGGGCTGTGTTGGTCGCGTGGCTGCCTTCTTGGAAGGGGCGCCATGGGCTTGCGGAGTGCAGAGTCAAGCTGCAGCCCGCCTACCCATCCCTTGGCTGGAGGTGTCCAGATAGGGAGTCCGCGGTTCTCTCGGCACGGCGGCAACTTACGAAAACGAGGTGTCCGGCCATGGAGGTCAAAGGATCGGTCGCGCTGGTGACCGGCGCGAACAGGGGTATCGGACTCGCCTTCACCCGTGCTCTGCTCGCCCGGGGCGCAGCCAAGGTGTACGCGGGTGTCCGCGACCCCGAGAGCGTCCGTGAGCCGGGGGTCGAGACGCTGCGTCTCGATGTCACCGACGAGGACCAGATCGCGGCTGCGGCGGTGGCGGCGTCCGACGCGACCATCGTGATCAACAACGCCGGCATCCAGGCCGGGCCGAGCCTGTTGGAGGGATCTCTGGAGGGCGCGCGGCGCGAGCTGGAGGTGAACTACCTGGGCACCTGGGCGGTCTCGCGGGCCTTCGCTCCGGTGCTCGCGGCCAACGGCGGCGGAACTCTCGTCAACATGCTGTCGGTGGCGTCGTGGCGGGTGAACAAGCCGTGGCCCAGTTATGCGGCGTCGAAGGCCGCTGAGTGGTCGCTGACCAATGCATTGCGCGTTGGTCTGCGACAGCAGGGGACACTGGTCGTCGGGGTGCATGTGGGCCTTGTGGACACCGACGCCACCGCGGGTCTCGACGTGCCGAAAGTGCCGGCTGCGGAGGTGGCGGCGCAGACCATGGACGCGATCAGCCGCGACCTGCCCGAGGTACTGGTCGATGAGGTCTCCCGCCGGGTGCGCGCGGCGTTGTCCGGCCCTGTGGAGCTCCTGGATCCAGCGCCGTGAACAGCGACGGCGGGATTACCCAAGGCCATCCGACGCCAATGGAGAGATGGGATGGACACTGACTTCGATGTCGTCGTCCTCGGTGCGGTCCCGGCGGATATGTGGCTGCCATCCGCTCTGCGCAGCTGGGGCTTCGTACGGCCATCGTGGAGGGTCGTTTCTGGGGCGGGGTGTGCCTGCACATCGGCTGTATTCCGGCTTGCCTGCTCGAGCGTCGTGGCGTCGGCATCCGCCTTGGCAAGGGAATCGATGCCTCTGATGACGCTCAGCAGCAGATACCCCAGAGCCGAGCAGTCGACATGGTCGGCCACTTCCCCTGCGGCCTAGGCATCGTGGATCGCGCCCGCGAGGACGCCGGCAAGATCGGCGAACGCACGGCGGGCCGTCTGCGCAACGTGCTGGCAAATCCAGTCGTCCAGGACTGGTCGTGTACGACGTTCAGTACAACCGCCTCGTCGAAGCCTCGTCTTCTTCCCGTTCCGCCAGGGCACGCCGTTGTGGTCCACCTGGACCACAACGGCTGGTGACCCGTTCACGACGCGCGGAACACCTCTCGGCCCGGACCGAATTGAGGATGCCCGTCTCCCCGCCCCATCGACCGGTCCGTCCCGCCCAACGCACTCGTGGACATGTACCGCACGGCGGACGACCGCTGGATCGTCCTCGTCTTCGTCAACGAGGACAAGCAGGTCCCGCTCCTCCTCAAGGCCATCAGTCATCGAGGCAGCGGAGAACCCGCGCTACGCCGACACCCCGAGCCGTCGCGCCCACGCCGCCGAGATCGTTACCCTGTTGGACAGGACGTTCGCGACTCGCTCCCTGGCCGAGTGGCGCGAGGTCCTCGACGCCGCAGGCCTCACGTACGGGGTCGTCCGGACGCTCGAACAGTGCGCCCAGGACCCCCAGTTCCTCGCCAACCGGGTGTTCGTGCCGATCCACGACGGCAGCGACGACCCGCACCTGACCGTCGACAGCCCCGTCCGACTGGACCAGGAACAGAAGGTCCGTCCGGCCCCGGCCCCCGACCTGGGCGAACACACCGAGTCCGTGCTCCGCGACCTCGGCTTCGACGCCGCCGGAATCGAGGAGCTGCGCAAGGCCGAAGCAGTCGGCTGAAGCCGCGACTCGGCAACGCGACGGAAGAAGGGAAACACCATCATGACTACGGCCAACGACACGCCGACCGTACGAACTGAGGAGACCGACGGCATCTTCGTGATCACGATCGACCGGCCGAAGGCTCGCAACGCCATCGACGGCGCCACCGCCAGGGCCCTGGCGGCTGCCGTCGATCACCTGGAGGCCCGTGACGACCTCCTGGTCGGCATCCTCACCGGGGCCGGCGGCGTCTTCAGCGCAGGTATGGACCTCAAGGCCTTCGCGGCCGGAGACAAGCCCATCGTCGAAGGACGGGGCTTCGCCGGCATCACCCGCGCCCGGATCAAGACCCCGCTCATCGCCGCCGTCGAGGGCTACGCGCTGGGCGGCGGGACCGAGATGGCGCTCGCCTGCGACATGATCGTGGCCGCGCGGAACGCCACTTTCGGTCAGACCGAGGTCCACTACGGCATCGTGCCACCCGAAGGGGGCATGGTTCGCCTGCCCGAGCGCATCCCGCGCAACATAGCCCTGGAGCTACTGCTGACCGGCGAGCCGCTGCCCGCCGAACGCGCAGAGCGGTTGGGCCTGGTCAACCACCTCACAGATCCGGGCCAGGCCCTGCACCGGGCCCTGGAACTCGCCACCAGCATCGCGCACAACGCGCCCCTGGCCGTGGCAGCCATCAAACGCGTCGTCAACGAGCGGCGAGCGTTCAGCGACGACGACGCGTTTGTCGAGCAGGACCGGATCGTCGCCCCGGTCCTGGCGTCCCACGACGCCCAGGAGGGCGCCCACGCCTTCGCCGAGAGGCGCTCACCGCACTGGCAGGGCCGCTGACACCAGCCCCGGCGGCGGAGAAGCTGCGCGCTTCCGTCGCCAGTGGCGGCATCACCGGTGCATTTCACGGGGGGCTGACGCGAAGGAGCCTTCGAGCCGAGGTACTCAAGGGGCTGCGCGGCCGAAAGACCCAGAGAGTCGAGGAGAGGAGCTGGCATGAACCTCGCATCCCGCTTGGTGAGCAGCGCCCGGACTCATCCGGATCGCGCCGCGCTCCGTCTCGAGGACGCCGTCGTGTCCTATCGCACGCTCGACCAGGGCAGCGCCCACATGACCGGACTGCTCCGCAACCATGGCGTGAAACCCGGGGACCGAGTGGCGATCATGCTGCCCAACGTCCCTGAGTTCGCTCTCGTGTACTTCGGCGTACTCAGGGCCGGCGGCATCGTCGTGCCGATGAACCCCCTGCTCAAGTCCCGCGAGGTCGCCTACTACCTCAGCAACTCGGGCGCCCGGCTCCTGTTCGCCTGGCACGCCTTCGCCGACGAGGCGCGGGCCGGTGCGCAGCAGGCCGAAGGCGAGGTGGTCGTCGTCAGTCCTGGCGCATTCGATTCTCTGCTCACGTCCGCCCCGTCCGTCGAGGACCTGGCCGACCGGCACAAGGACGACACGGCGGTGATTCTCTACACCTCGGGAACGACCGGTGAGCCGAAGGGCGCCGAACTGACCCACGCCAACCTCACCCGCAACTGCGACATCGTGGCCAACGAGCTGGTCCAGCTCACCGCCGACGACGTGATCTTCGGTGGGCTGCCCCTATTCCACGCGTTCGGACAGACCTGCACCCTCAACGCGGCCGTCGTCTCCGGCGCGTGCCTCACCCTGCTGCCGCGCTTCGACGCCGGGAAGGCACTGGGAATCCTCGGCGAGCACGGAGTGAGCGTCTTCGCCGCGGTGCCGACGGTGTTCAGCAGGTTGGTGCGGGAGCCCGACCGGGACGCGTACCCCGTCTCCCGGCTGCGCGTGTCCGTCACCAGTGGCGCGGCCATGCCGGCCCAGGTGCTGCACGACTTCCAGGCCGCGTTCGACTGCGTCGTGCTCGAAGGGTACGGACTGTCGGAGACCTCGCCCGTCGCCTCGTTCAACACCTTGCAGGCCGGGCACAAGCCCGGTTCGGTCGGCACCCCGATCCGGGGCGTCGAGATGCGGGTGGTCGCCGACGGCAGGGAGGTACCGCACGGGGAAAGCGGCGAGATCGCGATCCGCGGGCACAACGTGATGAAGCGGTATTGGCAACGCCCCGAGGCGACCGCCGCCACGATCCGGGACGGTTGGCTGTACACCGGCGACATCGGCCGGGTCGACCAGGACGGGTACTTCTGGATCATCGGACGGACGAAGGACGTGATCATTCGAGGCGGCTACAACGTGTACCCCCGCGAGGTCGAAGATGTGCTGTACGAGCATCCGGCGGTCGCCGACGCCGCGGTCATCGGCCTGCCCAGCGCCGATCTCGGTGAGGAGGTCGGTGCGGCGGTCGTTCTCAAGCCGGGCGCCCGAACCACGGCCGAAGAACTGCGTGAGTACGTAAAGCATCAGGTCGCCGCCTACAAGTATCCGCGGAAGGTATGGATCACGGACGCGCTGCCGAAGGGGCCGACCGGCAAGATCCTCAAGCGGCAGATCGTCCCGCCGCCCGAGCTGGACAGTCGATGAGGCGACTGGGCCGTGGCGGGTCCGCGACCGCCCGACGCCCGACCGGATGCCTTCCTCACTGGCGGTGACGCGGTCGACGGTGACGCCGTTGTCGATGTCATGCAGGTCATGCAGGTCATGCAGGTCATGCAGGTCATGCAGGTCATGCAGAAAGGCGTACCCGCGACTGCCGTAACGCTTCCCGACCTGAGGGACACACCCGCCATGCGCCGTGCGTGCGTGCGTGCCCACAGGGGGCCGCTACTCGTCGGCGGCCTTCGGCTCGCTCATCCGGCGGGCGGCTTCGACGACCGCCGAGCGGTGCAGGGCCAGCCGCCGCGGCGACCAGGACTGGCTGACCTCCTCGGGGCCGACGTCCTCGGCAGCCCAGAACCACGCCTGGGCCGCGGCGAGAACCATGGTCAGGAGATCGGCGGGCTCCATCCCCTGGGCGAGCTCGCCACGCTGCTGCGCGTCGGCCACTTCGGTGGCCTTGCGCCGGAAGGCGTCCGGTTCGAGTCCGGTGACGGAGGGGCGCTCCAGTAGTTTCCACAGGCGTAGGCGCATCAGGTCCGGCCGGGCGACGAGGTGGTCGAAGATCGCGCCGGCGTATCCGGGCAGGTCCTCGACGTCGAACGGCACCGACTCGGCTCCCGCCGTCATTGCCTGTCGCAACACCTGGTCGAACAACTGCTCCTTGTTGCCGAAGTAGGCGTAGATCAGCCGCTTGTTCGCCCCCGCGGCCTCCGCGATGCGGTCCACTCGGGCGCCGGCGATGCCGTAGGCGGCGAATTCTCTGAAGGCGGCGTCGAGCAGCCGGGCCTTAGTGGCACTGGAGTCCTGCGGCATGCGTGCCACCCTAGCAAGTAACTATCTAGTTATTCACTCCGGCAACCTGCGGGTCTATGGAATCCGCCGCTGAGGAAGTGTCGGCAGCGGAACATCAGGACGACATCCTGCGCTGAGCCCTGCACTCGAAGCACCCCGGACCCTCCTGTCCGGAGAAATCAGTCGATCACGGCGACCCGCCAGGTATCTTCGTCGGCGTCCAGGAGCGCCGCGACGAGGGCGGGGTCCGGCAGCGGGCCGTGGTCTGCGGCGACTCTCAGGGCCGAGGCCGCGGTCAGATGGCCCAGTCGCAGGGCGCGGTCCACGGGCAGCTGCCGCAGCAGACCGCTGAGGAATCCGGCGGCGAAGGCGTCGCCGGCGCCGACCGGCTCGGCGACGCGCACGGTCAGGGCGGGCACGCTGTGGGCAGCGGTCCCCACGAAGGCGGTGGCGGCGCGGTCTCCGTCCTTCACGACGAGCACGTGCGGGCCGGACAGGAGTTCGCGGACCCGTTCGGCGTCGGTGATCTCGTCCCCCCACAGGGCCTGGGCCTCGTCGAGGCCGACGAGCACGATGTCGGCCCGGTCTGCGAGCCGCCGCAGCACGTCGGCGGCGGAGCGGCCGTCCCACAGCGCGGGGCGATGGTTGACGTCGAAGCTGACGGGCCACGGTCGGTCGGGGCGCAGCGCGCGTTCGACGAGGGCGCGGCAGCCGGGCGACAGGGCGGGGGTGATGCCGCTGAGGTGGACGAGTGCGGCGCCCGCCACCGCCGGATCGTCGAGCACGTCGGGGGTGAGGGCCGAGGCGGCTGATCCGGCGCGGTGGTAGTGGACGCGGGTGCCGTGCCCGCGCGGGCCCGGGTCCTTGAGCAGCAGTCCGGTGGGCCGCTGCGGGTCGGTGCGCACGCCGCTCACGTCGACGCCGCCTGCGGCGATCCGGGCGCGGACGCGACGGCCGAAGGGGTCGTCGCCGACCGCGGAGACCCAGCGGGCGGGAATGCCGTGGTCGGCGAGGTAGAGGGCGACGTTCGACTCGGCGCCCGCGATGTCGACGCGCAGCAGGTCGGCGCCGTCCAACGGCCCGAGGGGGTCGGGGGCGAGGGCTGCCATGGTCTCGCCGACGCAGACCACGGGGCCGGGGCGCAGTGGCCGGTAGGTGCTCATGGTGGGTTTCCTAGGGTGTGTCGGCGCGGTCCGCCGGGGCCAGAACGGAGGGGACCGCCGGGCGGTACGGGGCGGCCGGGGCGCCGGGAACGTCGACCCGGAGCGCGAAGACGGCGCCGTCGAGGGGTCCCGGGACGGGCAGGCCGATGTGCGCGCTGGTGACGAGGAGCGTACGGCCGTCGGGGCCACCGAGGCAGAGTCCCGCGGGCTGTCCGGCGGGCAGGTCGACGATCCGGTCGAGGCCCCCGTCGGGGCGGTAGCGGTGGACCTGCCCGGTGCCCCAGACGGCGGTCCACAGGCAGCCCTCGATGTCGGTGGTCATGCCGTCGGGGCTGCCGGAGCCGAGGGTGACGAAGTGTTCGGGGGTGTCCAGGTCGCCGGTCACGGGGTCGACCGGATAGCGGCGGATGACGCCCCGTGCGCTGTCGGCGAGGTACATGACGGTGCCGTCGGTGCTGAAGGCCGGGCCGTTGGGGATCGTGACGTCCCGCAGGACGCGGGTGACGCGGCCGTCGCGGTCGACGCGGTAGAGGGAGCCCGCGTCCTGGGTGGCCTCGTACGCCATGCTGCCCGCCCAGAAGCGGCCGTGCGGGTCGGCGACGCCGTCGTTCATCCGCATCGGCACGGGTGCGTCCTCCTCGGGGCGCGCGATCCAGTCGACGCGGCCCGCGGGGTCGATGCGGCAGATGCCGGTGCCCGCCGCCGCGATCCAGTGGCCGGGGTGCCCCTCCACCGGTGCCACGGCGCCCAGCGGGCAGGGCAGTCGGGTGATCGGGGCGAGCGGCGCGTCGGGTCCGTCGGGCACGGCGAGCAGCCGGCCGGTGAGGATGTCCGTCAGCACGGCGCGGCCGTCCGTCCAGCGGATGCCCTCGCCCAGTTCGAGGCGGTCCCTCCCCAGGACCGCGGGGGCGGTCACGGGCGGGTGTCCGCGCGGACGACGTCCAGGAACGCGCGGGCGCGCTCACGCAGGGCGGTGAGGTCGCCGCCCTCGGCGGCGTCGCCGATCAGGGGCGATCCGACGCCGACGGCGATGGCTCCCTCGCGCAGGTAGTCGGCGGCTGCCGCCGCGTCCACTCCCCCGACGGGTACGAAGGGCAGGTCCGGGAAGGGTCCGCGCAGGTCCCGCAGATAGCCGGGGCCCCCCGCGCTGCCTGCCGGGAAGAGTTTGAGGGCGTCGGCGCCGAGCCGCTGTGCCTGGAGGATGTCGGTGGGCGTCATCACGCCGGCGAGCACGGGGAGTTCGAGTTCCCGCCCGGTGGCGATGCCGTCGCTGACCCCCGGGGTGACGAGGAAGGCGGCGCCGGCCTTCTGGGCGGCCCTGGCGTCGTCGGAGCTGAGCACGGTTCCGGCGCCGAGCGTCGCGTCGGGGCCGAGCGCGGTGCGGGCCCGCGCGATGACGTCGAGCGCGTCGCGCCCGGAGAGGGAGACCTCGATGAGGGTGACGCCCTCCTCGGCGAGGGTGAGTACGGTGGTCAGCGCGGCGTCCGGGTCGCTGCCGCGGACGATGGCGAGCAGCCGGTGGGCGCGCAGCTCGGCGAGCAGGTTCATCCTGGATCCCTTCTGGTGACGGTGGTTCAAGGGCGGCGGGTCGCGGTGACGGTGAGCCGCCAGGTGACCTCGCCGGCCGGCGGCACTGTGGCGGTGTCGCCGTGGGCCGCCGCGGCGCGGTCGAAGACGCGGCCGAGCATCGGCTCGACGCCGATCGAGCGGTACGGCGCGCCCTGGGGGAAGCCGCCGAGGTTGCGCCAGAGGGCGACGGCGACGGGCTGCCCGGCGGCCTCGACGGACAGGTGCAGCGTGTCGGCGCCGTCGTGCACGGACACCCGGGAGGTGAGGACGACCGCTCCCACGGCGCTCCCGTCGTCCGGGCCGAGCCGGTCCAGCGGTACGCCGTCGACGCCGGGCCAGTTGCCGGCGACCCAGCGGTCGCCCTCGTCCGGGTAGAGCCGGGTCGCCGCCGGTCCGACGACGCCGATCCGGGCGGCCGGGGAGAGGTCGAGCAGGGCGTGGGCGGCCCACACGAAGCGGTAGCCGGGCTCGGCGGCGAGCGTGTAGTCGGCGACGACCGCGTCCCCTCGCTCGCCGATGCGCCGGATCAGGCGGAAGTCGGGGCACTCCGCGACGTCCTCCTCCCCCGCCCTCCGCCAGGGCCGCGACCAGGCGTCCCCGTGGTCGGGCAGCCCGCGCACGGTGGGCACGCACTCCTCCAGGCCGCCGGCGTCGGCGAAGGGGTCACCGGGCCGGACCACGCGGCGGCGGGGCTCGTCGCGGTGCCACAGCCACTCGCGGCCACCGGCGGTCAGTGACGTCCAGCGTCCGCCGTGGTCCGGGTCGGTGGCGACGCGGACGGGCAACCGCGTGGCGCTCACCATTCGGCGAAGGAGCCGTCGACGTGCCGCCAGACGGGGTTGCGCCAGGCGTGGCCGGACCGGTCGGCGGCGCGGACCGCCACCTCGTCGACGGCGATGCCGAGTCCGGGCAGTCCGGTGCGGTGCGCCTGGCCGTCGACGAAGCGGAAGGGCTCGGTGTCGACCAGGTAGGACAGGAGGTCGGCGTCCTTGTTGTAGTGGATGCCCCGGCTCTGCTCCTGGATCAGGAAGTTGGGTGTGGCGAAGGCGACTTGGAGGCTGGCGGCCAGCGCGATGGGACCGAGCGGGCAGTGCGGCGCCAGGTGGGCCCCGAAGGTCTCGGCGAGCGAGGCGATCCGGGTGACCTCCGATATCCCTCCGGCGTGCGACAGGTCCGGCTGGGCCACGGCGACGCCCGCGGTCAGCACCGGGAGGAAGTCGGCCCGCCCGTAGAGCCGTTCGCCGGTGGCCAGCGGCACGGACGAGGCGGCGACCAGACCGGGCAGCAGGTGCGCCTGCTCGGGCAGGACGGGTTCCTCGACGAACAGCGGGTGCAGCGGGGCCATCTCGTGGAGTACGCGGCGCGCGTTGGCGGCGCTGAAGCGGCCGTGGAAGTCGACGGCGACGTCGCGGTGCGGGCCGAGGGCCTCGCGGGCGGCCGCCACGCGCTCGACGACGGCAGCCGTCTCTGCGGGGCTGCCGATCGGCGGGGTGCGCCCGGCTGCGTTCATCTTGACGGCGGTGAAGCCGGCCTCCACCTGGGCGGTGACCTCCTCCTTGAGCCGCGTGGGTTCGTCGCCGCCGACCCAGGCGTACACCCGGACGGTGTCGCGGACCGGGCCGCCGAGCAGGGTGTGCACCGGCACCCCGAGGGCGCGGCCCGCGATGTCCCACAGGGCCTGGTCGATGCCGGCGACGGCGCTGGAGAGGACCGGGCCGCCCCGGTAGAAGCCGCCCTTGCTCAGCACCTGCCAGTGGTCCTGGATGCGCAGCGGGTCCTGGCCCACCAGGTACTCCGCCAGCACCTCGACGGCCGACCGGACCACCTCGGCCCGGCCCTCCACCACCGGCTCGCCCCAGCCGACGGCCCCGTCGTCGGTCTCGATGCGGCAGAACAGCCACCGGGGCGGGACGAGAAAGGTCTCGACGCGCGCGATCTTCACTGTGCCTGACCGTCCTTCTCGTGGGTGGAGCCGTCCGCGCCCTCGGGCGCGGACGGACCGCTGAGTTTGTCGAGGTCGCGCGTCGCCTGGTCGAGCAGGGCGCGCATGGCGTGTTCCGCGCCGTCGGGGTCCCGGTCGCGCACGGCGTCGAGGACGGCGCGGTGGCTGGGGACCGGGTCCTCGCTGTGGGGGGCGCTGTGCACGAGCCGATCGCGCTGGGCCAGGCCGGACTCGATGACCATCTCCATGCGTTCCAGCAGTTCGTTGTGGGTGGCCGCGAGCAGCGCCCGGTGGAAGGCGAGGTCGGCCTCGACGGCGTCGCTCGCGCCGCCCTCCTGGCCCATCGCGGTCAGTGCCGCCTCCAGTGCCTCGAGGTCGGCGTCGGTGCGGCGGGCCGCGGCCAGCCGCACGGCGGCGGGTTCGATGATGCCGCGGACCTCGCCGAGGTTGCGGAGCAGCGCGGGGTCGGCGCCGGTGCCGCTGCTCTCGGAGAACTGCCAGCGCAGCACGTCGGCGTCGAGCAGGTTCCAGTCGGAGCGGGGCCGTACGAACGTGCCGCGCTTCTGCCGGGCGTCGACCATGCCCTTGGCCGCGAGCACCTTGAGGGATTCACGCAGGGCGGTCAGGCTGACGTCCAGTTCGCTCTGCAGGGCCGCCATGTCGAGCGTCGCTCCCTCGGGGATCTCGCCGCTGAGTACCCGGCGGGCAAGGGTCTCCACGGTCTGGCCGTGCACTCCGCGGCGCGCGTATGGCGTCATGTGTTTGCCTTTCTTGCTGGTCGGTCGGTGGCTGGAGCGGTCGGTCCCGTCACGCGGAGGCCTTGCTGACGCTCCAGCCGCCGTCCACGAGCAGACTCGATCCGGTGATGTAGGAGGCCTCGTCGGCGGCGAGGAAGGCGACGGCGGCGGCGACCTCCTCGGGGGTGCCGAAGCGGCGGGCCGCGGTCTCGGCGACGCTGAGCTCGCGCTCGGCCTGCGGGACCCGGTCCCAGGCGGCGGTCAGGATCGGTCCCGGCAGTACGGCGTTGACCCGTACCCCGGGGCCGTACTCGACGGCGAGCTGACCGCACAGCGACAGCAGCGCTCCCTTGCTCGCCGCGTACGCCGGGTGGCCGGGGATCCCCCGGTGGGCGTGGACGGAGGAGATGAGCACCACGGCGCCCTGGTGCTCGCGCAGGTCGGGCAGTGTCGCCCTGACGCCCAGGAAGGCGCCGGTGAGGTTGACCGAGAGCTGCCGTTCCCAGGAGGCGAGGCTGGTCTCGTGGGCCGGTGCGACCGCCACCGTGTACGCGTTGCTGACCAGGACGCCCACGGGCCCGAAGCGGTGAGCGGCGGTGATCACTCGCTGCCAGTCGTCCTCGCTCGCGACGTCGGCGGCGACGAAGAGGGCCCGGGCCCCGTCCTTGCGCAGCCGCTCGGCGGCTTCCTCGCCGCGTTCGGCGGCGATGTCGACCAGGACGACGGCCGCGCCCTCCGCGGCGAGGCGTGCCGCGGTGGCCGCGCCGATGCCCGACGCGGCGCCGGTGACGACGGCGACGCGGTTGGTGAAGCGGGCGGCTGGGTTCATGAGGTGGGTCGTCTCCTGTTCGAGAGGGAGGTGGGGTGCAGATGTTCGAGGGGTGGGGCGAATTCTTCCGTCGTCGTCACTGCCGGGCCAGCACGGTCAGCTCCGCGTCGTGTCCGGCGGTCCAGGCGAACGGCAGCCCCGAGTGGAGCAGGTACGCCCCGCTGTAGCGGATGCCGGTCGCGGTGTCGGTGTAGCCGGCGTCCGGTCTCAGGCCGCGCAGTCGGAGCCGGGCGGCCCGGCCGGGCACCAGGGGCGCGCCGTCGAGCGGGCCGGTGTTCCAGGCCGTCACCACCAGTCGGGCGCCGCCGGGTTCCTCGTACTGGATGCCGCAGGTCGGGTCGGCGGGGCTGCCGAGCAGACTCACCTCGCCGTGGTGGACGATGTCGCGGACTTCCTTGTAGCGGGCGATCCACTCGGTGGCCTCGGCGCGCTGCTGCGGCGTCCAGTGGCGTATGTCGGCGCCGATGCCCAGGACTCCGGCGATGGAGTTGACGAACCGGAAGGCGAGGGAGCGGGGGCGCGGGTCGAAGACGCCGGGGGCGTCGGTGACCCAGGAGCTCATGGTGTGCGGGGCGTGCGCGTGGAGATAGCCGTACTGGATGCGCAGCCGGTCCATGGGCGCGGTGTTGTCGCTGGGCCACATCACGTCGGTGCGGGCGAGGGTGGCGTGCTCGACGCGGGCGCCACCGCCTGCGCAGCCCTCGACGGTGACGTGCGGGTGGGCGGTGCGCAGGTGGTCCAAAACGCGCAGGTAGCCGGCGGCGTGAGCGGCGTCGAGGTCCTGGAGCTCGGGGTCGGGACCGGCCGGGTGGCCGGGGCGACCGCGCTCGGTGGGCGGCCGGTTCATGTCCCACTTGAGGTAGCTGATGGCGTACGAGCCGAGCAGCCGGTCGAGCGTGCCGATGACGAAGTCCTGGACGTCCTCGCGGCCGAGGTCGAGCAGGAGCTGGTTGCGTACGAGCGTCGCGGGCCGGCCCTCGATCCGGTACACCCACTCGGGGTGCTCCGCGTAGAGCCTGGAGCGGGGGCTGATGCCCTCGGGCTCCACCCAGAGGCCGAAGTCCATGCCGAGGGCGCGGACGTCCTCGACGAACCGGTCGAACCCGCCGGGGAATTCGACCGGGTCCGGATCCCAGTCGCCGAGACCGCCGGTGTCGTCGGCGCGCCCGGTGAACCAGCCGTCGTCGACGACGAACAGTTCGGCGCCCAGGTCCGCGGCCGTCCTGGCGAGCTCCAGCTGCCCTGCGGCGTCGACGTCGAAGCCGGTCGCCTCCCACGAGTTGTAGAGGACCCTGCGCCGCCGGTGGATCCGGTCGCCGGTGAGGTACCGCTCGTAGCGGTGCCACACGCGGGCCAGCCCGTCGAGCCCGTCCGGGCTGAAGGCGCAGGCCAGCCGGGGTGTGACGAGGGTGGCGCCGGGGGCGAGGCGGACCGCGCCCTCGTGGGGCACGCGGCCGGCGCGTACGCGTACGGCGCCGCCGGGCTCGGCGTCGGCGGTGATCCGCCAGTTGCCTGACCACTCCAGGGCGATGCCGTACGTGGGGGTGGCGCCCTCGGCGGGGGCGGCGGCGTCCTGGACCGCGAGCCAGGGGTGGTAGGCGTGCCCGGCCGAGCCCTGGGTGCTCTCCATCTCGAAGCGGCCGCGCTCCAGCTCCACGTGCTTCAGCTGGAACTCCTGCGACCACTGTCCGGCCAGGTACGTCATCCGCGCGCCGCCCTGGACGGGCACATTGACGGCGGCGGAGTCGAAGCGCTCCAGGCGTACCTCGGTCTCGCCGGTGCAGGTCAGCTCCGTCCAGCGCAGCACGACGTCCGTGCCGGGCACCGTCTCGTAGCGGAGCGTCGTACGCAGCCCGAGGACGTCGTCGGCGAACTCCAGGCGCAGCGCCCGGTCGCCGTCCTGTGTGGCGCCGGTGAATCGCCACCAGCTGCCGCGGTCGCCGCCGGGACGGGAGGCGACCAGGTCGGCGCCGGTGAACGGCCGCAGCCCGTACGGGATGTACTCGGCCGGGGCGGCGTCGGCGGGCACGATGAAGTGAGTGCGCCGCGACCAGTCCATGGGCGACGGCCCGTCCTCGACGCCGTGCGGCCCCCAGGCCGCGAGTTCGGCCCAGCGGTCGTCGCCGCCGAGGGTGACTGCGTAGGTGGTGGTGTCGGTGCGCAGCAGCCACCGGTCGTGCACGGTCACTTGACGGCTCCGAGGTTCAGTCCGGCCACGAAGTGGCGCTGGAAGCGGAGGAAGACGGCCACCGTCGGGGCGGCGGCGATCACCGAGCCGGCCGCGATCACGTTCCACATGGACACGTACTGGCCCTGCAGCCCGATGAGGGAGGCGGTGATGGGCATCTGGGAGTCGGTGCGCAGCACCGTGATGGCCCACAGCAGGTCGTTGAAGATCCAGGTGAACGACAGGGCGGTCAGCGCGGCCAGCGCCGGGCGGGCCAGCGGCAGGATGACCCGCCAGTAGATCTGCCACGGGTTCGCGCCGTCGATGACGGCGGCCTGCTGGATCTCGCCGGGGATCGCCCGCATGAATCCGTGCAGGACGAAGACGTAGAAGCCGACGCCGAAGCCGACCTGCACGCCGATGAGGGCGTACAACTGGTCGTAGATGCCGAGCATTTCGCTGAGCTTGGAGACCGGGATCAGCAGGATCTGCGGGGGCAGCAGGTTGCCGCCGAGCATGAGCAGCAGCAGGACGCGCCGGAAGGGCAGGTCGTAGCGGCTGAGCGCGAAGGCCGCCATGGACGCGAGGCCTAGCGAGAGCACCACGGTGGGGATGGTGACCAGCATGCTGTTGATGAGGGCGCGCTGCTGACCGCCGTCCACCCACGCCTGCCGGAAGCTGTCGAAGGTGAACGAGTGCGGCCAGCTGCCGACGCCGTGCGCGGCGATGTCGTCGAACGTCCGGGTGCTGGTGACCAGGACGAGGGCGATCGGCAGCAGCCACACCGCGGAGATCAGGCCCGCGGAGAGGTGGAAGCCGGCGGTGCGCAGGGCGCGGCCGCTCAGGGCGGGGCGGCGGGGCGCCGCGACCTCGACCGGGCCGGGCCGGCCCGCCGGGCCCTCGGCGTCCTTGAGGTCCGTGGTGGCGTGGGTGGCGGTCATGAGTCGGCCTCCCGGAAGGCGCGCACGAGGTAGCTCGCGATGACGCCGAAGGCCAGCACGAAGATGACGACGGCGAGTGCGGAGCCGTATCCCAGGCGCAGCGACTGGAACGCGGTGGAGTACATGTAGGTGCTCAGCAGTTCGGAGGAGTGGTACGGGCCGCCGCGGGTGAGCGCCCACACCACGTCGAACGAGCGCAGCGAGTCGATGACGATCACCGACAGGACGACCGCGTTGACGCTGCGCAGCTGCGGCAGGGTGATGTGCCGGAACTGCTGCAGGCGGGTGGCGCCGTCGACCTTCGCCGCCTCGTACAGCACGGGGTCGATGCCCTTGAGGCCGGCCAGGTACAGCACCATCACGTAGCCGACCTGGCGCCACAGCGCGGGCACGATCACCGCGTAGAAGGCGGTGTCCTGGTCGGCGAGCCAGGCGTGCTTCAAGCCGCCCAGACCGATGGCTTCCAGCACGTTGTTGATCAGGCCGTCCGGCTGGTACATGGCCTGCCACACCAGCGCGGTCGCGACCAGTGAGAAGACCACCGGCAGGAAGAGCGCCGCCCGGTAGAAGCCGATGCCGCGCCGCTCCTGCTGGAGCAGCAGCGCGGCACCGAGCCCGAGGGCGGCGGACAGCCCGCCGAAGAGCAGCAGCCACAGCACCGTGTTGACCGCGGCGGTGCGGAAGACCTCGTCGTGCACCATCTCGCTGAAGTTGCCGAGGCCGACGAACTTCGGGGCCGACAGACCGTCCCAAGAGGTCAGGGAGAGGTAGAAGCCCTGGAGGGCCGGCCAGAAGACCCAGAACGCCTCGACGAGCAGCGGGACGAGGACGAAGGCCAGGACCACCGGGGGCACCCGAGTGGCCCTGGACCGTCGTGTGGAGCCGATCAAAGCCATTGTCACTGGCTCCAGATCTTCTGTGCGCTGCGCTGCCACGTGGTGAGGATGGAGCCGATCTCCTTGGGCTTGGCCAGGTAGTGCACGAGCGCCGTGTCGGCGGTCGGCTGGAGCGCGTCGCTGGAGTCCCGGTTGAAGAACTGCGTCACGTCGGTGGCGCTCTCGATGAGTTTGCGGCCCTTGAGGACGAGCGGCGTGCCGGCGTCCTTGGCGTCCGGGTGCGTGGGCAGCGCGGTGCCGGAGGAGTTCTTGAGGTACAGCTCCTGCGCCTCGGCGGAGGCCAGGTAGCGCAGCAGTTCCTTGACGCCGTCGGCGCGCTTGGTGCGGGCGCTGGCGAAGTAGCCGTCCGTGGGCGCCTCTTCGGCGACCGGCACCTTCGGGTCGATGATGGGGAACTGGAAGAAGTCCAGGTCGCCCAGGGCGTCCTTGGGGGCGGCGTCGGCGAAGAAGGTACCGATGAGCATCATGCCGGTGCGGCCCTGGAGGAGGGCGGTGGTGGCGTCCTGGAAGGGGATCGCCGTGCCGTTGGGGTCGAAGTACGGCCGGGCCTGGTCCCAGGTGTCGAAGACCTTGCGGACCTCGGGGTCGTCGAAGCGGTGCTTGCCCGCGAGGAGTTCGCGGTGGTACTTGGCGCCGTTGACGCGGATGTCGAGGTAGTCGAACCAGGCGGAGGCCACCCACGGGGTGTCGCCGCCGGCACCGAGGCCGATCGGGGCGACGCCCTTGCTCTTGAGCTTGTCGCACAGGTCGAGGAACTCGTCCCAGGTCTTGGGCTCCTTCACGCCCCACTTGGCGAAGTTGGACTTCCGGTAGAACATGCCCCACCAGTAGTAGCTGGTGGGCACGAAGACCTTCTTGCCACTGGAGGCCGAGGTGCACAGCTTCTTCAGCGCGTCGGAGTAGCCCGCGAGTTCGGGCTTCTCCCATAGGTCGTCCAGACCGAGGAGCAGGTCCTTCTTGGCGTACGACTCGGCCACGGAGCCGGGGTACCAGGTGTAGGCGTCCGGCGGGTTGGCCGACGTGAGGTAGGTCGGCAGCTGGGTACGGAAGGTCTCGGACGCGACGGTGTTGAGCTGCGCCCTGGTGTCGCCGCGCTTGTCGAAGGCGGCGACGATCGCCTGCAACGCGGTCTTGGCCTGCGGAGAGGAGAGGTTGGACTGCAGGGTCACCGGGCCGCCGGACTTTCCTCCGGAGGCGGACGGACTCTGGGTGACGCAGCTGCTGAGCAGCGCGCCGGCACCGACTGCGCCGGCTCCTACGAGGAATCTGCGGCGGTTGGCGTTGAACGCGGTCATCTATGCACTCCCTAAGTGCCCACGGAACGGAGCTGAGGCCCCCTGACGGCCCGGCTCTGCCTGCGGCAGGCACAGCCTGCCGCAGGGGTCCGAGCACCGTCAAGATTAATTACTAATTTATTTCTTGGAGGGTGTGCCTCCAAGCCGAACAACACCCGGAGGCACACCTGTTGGTTCTGGGTGTTCTGGAGCGCGCGGAGCTCAGAGCCCGGCCTGGTGGACGCGGCCGTCCACCCCGCGGTAGGCGGCCAGTACGCCGCCGTCCGGCCCGGCGACGGCACCGAGCGCGCCGTCGAAGGCACCGCTGACGAAGTCGGTGTCCTTGCTCCAGCCGGCCCAGCCGCCGTCGGCGGTCCAACTGCGCGTCCAGAGCGTGTAGTCCCCGGCCCGCGCGTACAGATGGACGGTACCTCCGGAGGCCACCAGGGTCGGGCTGCCACTGGTCGTGCCGCCGAGGGCCGTCCAGTCCGACCAGGTGCCGGAGGTGTCGCGGGTCCGCGACCACACTGAGTCGTCGGGGGTGCGCACGGCCACGTGCAGCCGTCCGGCGTCGTCGACGACGGCCGACGGACGTCCGTAGAACGGCCGGCCCTGCGGAGCGCCGAGCGAGGTCCAGCCGGAGGCCGGGCCGCGCGACCACACCTTGCCGTCCGCACCGCGCCCGAACAGGGTCCAGTCGTCCGGTCCCGCGAAGGCCGCGGTCGGCGCGTCCGTCAGCGTCCCGCCGAGACTCTGCCAGCGCCCCCAGTGCCCGTCCGCGTACACGCGCCGGTAGGCGGTGTCGTCGGTGCCGCGCACGAAGACGTCGATCCGTCCCCCGGCCGAGGCGTATGCCGCGGGCTGACCCAGGATGCGGCCGCCCGTCGGGCCACCCAGATCGGCGGTCCGGGACGTGGCCCAGTCACCACCGCGCGCGGTCTGCGCGCGCAGCGCGCCGTCCGTGCCGCGGGTGAAGGCGGTCAGCGTGTCGCCGTCGCGCACCAGGGCCGGACTCGCCGACGAGCGGCCGGGAAGCTGCGCGCCAGGGGCCTCGTCGGTGCCGGTCAGCCTCAGGAAGGCCGTGCCGTGCGCGGGGACGCGCACCGTGTACGAGCCGGTGAAGGTGCCGCGCGAGGCACGGGCCCGCAGGTCACGCACCGCGACCTCGCCAGCGAGGCCGGCGTCCGCGAAGGTCACCGTGCGGTCCTGCGCCTGGTCGGAACGGTTGAGCAGGACGACCGCCCGCTTGCCCGCGCCCTGCAGCACCTTGCTGTAGACGTCGCCGACCGAGTCGGTCGCCACGCGGACGCCCTGGATGCCCAGCGGGTCCTGGTCGACGGCGATGATCTCGGGGTTGCGCAGGGTGTCGATCATCGACTGTCCCAGGGTGCGCGGGTCACTGCCGAGCACGAGCGGCGAGGCCATCTCGGCCCACATCACGAACTGGGTGGTGGACTCCTCCTCCGTCAGCTCGTAGCCGCCCTCGGCGAGCTTGCGCATCGGGATGAGGTTGTCCGGGTCGTTCCAGTGCCCGGGACCCTGGGCCTCGGGGTGCCAGGCATTGGCGTCCATGCTGCGCAGGATGTTCGGCCACTCCCCCGCCGTCGGGGTGCCCCAGGCGAGGTCGGTGCCGGTACGCCAGGAGTCGGCGGTCGTCGGGCCGTAGACGAAGGTGTTGTGCGCGTCCTGTTCCGGGGTGTGCGGCATGCCCCAGTCGTCGGTGAGCGGGTTGCACAGATTGAGCAGCATCTTCCGCCCGGACTTGGCGACGGCGTCGCTGAACTCCTTGAAAGCGGGGCCCGGATCGAGCCCGGCGCCGATGCCGCAGAGGAAGTCCACCTTGATGGCGTCGACCTTCCACCCGGCGAACTGGCGGGCGTCCTGCTCGTAGTGACCGCGGCTGCCCAGGCCACACCACTTCCCGCCGTCGTACTCACCCGCGTCGGTGTAGATGCCGACCTTGAGGCCCCGCTTGTGGAGGTACGTCACCAGCGCGGGGATGCCTGAGGGAAAGCGGGTGGGGTTGGCCACGAGCCTGCCCGTCTGCGGATCGCGCGGCTGGTCCGCCTGCCAACCGCCGTCCAGCCAGACGATGTCGTAACCGCTGTCGCGCAGCCCGCTGCTGACGAGGTGGTCGGCGACCTTCTTGACCTGGTCCTCCGTCGGGGCGCCGAGCCCGTAGTAGGTGTTCCATCCCATGTACGGCGTGGAGGCGAGACCGCTGTCGTAGTACTGCGGCGCGCCCTGGTCGTCCGCGGCGTGTGCCGCCGGAACCGCCGACCCGACCAGCACCACGGCACCGAGCACCACCGCGGTCCGCCGCGGTCGCGCCATCCCTGCACGATGCGAAGCCACTGAATTCTCCCGAGAGTTGGGGGTACGGGGCACCCCGCTCCGATCGTGCCTGGGCGCCGGTGCCACGGCGGAAACTGTGCCCAGACCCCTCAGGCCTGTCAATATTAATTGCTAATTAACTTAAAAACGGGATCTCGCGGTGACGTAGCCACCGCCCCGGGACGGTTTCCGCAGGCTGCGGCGGCGCCCCAGCCCCGGCTGATCACCGGCGGGACGGGCCGGCGCGGAATTGTTTGGACCCCTCACGCGCTGATGAAGCCAAGGGCATGGGATGCCGCCGGTGTGCGAGCCGAGCAGCCCGAGTGACCGAGGCGACAGACATTGGAGGGGCCGAAAATGGCAGCGCAGACGCAGAGGGCCGTACTGGCGGGCGGATGCTTCTGGGGGATGGAAGACCTGATCCGTCGGCTCCCGGGCGTGACAGCGACCCGGGTCGGATACACCGGGGGTGACGTGCCGAACGCGACGTACCGTAACCACGGCACCCACGCGGAGGCCATCGAGATCCACTTCGACCCCGAGAAGACCGACTTCCGCACGATCCTGGAGTTCTTCTTCCAGATCCACGACCCGAGCACCAAGAACCGCCAAGGCAACGACATCGGTCTCAGCTACCGCTCGGCGATCTACTACGTGGACGACGAGCAGAAGCGGATCGCCGAGGACACCATCGCGGACGTGGACGCCTCCGGACTGTGGCCGGGCAAGGTCGTCACCGAGGTCGAGCCGGTCGGCCCCTTCTGGGAGGCCGAGCCCGAGCACCAGGACTACCTGGAGCGTTACCCCGATGGGTACACCTGCCACTTCCCGCGCCCGGGATGGCGGCTGCCCGCCCGCACGGACGGCTGACCGCGCGGAGAACTGACCACGCGGAGGACTGACGCGGAGAGCTGACCGCGCGAGGCGGCAACCAGCTCATCCAGCGTGAGGAAGAACGGCGAGTGCGTCGGCGGCCGGACCGGTCGCCGATGCCTGGCAAGCACGTCACGGCATGGCGCGACATGGCGTTCGGCTCCGGTCGCCGACCGGCCGTGTACGCACCATGGCAGAAACCATCGGCGAGCGAGGCTTCGAGTTGGGGCAGCTGCCGAGTTTGGCGACTGTGCCGCCCTTCACTGGAACCGCGCCGGGTTATCTGTTGATGCCGTTCCCGTGCCTGGTCAAGGCACGGCGGGGCCCCTCCGCCCGGGGCGGGGCTTCATCCGGCATTTGCACGCAAAGCCTGCGTACTCTTTCCCATCCCGATCACCTTCATACAGCAGCCTTCGGTTGCCTCTCAAAGGCCCCGGTTAAAGGTGAAGGGGTCGGCCGAGATCAGCAGTACGCCCGGGATTCCACGCAGTGAGACGGCATGGAATCCCGGGCTTGCGATTCGTGCAGCGTTGCCTAGTTGCAGTTCGTCGAGTCTCGAACGGCGTTGACGAGGTATGTGCTTGAGCTTGAGCTGTTCTTCATCAGCGCGGTGACCGTGCCGCAACCGCCGTGGGCGCGGTAGACAGGTCCTGCATACTCGCTGAAGTTGCCCTCGTCACTCGCACAGCCCTCTGCCGTGTAGTTCGAGCAGAGCTTGAGCTTCATCCACTTCGCGCCACTCGTGTTGTTATCGAAGATGGCACACGTAGGAGCGTCATTACTCGCGGGGTTGGATCCCTTGACGTAGACGAAGAGGGTCCCCAGGCGCGAGGCGTCGGGCAACTGCTCGGCCTTGTAGAGATTGTATCCCGTACCACAGACCGTTGCGGCAGCTACGACTGCGACGGGATTCTCCGCTGCAATTGCCCTGGCGTTCTTGTCGGCCTTGACCGAAATGCTGGGAACCGGCTGGTCGGCTGCCGCGACCTGCGGAGCAGTCAGGGCGAGAATGCCCAGGCTGGCTGCAGCCGCCGAAAAGATGACTCTTGCCGCATGCTTGCTTCGCACGGTCATGAGATCCCCCTCTGGAAACCATTCAAGTTGCCGCCCAAGAAACTCAAGAATCATTTATGGGCGAAGCGAATAACAGCAGCGCGAGCCAATCAGATCGCCCCTCCTGCTGTCTACGTGGATTCCCGCGAGAAAACGGATGCTGTCGTTCCGCTGTGACCCTATGCGCGTGGACCTTCCTCTCTCGGGGGGAAGAATCAGGCAATCGCCCGACCGCCTAGTTACCCGTAGTCCCACCCCTGAGTGAGTTGAGTGGCGCACGTCACATCACAGGCGAAGTTACGGGCCCGCCTGCTTTTGGCCATTGGCCGAATATTGGCGGGAGTTCGCCCCCACTGCGGCAGTGCTGATGTGGAGAGGCGCCGACACCTGCGTCGAGGGCGAGGAGCGCCGTTGATGTGGATTTGGCGCCCCTGCACTTGAAGCCGAAGAGAGAAGCCACGGCGGTTCCCGCCGGGCTCCTGCTGAAGCTTCGCGACCATCCGCCCCGCTTCACCGGTGAAAGCGATGGCGTTCAAGGGTGGTCTCCGTCCTCCGGGTCGGACGTTCCGGCCCTCGACTATGACGACTCGGGTCAACTCCGTGAGGAATCGTTCGAGGTGTCGGGACCTGGCCTGCCGGGTGTGTGCGGCCCGCAGTTTCGCGTTACCGCCGTAGAGTTCGTCGCCAGTTACCGGTCTCCACCGCCGCGCGCCCGCGCCGACCTGCGTAAATTAAGGAGACGGCGCCCCTGGGTGTTTCCCAGGCAGTGCAGCCCGCGTCCGATACGTCGCATGCGATTCAGGCACCCAACGGCCGTCTTGGCATGCCGCCCCTTGGCACTTCGTCAGTCCGCTACTGTGCGGCCATGTTGCAGACGAGATTCACCGATATGTTCGGGCTCGCTCATCCGGTGATGTCGGCCCCCATGGCCCTGCACAGCGGCGGGACACTCGCCGCCGCGGTCTCCGCCGCCGGCGGCCTCGGCTGTTTCGGGGGTACACATCCCTGGAAGAGACCCGACTGGATCCGTGCGGAGATCGCGACCATCCGCGCCACGACGGACCGGCCCTTCGCAGTCGGGTTCATCACGCCGTTCCTCCCTTTCACCGAGCCGCTGTTCGACGCCACGCTGGAGGAGCGGCCAGCGGTCGTCGCATTGTCGTTCGCCGATCCCCAGCCGTGGCTTGCCCGGGCCAAGGACGCGGGAGCCCGGGTGATGTGCCAGGTCCAGAACTACGAGGACGCCGAGGCGGCGGTTGCCGCGGGGGCCGATGTCCTCGTGGCGCAGGGCAACGAGGCCGGCGGTCACACCGGGACGATGGGTCTGCTGCCGTTCCTGACCGGGATCGTGCGCAGGTACCCCGATGTCCCGGTGCTGGCCGCAGGCGGCATCGGCGACGGACGGACGCTCGCGGCCGTCCTCACCGCAGGTGCGGACGGCGCCTGGCTGGGCACGGCATTCCTTGCCACACCCGAGGCGGTCGAGGTGCACGACATCCACAAGCGCCTGATCGTCGAGAGCGACGGCGGCGACACCGTATGGACACGGGCCTACGACATCGTGTCAGGACTTCCGTGGCCGACGGGTATCGGTGAACGCGTCCGCCGCAACCGGTTCACCGACGAGTGGGCGGAGCGCGAATCAACGCTGCGGGACCGCGCGGAGGAATTCAGGCCCGAGGAAGGCGCCAACCCCTTCGGGACCCCGCCGGACCCCGGCACGAGTGAGATCATCTACGGCCAGTCGGCGTCCTGCGTCGATGGCGTGCGCCCGGCCGCTGACGTGGTCCGGGCCATCAGCGAGGAGGCCGAAGCGATCCTGGATGCGCGGCCTCGCTCGCTGCTCCGCCGCCCGACAACCTGATCGGCGTGACAGCCGGCCCCGGCGGAAACGGCCACACACGCCCCTGCTGTGGAATACACAGGCCCGCCGGTCACCGTGTTCCGGACGGTGGGCTTGATCCGCCGACGCCGCAGATATCGGCGGTCGCCGCCTGATGAGTACGCCTTGTCACCGCTCAGGTGGTCCGGCCGGGTGTGCGAATGGCCGCCCGCCGGACAGTGCACGCGCATGCGTTCCCGGACCGCGATCACCCGATCATCACCTGATCACCTGCGAAACGATCCCCCGTTCTCCCCGCTGACCTGGGGATTCACGGAGATGCGGACAGAGCCGACGTAGGTGAGGTCCTCCGCTGCCGGCGTGAACGTCGGCAGCGGTCCGCCCGATCTTCCCCCGGTCGCCGGTCAGGGCTGGATGTTCTCCAGGTCCTCCAGGAGGCGCGGGTGCTTCGGCTCCCAGCAGAGTGCCTGCTGGGTGTGGGTGCTGGACGAGGGCTGGTCGGTCGCGAAGATCGGGCCGAGAGGACCGTAGGTCTCCGATGGGACCGACTCGACGGGCAGGCCCAGCCGTCGGCCGATGACCGTGGCGATGTCCCTCACCTTGTCTCCCTCGTCGGCCACCGCGTGCCAGGCGGTACCGGCCGGCGCCTGCTCCAGGGCGAGACGGAAGAGAACTGCCGCATCGAGCGCGTGCACGGCCGGCCAACGCTGTGCGCCGTCGCCCGGGTAGCCGGACACCCCGGTCTGGCGTGCGATGCCGGTCAGCAGACCGGCGAACCCGCCCGTGCCCTGGTGGTGAACCGTGCGCGGCATGCGTACGGCCGTGCTCCGGACTCCGCGTGCGGCCAAGCCCAGGACCGCCGTGACCGCGCGACCGCGACCACCGACCGGCCCGTCGGTCGGCAGCGGGTCCGCCTCGGTGGAGACGCGGCCCGGCACATAGGGCGTACCCGAGACGGTGACGAAGGGCCGGTCGCTGCCGACGAGTTCCTCGCCGAGGGCAGCGAGGGCGGCACTTTCCTCGGCGACCGCCCGTGCGAGGGCGTCGGGGCTGCTGAAGTCGTTGGCGAATGCCAAGTGGATCACCCCGTCGGCCTGAGCAACGCCGGCACGAAGGCTGTCCAGATCGGCGAGACCTCCCCGGAGCGGTTCGGCGCCGGCCGCCTCCGCGACCAGCGCGGACGCGTCGGAGCGGGCGAGCGCGAGAACGGTGTGGCCGTTGCCGAGCAGTTCGGCGACGACGGCGGAACCGATCAGACCGGTACCACCAGTGACAAAGACGCGCATGAAACTCTCCCCCAAGTGATGGGACTCTTGTCCCATCACCATAGCAGGGTGATGGGACAAGAGTCCCATCACGTACGATGGCCCCATGGGTCGATGGGAACCAGGCGCACGCGAACGCCTCGTCATGGCCGCCGTCGACCTGTTCACCGAGCAGGGCTACGACGCCACGACGGTCGCGCAGATCGCCGAGCGCGCGGGAGTCACCAAAAGCACCTTCTTCCGGCACTTCCCCGACAAGCGCGAGCTGCTGGTGGCCGGACAGGAGACGCTGAGCCGGCTGCTGGCCGAGGGGATCGCCGAGGCGCCCGGTGCTGCCAGCCCGCTCGAGGCGGTCGCTGCCGGTCTTGAGCGCGCGTCGAGCGCGATGGGCCCCATGAATCGCGAGCTCGCCCCTCGTCTGAAGGCGGCCGTCGCCGCCAGCGCCGAACTTCAAGAGCGTGACGCCCTCAAGAGCGTCAGCCTCGCGGCCGCGATGACGGTCGCTCTGGTCGCCCGCGGCGTACCCGATCCGACCGCGGCTCTCGCGGGCGAGCTGGGCGTCCTCGCGTTCAAGCGGGGGTACGCCGAATGGTCCGAGGGCGACCGCGACGCCAAGGAAGGGCTCGCCGAGTACACCCTGGCGGCCCTGGACGAGCTGCGTGCGGCGAGCGCAGCGCTGGGCTGACCAGGCAAAACCTCACCCGTCGTTCACAGAACCGCGGTCACAGCCTTTTCCCAGAGTCCTCATCAGTTTCCGGAGCCGGGTGGTCTCGCAGCACCCTTCGGGTCCACGCGGGCGGCCTTTCGATGGCAGAGGCGAAGGCCGCCTCCAGCCGCCCGGAAAGGGGCAGGAGCGCGGACAGCGGGTCCTGGCCCGAGCGCTGTCGGCCGCTCAGCACCGCCGGCAGCTCCTGCAGCGCGAGCGGGTCGCCGGCGGTCTCGGCCGGCAATCGCCGCCCGTACCGACGGCCCCAGCCCGGGCTGACGAGCGTCCAGCAGTTCGGCTGTCGCCTGCGCCGCGAGCGGCCCGATCTCTCGCACGGGACGCTGGAGTTGATGGAAGAACCGGTCCGCCTCGGTCCGCATGGCGGCGAGGAGGACGATCGGATCGTCGCTGATCCTGCGGACGAAGAACCCCAGCACGGTCGCGCCGGCGCGGTCGATCCAGGGCACGTCGTCGGCGATCACCAGCAGCGGACGCTCTACGGAGACCTCGCCGAGCAAGGCGAGCACGGCTGTCGAGACGTCCATCGGGTCCGGCGACGGTCCCGGCGTGAGACCGAAGATCCGTCTGGGGAGGCATGTCCGAGGGGCAACGCGGACAGCTTCGGCAACTGAGGCCCCGCAGGGTCGTTGCGGCCGAGTCCGAGACGCCGGAGTCTGAATGAAGGTGCGGGATGGGGAGGGTGTGCGATGACGGAGAACATGGGCGGAGCGGACCCCGAGCGACTGCGGCTCGCGGAGGCCGACGCGGGGCGCGCGGCGTGGCGGCGCTGGGGGCCGTATCTGAGCGAGCGGCAGTGGGGCACGGTCCGCGAGGACTACAGCCCCGGCGGTGACGCCTGGTCGTACTTCACCCACGACCAGGCCCGCTCACGGGCCTACCGCTGGGGCGAGGACGGCATCGCGGGCGTCAGCGACGACCGGCAGCGGCTGTGCTTCGCGCTCGCCCTGTGGAACGGCCGGGATCCGATCCTCAAGGAGCGGATGTTCGGCCTGACCAACGCCGAGGGCAATCACGGGGAGGACGTCAAGGAGTACTACTTCCACCTCGACTCGACGCCCACCCACTCGTACATGAAGTACCTCTACAAGTACCCGCAGGGCGCCTTCCCGTACGACGATCTCGTGACCGTCAACCGGGCCCGCGGGCGGCACGATCCCGAGTACGAACTCCTCGACACCGGCGTCTTCGACGAGGACCGCTACTTCGACGTGTTCGTCGAGTACGCCAAGTCAGGCCCCGAGGACCTGCTGGTCGAGATCACCGCGCACAACCGCGGCCCCGACGAGGCCACCCTCCACCTGCTGCCGACCCTGTGGTTCCGGCACACGTGGTCGTGGGCGGGCGGCACCGCCGTGCCCGACTTGCGACGCACCCCGGACGCTGTCCGCGCCGTGCACGAGGAACTCGGCACGCGGTGGCTGTACTTCACCGGCGAGACGGAGACCCTGTTCACCGAGAACGACACCGACAACGAGCGCGTCTTCGGCAGTCCGAACGCCACTCCGTACGTCAAGGACGGCATCGACCGGTACGTCGTCCAGGGCGAGACCGGCGCCGTCAACCCGCAGCAGACCGGCACGAAGGCTGCCGTGCACCACGTCCTCACCGTGCCCGCCGGTGACAGCGTGACCGTGCGGCTGCGCCTGACCGACACCGAACTCGCGGACCCCTGGGCCGAGTTCAACCAGGTGCTCGACACGCGGCGGACCGAGGCCGACGCGTTCTTCGAGGGCGTCGTCCCCGAGGGACTGGGCGAGGACGAACGGCGCATGGTGCGGCAGGCGCTCGCCGGAATGCTGTGGAGCAAGCAGTACTACTACCTCGACGTCGAGCGCTGGCTCGCCGAGCACGGTGTCGATCCGCTGGCCGCCGACCCCCGTATCCGCAACAGCTCCTGGTACCACATGGTCAACGACGAGGTCATCTCGATGCCGGACACCTGGGAGTATCCCTGGTTCGCGGCCTGGGACCTCGCCTTCCACGCCATCTCCCTGTCCATGGTCGACATCGGTTTCGCCAAGTCGCAGCTGGAGTTGCTGCTGCGGCGGCTGTATCTGCATCCCAACGGCCAGATCCCGGCGTACGAATGGAACTTCGGTGACGTCAACCCGCCGGTGCACGCCTGGGCCGTCCTCTTCGTCTACGAGCTGGAGAAGCACCGCACGGGCCGCGGCGACCGGGTCTTCCTGGAGAACGCCTTCCAGAAGCTGATGAAGAACTTCACCTGGTGGCTCAACCGCAAGGACGTCGATGGCAACAACGTCTTCCAGGGCGGCTTCCTCGGTCTCGACAACATCGGCGTCTTCGACCGCAGCGCCCCGCTGCCCACCGGCGGCCACCTCGACCAGGCCGACGGCACCGCGTGGATGGCCCTGTACTGCCAGAACCTCCTGGAGATCGCCCTCGAACTGGCCGACGACAACCGGGTCTACGTCGAGCACGCACAGACCCTGTTCGAGCACTTCGCCTGGATCACGGTCGCGATGAACCACATCGGCGACGACAACCAGAGCCTGTGGGACGAGGAGGACGGCTTCTTCTACGACGTCCTGCGCCTGCCCGACGGCGGCGCGACCCGGCTGAAGGTCCGCTCCCTGGTCGGGCTGATCCCGCTCGCCGCGACCAGCGTGATCGGCGGCTGGACGGATCGACGTTTCCCGGAACTGGTGCAGGGCGCACGGGAGTTCGTGCGCGGGCACCCGGCCGTCGAAGCCCTTGTCTCCTCCCACCACGTCCTCGGGCCGGGCGCGGCGGGGCATCACCTGTTCGCCCTGTTCGACGAGGACCGGCTGCGGCGCGTCCTGTCGCGCATGCTCGACGAGGACGAGTTCCTCGGCCCGCACGGCATCCGCTCGCTGTCGCGGTATCACGCCGCGCACCCGTACACCTTCGAGGTGCACGGCGAGCCGTACGGGGTCGGCTATCTGCCCGCCGAGTCGGACTCGGGCATGTTCGGGGGCAATTCCAACTGGCGTGGCCCGGTGTGGTTCCCGGTCAACCTCCTCCTGGTCCGTGCCCTGCTGAACCTTCACGCGTACCACGGCGACGACTTCACCGTGGAGTGCCCGACCGGCTCCGGCCGACGCATGAACCTCTACGAGGTCGCGCGCGAGATCTCCGGCCGGCTCACCTCCACCTTCCTCAGCGATGCCGAGGGCCACCGCCCGGTGCACGGCGCCCAGCCGAAGTTCGCCAAGGACCCACACTGGAAGGACCTGATCCTGTTCTACGAGTACTTCCACGGAGACAACGGCGCCGGGCTCGGCGCCTCCCACCAGACCGGCTGGACCGGCCTGGCCGCGGTCACCGCCACCCTGTTCCATCTCGTCGGCGACGGTGACTGGGGCGCTCTGAGGGAGGAACCCCTGTCATGACGGTGATATACGAGATCAACACCCTGGTCTGGCTTCGCGAGTGGGGCAATCGGTACGGACGTCCGGTCACTCTGGGCAGCGTGCCCGGCGAGGTCTGGGACGAGGTCGCACGACCGGGTGTGGACACCGTATGGCTGATGGGTGTGTGGGAGCGCAGCCCGGCGGGACTTGGCATCGCCCTGCGGGACGACCGTCTTCTGCTCGCCTCCTTCCGCGACGCCCTGCCCGACCTCACCCCGGCGGACATCGCCGGGTCCCCGTACTGCGTACGGAACTACGTCGTCGACGAGAGCCTCGGCGGCCCCGAGGGACTGGCCGCGGCACGGGCCGAACTGGCCGCGCGGGGCGTACGCCTGATCCTGGACTACGTCCCCAATCACGTGGCCCCCGACCATCCCTGGCTCACCGAGCGCCCGGACTGCCTGGTCCGGGGCACGCCGGACGACCTGGCCCGCGCACCCGAGGCCTTCCTGGAGGCGGGCGGGCAGGTGTACGCGCGCGGCCGGGACCCGTACTTCCCGCCGTGGCCGGACGTCGTGCAGCTGAACGCCTTCAGCGACGACCTGCGGGCGGCGGCGGTGGACACGCTGGCGGCGATCGGCGACCAGGCGGACGGAGTGCGCTGCGACATGGCGATGCTCCTCATGAACGACGTGTTCGCGAAGACATGGGGCGACCTCGCGGGAACGGTCCCCACGGAGGACTTCTGGCCGTACGTCATCCCCCGTGTGCGGGAGCGCCACCCCGATCTCCTCTTCGTCGCGGAGGCGTACTGGGACCTCGAATGGGACCTCCAGCAGCAGGGCTTCGACCACTGCTACGACAAACGGCTCTACGACCGCCTGGTCCACGAGGGCGCCGGATCCGTCCGCGCCCACCTCGGCGCCGGCCTCGATTACCAGCGCCGGCTCGTCCGCTTCCTGGAGAACCACGACGAACCCCGGGCCGCCGCCACCCTGCCCGACCGACGGGAACGCGCCGCGGCCGTTGCCGTCGCCACCCTGCCCGGCGCGACCCTCTGGCACGAGGGCCAGTTCGAAGGACGCCGCGTGCGCCTGCCGGTGTTCCTCTCGCGCCGGCCCCAGGAACCGGCCGACGCGTCCCTGCACGACTTCTACGACCGCCTGGTGAGCGCCGTGGCCCCCGTCCGCGAGGGCGACTGGGAGCTGCTGACCTGCACGGGGTGGCCGGACAACGACACTCATCACAACCTGCTCGCCTGGTCCTGGACCGGCGGCCGGGAACGGTACCTCGTCGTGATCAACTACTCGGACGGGCCCGCCCAGGGGCGGGTTCCGCTGCCCTGGACGGACTTGCGCGGCCGGTCGTGCGAACTGACCGGACTGCTCACCGAGGACACCTACGAACGGGAGGGCGACGAACTGGTCGACCCGGGCCTGTTCGTCGCCCTCGACGCCTGGCACTGGCACCTGCTCTCACTCCGCCGGTAGTCGGACGGGGGCCCCTGCGGCTCGGCCGCCGGGGTCACCCCCTTCCTCATGACGCTCATGGCGCTCATGACGTTCATGGCGCCTCTCGCGTCCTCGCGGACTTCTCGGAGCAGGCGGTGGCGTGGACCTCAGGCCTCGAGAGTCCCTGGCGCGACCTCGGCACCCCGGCACTCGACGAGCGGACGATCCAACTCCTCTCCCGACAAGCGCGTTACGGCGCGAGTATCGAAGAACTGGAGGCGTCACGAGACGAGGCGCAGATCAAGGTGATGCGGGCGGCATCCGTACCGTCCACTCCGGGCACCTGACTCGACCATGACCCGCGCGGGCGCGGACCGGACATCAGCGGGGCTGATGTGTTCCTGGAGTGTGTCCGAAGGCACGGCGGAAGACATCGATGAACGCACTGGCCGACGACCAGCCACACATGTGTGCCACGGTGGTCACCGGGATGTTCTCGGCAAGCAGGACCAAGGCATGGTGCAGGCGCAGCTGGGTGCGCCACTGCGGGAAGGTCATGCCGAGATCCGCTTTGAAGAGGCGGGAGAGGGTGCGGTCGCTGGCGCCGACCTGCCTGCCCAGTGCGGCCAGGGTGCGGTCGTCGGCCGGATTCGTGCGCAGGATCTCGCACACTGCCCTCAGCTGAGGGGTGGTCGGGGTGGGCAGGTGGAGGGGTTGCTGAGGTGAGGCCCGCAACTGGTCGAGCAACACCGCTCGTAGCCGCCCGCGTTCGGGGCTGTCGTCGTGCGGGGTGTGCGTGTAGGCGAGGATCAGTTCCCGGAGGAGGGGCCCGACGGTCAGCACGGTCGGCTCGTCCAGGCCGAGCGGGTTGTCACGCGCGGGCAGGCCGACCAGGTGCAGTTCGAGTTCGCCGTGGGCCTGGTGTGCGTGCACGGTGCCGGCCGGTACCCAGATGGCGCGCGTGCCCGGCGCGATCCACGAACCGGCGCTGGTCGTCACGGCCAGCACTCCACGGCCCGCATAGACGATCTGGTGGTCGTCATGGCGGTGGGCGTCGATGGCGGCTCCGGACGCCAGCCACTGGGTGCGGGTCGGCGCTACCGGATCGTGGCGGATTTCTGTCATTGATTGGCAGTTTATCGGAAGTGCGCCACCATGTGCGGCGATGACCATGGCGATGTGCCAAGGAACAGATCGATCATCATGCTGTCGGTCGGCCATGCCTGCGTGGACGTCTACCAGGGCGCGGTCGCCTCACTGGTCCCCTTCTTCGTCGCCGAGCGCGCCTACGGCTATGCCGCGGTCTCGGGCGTCGTGCTCGCCGCGTCTCTGCTGTCCTCGGTGGCCCAGCCGCTGTTCGGCGTGCTCACCGACCGCTGGGCGATGCCCTGGCTGTTGCCGGTGAGTACGGTCCTCGGCGGACTGGGGATCGCCCTGAGCGGCCTGAGTGGTTCCTACGCCCTGACACTGGTGTTCGTGGCCGTGTCCGGTGTCGGGGTCGCCGCCTACCATCCCGAGTCCGCCCGCGTCGCACGGCTCGTCAGCGAGGGCAGCCACAGCGCGATGGGCTGGTTCTCCCTCGGTGGCAACCTCGGCTTCGCCGCCGCGCCGCTCATGGTCACCGCCGTCGTCGCCTCCGGCGGGCTGCGCCTGTCGCCACTGCTCGTGCTGCCGGCCCTCGCCGGAAGCGTGCTGTGCCTGCCCGTCCTGCGCGCACTGGAGAAGACGGGACACGGCTGCTCCGGCACCGCGGTTGCGACGGGCGCCGACGACACGGTCTCGTTCGTGAAGCTGTCGCTCGCCGTGGTCTGCCGGTCCGTCGTCTTCGTCGGCCTGAGCACATTCATCTCCCTCTACGCCCGGCAACGTCTGGGAGGCGGTACCGCCGTGGGCACTACGGCGCTGTTCGTGCTCTATCTCGGCGGCGCGGTCGGCTCCGTGCTGGGCGGCAGTCTGGCCAACCGCTGGGACCGGGTCGCTGTCGCCCGCTGGTCGTACCTCGTCACGGTCGTCGCCGTCGCGGGGATCGTGTTCGTACCCGGCCCGGCGTTCTACGTGTTCGTGGCGCTGACCTCCGCCGGCCTGTACGTGCCCTTCTCCCTACAGGTCACCCTCGGCCAGGACTACCTGCCCACGCGCGTCGGCACCGCCAGCGGGATCACCCTCGGGCTGACCGTCAGCATCGGCGGCCTGGTCAGCCCGCTCATCGGCAGTGTCGCCGACGCGACCTCCCTGCGTACCGCCCTGACACCACTGATCCTGATGCCCGCTCTGAGCTGGCTGTTGTTCCGCACGCTGCCCGAACCCACCGCGCCGAAGCCGATGGCGGCGGCGCGGGCGAAGGTGATCACCGGCAAGGGCTGAAGGCGATCGCAGGCATCATCTTGGGGACGGCTGGTGATCCAGACACCCCCAGGTCGTCGGATCAGACAGGCGGCCTGTGGATCTACCCACCGGATCCGATGCGATAGGTTCCCGGTGTCTGGCCCATGGTGCGGCCGAACGTGTCGATGAACGCACTGGTCGTGGCCCACCCGCAGCGTCGTCCCGTTTCGCTGACGCTTGCTCCTTCGGCCAGCAGCACCATGGCGTGAAAGACCCGGATGTTGGTCCTCCATTGCGGATACGTCATGCCGAACTCGGACCTGAACAGCCGGGCCAGGGTGCGCTCGCTCACGCCGATGCGCCGTGCGAGCCAGGCGGCGGTCCGCGGTTGCCGCAGATCGTCGGTCACCAGCGCGCATGCCTGCCGCAGCAGGGAGTTGCTGGGGGTGGGCAGCGTCAAGGGTTCCACGAGGGCTCGCCGCAGCCGGTCCCGCAGGACGGCGCGCAGGTGGCGTGCCTCCTGCTGCGGGAGGGACGGTTCGCTGCACGCGATGATCAGTTCACGCACCAGGGCGTCCACGACCACGACGACCGGCGCCTCGGACCTCAGCAGAACGTCGTGGGCGGCGAAGCCGAGCGTGTGCACGGAGGTGTGCCCGTGTACCCGGTGCTGATGCCAGGTGCCCGCCGGAATCCACACGGCGCGCGCGCTGGACGCCACCCAGGACGCCTCGCCCGTCTGCACGGCCACCACACCGGCGCTGACATAGAGAAGCTGGTGATAGCCATGCTGGTGGCGGCCGATGACCTCACCCGCGAGGTGGGCATGGGTGCTGTCCCTGGGTTCCGCCGTCGCCGTCTCCGCCTGACCGTTTTCCGACATACGACGGCAGAATAACGGAAGCGGCGCATCGCGCGGTCCTGCCAGCGTTGTGACCATGCCCACGACATCCGACACCCCTCGTGATCTTCCCCCCGCCGCCCCACCCGCGCTGAAGGCCCGGCTGGCCTCCGGTCTGCGCGGCGTCACCCTCGACACGCGCCCGCTGGCGCTCCCCGTCTTCCGGCGCCTGTTGATCGGGCAGAGCGCCGCATACGTCGGGACCATGGTCACCGGCGTCACCATCCCCGTACAGATCTACGCGCTGTCGCGGTCGTCGCTGTCGGTAGGGCTGACGGGACTGGCCGGCCTCGTGCCGCTCGTGGTCTTCGGCCTGTACGGCGGTGCCATCGCCGACCGGTTCGACCGCCGTGTGCTGTATCTGGCGTCGGCATGCCTCACTTGGGCGACCACACTCGCCCTGCTGCTTCAGGCGGTCGTCGATCTGCGCTCGGTTCCCCTCATCCTCGCCCTCGTCGCCGTCCAGGCCGGCGCTTTCGGCGTGTCGTCCGCCGCCCGGGGCGCGATCATCCCCCGCATCGTTCCCACACCCCTGGTACCAGCCGCGAACACGCTGTACTTCACCGCCGGCAACGTCGGGCAGGTTGCCGGGCCGCTAGTAGCGGGCATCCTGATCTCGCTGCCGAACGGCTACTGCTGGGCATACGGCGCCGACGCCGCGCTGTTCTCTCTCCTGCTGTACTCGGCCGTTCACCTGCCCCCGATCATGCCGACCGGATCGGGGGCCCGGCCCGGTGGACTGCGCTCGGTCTTCGACGGGTTGCGGTTCATCGCCGCCGCCCCGGTGCTGTGGATGTCCTTCGCGGTCGACATCGCGGCGATGACGTTGGCCATGCCGACCGCCCTGTTCCCGGAAGCGGCTCAGCTGCGCTTCGGCGGAGGAGTGGGGCTGCTGTACTCGGCCATCGCCATCGGGTCGGTCGTAGCGGGGCTGTTCAGCGGATGGATCGGACGCGTGCGCCGCCAAGGCCGGGCCCTGGCCGTCGCCGTCACCGCCTGGGCGGCGGCCATCGCCCTCGCGGGCACCGTCCACCACCTTCTCGCCGCCGCGGCACTACTGGCCGCTGCCGGAGCGGCGGACCTCGTCAGCGCGGTCTATCGCGAGACGATTCTGCAAACCTACGCACCTGACGCCATGCGCGGCCGTCTGCAGGGCGTCTTCACCGTCGTCGTCGCCGGCGGTCCCCGCCTCGGAGACCTGCGCGCCGGCGCCATGGCATCCGCCACCGGTCTCGGCCTCGCGTGGACAGGCAGCTCGCTGCTCTGCATGATCGTCGTCGCCGTCGGCGCCCTGCTTGTGCGACCGTTCTGGCGCTATTCCGTCACCTCGGCGCAGCCTCCGTCCCCACCGACCCAGCCCTCCCCGCCTGCCGTCGACCCGCTCAGTCCGTGAGGCCCAGCGCCCCCGCTGCCTGGATCGCCAGCCAGACCTCGGCCAGGGCTCCCGTCGACGTCAGGTCGCGATCGGCGAGGGAGCCGAAGCGGCGCAGCCGGTAGGCGAGGGTGTTGGGGTGGATGTGGAGCGCCGCCGCAGCCGTCTCCGTACGGCGGTCGCGCTCCATCCAGGTGCGGGCGGAGACCAGCAGCTGCGAGTCATGGGCCTCGTCGTACCGCAGGACCTCGCCGAGCACGTGCTCGACCAGCGCGGTCAGGACAGCGGGGTCGTCGGGCAGCCACCGGCCCGTCGAGTCGTCGCCGTATCGGACGACGGGGCGGCCCGACTCCACGGACTTGGAGACCGCCCAGAGCGCCTCGCGCTGGGCGACCTTCAGTGCGGCCCCCGGCAGGAAGGGGCGGCTGATCCCGGCCGCGACGGCCGGGAGCTCACCGACGGCCGCTCCCAGTTCCGGTGCCCCCAGGACGTAGCGGTCCTCGCCTCGGGTGAGCAGCAGATGGGGTCGGTCCTCCAGACAGCGCAGCAGCGCCTCGTCGGTGGTGTGGCGCACGACGAGGAGGACGGTGTCGCCCTCGATCGCGTGCCGGGCGAGCCGGCGGCGCGCCGCCTCCGGGTCGAGCACCTCCTGCAGCAGTTCGGCCAGCGTCTCCGCGCCCTCGCGGCGCAGCGTCTCGCGTTCGTTGCGTACCATCGCCACCCGCAGCGCCGCCACGGTGGCGATGTGCTGGACGACGGCGAGTCCCGCGGGCTGGGCGCCCTGACGCTCGTATGCGACGAGAAAGCCCGCCGGGCCCCCGGGCGCGGGCACCGGGAGGACGAATCCGCCGGGGATCGTGGGCGGAGCGTCGACAGAGGCGGGCAGGACAGCGGGATCCGGTACGGGCACGCCGGGCAGGAGGGGGCGGCCCTGCGGTGTGCAGAGGTAGACGTCGTAACCCGACAGGCCTTCGAGACGGCGCAGAAGTGTCGGCGTGTCGAGGTTCTCGGCGACGAGCCAGCGCAGCGCGCCGAAGACCTGGAGCTGCGCGCCCAGCCGGTGCCGGGCGTCCTCCTGGGCCGCGGCCGCGATCTCCTGGGCGACGGCGATGAACGGGACGGCGAGCGGCACTTCGAGGACCGGGAAGCCCCGCTCCTCCGCCGCCTGGAAGAACGCGTCGTGCAGCGGGGGCATGTGCAGCTGCGCGGAGAGCGCGAGAGCGGACACCCCGGCGTCGTCCAGCCGCTCCAGATAGGCACGCTGTCCGGCCGCGGTACGGGGGACCGCCAGGCCCGCCGTCATGATCACCTCGGCGCCCAGGAGCCAGGGTGTCGGATCGGCGAGCTCGCTGGCGTGCGCCCAGGACACGGACCGGTTCAGACCGCCACTGCCGGCCTTCACGGAGAGCTGGAGTGCGGGGAAGGAGAGCAGGTCCCCGACGGTGAGTTTGTTGCTGGCCACACAAAACAGCGTACGTCTCTGTGATGGACACAATTGTCGCTGGTCAGCCATGGGCCACACACTGTGAAACCGTCCCCCATGCATGAACGGAAGGTGAATCGCCCGTGACGAGCTCGATCACCGAAATCGAGACCTATGGTGTCGAGCGGATCCCGGACGAGGACCGCACGGCCCGCCCGATCGATCTGTTCCGGCTCGCCTTCGGCGGTGCCAACACCTTCGCGACCTGTGTGCTGGGCGCCTTCCCGATCCTCTTCGGCCTCTCCTTCTGGCAGGGGCTCGCGGCGACCGTCCTGGGCCTCGTGGCGGGTGCGCTGCTGCTGGCCCCGATGGCACTGTTCGGCCCTGCCAACGGCACGAACAACGCCGTCTCCTCCTCCGCGCACCTGGGCGTGCACGGCCGGGTCGTCGGCTCGTTCCTCTCCCTGCTCACCGCCGTCGCGTTCTTCTCGATCTCGGTGTGGTCCTCGGGAGACGCGCTCGTCGGCGGCGCCCACCGGCTCGTCCACGTCCCCGAGTCGGACGTCACCTACGGCATCGCGTACGCGATCTTCGCCGGGCTCGTACTCGTCGTGTGCATCTACGGTTTCCGGTTCATGCTGCTGGTCAACAAGATCGCGGTGCTGGCGGCATCGGCCCTCTTCGTGCTCGGCGCCTTCGCCTTCGCGGGCGACTTCGACCCCGGTTACGCGGGAACCTTCACCTCCACCGCCGACCCGCTGTTCTGGCCGTCGTTCATCGGCGCCGCGCTGATCGTGCTCTCCAACCCGGTCTCCTTCGGCGCGTTCCTCGGTGACTGGTCCCGCTACATCCCGGCCGGGACTCCGCGCCGCCGGGTGATGGGGGCCGCGTTCCTCGCACAGGTCGCCACCCTGCTGCCGTTCCTCTTCGGCCTGGCCACCGCGTCGATCATCGCGTCGAAGGCCGCGAAGTACGTCGACCCGGCCGCCCCGAACTACGTGGGCGGACTGCTCGCGATCTCACCCGGCTGGTACTTCCTGCCGCTCTGCCTGATCGCCCTGATCGGCGGCCTCTCCACCGGCACGACGTCCCTGTACGGCACGGGGCTCGACTTCTCCAGCGTCTTCACACGCTTCAGCCGCGTCCAGGCCACCTTCTTCATCGGCGCCCTGTCCATCGCGTTCATCTTCGCCGGCCGCTTCGCGCTCAACCTCGCGCAGTCCATCTCCACCTTCGCCACGCTGATCATCACCTGCACGGCACCGTGGATGATCGTCATGACGCTCGGCTATGTCACCCGGCGCGGCTGGTACGACGCGGAAGCGCTGCAGGTCTTCAACCGCCGCCAACGTGGGGGCCGCTACTGGTTCACGCACGGCTGGAACTGGCGCGGCATGTCCACCTGGCTCGTCTCCGCCGTCGTGGCACTCCTCTTCACCAACCTGCCGGGCCAGTTCGTCGGCCCGCTGGGCAACCTCGCGGGCGGTACGGACATCTCGCTGCCGGTCGGCCTCGCCCTCGCGGTCGTGCTCTACCTCGCCCTGCTCACCCTGTTCCCCGAGCCGCGCGCCGTGTACGGACCGGCCGGACCCCGCTTCGTCCGGGCGTCGGACGCCCCGGTGCCGCCGATCACCGGCGGCAGCGAGGGGATCGTCCCCGAACCCGCCGCGGCCCACTGAGGCCTCACTCCCCCGTAACCGAACGCCCGCCGTTCCGGCCCCGCTGCCGAACGCCCGTGACCAGGAGCCGTGCATGAGCACCACCACTGTCCAGGAAGTCCGGACCGCCGCGGACGCGCTTGTCGCCGCCTTCGCCGAGGGCCGCCTCGACGACTACTTCGGCGCCTTCGCCCCCGACGCGACCTTCATCTTCCACACCACCCCGCAGCGGCTCGGCTCCACGGCCGAGTACCGCGCGCTCTGGCAGCAGTGGGTGGAACAGGACGGCTTCCGCATCCTCGGCTGCACCTCGTCGGCACAGCTGATCCAGCCCGTCGGCGACACCGCCGTTTTCAGTCACGACGTCGAAACCCGGGTCGCCACCCACGCCGGGGAGGAGACGGTCCACGAGCGGGAGACCATCGTGTTCACCCGCGCCGACGACGGCGGCTGGGTCGCCGTCCACGAGCACCTGTCCGCCCGTACCGCCGCCTGACCAGGAGAGACGTTCCATGAGCACCATCTTCCGCAACTACATCGACGGTGCGTTCGCGGACGCCTCGGACGGCCGCACGCTCGATGTGGTGGATCCCACCACCGGTGACGTCTACGCGACCTCCCCACTGTCGGGGGCGGCCGACGTCGACGCGGCGATGGCAGCCGCGGCCTCGGCGTTCCCCGTCTGGCGCGACACCACCCCGTCCGTGCGGCAGCGCGCGCTGTTGAAGATCGCCGACGCGATGGAGGCACGGGCCGACGAACTGGTCGCCGCCGAGAGCCGGGACACCGGCAAGCCGCTCCACCTCACCCGCAGTGAGGAACTCGCCCCCGCCATCGACCAGGTCCGCTTCTTCGCGGGTGCGGCCCGCATGCTGGAGGGCCGCTCGGCCGGTGAGTACATGGAGGGGATGACCTCCATCATCCGCCGCGAGCCGGTCGGTGTGTGCGCCCAGGTGGCGCCATGGAACTACCCCCTGCTGATGGCGGTGTGGAAGTTCGCCCCGGCGCTCGCGGCGGGCAACGCGGTGGTCCTCAAGCCCTCGGACACCACCCCGGCCTCCACGGTGCTGATCGCCGAGATCATCGGCGGTGTCCTGGAAGAGCTGGCACTGCCCCGCGGGATCTTCAACGTCATCTGCGGCGACCGTGACACGGGCCGCCTGATGGTGGAGCACCCGACCCCCGCGATGGCCTCCATCACGGGTTCGGTACGCGCCGGTATCCAGGTCGCCCAGAGCGCGGCCAAGGACGTCAAGCGGGTCCACCTGGAGCTCGGCGGCAAGGCCCCCGCGGTGATCTTCGAGGACGCCGACCTGGCGAAGGCGGTCGAGGACCTGGTGGTCGGCGGCTTCTTCAACGCCGGTCAGGACTGCACGGCCGCGACCCGCGTCCTGGTCCACGAGTCGGTCCACGACGAGTTCGTCGCCGCCCTCGCCAAGGCCGCGGCCGACACCAGGACCGGGCTGCCGGACGACGAGGACGTGCTCTACGGACCGCTGAACAACGCGGGCCAGCTCGCCCAGGTCACCGGCTTCATCGAGCGCCTCCCCGAGCACGCCAGGATCGAGGCGGGCGGCCACCGGGTCGGCGAGCGGGGCTACTTCTATGCCCCGACCGTGGTCTCCGGCCTCAAGCAGGACGACGAGATCATCCAGAACGAGGTCTTCGGCCCGGTCATCACCGTCCAGTCCTTCACGGACGAGGCCCAGGCCGTGCGGTACGCCAACGGCGTCGACTACGCACTGGCTTCCTCGGTGTGGACTAAGGACCACGCGCGGGCGATGCGGATGTCGAAGAACCTCGACTTCGGATGTGTGTGGATCAACACCCACATGGCCCTCGTCGCCGAGATGCCGCACGGCGGCTTCAAGAAGTCCGGCTACGGCAAGGACCTCTCCGCGTACGGCTTCGAGGACTACACCCGGATCAAGCACGTCATGACGTCGCTCTGACTTCCGGCTGACATCCCGGAACGCGTCGGCCGACCCTGAGAATCCGCACAACAGCGCCACACGGACTGCACACAGGCTTTCGAAAGCCTCGTTAGCGTTGCTGGCTGCTCGATCTCACGTGCGAGCGCGACCAGGCCCGGCGGGGCGACGGCATGTCAACTCAGGAAGACCGCAAATGGACTACTGCTCCTCGTGTCGGCGGCATCTCAATGGCGCCCTGGTGTGTCCCGGGTGTGGCGCTTACGCTCCGGACATCGCGCCGGTCACCGTCGACCGTGGCATCGTCCCGGCCTGGGTCGGCACGGCGCCGACGAGCACAGCGGTGAGCGCATCGGTGCCGTGGGAGTCCACGGCCTCGCAGGCGTGGCACGACGGCCGTCTCGATGACGAGGCTGGGGTCGCGGCCGACCTGGAGGAAGCCCCGCGGACCGACCCGTACCGCGACATCGAGGGCGCGCCGCCCGCACCGCAAGGGCGGGCGGCGCGGCGTCGCCAGATGGCCCGCTGGAAGAAGAACCAGCGCCGGGCCGTGGTCGCGACCGCCGTCGCGCTCGTCGGCGGCGGCCTGACCGTCGCCTCGATGAACCGGCACTCCGCCGACCAGGCACAGGCGGCGACAGCGCCTGACGTCACCACCATGGGCACCGCGGACGAACAGGCGACCGACCAGCCCAGCCCGTCGTCGACACAACCTCAAACTCACGTGTCTTCGCACACTCCCCCCGCGCAGGCGACCACGACCGCCCTTGCACGCCGGCAGTCCATCGGTGCCCCGTCCCACGTCACGCCGGCGAGCGCTCAGCCGTTCGCCGCTGCCTCTTCTCATCCGACGGCGGCGTCGGCGACCCCTCAGCCTCAGGCCGCCTCCCCGTCCTCCGTCGGAACGGTGCCCGACCACACCACTACGTCGGTGCAGGAGACGTCCGCGCCTGCCGGCGCCGACGGCACGGCCTCGGGGACACCGCAGGCGGCCCCGACGCCGACAAAGACGTCACCTTCACACATCTGCCTGCTCCTGGTGTGCCTCGGCTGACCGCGCCGAACGTTCGACCAGCTGAGACGGGAAGCCGGCGCCTGATCCTCCGGGCGAGGAGCGTCGTCGTTCCCTCAGAACACGCGGATCGGGATCTCGGCGGGGCGGCGAGCAGATCGGAGAGCTCGTCGTCCAGCCGGACCGGTGTGACGGAGACGCCGGCCATGTCGAACGAGGTGCAGTACTCACCGACGCAGCTGCGCCCGATCTCGATGCCCCGCTCGGTCAGCTGCTTGTGGGCCCGTCCGTACACCAGGCAGAGCTCACCCACCATCGCGTCCGCCGACTGGAGCTTCTCCCGCTTCCGGCCCGGCTCGCCGTGGATGCCCACGCCCATCTCGACCGCGTCCTCGGGCAGGTCGAACAGCGGCGAGCCCTTCTCCGGCGGCGTGCAGGCGGTGAGCGCCATGCCCATGGAACGGGTGGCGGAGTTGACCTTCTCTCCGATCCGGTGGACCTCGCCGACAGCTCCTCGGCCATCTCGAAGGCCATCCGGTCCCCCGTGTAGTTGGTGACCAGCAGCAGGACGCCCTTCGGGGAGGCGACCAGCTTGACCGTCTCGTAGACGGAGTCGGCCGGCGGCGCGGCGAACACATCGCCGGGACAGGCCGCGTCGAGCATCCCCTTGCCGACGGTCATCACATGCGCCGGCTCGTGACCCCGTCACTCCTTCGTGGTGCCGGTCCCGGATGCCCGGAGGCGATCCGGGAGCCGGGTCCGTCACCCGCCGTCCGTCGCGTGGGGAACTTGCGCGTAGGCATCGGCGGGCCGGTGCGGCCGGTCAGCGCCACCGTCGCCGCACCGGTGGCGACGTCGGACGGACGGAACCCGGGAAATGCCGGGCGTACAACGGATGTTGCTCACGTCATGACTCAAGACCCCGCACCGCGCCTCCTGTCCGACGAAGCCCTCTCCCACCTGCTCGGCAAGCAGCGGTTCGGCACCCTCGCCACGGTCAAACGCTCCGGCCATCCCCACCTGACCACCATGCTCTACAGCTGGGACGCCGAGGCCCGCGTCCTGCGGTTCTCGACGACGGCCGACCGCGTCAAGGTCAAGCACCTGCGGCGCGACCCGCATGCCGCGCTGCATGTGCACGGCGGCGACGTGTGGTCGTTCGCCGTCGCCGAGGGCACGGCCTCCGTCTCCGAGATCACGACGGTTCCCGGTGACGCGGTCGGGCGGGAACTCCTCGGGATGGTCCCGAAGGACTCGAAGCCGGCGGACGAAGCCGCGTTCCTGCGGCAGTTGGTCGACGAGCGTCGGTTGGTCATCCGGTTGAAGGTGGACCGGTTGTACGGAACGGCGCTCGACATCAACGGCTAGGGTCCGCCGGGAAGGCGCTGGTCACCGCCGCGGCGCCGGCCACGGACGGCCACCGTCGGCGGGACAGGCCAGTCCCTCCCCCGACCGACCGCACACGGCCTACGCGGACTCACGCAGCCTGAGCTCCGCCCCCACCACCAGTTCGTCATGGCCGAGCGGATCCTCGCCGGTCAGCAGCCGGGCCGTCTGCTCCACGACGAGAGCACCGAGCGCCCGCGTGTCCAGGGCCACGGTGGACAGCGGCGGCTCGACGAGCGCCCCCAGTTGGAGGCCGTCGAAGCCGATCACCGCGAGGTCGCGAGGAACCTCGCGTCCGAGCCGGCGCGCTCCGCGCAGCGCACCTATGGCGACGATGTCGTTGAAGGCGAACACGGCCGTCACATCCGGGTGTTCGGCGAGCAGGTCCTTCAGCGCGCTCTCCCCGCCCTCCACGCTCTGGTCGGCGCGGCTCACCGGGCCGGCGTCGAGCCCGCAGGCGGCCATCGCGTCGGCGAACCAGGCGTGGCGGATGCTGGGCTCGGACCGGCCCGCATGATCGAGCATGCCGATGTGCCGGTGCCCGGACTCGACGAGGTGCGCGATGGCCGCGCGGACGCCCTTCTCGCCGTCGATCCGGATGGAACTGAACCGTTCGGTACGGTGCTCCCGGTCGATGAGCACCACGGGCAGCCCGCGTGCCAGTTTGTCGATCTCGTCCTCGGGCTGGCTCAGATAGCCGACCACGGCGTCCACCTGGGAGGCGATTACCTGGAGTGTGCCGCGCTCCTCCTCGATGCGGTCACCCGTGTCGTACACGACGACATGCCAGCCACGGGACCGCGCCGCGTCCAGAGCTGCCGCGGCGACCTCGGTGAAGAACGGGTTGAGCAGGTCGGGGATCACCAGCCCGACGCTGATGGTGTCCTGTCGCACGAGCCCTCTGGCGAACCTGCTGGGGCGGTACCCCAGCGCGAGCGCCGCGTCGAGGACGCGCTGCTTGGTCGTGACGTCGATCTCGCCCTTGTCGTTGAGCGCCCGTGACACCGTCTGCCGGGACACTCCTGCGGTCCGGGCCACATCGTTGATCGTCACTCTGCGGGGTCCGGTCCCCGACGACGCCATCACTACCTCCGTACCTGAGTCGACGCAGGCGCGCCGTAGGGACACTGAGTATGCACCGGGCCGAAGCCATGGTGCGACCTTGTGCGCGGGCGCTCGACGATCATGGCCGTGGTGCGGCCTTCGCCGCTGGCGCCAGGCCATCATCGGTGGTCAGCGGCGTCATGTGAGCTCTCCTTGACCTGCCGGACGCATGGACGACTCAAGAGTCTTGACACTCGGCCGTGCCGCGGCGCAAACTCCGAGTCGCTTCATCACACGGTCCCGTGAACGCTCCCGTGAACGTTCACGTGAACGCTCACGAACCTTATCCCAACCAGAAGGCATCCCCGCCTGAGCTGTCAACGTCGACCCGCCTAGCGCCGCCGCTAGTCGTTCTCTGGAACGGAAAACATGAGCAAGACAGTCACGCGCACCCGTCTCGCCGCCGTCGCCGCGGCAGCCACTCTCGTCGCCCTCGCCGGTTGCTCGTCGTCCGCTCCGTCGGACAAGGCGTCCGCGGCCTCCTGCACCCCGGCCAAGGGGAAGGTCACCCTCCAGTACTGGAACACCGTTCCGGGCATGGACAAGGTCGTGGACCTGTGGAACAAGAAGAACCCGGACATCCAGGTCCAGACGAAGAACATCTCCAACGACCAGTACGGCACCCTCGGCAACGCCCTCAAGGCGGGCAAGGCGCCGGACCTCGCTCAGGTGGGCTACGACGAGCTCCCCGCCCTGCGCACCCAGAACGCCTTCGTGGACGCCTCGGCGTGCTCGGCGGCCACCGCGGCCAAGTCGAAGTTCGTGCCGTGGACCTGGTCGCAGACCAGCTTCGGCGGCACGGGCGTGTTCGCCCTCCCGCAGGACACCGGTCCGATGGCCCTGTACGTGCGCAGTGACATCTTCAAGAAGTACGACATCGCGATCCCCACGACCTGGGACGAGTACGCGGCGGCCGCGCAGAAGCTGCACAAGGCGGACCCCAGCCTCGACATCACCTTCTTCGACCCGAACAACGCCGAGTGGTTCAACGGGCTCCTCTGGCAGAACAGCGCCCAGATGTACGGCTACTCCGGCGACAAGTGGCACGTCACCGTCGCGTCGGACCAGAGCAAGCAGGTCGCCGACTACTGGCAGAAGCTGATCACCGGCAAGCTCGTGCGCACCGACCTCGCCAACGGTTCGACGCAGATGTACGCCGCCTACCAGAAGGACCAGATCGCCAGCTACGTCGGCGCCGCCTGGGGCTACAGCATGTTCCGCGACAACCTGCCCAAGCAGTCCGGCAAGTGGTCGATCGTACCGATGCCGACGTGGGGCGCGAACGGCGCCTCCGGCGACTGGGGCGGCTCGACCGTCGCGTTCATGAAGGGCAGCACGCACCTCTACGAGTCGGTCAAGTTCAACACCTGGCTGAACTCCGACCCGGAGGCGCTGGCACTCGAGAACCAGTTGGGCGGTCTCTACCCGGCGGCCGACGCGGGGCTCAAGCTGCCCGCGCTGTCGAAGGGTGTGCCGTACTACAACAACGAGAAGATCTTCGACGTCTTCGCCGACTCGTCCAGGAAGATCGACACCAACTTCGCCTGGGGCCCCACCCAGAAGACGGTGAACCTGGCCCTCCAGGACGCGATGGCCAAGGCCGCGGCCGGTGACGGCACGCTGACCGACGCGCTCTCGGCGGCCCAGGCCGCCGCCCTGAAGTCGATGAAGGCCCAGGCGATCCCGGCCACGGCGGGCAAGTGACCTGGGAATGACCGACATCGCACCCCGCGCGGTGACGTCAGGTGGCCGCCGCCGTCCAGGCGGCGGCCCCCGGGCGGCCACCGTCATCGCGTTCCTCACCCCGTTCTTCCTGCCGTTCGTGCTGTTCTACCTGGTGCCCGTCGGCTACGCGCTCTGGCAGAGCTTCCGCGTCGTGCGCCGCACCGGAGGCCAGTACGGGACCTCGTACACGACTTTCGGCGGATTCGACCAGTACACGCAGGTGTTCCAGAACAGCGAGTTCTGGAACAGCATCGGCCGCATCGGGCTGTTCGGCATCGTGCAGGTGCCCGTCATGCTGTTCGTCGCACTGGTCATGGCGCTGCTGCTCGACACGCCCCTGCTGAAGCTCAAGGCGTTCTTCCGCATCACCGCGTTCATGCCGTACGCCGTTCCCGGGGTCATCGCCGCGATCATGTGGTCGTACCTGTACTCGCCGCAGCTCAGCCCCGTTGTCGACCTGTTCGAGCGCATCGGCCTGCACCCCGATTTCCTCGGTCCGGGCGCCGTGCTGTGGTCGGCGGCGAACGTCTCCACCTGGCTCTGGACCGGCTACAACATGCTGATCATGTACTCGGCGCTCCAGTCGATCCCGCAGGAGCTCTACGAGGCCGCGAAGATCGACGGCGCGACCAACTGGACGATCGCATGGCGGATCAAGGTCCCGATCATCGCGCCGTCGATCGTCCTGACGACGGTGTTCTCGATCATCGGCACGCTCCAGCTCTACGCCGAGCCGGCCGTGCTGCGCCAGATCTCCTCGAACATCTCCAGCACGTTCACCCCGAACATGCTGGCCTACGCGGTGGCCTCCGGGAACAACTACCAGCAGGCCGCCGCCATTTCGGTGGTCATCGCCGTCATCACCTTCGTCTTGAGCTTCGGGTTCATGCGACTCACCTCGAAGAAGGCGGGACTGTGAGCAACCCCTCCACGATCCGCGAGAGCCGGGGCAGCCGTACGGCCGTCATGGCCCTGATGTTCCTCCTGGCCGTCTACTTCCTGTTGCCGGTGTACTTCCTGGTCGTCGCGGCGACGAAGCCGCAGGGTGAGCTCGCCACCACCAACGGGCTGGCGTTCTCGCACTTCAACCTGTTCGAGAACCTGCGGATCCTGTTCACCCGCAGCGACGGCATCTTCGGGCGGTGGGCCCTCAACACCGTCATCTACGCGGTGCTGGGCGCGGCCGTGGGCACCCTGATCTCGGCCCTGTGCGGCTACGCGCTGGCCAAGTTCCGCTTCCGCGGCAGGGAGTTCCTCTTCTCCGTCGTGCTCGGCGGTGTCCTCGTCCCGACCACCGCGCTGGCACTGCCGCTGTTCCTGCTCTTCTCGGCGACCGGGATCGTCAACACCTACCTCGCGGTGTTCCTGCCCAGCATCGTCAGCCCGTTCGGTGTCTATCTGGCGCGCATCTTCGCCAACGCCGCCGTCCCGCAGGAGCTGATCGAGTCGGCGCGGCTGGACGGCGCCGGCGAGTTCCGCACGTTCTTCTCGGTGTCGTCCAGGCTGATGACGCCGGCCCTGGTGACCATCTTCCTGTTCCAGTTCGTGGCCATCTGGAACAACTTCTTCCTGCCGATGGTGATGCTCCAGAAGGAGTCACTGTTCCCGATCACGCTCGGTCTGTACGAGTGGAACGGCCAGACCGCCCGGGCCCCGCTGCTCCAGGAGTCCGTGATCACCGGCTCGCTGGTGTCGATCGTGCCGGTGATCATCGTGTTCATCCTCCTCCAGCGGTTCTGGCGCACCGGGCTCGCCGCCGGTTCCCTCAAGTGACCGCTCTCCCCCGCACATCCGCACAGAAGGTCCCCCTCGCCATGCAGAACTCCGCCGTCTTCGTGCCCCATTTCCACTGGGACCGGGAGTGGTACGAGCCGTTCCAGGTGTTCCGGCACCGGCTCGTCACCGCCCTGGACACCGTGCTGGAGACGGCCGAGGCGAACCCGGACTTCCGGTTCACCGTCGACGGACAGATGGCCGCGGTCGAGGACTACCTGGAGATGCGGCCGGAGAACCGCGACCGCTTCGTAGCGCTGGTGCGCGAGGGCCGGCTCGCCATCGGACCGTGGCTGATCCTGCTCGACGAGTTCCTCTGCTCGGGCGAGACGATCGTGCGCAACCTCCGGATGGGCTGGGACGCGGCGGAGCGACTGGGCGGTGCGATGCCCGTCGGGTATCTGCCGGACATGTTCGGCCACATCGCGCAGATGCCGCAGATCCTGGCCCGCGCCGGGATCGAGCACGCGGCGCTGTGGCGCGGTGTGCCCGGCTCCGTCGACGGCCACGCCTTCCGCTGGCGCGCGCCGGACGGTTCCGAGGTGCGCACCGAGTTCCTCTTCGACGGCTACGACAACGGTCTCGACGTCCTGCTGGTGCCCGACCGGATCGGCCGCGCGCTCGGCGACTACGCGCGGATGACGGCCGAGCGATGGGGCGGTGACCCGGTGCTGGCGATGGCCGGCACCGACCACAACGCGCCCGACCCGCGGCTCGCGGACTGGCTGCGGCGCGCTTCCGGCGGGGAGCGCGCCATCACGATCGCGACCCTCGACGAGTACATCCGCGAGCACGTGCGGGACGAGGTGTCCGCCGTCGTCACCGGCGAGCTGCGCAGCCATGTCCGCGGCAACATCCTGCCCGGCGTGCTCTCCGTGCGGCTCGGGCTCAAGCAGCGGATGGCCGTGGCCGAACGCACCGTGGACCACGCCGAGCGTGTGAACGCCCTGTGGTCCCGGCGGGACGACACGCCGTTCCTGTCCCTCGCCTGGCACAAGATCATCGAGTCGACGGCGCACGACTCGGTCGTCGGCTCGGGCACCGACGAGACCTGCGACCAGGTCGACGCCCGCCTGGCCGAGGCCGCGCAGACCGCGCGTGCCGTGCGGGACGCCGCGCTCGCCGAGCCCGCCTCCCGGGTGCCGAGCGACGCTCATCTCGTCGTCAACCCGCTGCCGTTCGCCCGTACGGCGCTGGTCGAGGTGGACGTCGTGGCGCCACCTGCGGGAGCCGGGCTGGTCGCGACCGCCGCCGACGGCTCCACGCACTCCGTGCAACTGATCTCACAGGCCCCGACCGTGCTGAGCGACGAGCGCATGGACGCCTCCCGGCTCGAACGCGTCCTGCGCCGCATCCACCGCCGCGAGTTGTTCGGCCGGCTGATCGACCACTACGAACTCACCCCGAACTCGCTCGTGTTCCACCTCGCCGAGGTGCCCACGAGCGGACCGTTCGACCTGCTGAACCTGCGCCGTGAGGTCGCCGAGGCGGCTGCCGCGCACCCGGGCGAGTGGCGGGTGCTGACGCTGGAGGAGGCGCGGGCGACCGCGCTGGTGCCCGTGCACGTGCCGGCCTCCGGGCTGGCGAGCTTCCGCGTCGCGCCGAGCCGGTGGCCGGCCGCCCCGTCGGCCACCCTCGCGGATGCCACGGCGACGCCTCGCGGAGTGTCCAACGGCCTGGTCGACGTCGAGGTCGCCGCCGACGGCACCCTGACCGTGACCGGCGCCGACGGCACCGTCCTGAGCGGCGTCGGCCGCCTCGTCGACGGCGGTGATCGCGGCGACAGCTACAACTACGCGCCCCCGGCGCGGGACGTACTCGTGTCGGAGCCGGTGGAGACGACCGTCGACGTCGTCGAAGAGGGTCCGCTGCGCTCCCGGTTGCGGATCAGCCGCGTCTACGCATGGCCCGCCGCGCTGTCCGACGACCGCGATCTGCGCGCCGGGCGGACCGTGGCGACTCCGGTGGAGACGCTCGTCGAGGTGCGCGCGGGCGAGCCGTTCGTCCGGGTCTCCACGTCGTTCCTGAACCAGTCCGCCGACCACCGGCTGCGGTTCCACGTGCCGCTGCCCGAGCCGGTGACCGTCTCCGCGTCCGCCGGACAGTTCGCCGTGACGGAGCGCGGGCTCACGGCCGAGGGCGGCTGGGGCGAGTACCCGCTCCCGACCTTCCCGGCGAGCTCGTTCGTGTCTGCCGGAGCGGCGACCGTGCTGCTCGACCACTCCAGCGAGTACGAACTCGTCGACGGCGGCGCGGAACTGGCCGTCACCCTGCTGCGCGCGATCGGCTCGATCAGCGTCAACATCCACCCTCTGCGCGACGAGCCCGCGGCGAGCGAGATCCCCGCGCCGGGTGCGCAGGACCTCGGCATGCGGATCGCGAACCGCTTCGCCGTGCTGCCCTCCTCGACCGGCTGGCAGGGGGCCGACGCGGTCGCCCTCGCCGAGGACTTCCGTAACGACGTGCTCGTCACCCGCGGTACCGCACCCGGCGGAGGCGACCTGCCGGACGACGCGACCGGACTCCGGGTCGACGGCAGGGACGTCCTCGTCTCCAGCGTCCGCCGCGTCACCGACGACGAGCGCGGGTCCGGAACCGAGGTGCGACTGGCCGCGCTGAGCGACACCGGCTCGGCCGTCCGGGTTTCTGGCTCGTTCACCGAGGCGACAACGGTCGACCTGCTCGGCAGACCGCTCTCCGTGGAAGCCGAATCGTCCGGCGACGGCCTCGAACTCGCCCTCGGCCCCTGGGAGATCCGCACCGTGGTCCTCCGCTAGCCCTCAAAGAATCTCCCCGCTGCCACCAAGAAAGTTGTGACCTCTTGCCCTCCGAGCTTTCCGCGTACGTTTCGGACCCCACACCCGGGCGCGGTGCCCTGCGCCCGGCACGCTCGTGGCTGCACTCCGACGCTCCCTCGCTCTCGCTGAACGGAGCCTGGCGTTTCCGGCTGTCGCCCACGGCGTCGGTGGCACAGGACTTCGCGGCCGAGGAATTCGACGACCACGGCTGGGAGAGCATCCCGGTGCCGTCCCACTGGGTGCTGGAGGGCGACGGAGCCCACGGCCGGCCGATCTACACCAACATCCAGTTCCCGTTCCCGATCGACCCGCCCCACGTCCCGGACGAGAACCCCACCGGCGACTACCGGCGTCACTTCGCCCTACCCGCCGACTGGTCCGACGCCGAACGGATCGTGCTGCGGTTCGACGGTGTCGAGTCGCTCTTGCGGGTCTGGGTCAACGGTGTCGACATCGGCAGTGCCGGCGGCAGCCGGCTCGCCCACGAGTTCGACGTCACGCGGGCGGTGCGTCCGGGCGACAACGTCGTCGCCGTACGAGTGCATCAGTGGTCGGCGGCCAGTTACGTCGAGGACCAGGACCAGTGGTGGCTGCCGGGCATCTTCCGCGACGTCACGCTGACCGCCCGGCCGCTCGGCGGCATCGAGGACGTCTGGCTGCGGACCGGATTCCGCGACGGTCACGGGCGCGTCGAAGCGGAGATCACCGCCGAGGCGTCCGCGTTCCCGGTCACCCTGCGCATCCCCGAACTCGGCATCGAGCGGGTCTGGGCGACCGCTGCCGACGTGACGCCCGTCGACACCGGCGAGGTGGAGCCCTGGTCGGCCGAGCAGCCCCGCCTGTACGACGCCACCGTGTCGACGGCGGCGGAGAGCATCGCGCTGCGCGTGGGCTTCCGGACGGTCGAGATCCGCGGTGACCGGTTCCTGGTCAACGGCCGTCGTGTCGTGTTCCACGGGGTCAACCGCCACGAGGCGCATCCCGTGCGCGGCCGGGTCTTCGACGAGGAGCACGCCCGCGAGGACCTGGCCCGGATGAAGCGGTTCAACGTGAACGCCATCCGCACCAGCCACTACCCGCCGCATCCGCGTCTGCTCGACCTCGCCGACGAACTCGGCTTCTGGGTCGTGCTCGAATGCGATCTGGAAACCCACGGCTTCGAGAAGCTCGGCTGGGTGGGCAACCCGAGCGACGACCCGGCTTGGCGGGAGGCGTACCTCGACCGCATCCGGCGGACGGTGGAACGGGACAAGAACCACCCGAGCATCGTGATCTGGTCGCTCGGCAACGAGTCGGGTACCGGTAGCAACCTCGCCGCCATGTCGGCCTGGGTGCACGCACGGGACGCCGAACGCCCCGTGCACTACGAGGGCGACTACACCGGCGAGTACACCGACGTGTACTCCCGCATGTACGCGTCGGTGCCGGAGACCGAGCGCATCGGCACGGACGGTACGGACACGCCGCTGCTGAACTGCACCCCCGCGCAGAGCGCCCGGCAGCGGGCCAAGCCGTTCCTGCTGTGCGAGTACGCCCACGCCATGGGCAACGGGCCGGGGGCGCTCGATCAGTACGAGGCGCTGGTGCACGAACATCCGCGGCTGCACGGCGGGTTCGTCTGGGAATGGCGCGACCACGGCATCCTGGCCACGGCGGCGGACGGCACTGCGTACCACGCCTACGGAGGCGACTTCGGGGAGGTCGTGCACGACGGCAACTTCGTGATGGACGGCATGCTGCTGAGCGACGACGTCCCGACTCCCAGCCTGTACGAGTACAAGGTGGTCGTACAGCCGCTCCGTTTCGTCTTCGACGGCGACAAGGTCGCGGTGACGAACCTGCGGCACTCGGCCGACACGTCCGACCTGCGCTTTCGCTGGCGCGTCGAGCACGACGGAACGCCTGTGGACGCCGGGGACCTGGAGGTCCCGGTGGTCGCGGCGGGCGAGTCGGGGTGGGTGTCCCTCCCGCCGGTCCCGGTGGCGCCCGAGGGCGAGACATGGCTGACGATCGACGCGGTCCTGACGACCGCCGCCCCCTGGGCCCCCCTGGGGCATGTGGTGGCCACCGTCCAGTCGGACCGTTCGCCGCACATCCCCGTGCCCGCCGTCCGGCATCGCAATGGCTGGCGACCGGACCCCGGAACGCTGACGCTCGGGGCCGCCGAGTTCGTAGACGGCCGCCTCGTGAATCTGGCCGGCCGGGCCGTGACAGGACCACGGCTGGAGTTGTTCCGTGCGCCGACCGACAACGACGAGAGCCCGTCGGACGGTGTGGAGGAGAGCGACGCGAGTGTCCCGGGGGTGTCCAACGCCGAGCTGTGGCGTCGCGACGGTCTCGATCGGCTCACCGCACGTCGTGTGTCGGTGGAGCGCCCCCACGACAAGGCGGACGCGCTGCGCACGCTCGACAAGGTCTCCACGGCGAACTCCGCCCTGTTCGTGATGGTGGAGTCCGTCTGGTCGCTCGAAGCCGGCGAGCTCGAACTCCGGGTGGAGATCGAGCCGTCGAGGGGCTGGAGCACGGTGTGGCCACGGATCGGAATCCGCTTCGACCTGCCCGACGGCGGGGCGCCCGTCGACGGCGCCGAGTGGTTCGGGCTCGGCCCGTGGGAGTCGTACCCCGACAGTCTGCGGGCGGCGCGCACCGGCCGTTTCTCCTCCGGCATCGACGACCTCTCGGTCGACTACGCACGTCCCCAGGAGACCGGACACCGGTCCGGCCTGCGCCGGCTGACCCTCACGAGCACGGGCGCGAGGGTGTTCCGTGTCGAGGCCCTGCCCGACACGCACGGACGGCGGCCCGGCTTCACGCTCAGCCGCCACACACCCCAGGAACTCGCACGGGCCGCACACCCGTACGAACTCCCCGCCTCGACGACGAGCCGTCTGACCATCGACGCGGCGCAGCACGGACTCGGTTCGCGGTCGTGCGGCCCGGACGTGTGGCCCGATTTCGCCCTGCGTCCCGAGGCCCGCACGATCAGGCTGCGCATCTGGGCCGGCTGGGGGGGGGGGGCGAAGCAGAGGGTGGGAAGAAGGGG
>NZ_JBVKBU010000007.1:0-385454 GCF_055638955.1 Streptomyces sp. NPDC111507 | reverse complement strand
GCCGGCTGCCCCCCCCCCCCCCCCCCCCCGCTCCCGACCGACGGAGCACCGCACCGCCAGGGGCACCCGGGTCGGCCGGCCGCAGCACAGCGGCCGGTCGGCCCGGGTCTTGCGTATGAGCCGCCGGTGGCGCGTCTCCCCTCGATCAGAGGCGTTCAGTAAATCGAACGTGATGTTCAACGCATCAGGGGTTCGGTATAGTGAACGCATGGTTCATTCGATCGGGGCCCCTCGGGTCCGCATCCGCGTCTCCTGCACCGCACACCACAGGAGCCTCTGATGACGCCCCCTCCGTCCGGCCGACAGCCGGTCAGCAGTACCGCAGCCGCGGTCGGCGCGAAGATCCGTCTGCGCCGCCAGCAGCGCGGCATGAGCGCCGCGGAGATGGCCCGGCGCGCCGGGCTGAGCAAGGCCACCTTGTCGCAGCTGGAGGCCGGCAACGGCAATCCGACGATCGACACCCTGGATGCGATCGCGATCGCCCTGCGCATTCCGATCGCCGACCTGCTGGCGCGTGACGCCGACACCGGGCCGGTCTTCCGGCCGGGCACGGACGCCGAGCCCGGCGAGGTCTCCCGCGAACTGCTGCGCCGCATCAGCAGCGGCAACAGCCTGGAGATCTGGCGGCTGCGCATTCCGCCCGAGACGGAGCTGCCCGGCGTCCCGCACGCCACCGGCACGATCGAGCACCTGCTCATCGCCACCGGGCACGTCACCGCGGGTCCCGTCGACGCCCCGCAGGATCTGGGCCCCGGCGACATGCTCGCCTTCGCAGGGGACGCCCCGCACTTCTACCGCACCGGCGCGGAGGAAGTGGACATCACCGTCGTCTTCGCCTCCCCCATCAGCACCTGAGACCAAGGAAGACGCTTCATGAGCACCACCATCGCCATCACCCCCTCCCACCGTGCCTTCATCAGCGACAACATGGCCGGGGCGTCCCCGCAGATAGCTCAGGCCGTCGCCGACGCGGCCGCCGGACAGGTCCTGCCGTACGGCAACGACCCCTTCACCGACAGCGCTCGCCGCAGGCTCAGCGAGATCTTCGAGCGGGACGTCGATGTCTTCCCGGTCACCACCGGGTCCGCCGCCAACGGCCTGAGCCTGGCCGCCCTCACCCCGCCGTGGGGCAGTGTGCTCTCCCATCCCGACAGCCACATCAACACCGACGAATGCGGCGCTCCGGAGTTCTTCACCAACGGCGCCAAGCTCGTCGGTGTGCCAGGCCCCGACAACAAGATCGACCCCGAGGCGCTGCGGGTGGCGGTGCGCCGCCGGACCGGTGACGTGCACAGCGTGCAGCCGTCCGCGGTGAGCATCAGCCAGGCCACCGAGAGCGGCAGCGTCTACGCCCTGGAGGAGATCCGCAGCCTGTCCGCCATCGCCAAGGACGCGGGACTGCGCGTCCACATGGACGGCGCGCGCTTCGCCAACGCACTCGACCATCTCGGCGCCACCCCGGCCGAGATGACCTGGAAGGCCGGCGTCGACGTCCTGTCCTTCGGCGCCACCAAGAACGGCGCGATGACCGCCGACGCGATCGTCTGCTTCGACCCCGCACTCGCCGCCGAACTCGCCTTCCGCGTCAAGCGTGCCGGGCAGCTCGCCTCCAAGATGCGCTTCCAGGCGGCTCAGATCGACGCCTACCTCACCGACGGCCTGTGGCTGCGCAACGCCCGCCAGGCCAACGCGATGGCCACCCGCCTCGGCGACGGCCTCAAGTCCATCCCCGGCACCGGCCTGCTGGCCACCCCACAGGCCAACATCCTCTTCTGCCGACTGCCCCAGCAGGTCACCGAAGGACTCCTCGCCGAGGGGTACGTGTTCTACCACGACCGCTGGGAACGGGGGATCGTCCGGCTCGTCACCGCCTTCTCCCACAGCACCGACGACATCGACCAGCTGCTCGACGCGGTCCGCCGCCACACCTGCTGACGCTGTCGCCGTATGCGACGGTGATCTGGTCACTGAAGACGTCGGGCTTCTTCCAGGCGCACGGAGAAAGGCGCCTGACCTGGGCTTTACCCGTCAGGCACCTTTCACGCGCCGTACTCTCGGCTCATGGAGCGCTCGATGAGCGTCCATCGCTTTCGGCACGAAGTGCGGTTCACCCCTGCGTCAGCGGGGACCAGGGGACAGCTGGATCGGCAGGGTCACCTCGTGTGGCCGTCGGAGCGCCGGCGGTGGAGCGTGAAGGTCTCGAACACCGACAGGTCGCCGTTCGGCTTGTTCACGTTGTAGTAGGTCACGTGCATGCGGGTGGTGTCACCGGCGTGCCGTCCGGGGTCGACGGTGAAGGCGGCGAAGCCGTAGGGGTGCTCGATGTCCCGGACACCGGTCCAGACCGCCTCCTCCTTGGTGTAGGTGGAGGTGCGCTTGCCGTTGGAGCCGGGGGTCGCCGACACAGCGGTGATCACCTTGGCGGTGCCGTCCGTGAAGAACTTCTCGTTCGTCGTACCCGAGACGCCTCCGCCGCCGAGAATCATGTGCACGGTGCCAAGACCGGTGTCGATGGAATCGGTGGCCTGGGAGGCCGGGCGCGGGGTCAGCGTCTCACTGCCGGTGACGAAGCCGCGGACGGCGAGCGAGCGCTCGTAGTTGTGCTCATGGCCGCACAGGACCAAGTCCACACCGTACCTGTCGAACAGGGGCCCGTACTTCTGGCGCAGGCCCAGGTCGGCGCCGTTCGCGTCCGAGGAGCTGATCATGACCTGGTGCATGGCGACGACCACCCAGTCGACGTCACCGGAGGAGCGCGCCGCCTTCAGCTCCTTCTCCAGGAAGGCGAGTTGCCGTCCGCCGGAGTAGCCGCTGATATAGACGTCGCCACCGTCCTGGAGGCAGTTGTCGTCGTTCTGCAGCACGATCACCCGGACGGAGCCGACCGTGAACGCGTACCACAGGCCCGCGAGTTCGGCGTCGGTCTCGGTGGAGGGCAGGGTGAAGTAGGTCTGGTAGGCGCCGAGCCCGAGCGGGCCGTTGGCCTTCTCGATCTCGTGGTTGCCGGCCGCGGGCATCCAGGGGCGGAAGCGCGCGGAACGGGTGTTGTTGGTGAAGAAGTTGTTCCAGGTACGCACCCGGTCGACGTCCAGGTTCGCGTAGCACAGGTCGCCGTTGAGCAGATGGAAGAGCGGGGCGACCTGCTCGATGCCGGTGACGATGTCCTTCGTCGCGGGGGTGGAGTTCGCGTCGAGCGCCACCGTGCCGTTGGCCGCCCAGGTCACCTGCGGAGCGGACTGGTCGCCGAAGCTGGTGAAGGTGAACGGCTTCCGTCCGCGCGGAGCGGTGCGGAACGTACCGCTGTCGGGCGTCGTGCCCTCGTGGGTGGCGAGGTAGACGTAGTCGGTGCCCGGGGTGAGCCGGTTCAGCGAGGCGTGGTGGACGTAGACGGTACGGCTGGAGGTGCCGTCCACGTAGGTGACGGTCCGGGCGTCGGCGCTGGATCCGAAGCCGTGCTCCAGCGTGCCGTAGTGCACAACCGGTCTGGTCACCGGTCTGTCGGTGATCCACGACACCGTCATCTGGGTGCGCGGATCCGCCCCGAAAGTCAGGTGCAGCCCTTGGACCGGGGGCGCACCGGCCGAGTCCGCGGTGAGGTGAAGGGCCGGGGCGTCAAGCGGAGCGGCCTGCGCCATACCTGCTCCCAGCAACGGGGTGACGGCCGCGCCGGCCCCTGCCGTACCGAGAAGGCCCAGCGCGTGGCGACGGCTGACCCCCTCGGAAGACTGCGTCGACTCGTCCGATGTCCCTGTCTGTGTGGCCATGGTGCCCTCTCTGGCGAGCAGTTGAGCTGACAACCACCGCACCCTGGCGCGCCCCAGCGGCCCCTGAGTGAACAGTGCGTTGCCAGACGGTCATCGCGCCGCGAGTGGCGGGCCACGGAGGCGATTCTTGCCCCGGCCTTTGCCAGCGGCCGCCCCGCCGTTGACGTGACCGGGCCACGACCGTCGATGAACAACGGTCCTTTCGACCCGGTCGCCATTCGTCGAGCGAGCGTGCCGGATCAGCCGAGGTCGAGCGGTTCCTCGTAGCAGCCGCCGAACTCGCGCCCCCGGTCCACGAGGTGGATCTCGAGGATCCAGTGGCAGCGGCGCCCGGCCTTGTCGGTGCGTCGCAGCGGGGTGTCATTGCCCGGCGCGATGGACGACTCCACGTCCGCACCGTCGATCGTCTCGTGCGGGAACTCGCCGACGAGATGCCCGGAGTGCCGGTCGCCCAGCTCCCAGCCCGCGTCGATGGCAGGCCGCTCGAGCTCGGCTTGCAGCCGCCTGCCTGTGATGTCCGGGTCGCTCTCGAAGTAGCCGACGCCCGGCCGCGAAGACCTCGGGCAGGTCGTCGCGCAGCCGCTGCGATGTCATCCGCGGCGATGCCCCGGTCCGGCGGGCTACCGCCGCTTCGCTTGCGCCTGGGCGTCCAACAGACATGCGGCGCACGCGGGTTCGTCATCCGCCATGGGGCCGAACGTAGACCTGTGAATCATCGTCCGGCAACCGGATTCGTCACGGCTTCAGCCGCTGCCAGGACCAGTGCAGGCCCGGCTCACGGTCGTAGCGGAGCCTGCGGTGCGGTCGGGACATCGTCCTGCGTCAGTCGGTCGTTCGCCGTGCGCGAGGGCGGGCGGCTCCGGCCGGCCCGCAGTCGTGCGCCGTCGACCCTGGGTACCGGTTGCCGGCGGGGCAGCACCGCCCCGCCGGGCCGACGGCACGCCTCGCCGCGCGGTCGAGGGCCGACCGGCGCAGTGGCGTGAGGTGCCCCTCATCCCGTCAGCAAGAGCAGGGGCACCGGGGTGTGGGGCCGCCAGTCCGGTGGTACGGCGGCGAGCGCGTCGGCGAGGGCTGCGCCGTGCAGGAACGCGGGCCGGTGTCCGCCGACGGGGCGGGCGGTGGCGCCGTCCCAGGTGACGGGGATCAGCCGGGTACGGCCAGGGGCGGTCGTGATGTCACCGGTCAGCGGGATGCGGGGCAGGGCCGGCAGGGGGCGCCCGGTCAGGCCCGCGAGGAGTGGGGCGAGCAGGGTGTGGGCGGCGGTCAGTGCCGCGTACGGATTGCCGGGGAGGCCCACGATCCAGCGCCGGTCGGGGAGTTGGGCGAGCAGTTGAGGATGGCCCGGGCGGACGGCGACCGCGTCCACCACCCACCGGGCTCCGTGTTCGGCCAGCAGCCGCCTCAGCTGATCGGTGACGCCGACCGAGGTGGAACCGGTCACCACGATCACGTCGGAGTCGTACGACGTGGTGAGCACGACCGTGGCCAATGACCCGACGGGGTGGTCCGGCACGGGACGTACGTCGGTGACCTCGCCGCCGAGCGTGTGCACCAGCGGCGGCAGCAGCGGGCCCAGCGCGTCGCGTACCTCGCCGGGGGCCGGCCGCCCGGAAGGGATCAGTTCGTCGCCGGTGACCAGGATCCGCACGCGTGGCCTGGGCCGTACCGCCAGCGTGTCGTGGCCGCAGGCGGCGGCCAGGCCGAGCAGGGCGGGACCGACCCGCGTCCCTGCCGGCATCAGGCACGCGCCCGCAACGGCGTCCTCGCCCACCAGGCGGATGTGTTTCCCCGGAGCCGACACCGGGCCGCGTACCGTCGCCCCGGCCCGTACCGCGTGCTCCAGTGGCAGCACCGCTTGGGCGCCGCGGGGCACCTGCGCGCCGGTGGAGATCTCCATCGCCTCGCCCTCGGCCAGTACCGCGGGCACCTCCGTGGCACCCGCGCGCACCGCTCCGGCCGACAGCCGCCACGGGCCGGGGCCGGCGACGGCGTATCCGTCCATGGCCGCGGTGTCGAAGGCCGGCAGTGGCTGCCGGGCGCACAGGTCCTCGGCCAGCGTCAGCCCGGCGGCCCAGGTGAGCGCCACCTGCCGGGCGGGCAGGGGCATGGGGGCCGCGTGGGCCAGTTCGCGCGCCCGCGACCACGGCACATCGCGGCAGGAGGTCACCGGGGCTGCGGCAAGTACGGTCATGTGTCCACCGTGTCGCCGTCGTTTTACCCCCTATGGCGCCGGAGGTTGCCGCCGCGCACCAAGTCGCTCACGCCTGTCCCGCCGGGGCAGTGAGAAGCGGGTGCCCACGACGACGCCCGGGAGATTCTGGACCGGACGCCCGGGAGATTCCGGCCCATCTGCCGGGCGCTGCGGCGCACTACCCGCTGCGGGCTCGATCGCGCCGCCTGCTCTGCCGCACTGAGCCGAGGAGCTCAGCCGACCCGTACGGCACGGGCCAGGAAGTGGTGCCGCGCGTCCTCGTAGTGGGCCAGCCGCCAGCCGACCGCGTCCAGCGCGGGCCGCAGGTTGGTCTCGGCCAGCGGGTCGTCGGGGTCCAGGGGTCGGCCGTGCCGGGCGGCGCGTTCGACGCGGCCCGAGGGGTGGAAGAGCAGGAGGGTGCCGCCCGGCGCGGTCACCCGAGCCCATTCGCCCAGTGCGGGGGCGGGTTCGGGCAGGTGGTTGATGAGTCCGGCGCTGAAGATGCCGTCCACCGAGCCGGAGGGCAGGGGCAGGTGGCAGGCGTCGGCGAGCAGCAACGCCGCGAGCTCATCGCGGCCGTGCCGGGCGGCGGCGTCGAGCATCGCCGCGGTGACGTCCACCCCGAGGACCACGCCCTTGTCTCCGACTCCCGCCCGCAGCGCGGGCAGCGCCCGTCCGGTGCCGCACCCCAGGTCGACCACCGTCTGCCCCGCGCCGATCCCCATCCGGGCGACGGCAGCCGCGTAGACGGGTCCGTCGGCCGCGAAGCGCTCCTCCCAGGTCTCGGCCCTCGGCGTGAAGAACGTACGGGTCGATGTGTAGCCGGCGCGGGCCGCCACCAGCGCGGCGAACCGGCCCAGTACGCGGGCCCGGTGGGGCGCGAGGACCGCCAGCTCTTCGAGCGCGTCCTCGCGCAGGCCCGGCGCGTCATCCGGGAAGGCGGTCGCCAAGGCGTCGACCGCGGCGGCGTCGACCTCCAGGTGGAACTGGAGTCCCCACGCCGCCGCGCCCACCCGGAACGCCTGCACCGGACAGCGGTCGCAGGAGGCCAACGCCACGGCTCCGGCGGGCGGATCCATGGTGTCGCCGTGCCAGTGCAGCACCCGCAGTCGCTCCGGGATCCCGGCGAACAGCGGGTCCCCGGCGGCGGCGGACGCCATCCGCACCGGCGCCCATCCCACCTGGAGTCCGTTGCCGGGCCGGGCCGTTCCTCCCGCCGCCACCGCCAGCAGCTGAGCGCCCAGACACACGCCGAGCACCGGCACCTGAGCATCCAGCGCCGCACGCAGCAGGCCCAACTCCGCCGTGCGTGTGGGGAAACCGTCGTCGCTGTACGCGGACATCGGGCCGCCCAGCACCACCAGCGCCTCGGCCCCGTTCAGATCCTCGGGAAGCGGGTCGCCTGCCCACACCCGGCACACCCGCAGCGCGAGCCCGGCTGCCTCCAAGGAGGTGCCGATCTCGTACGGGCCCTCCTCCGCCACGTGCTGCACCACCAGAACAGCCACGGCCGCCCCCTTCCGACTCCGCAGATGCCAACCTGAACAGCGGGATCACATCGTACGCGCGAACCCGGATCGACCATCCAGATGGCGGATGCGGAGACAGAAGGGCACCACACCGGCAGGCGCTGGAAAGACCTTGCCGCTCGCTGTACAGACCTCGATACTTTGTACGGTGACGTCGGAGGAAGCAGGCAAACTGGGAACGGTGGGCCGGCTCATCCGCTACCCGGTGAAGTCGATGCTCGGCGAGGATCTCTCCACGGTCGACGTCACCGAGCGGGGCCTCGCCCACGACCGGCGCTTCGCCCTGACCGACCGGGACACCGGCAAGGTCGCCAGCGCCAAGCACCCCCGTCTCTGGCGTCGGCTGCTCACGTTGACGGCACGGGCCGAGCGTGGCGCGGTACGCATCACCGCTGCGGAAGGCAAGGTGCTGTGGCCGACCGGACCGAGCGTCGACGAGATGCTGTCGGAGATCGTGGGCCGCCCCGTATGCCTCACCGACGCCCCTCCGCACGAGGCGACGCTCGACCGTGCCGACCCCGAGGATGTCCTGCGTGACGCCTCGGAGCCACCGGTGAGCGCGCGGGAGGGACGACTGGGCGGCGGTTCTCCGAAGGGTACGTTCTTCGACTACGCACCCGTCCATCTGCTCACGACCTCAACGCTCGCCCGGATCGCGGCCCTGTCCCCGACCGGCACCGCCGAAGCGGAGCGCTACCGCCCCAACATCGTCATCCGTACCTGTCTTGCCGCGGGTTTCGCGGAGAACGACTGGACCGGCCGCGACCTGCGCATCGGCGCCGACCTCACTCTACGCGTCATCGTGCGCACTCCACGCTGCGCCGTGCCCACCCTGGCGCACGGCACCCTTCCCCCGGACGCCGCCGCCCTGCGGGTCCTGGCGGACCACAACCGGGTCATCCCGTTGGAGTCGATGGGGCCCCAACCGTGCGCCGGCGTCTACGCCCAGGTGCTGCGGCCGGGGCCGATCCAGCTCGGCGACCCCGTCCGCTGGGCCTGACACGAGAAGTCCCCTCGACTGCTCAGTGAGTCGCTACCACTGATAAGGCAGGTACTTCCCGTCGAGGGTGATGACGACCCGGTCGCCCGCGGGGTCGGGAACACGACGGACATCGAGCCGGAAGTTGATCGCGCTCATGATGCCGTCGCCACACTGCTCATGGATCAGCTCCTTGATGGTCGGCCCGTAGACCTGGACGACCTCGTAGAGCCGGTAGATCGTGGGATCCACCGGAACGGCCGCATCCAGGGCTCCCCGGGTCGGCTGGAGCTGAAAGGCCAGGGCGGCGTCGTCACCGAGTTCGAGCAGTGCCGCCGCCGTGGCCGCCTCGTCCTTGCCCATCGGATGCTGGCCGAGCAGGGCCGCCGTGGTCCAGGCCAGCGGCTTGCCGACCGCTTCGGCCAGTTGGGCCCATGTGATCCCGGTCTTCACCTTGGCCTGCCGTACGGCTTCGGCCGCTTCCTGCTTGTTGAGCATGTGCATCTCCCTTGACGACGGTGGTCCTGGTCGCACGTGACACCAGAGTAGGAGCCGTGCCGGGGCATTGACCCAACGACCCACTGGCCTACCGACTCGCAGGCCTGCACGAGGTACTGCCACTTGGTCATGCGGTCCTTCAGGTCCACGGTCGGCCCGTCCAGGGTGAAGGTCCCGTCTCCGCGGTGGTGAACAGCTGCGGTTGGGGCTGAGAGGGGTCTGTCCACGCCCTGACGGCCACCAGAAGGAAGCGGCTGTAGGGGGCCACGAGGCTGCTGTCGGCGACCTGCACTCGATGGTGGCGAAGCATTCGGCCACGAGTGGCGCCTGGACCTCCGCACCGGATACGGCGGTCAGGTCGAGCTCTGGTGCCGTGCGATCCGCGCGACGGTATCCCGGCCGGCGCGCTGTCTGTCGAATCGAGTGTCGGCAGACGGGCACACCCCTATGAAGGCCGCGTCGTTCCTGGGTGCGGCGGGACCAGCCTCCACCGGGCGCACATGTTCATGTGCCCCGCTCCCGCTCCTTGGCGGCGAGGTCGGCCGCGGGCACAGTCGCCTGGGCATGCTTCGGCTCGGGGGCCATGGTCCTCAACGTCTCGAAGGCATCCGCGGTAGGGCCGGCCGGTTCAGCCTGAGGGGATGCTTGAGATGCTTCCCTTCCTGGGACTCTCCCTTGACCTCGCGCATCTGCCACATCCCTGCGAACTCCTCGCTCTGGGCGGACAATTCCGCCACGGCCTCCGCTATGCGGGCCAATTCGGGATCGTGGCCGTAGGCTGCCCTGATTTCGGCGGCACAGGAGTGCGCGGCGCGCTCCCATTCCTGAGAGAACTCGCGCCCCGCCGGGTCGACGAGCACCATGCGGGCGAGGTTGTCGAACTGGTCGAACCCGCTGTGGAGCGCCGCGGCAAGGGAGTTGCCCGCCATGACGTCGAGGGCCGGGCCGATGTCGAAGGCCGGAGTGTGCTCCCATCCGTCCATCAGCTGCAACAACTGTCGACTGACGTCCGCCTCGCCCCCGTCGTGCGGGCGCTGCGAGGCGGTCAGACAGAGGCGGTTGAGATGGTCAGCAGCCTCCGCATCCAGTTTCAGCGCTCGTGCCACGGCCTCGAGCACCTGCGGGGACGGACTGTTTTCGCGCCCCTGTTCCAGCCTGATGTAGTAGTCGGAACTGACTCCGGCGAGCAGCGCGACTTCCTCTCTGCGCAGTCCCGGCACACAGAGCAATTCGCCCTCGTGGTACGCCGGGGAGACCTCTCGTCGTCCGTCAGCTCCCTGTGCCGGCCGGGGGCCCGCAATCCTGGGTGTCATGCACCCACCGTCGACAGAAGTCTTCCGGGCGTTTTCCGCCTAGCCTCGGCAGCATGGACAACGACACGCGCCCTGACACGGTTGAAGGGCTGGGTCAGTTCCTCCGCTCCCACAGGGAACGCCTCAGCCCCGTGGACACGGGACTGTCCAGTGCCGGCCGGCGAAGAGTGCCCGGCTTGCGGCGTGACGAGGTCGCGACGCTCTCAGGTGTCAGTCCGAGCTACTACAGCCGACTCGAGCAGGGCCGTGCGCTCAGCCCCTCACTCCGGGTGCTGGAGACCATGGCCCGCGTCCTGCAACTCGGGGAAGAGGACAAGCGGGAACTCTTCCGGCTGGCCCAGCCGGCAACCCGCCGCACGAAGCGGTCCTTCCGGGTCGAGCGTGTCCGCCCGCACCTGCGGCAACTGATCGAAAGCTGGACCAGGACGCCGGCCTTCATCGTCGGGCGTGCCCAGGACCTGCTGGCCACCAACTCATTGGCCGATGCCCTTTACCGCGATTTCGCGCAGCACGACAACGTGCTGCGCATGCTCTTTCTGGACCCCGCGGCGAAGGCCTTCTACAGGAACGCGGAGCGGGCCAAGCACCGTGCGGTCGCCGACCTTCAGCGGTCCGCCGCGAGCACTCCCGAGGATCCCGGCATCCAGGAGCTCGTCGGCGAACTGTCCGTGCGCAGCCCGGAGTTCCGTTCCCTGTGGGCACGCGAGTACACCCGGGTCCCGCCCTACGACGTCAAGCATGTGCACCACTCCGGAGTGGGAGACCTGGAGTTGCGGCATGAGGCCCTCAACATCCGCAGCGCTCCGGGACAGCAGCTCGTCATCCTGCAGGCCGAGCCGGCCTCCCCCTCCGCTGACGGCCTGGCTCTGCTGGGCTCCATCAGCGCGCCTGAAGTACCTCACCGGCAGAATCCCGCACACGGCGCCTGAGCCAGGAGCCGACGCGCACACTCGCATGCGTCAACAGGTAATCCGGCTCATCGCAGAAGAGGGTGCAGTCGGGAGCTGTCGGTTTTCGAGGTCGCCTGCACGGATTCCCACGCTCGGCTGCACTCCTGTCCGGGCGCGACGAGACGTGCGCCGAGGAACGAGCTATGCACCGTCGTTGCCCTCACGCAGGGAATGAATCATGCTCTGCAGGATCCGGAACGCGCCTGACTGCTCGGTCTCGGTCATGCCGGCCAGCATTCTGACCTCCACGGACCGGACCGCTACGGTCGCCTTCTCCAGGCTCCGTCGGCCGCGAGGGGTGAGCCGCGCGGGAAGAGCCTTCCCGACGGGCGCCTCCGTAGGCCTGGTCACGTAGCCGTCTCGTTCCAGGGCCTGGAGCAGCACGTTCATCGACTGCCGTGTCACGAACGCGCCACGCGCGAGCTCGGAGTTCGACAAGCCCGGCCGTTGAGCCAGCAGCTCGAGGCAGGAGTAGTGCGTCACGCTCATCCCGAGTGGCCGCAGCACCTCCTCCATGGCTGCCCGCAGGGCGCTCGAAGCCTCTTTCAGCAGGTAGCCCAGTGATTTGTCCAGGTCGACTCCGACACCGTTTTGACTCATGTCAGCATTCTGACATACATTGACCTGTGTCAGAAAACTGACACGAAGAGAAGGAGCATCATCATGCCCGCCACCGGCCCCGACTTCATCTCGCTCCAGGTGCGCGACCTCGACGCAGCACAGGCGTTCTACGAGCAGTACCTCGGCCTCGTCCGCTCGCCGGCCGGACCTCCGCACGCCGTCGTCTTCGAGACGAAGCCGATCGCGTTCGCACTGCGCGACGTCGTTCCCGGCACCGATCTCGCATCTGTTGCCCAGCCCGGCATCGGTGCCGCGATCTGGCTCCACGCCACCGACGTCCAGGCCATCCACGATGCTCTCGTCGCCGACGGTCACACCATCGTCTCCGCACCGATCGACGGCCCCTTCGGCCGGACATTCACCTTCGCCGACCCCGACGGCTACCAAGTCACTCTCCACGACCGCGCCTGACAGCCAAACGCCCCCGAAGACCGCCGGTCGCGCCCGGGACGCGATCATCACGCACGGCCTTGATCCACTTTCGAAGAGGGCCCCAGGAGCGCGCGGGGTCGTCCTGGGAGGACTCCGCCGCCGCGTGATTCCAGGCCCTCCACGTCGGTGCCGTTCGTGTTCATGGCTCCACGGTCGCGCCCCGACGCACGGGTAACCGGGCCAGGACTTTCTCAGGAGCTGCGTTCCTGGGAGTTCCCCACCCGCCCTCTGGAGGGTTCGGCGTGGATGAGCCGTGCGAGGTGGTGGCCGGAGTGGGTGGGCGCCCGGCGCAGGGCGATGAGCGCGGCGTCATCGCCGAGGCGTCCACCGACGTGGGCGAGGAGGTCACGCCGGATGTGACGCAGAAGCGGTTCGGGGCCGCACTCGGTCCACTGGGCGGCTCGTTCGGCGAACGGATAGAAGTCACCGCCCTGATTGCGCGCCTCGATGACACCGTCGGTGTAGAGCAGGAGAGTTTCCCCGGCTTCGAAGGTGAACACGTCCAGCGTGCGTGGCGATGGGCCCAGGACACCGACTCCCAGCGGGGGCGCGGGGTGCAGCCTCAGTGCAGTGACGGAGTGTTCCGGGCTGAGCAGCAGGGGCGCGGGGTGCCCGCAGCTGGTCATCCTGACGATGGCCGCATCATCGGGGATCTCCAGCAACAGGGCGGTGACGAAGCGCTCCTCGGCCCCGGCCTCGTCCTCCGGCGGGGTGAATTCGCCGTGGTAGCGGGAGATGCTCTGTTCCAGCGCGTCCGTCAGCGCGGTGAGGTCGGCGTGTTGATGGGAGGCTTCGCGGAACGCGCCGAGCAGCAGGGCGGCCTCTCCGATGGCCGCCAAGCCCTTGCCTCGGACATCTCCGATGAGCACGCGCGTGACGTCGTCGGTACGCGTGACGGCATACAGGTCTCCACCGATCTCGGCCTCGTCCTCGGCGGCCAGATACACGGACGCCGTACGCAGGGGGCCGATCCCGCTGGGCAGCGGCCACAGCAGTACGTGCTGTGCGGCCTCGGCGACCGATCTCACCTGGGCCAGTTGCCGTCCGTGCCGCTCGCGCACCACGGAGTAGCCCACGATCAGAAGGCTCAGTACGGCGAGGGCGACCATCTGCACGATGATGTTGCGCGAGAAGAGGATGCCGTCGTGCAGGGCGATGCCCGCCTCGGCCGCGAGCGCCAGGACGCCGATCGCCCCGGTCAGCCGGGGACCGGCGAAGGATGCGGTGATCGCCGGCGCGATCACCAACAGCGGGCCCAGGTGGATGTCGGCCGGGGCAACGATGTCGACGACCGTGATCATCACGATCAGCAGGACGGGGAGCGCCAACAGCGCATGCTTCGACAGCCCCGGGCCGAAGCCGGCAAAGCGATTCCAGATCCCCACATGTTCCACAGTGCACCGCCCCAGGACAGCTTGCGAGCGCAGCCAGGAACTGTCGGCAAAGCGCCGGAAAAGACTGCCGCGCGCGTGCCGCACGCGCCGGACCACGCATCGACGGAACCGACCCCGCACCGGCGCCCGGCGCGGGGTCGGCAGGGTTGCCGCCCGGCCGCCAACCGCGGGCGACCAGGGGCTCACGCTGCCCGTCCGGCATCGCGTTCACCACGGTGGCCGCCCGGTCGGACACGGAACGCGACCACCTCCGCGACGACGGCCGGGGCGGGTCAGTCGAGGAGGAGGGGATTCGGCAGGGTGGCCGCGGGGTGCATGCGCAGGAGGGTGTGAAGTACTCCTGAGAGGCCGGACATGAGGCTGGGCGAGAACGCCTCGCGGGCCAGGCCGCCGACCGGGCCGCGTTGCTCGAGGCCGGTGAGGATTTCGGCGTCGAGGTCGGAGGGGTCGCCGAAGGCCATGGACGTGAGGAATTCCCAGAGGCCGAGGTCTCCGTGGCACAGGGTATGGCTCCAGCCGAAGCCCTCGGCGACGCAGGCATGTGCGGCCCGACGGGCCATGTCGAGGTGGGCGGGATCGCCCGTGCGCCGGTGGAGGTCGAGCATGCCGATGCCCACTCCCGCACTCCCGTGGCACCAGCTGGTGAAGAAGTCCTCCTCGGCGCCGATGCGGACGTCGAGCCAGTTGCCGTGCTCGGGTTGGTAGAGGGACTCCTGATAGGCGAAGGCCCGCTCGGCGAGGTGGTTCCAGTCGCACCGTTCGGCCGCGGAGCCCGCGTCGCTGAGCGCGAGCCGGGTCAGCGCCCAGCCGATGCCGGTGGCGCCGTGGGCGAAGCCGCCGATGCCCTCGGGGTTGAGCCGGGTCGTCCAGCGGGCGCCGCTCTCGTCGAGGGTGGCCAGCCCGGTCAGTCGGCGGCCGATGTGCGCGGCGGCGCCGAGCCAGCGGTCCTGCCCGGTCGCCACGGCCAGGTTGAGCAGGGGGACGACGGCGCCTGCCGCCCCGTTGAGGAGGTCCACCTCGACGTCGTCCTCGACCAGTCGGCCCTCCGCGAGCAGCAGGCCCCTCGCGGCGGCCCGCTCCAGCAGCCAGTCCTCACCGAGCACCCGGTGCAGCGCCAGCCACGTCCACACCTGCGACGCGGCACCGCTGAAAGCCCCGGGTGACGGCGTCGGTGTCCGGTCCTCGGTACCGACCAGGACCCGCAACGCCCCCTCGAACGTCTCGGCGACGCCCGGCACCTCCTCCGCCCGCCCGGCCCGCACCTCATTCACGTACTCCGCGAGCGTCAGCGCCACCCCGCCCTGCCCGGTGTAGAGGTCCGCGGGCAGCACCCTGATCGACCACCCCGCAGGGGTGAAGACGGGGCTGATCCAGGTGACCGTACCGTCCTCACCGCGCACCGCCCCGTCGCACAGCCGCCGTACCATCTGCGCGGCCAGGTCACGGCGGCGGCGCTCCCTGTCCCGGGCGTGCGGGTCGCGGGCGGCGGCCTGCGTCCGTGTGGGCAGCGAACGCTCGTTGAGGTACGCGCCGACCAGCGCGTCCTGGATCACCGCCTCCTCCAGCGCCAGGTCGGCGGTGCGCCAGTCCTCCACGGTGGTCCGTACGGCGGCCGAGTCCACGGTGAAGGTGAACATCGGCACGTCACCGGCCAACAGGTCCGCGATCTCGCCGTCGATGGCGGCACGCTCGGTCGGCGCGCCGGGCAGCACCTCGGCGTTGCGCCGCAGGATGTCCCGGGCTCGTTCGACCGCCGCCGCCTCGTCGTGCAACGACGCCGGGTGCCAGAGCATCCGGCCGATGTCGACGTACGCCTGCGTCGGCCGCAGGATCCGCCGTGCCTGGGCGCCTTCGAAGCGGCGCAGCAGCCGGTACGGATCCGCCCCGGTCCGGCGCAGGTGCGCGGTCATCTCGCGGAAGCCGGCCAGAATCCTGTCCCAGTACGCGCTCAGCACGGGAGTGGGGCTGGGGTGGTTGCCCGCGGTGGGCATCGCCACCAGGTCCACCTGGAAACGGGCCGCCGCGGTGCCGGCGTCCGCGATCACCGGGCTCGGGATGAGCGGCTGCTGGCCGGGCAGCGACCCGACTCCGGAGATGTCGACCCCGCCGAGCGCGAAGCCGGTGCCGCGTACGGGCAGCAGTCCGGTGCGCAGCACCGTACGGCGGATGGCCGCCGCGGCCACGTCCACCGCGTCGCCCCGGCCGCTGGGCGGGAAGGGCGCGGGGGCGTCGAAGAGCGTCTCGGCGTCCACGATCACCGGCACGGGACCCGCGGCGATCATGTTCTCCGCGTGCATGTCGGTGCCGCCGGTGAAACGGAGGACGGCCAGCCAGTGCCCTACGTTCCGGTAGAACGCGGCGAGTTCGGCCTCGCCGGCGCAGTAGCGGTGGCGGACGAACTCGGCCCAGCCGTAGCCCTCGCGTGCTTGTGTCCGCGGCACCCGGATGCGCTCGTCGGGCGACGGGGCGCCAGGGAAGTCCGCGTAGAGCTCGTCCAGCAGCGCGCCCAGCGCCATGTCGGATTCGGACGGCCGGGGCTTGTACATGACGCTCCCGCCGGCGAAGTCGACTCGACTGACCGTCAGGCCGCCCCGGTGGGTGTCGCCCGCCCCGAACGCCACGGCTCGCATCTCCCCCGCGGATCCCCCCAGCAGCGGCCGCAGCACTTCGCGGTCCGCGGCGAGCCGTTCCGCGAATCCGGCCGTCGCCGCCACCGACAGCCGCGCCACCGACGCGATCCGCGGGCCGACGTTCGGGTATCGGCCGGCCAGCCGGTCGAGATAGCCCTCCTCCCCGGCCTGCTCCAGGAACGCGGTCCACGTCCGCGTGTCGGATCCCGCCCCCGCGTCCTCGGCGTGGCGTCCGCCGGCCGCGGTCATGCGCAGCGCGTGCAGTTCGATGAGGAACAGGCGGGACAGCTTCGCGTGCAGGGACTTGAGCAGGTGGGTGTGGCCGGCTTCCAGTACCGCTTCCTGTTCGTCCCGGCTCAGGGCGTCAAGGGAGGCCAGCCGCCGGGCCAGCTCCTCCCGCCACGGGCGGGCGATGGTCCGTACGGGTCGGGCGAACCATTCCGCCTCGTCCCGCCTCCCCGACTCCCCCGGCTTCCCCGGCCTTTCCGATCCTTCCGGCGCCGATCCGCTCACCGTCCACCCTCCCCATTCCGCCGTGAACTCGCTTCTTGCGGTCGTTCCGAGGGAGCGCGGGCAACTGTGCGACCAGCCCGGACCCATCCGCACCCGGCAGCAACCGACCGAGCCGGAAACCCCCGCGTCCCCGACGCGCGCGGGGCGGGCGGCAACCAACTCGGCAGGCCGCGGCGCGTTCCCGGGTGCGGACGCGTCGTGGCTTGGCGCGCGGTTTCCCACGCTCCGGCTTTATGAACCGCACTCCGCAGGGGCGCCCCCGAAGAGGCGTACTCCGCAGGCGATACGGTCAATAGGCGCGCCCTGGAGAGGGCATTCAGCGGGCAGGCCCTTCGCAAAGGGCCCTGGAGTCACCGCAGGCGATCAGCAACACCAGCTGCCGTGCGACCCACTCGGGCTGGAACAGAAGCCGTAGAGGGAGTCGCTCGGGTCGGTGAGCGCGGCCTCGGCGGCGGCGCCTCCGACGTAGAGGGGCCCGGCGGGGTTGGACTGGCCGTACGCGCTCTCGGCGCCCGCCAGCCAGGCATCGAGCACGGCTGTGGTGGCAACGCTGGTCTGGGGCATGAGAGACCTCCGGTGGATGTGGGGATTGGGGCGGATTGCCCAGCTCTGAGTATCGCCGGGTTCGAACACCCGTCAGACGTCCAATCTGGCCAAAGCCATGTGGTGTTCTTGCGGTCTGTCGCCTTCTACGGGACGGGTGGGACGGTCGCACGGCCGAGCGCCGACCGGGCGGGCGCGGCGGACGTCGAGCCTCCGACTCCAAGCTCCGGCCTGGGCCGCGCACCGACTCGGAGCCCCTGAAGAGCGAAGTAGGGGCGCCTCGGCGCTCGTCCGGTCACCGCGGACCGGTCGGCAACCGAACGACCCCGATCTCGCGCCCTCTCATGTCCCGGTCCAGACCGGCCACTTGGCCAACAAGCGCACCGGCTGTCTTCGATGCCGGCTCCCATGAAGTCGACGGCCGCCGAGGGCCGCCCACCACCATGTCCAGTCACCGGCACATGTCGGAACGTCCTGACAAACCTGTTGACATCACTTGGAGAGCGCTCCATAGTACGTGCCACTAGAGCGCGCTAATAAAGCGCTCTAGTCTCCGGTCGCGAAGGGCCGACGGTCCGCACCCACGACCGTCGGCCACCCCACCGCTCCACGTTCCGCCGTCACACACCCACCGCGGCCGCCGAGCACGGCCGAGCGCGTCCCTCCCCTTCGCCGAAAGCCCTCAAGCCCGCCCGCCGGGTGTCGACGCCATCCCACGCCCCACCGAAACCCACCCTGACCAGTACAGAGAGGCGCAACGGACATGCGCAGAAATCACCGAGCGGCCGCCTTGGCCGGTGCTGTTCTCACCTGCACACTCATCGCAGCCGGCTGCTCCAGCGGCTCGGGTGGCAAGAAGTCCGAGGAACGCGGCGCGGCCGCCTCCGCGGGCAAGGCCGACACCCCACGCATGACCGTGGCCATGATCACCCACGCTGCCCCGGGCGACACCTTCTGGGACCTGATCCGCAAGGGCGCCCAAGCTGCCGCCGCCAAGGACAACGTCAAGCTCGTCTACTCCAGCGACCCCAGCGCGGGCAACCAGGCCAACCTCGTGCAGAACGCCCTGGACCAGAAGGTCGACGGCATCGCGCTCACCGCCGCCAAGCCCGACGCCCTGAAGGCGGTGGCGGCCAAGGCCGAATCAGCCGGCGTACCGGTCGTGGGCTTCAACTCCGGTTTGGACGACTGGAAGCGACTCCACATGCTCGAGTACTTCGGCCAGGACGAGAACATCGCCGGCCAGGCCTTCGGCGGACGCCTGAGCCGGCTCGGCGCCAAGCACGCCCTCTGCGTCATCCAGGAGCAGGGGCAGGTCGCGCTGGAGGCCCGCTGCGCCGGGCTGAAGAAGGGATTCACCGGCAAGACGGACACCCTCTACGTCAACGGCACCGACATGCCGTCGGTGAAGGCGACGATCACCGCCAAGCTCCGGCAGGACTCCTCCATCGACCAAGTGGTCACCCTCGGCGCCCCGTTCGCGCTCACGGCCGTGCAGTCGGCGCAGGACGCCGGCGGCAAGGCCAAGATCGCCACCTTCGACCTCAACAAGGACCTGGTGAAGGCCGTCCAGAGCGGATCGGTCGAGTTCGCGGTCGACCAGCAGCCGTACCTCCAGGGTTACCTCGCCGTCGACGCCCTGTGGCTGTACAAGACCAACGGAAACGTCAGCGGAGGCGGCACGGCGCCGGTCCTCACCGGACCCGCCTTCGTCACCAAGGAGAACGCCGACACCGTCGCCGAGTTCGCGCAGAACGGCACGCGCTAAGGGCTCCGCTGGAAGTGCGGGGAGGTGCCGTCGATCGTCTGCGGCTCCATCGTGGCCGGTCGCGCAGTTCCCCGCGCCCCTTCAGGGCGCTGCCGAACCGCAGCGGACTTCGCCCGACCCGCTTAGCGGCATCCGACCGGCGCTGTGGGCACAGCGGCCGAGCCTCCCTTGGCCGCATCGGGCAGTCCTCGGCGGCGAGGGAGGCACCGTCGCGTATGCCAACGCCCCTGCCATGCGCCGGGTCACCGCGCCCGGCAGACGCCGCCCCGTGCCCCGACGCCGCCGCCTACCCCTCAGGGCCGTCCGACGGAACCGGCCCGCTCGTGCCGCGCACCACGAGTTTGGGGTCCAGCACCGCCTCTCGCGGCTCCAGACCATCGTCCTCCAGCCGTTGCACGGCGAACCGCACCGCGTGCTCGGCCATCAGGACCGCATCCTGGCGAACGGTCGTCAGACCGATCGGCATCAGGTGGGAGAGATGACTGTCGTCGTAGCCGATGACGGACATGTCGTGTGGAACGTCGACGCCTGCCCGCGCCAGCGCCATCAACAGGCCCATCGCGCAACGGTCGTTGCCCGCGAGGACCGCTGTCGGCAGCGGTTGCCCGCTGTCGCGCTCCGCCAGGAGCACGCGGCCGGTCTCGATGCCCGACCGCTCGGTGTGGTCGCCGGGGATCACCCGGATCTCCGGCTCCAAGCCGTAGTGGCGCATGGCGGCCCGGTAGGCGCGACGGCGTTCGGCCGAACCGGGGCCCCGGCCGCCGTCGATGTGCACGATGCGCCGGTGGCCCTGTTCGACCAGATGGTCCATGGCCTGCCGGATGCCCTTCGCCTCGGCACTGTGCACGAAGTCGACGCGGGCCCGGGGGACCCGCCGGCTGACCGAGACGGTCGCCGTGCGGTGACCGAGTTCCTCCAGGTACGCGGGCTCCGCCTCGGGACCGAGCAGGATCAGCGCCTCGCAACGGTGACTGAGCAGAGCCTCCACCGCCTTGGCCTCACTGCGGCCCTGGGAGCTCGCGGAGAGGACGACGTCGTAGCCGAGCCGTTCGGCCTCGGGGTAGATGCCCTCGATCAGGTCCGAGTGGAAGGTCTGATGGACGGTGAACATCACACCGAGCGTGCGACTGCGGCCGCGGGCCAGGAGCCTGGCCGCGCTGTCCAAGCGGTAGCCGATCTCGTCGGCGACACGCAGCACCCGCTCGCGGGTCTCCTGACTCGCGCCGGGCTGATTCCGGAAGATGATCGAGACCAGCGCACGGGACACACCAGCCTTCTCAGCGACATCCGCCATCGTGGGCCGCTGCTTGCCCGATGCGTCCACCTGCGTACCCACCCTTCGACGGCGCCCACCCTACGGGCAGTCGCGAAATCTCCCAGCACCAAGCTATTGACATGACATTTGGACACGGGCCATCGTACTCGCACTAGAGCGCGCTAGTAGAGCGCGCGAGAGAACCCATCGGCAGACCGCCGCCAATCCCCCGCCCCCTCCCCCAAGGACACGCCATGGCACCGGCGCCCTCCCCGCTCCGCACCACCGCGGGCAACCTCTGCCTGGGCTCCGCCCCCGACTCCCGGGGCGTCTGGTTCCCCGAGGACGAGCATCAGGTCCCGTACACCCGCTTCCTCGACGAACTCGCGCAGGCCGGCTACGAGTGGCTGGAGCTCGGACCGTACGGCTATCTCCCCACCGACCCGCAGCGGTTGAAGGCCGAACTCGACGCCCGTGGGCTCCAGGTCTCCGGCGGCACCGCCTTCGGCGCGCTGCACCGACCGGAAGCCTGGGACGAGATGCTCGCGCACGTACGGCAGGTGGCCGCGCTGACCGCCGCCGCGGGCGCCCACCATCTGGTCCTGATCCCGCCCATGTACCGGGACGAGAAGACCGGCGCGTTCACCGAGTCGCCCGAGCTGACCGCCGTGCAGTGGGCGGGCTTCGGCCGCGCCGCCGACCGGCTCGGCCGACTCCTCCTCGACGAGTACGACATACGGCTCGTGATCCACCCACACGCCGACAGTCACCTACAGACCCAGCCCGAGATCGAGCGGCTGCTGGACGCGTCCGACGGCCGGTACACCAACCTCTGCCTGGACACCGGCCATGTGGCATACGGCGGTGGTGACAACCTGGACCTGATCCGCCGCTTCGGCGAGCGCGTCGGCCATGTGCACATCAAGCAGATGGACCCGGCAGTCCTCGCCCAGGTCGCCGCGGAGAACCTCTCGTTCGGCGAGGCCGTACGGCGCGGGGTGTGCGTGTCCCCGCCGGAGGGCGTGCCGAGCCCGGCCGATGTGGTGGCCGAACTCGCGGGACTTGACGCCGAGTTGTTCGTGATCGTCGAGCAGGACCTGCATCCGTGCGCTCCCGATGTGCCGCTGCCCATCGCCGTACGCACACGTGAACACCTGGACGGCTGAGGCCTGTCCGCAACCCGGCGTCCGGACGCGCTTCTCCTGACCCTCTTCCGACTCATCTCCTGACCCCCCTCTTCAAGGAAACGACCATGACCGTACGTGTAGGTGTCATCGGTGCCGGAATGATCGGCCAGGACCACATACGACGACTCACCGAGGCCGTCACCGGCGCACGCGTGAGCGCGGTGACCGACATAGACCAGGCCCGCGCCACCGAGGTGGCCGCCCGCGTCGGCGCGGACGCACTGCCGACCGGTGCCGATCTGATCGCCTCCCCAGAGGTGGACGCCGTTCTCGTCACCTCCTGGGGCCCCACCCATGCCGAGCACGTCCTGAACGCCGTCACGGCCGGCAAGCCGGTGTTCTGCGAGAAGCCCCTCGCCACGACCGCCGAGGACTGTCTGCGTATCGTCGAGGCCGAGCGCGCCCACGGCCGTCGGCTCGTCCAGGTCGGTTTCATGCGCCGCTTCGACGTCGGCTACCGCCAGATGAAGGAGGTCCTCGCCTCGGGATCGATCGGCGCCCCGCTGATCGTGCACTGCGCCCACCGCAACCCGACCGTGCCGGAGTCGTACACCTCCGTGATGGCCGCGCAGGACACGGCCGTGCACGAGATCGATGTCCTGCGCTGGCTGCTCGACGACGAGATCGTCTCCGCCCAGGTGATCACCCCACGCGCCACCGGCAAGCGGTTCGCGCACCTCAAGGACCCGCAGATCATGCTCTTCGAGACCGCCCACGGGGTCCGCATCGACCTGGAGGTCTTCGTCAACTGCCAGTACGGCTACGACATCCAGTGCGAGACCGTCGGCGAGGAGGGCCTGGTCCGGCTGCCCGACCCGGCCGCCGTCGGGGTCCGTACCGCCGGACACCACGCGACCGCCGTACCGCAGGACTGGAAGGGGCGTTTTGCCGACGCCTTCGACACCGAGTTCCGCGCATGGGTCGCGGCCGTCGGCACCGGCAGCGAGCCTACCGGCCCCTCCGCCTGGGACGGCTACGCCGCCACCGTCATCACCGACGCCGCCGTCCGCTCCCTGGAGTCCGACGGCACCGTCGTCACCGTGGACATGAAGCCCCGCCCCGCCCTTTACGGAGGCGCCGCATGAAGATCGCCCTCGACCCGTACATGTTCCGCGCCCTGCCGCTCGACGAGATGGTCCGCACGGTCGCCGAACTCGGCTACCGATACATCGAGTTGTCCCCGCGCGACGACTTCATGCCGTTCTTCCTGCATCCACGGGCGGACGACGAGCGTGTGGCCGACTTGAAGAACTCACTGCGCAGGCACGGCGTCCAGCTCTCCTCCGTACTCCCGCTCTACAAGTGGTCCTCGCCCGACGAGACCGAACGGCAGGCCGCCGTCCGCTACTGGAAGCGGATGATCGAGATCGCCGCAGAGCTCGAATGCCCTTTGATGAACTCGGAGTTCAACGGCCGCCCCGACCGAGCCGCCGAGAGCGAGGCCGCCTTCTGGCGTTCCATGGAGGAACTGCTCCCCGTCTTCGAACGCGAGGGCATCGCCCTCAATCTGGAGGCGCACCCGGACGACTTCTGTGAGGAGAACACGCCGGCGGTCGACCTCGTTCGCGCCGTCAACAAGCCCTGGGTGAACTACCTCTACTGCGCCCCGCACTCCTTCCATCTCTCCGGAGCCTCGGACGTCGGCGCGGACATCGCGGCGATGATGCGCTACGCCGGCGGCAAGCTCCACCATGTCCACATCGCCGACTCCTTCAACCACAAGGGCTCCTCCGGCCTGCGCTACATCCTCAACCCGCCCGGCACCACGGCCCGCATCCACCAACACCTCGACATCGGCCAGGGCGAGGTGGACTGGGACGCCTTCTTCGGCACACTCCGGGAACTGAACTTCGACGGTGTCGCCACCGCGTGCGTCTTCGGCTGGGAGGAACGCGCCGAGGAATCCTCCGCGTTCATGCTGGACCGCATCAGCAAGGAACTCTCCGCGTAACGCGAGCGACGCACCGTGCCCCGACGGTCGGAGGACCGCCGGGGCACGGTGGGAGCGGAGGGCAACTGAACGCCGACCGGGAGAGGCCGCCGCGATCAGACCGCCGGGGCCGGGTAGGTCGGGTACTCCACGCCGGAGACGTGCTGGACGACGCGGACGACCTGGCAGGAGTAGCCGAACTCGTTGTCGTACCAGAGGTAGAGGATCGCGTTGTCGCCTTCGACCTTGGTCGCGCCGGCGTCGACGATCGAGGCATGACGCGAGCCGATGAAGTCGCTCGAGACCGCGTCGGGGGCGCTGATGAAGTCGATCTGGCGCTTGAGCGGCGAGGTCAGCGAAACGTCACGGAGGTGGTCGAGGACTTCCTCGCGCGTGGTCTCGCGGGCGAGTTGCAGGTTGAGGATGGCGATCGACACGTCCGGAACCGGGACGCGGATGGAGCTGCCGGTGATCTTCGCCTTGAGGTCGGGCAACGCCTTGGCGACGGCGGAGGCGGCACCGGTCTCGGTGATGACCATGTTGAGCGGCGCCGAACGACCGCGGCGGTCGGAGTTGTGGTAGTTGTCCAGCAGGTTCTGGTCGTTGGTGAACGAGTGGACGGTCTCCACATGGCCGCGCAGAACGCCGTACTCGTCCGCCATCGCCTTCAACGGCGGGACGATCGCGTTGGTGGTGCAGGAGGCGCAGGACATGATCTGCTCGTCCGGCTTGATCGTGTCGTGGTTGACGCCGTGGACGATGTTGGGAACGTCGCCCTTGCCCGGTGCGGTCAGGACGACCTTGGCGATGCCGGGGCGAAGGTGCTGGGACAGACCCTCGCGGTCACGCCACCTGCCGGTGTTGTCGATGAGGATGGCGTCCTTGATGCCGTACTCCGTGTAGTCCACCGACAGCGGGTCGTCGGAGTAGATCACCTTGATCTCGTTGCCGTTGGCGACGATCTTGCTGTTCGCCTCGTCGACGGTGATCGTGCCCCGGAACTGGCCGTGAATGGAGTCACGCCGCAGCAGCGAGGCGCGCTTGACGATGTCCTGGCCGGCACCCTTGCGGACGACGACGGCACGCAGCCGCAGCCCGTTGCCGGAGCCGGCCTTCTCGATGAGCAGGCGGGCGACGAGGCGGCCGATGCGGCCGAACCCGTAGAGGACGACGTCGCGCGGCTCCTGGCGCTCGATCTTGTTCACGCCCGTGGCGCCGGCCACGGCCTCGGCAGTGAACTCCGCCACCGACAGACCACGGTCGTCGGACTTGTAGGTCGCGGCGAGCATGCCGATGTCGATCTGCGACGGGCCGAGATCGAGCGTGGTGAGAGCCTGCAGGAACGGCAGCGTCTGGATGACCGAGAGTTCCTCGCCGGCGATCTGCCGGGCGAACCGGTGGGTCTTGAGGATGCTCACCACCGACTTGTTCACCAGGGAACGGCTGTGCAGCAGGACCGTGACGTCCCGCTCCCGGTGCAGCTTCCCGATGATCGGGATCATCGACTCCGCGATCTCCTCGCGGTGGTTCCAGTTGGTGAACGAGTCGTCATTGACAGTCACAGATTCATCTTTCGAGCTAGGTGGCGCTCAGATGGTAGCCCGACGCACTTTTGATCATTCGAGCGGGGCCACCTGATCAAGAGGAACGCCCAGCTGAGACGCTCATACGCCCTCGCGCCGGTGGCGCGGGTCCCGGCGACCGGCGTGCGAGCGCGCCCTCATGGCCGGTCTGCCTCGCGCAATGAATGCCCACTTCGAGGGCACGAATGCGCCCCTTTCACGCGGTTCCGACCGCCACCGGTGACTGTTTCGCTTGACATGGGGCGCGCGCTGCCCACCTGCCCGGACCGTCACGAGGTTGCTGTCCTGGCGCCCACCTCCCCGGAATCCGTCTTCGACCCCCACCGCCTCCGTGAACCCACGCCGCTCGGCTTCCGACGCGTCGTCGGGGCGCCCCTTCGACACGGGTTCAGGTCAGACGTCGTCCATGGCCGGGCAGCAGGAGCCCTTGCCCGAGGCGTACGGCGTCGACACCCCGCCTTGTTCGCTGATCTTCGTGCGTTTCCACCCGCGCCCGCTCACGTATCGGGAGGACATGTGACAGTCCCGGAAAGCTCCCCAGACAGCGCCGCCGAGCCCACCGCCGACGGACCACGGTCCACCAGTCTCAGCACCGACGCGGCACGTCAGCTCGCCACCACCACCAAGTCCGAACCTCAGATGCAGGCCATCACCTCACGATGGCTGCTCAAGATGCTGCCTTGGGTGGACGTCAAGGGCGGCGCCTACCGGGTGAACCGGCGACTCCAACTCCGCGTCGGCCGGGGCCGGGTGCAGTTCGAGCAGAACGGCGCGGACGACATCAGGGTCATTCCCGAGACACTGACCGAGCTGCCCGCCCTGCGCGGCTACTCCGACACCGCGGCCCTCCAGGAGATCTCCTCACGGTTCAGGGTGCGTGAGGTGCGTACGGGCCAGGTCCTCTTCGACGCCGGGCAGCCCGTCACCGAGGCCTATCTCGTCGTCCACGGCCGGTTCACCCGCTACACCACCGGCAAGTACGGCGAGCAGGAGGTCACCGGAGTCATCTCGGACGGCGACGGAATGGGGGACGAGGCCATCGGCCAGGCCGACCCGCTGTGGTTCAGCTCGGTACGGGCCGAGACTCCGGGCGTGGTGCTGGCACTCAACTGGGACACGCTCCTGGCGTTCGTGGAGCGCACCCCGTCGCTCGCCGCCCAGCTGGACGCCTTCGCACAGCAGCAGAGCAAGCCCATGAACCGCAAGGGCGAGGCCGACGTACCCGTACAGGCCGGGCACGTGGGCGAACCGGTCCTCGCCGGCGGCTTCGTCGACTACGACCTCGCCCCGCGCGAATACGAGCTGTCCCTGACCCAGACCGTCCTGCGCGTCCACACCAGGGTCGCCGACCTCTACAACCATCCGATGAACCAGACCGAGCAGCAACTCCGGCTGACCATCGAGGAGATCCGCGAGCGCCAGGAGTGGGAGCTGGTCAACAACCGCGAGTTCGGTCTGCTGCACAACGTCGACTACGGCCAGCGCGTCAGCACCTTCTCCGGTCCCCCCACGCCCGACGATCTCGACGAACTGCTGTCGATGCGCCGCAAGACCCGGCTCTTCCTGGCCCACCCGAAGGCGATAGCGGCCTTCTTCCGGCAGTGCAACCGGCGCGGGCTCGTGCCCGGCACCGTGAACCTCGACGGCCACGAAGTACCGGCGTGGCGCGGCGTTCCGCTCTTCCCGTGCAGCAAGATCCCGATCAGTCCCCAGCACACCAGCAGCATCATCGCGCTGCGCACGGGAGAGAAGGACCAAGGAGTCGTCGGCCTGCACCAGACCGGCATCCCGGAGGAGTACGAGCCCGGTCTGAACGTACGGTTCATGGGCATCGACAGCACCGCGATCATGAGCTACCTGGTCACCGCCTACTACGCGATGGCCATCCTCGTACCCGACGCCGCGGGGATCCTGGAGAACGTCCAGGTCGGACGGACCGCGGAATGAGCACACCATCGGCTTCCGGATCGCCGACGCGACTGCCCGGGCCGCCCCGCCTCGTCCCCCTCACGCAAGCCCGGCGGACCGGGGCGATCCCCGGGCTGCGCCACCGGCCCGCCGCGCCCGCGGACCCGGGGAAGGCAAAGGAGGTCGACCGCAGGCTGGAGGCCTGGGTCCGTCGGCTCGACGCGTTCCCGAAGGCGTGGACGGGGGACTTCGCGGGGTTCCAGTTCGGCCGGGCCGTCGTACTCCAGCATCCGGGCGCGGCCGACCTCGAACGTCTCACCGTGGCCGGCAAGCTGCTGCTGGCCGAGAACCTCGTCGACAACTGCTATTGCGAGGAGGACGAGGACAGGGGCGGCTCATCGCGCGGCCTCGGCGGCAGGCTGATCAGGGCCCAGTCCGCGCTCGACCCCTTCCACTCCACTCCCGAACTGGAAGCGCGGTGGCGGCGCGGCATACAGGCCGACGGGCCACTGCGCTCGTATCACGGGGCCCTCAAGGACTACGCCGTCTTCGCCACCCCGAGCCAGACCGACCGGCTGGTGCACGATCTCGCCCGGCTGCATCTGGGCTATCTCGGTGAGGCCGCCTGGGCCGAGATCCGGTACGTGCCACCGGTCTGGGAGTACCTGATGATGCGGCAGTTCAACAACTTCCGCCCCTGCCTGTCGATCGTCGACGCCGTGGACGGTTACGAGCTGCCCGAGGCCCTCTACGTCCGGCCCGAGATCCAGCGGATCACCGCACTCGCCGGCAACGCCACCACGATCGTCAACGACCTGTACTCCTTCACCAAGGAACTGGCCAACGATCCCAGCCATCTCAATCTGCCTCAGGTCATCGCCGCGAACGAACGGTGCGGGCTGAAGGCCGCCTTTCTGAAGGCGGTCGAGATCCACAACCAGGTCATGGAGGCGTTCGAGGAGGAGGCGGCGGCTCTGTCCGCCACCTCACCTCTCGTCGAGCGCTACGCCAGGGGCCTGGCCGCCTGGGTGTCCGGCAACCACGAATGGCACGCCACCAACACCCACCGCTACCACCTGCCGAACTACTGGTAACGCCCTGCCGCCCGGCCCGTCGTCCACCGCGCCACAAGGAGTCACCTTTGCCCATCACCGATGCCGGTACCGCGGCAGCGCCGATGCCGACCCAGGCCACCTGCCAGTCGACGTACCAGACCCGCGTCGCGGACTACTGGAACGCCGAGGAGAACCCGGTCAACCTCGAACTCGGAAAGATCGACGACCTCTACCACCACCACTACGGCATCGGGGACGTCGACTGGTCGGTACTCGACGCGGGCCGGGACGGGGGCGGAGACGGGGACGACGCTGCTCTGCGCCGTGACCGGATCACCGCCGAACTGCACCGACTGGAACAGGCACAGGCCGACCTCCTCGCCTCCCATCTCGGCCCTCTCTCCCGCGCCGACCGCGTCTTCGACGCAGGCTGCGGGCGCGGCGGCGGAAGTGTGGTGGCCCATCTGCGGTACGGATGCCACACCGACGGCGTCACGATCTCAGGGAAACAGGCCGACTTCGCCAATGCCCAGGCCCGCACTCGGAACATCGACGACAAGGTCCGCTACCACCACCGGAACATGCTCGACACCGGCCTGCCCTCCGGTGCGTTTGCGGCTTCCTGGAACAACGAGTCCACCATGTACGTCGAACTCGACCTGCTGTTCGCCGAGCACGCGCGGCTGTTGCGCCGCGGCGGACGCTACGTGACGATCACCGGCTGCTACAACGACGCCTACGGGCGGGCCTCCCGGGAGGTGTCTCTCATCAACGCCCACTACATCTGCGACATCCACCCACGGTCGGAATACTTCCGCGCCATGGCCCGCAACCGCCTCGTCCCCGTCCACGTCCAGGACCTGACCGCCGACACCATCCCCTACTGGGAACTCCGCAAGCAGGCCGACCACCTGGTCACCGGCATCGAGGAAACGTTCCTGAGCGCCTACGAGAACGGCAGCTTCCAGTACCTGCTCATCACGGCTGACCGCGTCTGACATCTGCGCCGCGTTGGCGCTCCTCCGGATGCGACCTATGGTGAGAAGTGGTGCAGAGGCTTCCCATTAGGTGTTCACGACGGGGAGGACATGATCATGTCCGAAGCCACACATGCCACACATCACCGCCCCCTTCGGCGGACGCACGACGATGGCGCGGGCGTCACGACCACCATCAACCGGGCAGCGAGTGCCGCGGGCGCCGCCGGTCGGGCCGCGGCGGATGCCGTACGGCACCCCCAGGCCGTGGTGGAGCGGCTGCGGCATCTGCCTCAGGCGCTGCCGCTGGTGCGGCAGGCGGTGACACCCCTCCTGACCGGACGAGTGCGTGACTGGCGTGGGGAATACGCCTACACGTTGGGTGAGCAGGCATTCGTCTACGGTTTTCCGTACATCTACAACGCCAGGCTGCGCCACCAGTGGGTGACCCAGCCGCGTGACCCGGCGACGGTGCCGTACGCGGCGGTCAACCATTTCTGGCACGCGCAGCGGCTGCTGGACGCCTCGTACCGGGACGGCGGTTGTCCGAACAACGACACCCTGTACTCGACCGCGTGGGTCAACCTGCGCAGCGAGCCGGTCATTCTCTCGCATCCGGACATGGGTGATCGCTACTTCTCCTTCGAGCTGATGGGCATCACCTCCGACAACTTCGACTACATAGGTCAGCGCTCCACGGGATCCGAGGCCGGCCACTTCGCGATCGTCGGTCCGGACTGGAGCGGGAAGCTTCCCGATGGTGTGCGCCGTGTCGCGACCGCGCCGAGCCCGTGGATCCTGATCCTCGGCAGGACGCTGGTCGACGGCGAGGACGACGTGCCGAACGTACAGACGCTCCAAGCTCAGTACCGGCTCACTCCGCTCAGCTTCTTCGGCAGCGGCGGCGGCCCCGTTGACCCGGCGCTGCTCCCGGCGAGCCATGAGGTGCCGGCGCCGGTGGACCCCGCGCAGGATCCCCTCGGCCCCTGGAAGACGCTCAACGCCATGCTGGCCGAGAACCCGCCACCGGCACACCACGCGATCCTGCTCAAGCAGTTCGCCGAGGTCGGCATCGGTCCCGGTCTCGACGTCGAGGCCCAGCCCGAGGCGGTGAGACAGAACCTCATCCGAGCTGCGGCTGTCGGCGTGCCGATGCTCAAACAGCAGATGCTCAGTGGTGAGTGGGCCCATGTGGTGAACGGCTGGCGTTATCCGCCACCGCAGATGGGCCGCTTCGGCGACGACTTCGTCAAGCGTGCCGCCGACCAGTCGTTGGCGGGCATCATGGCCAACGATCCCGACGAGGCGGTCTATCTGCTCAACTACGACGACGCGGACGGCAACAAGCTGTCGTCCGGCCGGTACGCGCTGCGGTTCGACGCGGGCGCGATGCCGCCCGTCGATGCCTTCTGGTCCCTGTCCGCGTACGGCGACGACATGAACCTGATCCCGAACCCGGCCAACCGCTACTCGGTCGGGGACCGCACGACCGGGCTCGTCATGGACCCTGATGGCGGTCTGACCCTCCATCTGCAGTCCACATCACCGGGAGAGGACCGCGAGTCCAACTGGCTGCCCACACCCGAAAACGGCACCTGGTTCGTGATCCTGCGCATGTACCGTCCGCACCGCGAGGTCGTGGACGCGGTATGGGAATGCCCGCCGCTCACCCGCGTCGAGTGACCTGACTGGTCCGCGGGCCGGAATGGATCGTTGCCGCGTGGCCTTGTCGGGATCAGGCCTTGGGGCCGACGGAGTCTTCGATGCGGGCGAGCTGGTGGTCGATGGCGGTCAGCCACACTTCGAGATCGATGAGTGTGGGCAGGGCCGGGTGGTGCTCCGGCAACGGTGGGCCGGCGGGACTCCGGCCCGGCACGGGGCGTTCGTCGGTGGTGAAGTACGTGGCGATGCGGTCGGCTTCCGTCGTCAGCTCGGCGGCCGTCCCACGGACCCATGCGCACGCGTCGGGCGGCACATCGGCCAGGGGCACATCGAAACAAGGAAGCCGCTGGGCACCGAGCACCGTGTGGTACGCCACGACGAGCACCCCGTGCCAGTCCGCCTGGGCGCCCTCCCAGGCGGTGGGTGGCTCGCTGCGGAACTGCGCATAGGCGGACTCCGCCAGACGCAGATGCCGCAGCGTCGGCAATGTCGCGGGCGCAGACGGAGCGGTCGACGGGGCCAGTAGCGCCTCGACCGTGGCGGGTACCAGCGTCCCGCACGAGCGCAGCAGCCCCGCCATGGTGCGGTGAACCTCTTTCCGTGCCCCCGCCGGCCAGGCGAGCAGCCCACACAGGAGGCCGATGAGACTGCCGGTGACGACATCGACGATGCGGGCTTCCGACAGTCGCCAGCCGGTCGGGGTGATCTGGGCGAAGGCGAGGGTGACCACCAGCGTGAACAGTCCCTGTGCGTAGGCGATTCCGAGCCGCGGGCCCAGAGCGAAGGCGATGAGCATGCCCGGCACGAGCAGGACGGCGTAGGCATCCAGGTGCCGGCCGAGGGCGATGAGCAGCGCACCTGCCGCGACCGCCCCCACCAGGTTGCCGATCAGGGCCTGGCGCACGGCCCGCCAGGTGGCGCCGACCGTGGTACGCCCCAGCGTGAGGACCGTGAGGAGGACCCAGAATCCGTGCGTGAGGTCGAGGGTGCCCGCGACAAGACGGGCGAGGGCGAGGCCGCACGCGACCCGTACCGCGTTCTGGAACCACACCGAGCGATGCGTCGCGTTGCCCACGATGCGACGCGCCCACAGCTGCGTCGTGGGCAGGTCGGCGTACCAGAAGAGTTCGCGGGGCCGGAGAGGCGAGGTTCTGCGCCCGGTGGTGGAGACACCCACGGCTGTCACCGCGATCCACGTCGACTCGGCCAGTGTCAGCTCCGCCGCCTGTCGCCGCAGGACGTCGGTGTCCGCACCGGGCTCCCCTTGGTCGGCCGCACGGCGGATCCGTTCCGCCTGGAACTGCCGGATCGCCCTGTCGAGCGCGTCGGCCGTCGGTGGCCGCTCACCGGCACGCAGGGCCGCAGCCGTGTCCTCGCACGTCCGCGCGACGCGTTCGCGGAGCGCGGCGGACGATCGATCCGTGCGCGGTGTCGTGCCAGGGGGCGCGGACGTCGTGCTCCGCGACGCCAACTGGTCCAGGACCCGGCGGACCGCGGCTCCCGCCTGCGCCAGGGCCCGGTCCCGGCGCCCCGGGCCGGTCGGGCGCTCACCTGGGGAAACCTGCGACAGCCGCATCCCCTCGCTGAGATCACGCAGCCTCGCGACGGAGACACGAGCCGGATGGACCGCTGCCGCGGCGGCCGTCTCCAGCGCGTCGGCAAGCACGATCCGGTAGCTCGTGGCAGGTGGACCGGACAGCACGAACACCTGGCACAGGGAGAGGAGTACGACGCCCACGGCCACGCCTGTCAGCCGGGCGCCCAGCGTCTGAGGGGCGTACGGCGGGAAGCAGGCCAGGATGTAGAGGAGTTGGAGACCGGGGGCGGGGCCCGCGGTACGAGGTCCGGCCACCACGGTGAAACTCAGCAGGAATCCGACGATCAGCATGCCGGTCACGGCGGCCGCCGTGCTCACCGCGAGTGCCGTGCCCAGCGCGACGAAGACCACTCCGAACGGCAGGGTCCGCAAGGTGATCCATGCCTGTTGCCGGCCGGTCCCGGGAATGGTGGACAACAGGCCGAGCGCGATCGGTGTGAACAGTGCGTACAGTGCCGCTACGGGTTGGTGAAGGCCGTACAGGAACGTGTAGAAGCCGACGCTCGCCGAGCAGGTGACCTGAATCGACCGTCGTAGGATCGCGGCACCGCCCGGCCCCGGCGTCATGCGTGCTCGCCGCCCGCGCCGGTACGTGCACCACGAACGGCCCCTGACGGCAATGGCGGCTGTCCGCGCATGGCGACGTTCCTCTCGGCAGGCACCGCGTGTCCTCGGCGACCGGGCCTCTGCCCATTTTCGTCCCTCTGAAGGGCCGGCGCACGTGGTGGCGGCCCTGATCGGCGCACGGTCACGCACCAGGCACTGAGCTCCGGGCCGCGCGGCGCCCGGTGGGCGGGGCACCTCACGGGCCCCGCCGAACCGGTCCGGCAGACCTCAGGCGGTCGGATCGTCAGACGGTCAGGTCGTCGTCAGACGGTCAGATGGTCAGCAGGCACCCTCGTCCTGCCAGACGCCCCAGTCGGAGGCGACGGGGGTCTCGTTCTGAGTCCACCACTTGGCCTTCCAGTTGTGGTTGTTGTACGACACCTCGTTGCCGACGGTGTAGACCGCGGTCGAGCTCCAGGCCGGCTTGCACCCGGTGCTCGGGGGCGTGGGCGTCGGCGTCGGGGTAGGAGTCGAGGAGGGCGGCGTGGCCCCGGCGAACTTCACCGAGTACTTGGCGAAGTCCCAGGAGTTCTGCGCCACGCTGGAGCAGGTGCCCGAGGTCCGGCCACCGTTGTCGGCCGGGGTGCACTGACGGTCGCGGTTGAGGGACCAGAACGTGAAGCGGTCCATGTTGTGGCTGGTGGCGTAGTCCAGCACGGTCTGGAAGTCGGTCTGAGTGAAGAACTCGCCGGCGTCGCTGCGCCCGTTCATCCCGGAGAAGCCCTCGTGAGCGTAGGCGGTCGCCTGGTCCCATCCGAAGGTGGACTGCAGGATCTGGTTGAAGTTGGTCAGCGCGCTGGTCTGCGACGCCGCGCCGTTGAAGCCGCCGTCGAACGGCATGATGGAGAAGTTGTTCGGGGTGAAGCCCTGTGACTTCGCCTCCAGCAGCATCTGCTTGCCGAACCAGCCGGTGCCGTCAGCGGTGCCGGCGGTGGTGACGGAGACGTAGAGTCCGGGGTTGTTCTGCTGGAGGATCTTCGCGGCGCCGATCTCGTTCTTGATGGCCGCCGTGTTCTCGTACTCCGGCTCTTCGAGGTCGAAGTCGATGGCGTGCAGGCCGTACTTGGTGATGACCTGCTGGTATGCCGCCGCCGTGGCAGCCGCGTCCGAGCACACCTGGCCGAGCTTGGTGCCGCCGTACCCGCCGATGGAGACGGAGACATCGCCGCCCTTGGCACGGATGGTGTTGACGACCGACTGCACGGCGGTGTCCGAGGAGACCGCGGCCGTACCGCCCCAAGTGGGGCTGCAGCCGCCGCCGTTGGGGGCGAGGACGAAGGCGAGCTGGAACGCCTTGAGGCCGGTGGCGTCCATGATGGTGGCCGGGTCCGGCGGGTCGTTGTCGAGCGGCATCAGGTAGGGAGCCGCGGCGTACCAGCGGTTGCTGAGTGCGGAGGTCGCGCCGGAAGCGCTGCCCGCGACCAGTGCGGTCGTGCCCGCTGCGGCGAGTCCAACGGCGGCTGCCGCGCCCAGACATGCGCGAAGACGTCTCACTGCGTGCCTCCAGGAGGTGGGGGAGAGTCGCCCCAGCTTCCTGCAGGTGTTGAGTCCATGCCAATAGATTGGCCTAGACCAGATAACTCTTGGACTAGACCATACGATTGCTTTACCTCTCCCCCGCTACGGGAGGAACCGAACGCGGTGAGACGTCACGGTCGACGCACGCGAACTGCGGAGCGTGGCCTCCGCCGGGTCAGCCCCGCGCCTGCGCCCTGACATGTGCCGGGTACCACTTCGTGAAGCGGATCGCCGCGACCAGCAAGGCGATCGGGATGACCCAGTTGAGCCAGTCCGACCCCGACTTCACGTGCAGTGCGAGCAGCCCCAGCAGGGCCGTGACCAGGAACACCCCGCCCCACACCGCCGTCAGGATCCTGTTGGTGCGCCGGAACAAGGGTGTGTCCCAGTACTGGCGGGGCACCGACTCACGTGCGTACTGCTCGGTGAATGGTGTGAAAGCGAGGGAACCGAGCGCCACGACGGCGATCACCCCGTTGGCCAACGTCTGCGCGTAGGTCTCCAGCCACATCAGGTCCTGACGGTCCACCGCGAGCCCGAGTACGAAGATGACGGCGAAGAACACCAGACTCGCCGCCTCCAGAATCTTGAAGCTCCCGCGCCGCAGGTCGGGCACATTGAACACCAGGGCCGCGATGAGCGCTGCCAGTGCGGCGTACTTCCACGTACTGGGGCTCGCCACCACGTCGAAGATGATCCAGGGGGCGAAACCGAGGAACACACTGTTGGTGCGCAGGGCTTCGCCGTTGGACACATCGGCCTGTACATCGGCCGCCGGCATTCCGGACGGCGTCATTCTGGGCGGCGTCATTCTGGACGGCGGAGACTCGCCGCTCCCCGTCGCTCCGAGTCCTCGATTCGCATCGGGTTGAGCCATCGGACACCTCCGCGGATGGCGCCTCCATGTCGGAAACCGAGAGCGCGAGGAAACCCCCGGCCGGGCGCTGAGGCGAGGACCTCTGCTTCTCATGCTGCGACCGCCCCCACCCCGCCGCATCCGCTGCGGAAGTCCCCCGGTGTCGCTGACCTGGTCGATCATCGGACCCGATGGCACGGCGCGGCGCGGTCCCACCGTCGTGGCCGGGGTCGACGAACCCATGGTGATCAACGACATGGCGATGACGAGCCGCTTCCTGGGACGAGGCCTTCTGGCTGTGGCACACCGTCGACGCGCACGACTCGTGACACCGGCCCAGCGAGTCGGACGGACCGGACCCGACGGTGATGCTCCACTACGTACAGTGGCACCGGTTGACACTCAGTGACTCCGAACGGTCGGGATCGGGCCGAGCGGCCGACAGGGAGAGCGACAGCGATCTGCCACGAGCCGTGATCGATCCGGCCGCCGGGACCATGCGGCGCAGGCTGCTCGACGACTCCCACGACGCGTTGCGCTGGTACGACACCCAGGGCGCCGCGGGCTCGTGGCTGAATGACGTACGCGTCGGACGGGACGGGCCTGCTGCTGGTCTTCGCGGTGCAGGAATCGGAGTCGGGCCCGGTGGCGCCCGTACGGATCCCGGTGCACGTGCACGCTAGGCCTGCGCGGCTGCCGGCTGCCGACGGAGGAGTGACCGCACGCGCGGCCCGGAATTCAGCCGATGCCGGAGGCTTCCAGGACACTGCCGTATGCCGGTCGTCCTACACGTAGGCGTCCCAGCGGCGTGACGTAGGGTGAGCGCCGGGGTGGAAGACCAGAGGGGGCATGAGGTGGCGCCGGATCCGGTGCGGTTCGCGGTACTCGGACCGGTTCGGGTCTGGCGGGCGGGGACGGAGCTGCACCTCGCGCGTCCACAGGAAAGGGCGCTGCTGGCACTGCTGTTGGTACGGGCAGGTCAGCCGGTCTCCTTGAACGAGATCGTCGACGTCCTGTGGGGCGGGCGTCCGCCGAACACCGCGGTCAATGTGGTCCACCGGCATGTCGGGGCACTGCGCCGCCTGTTGGAGCCCGGCCTTCCCACCCGGGCGACGGGCCGGTGGCTGCTCCGGGACACGGGTGGATACCGACTGGTGGCCGACAGTGACTCTCTGGACCTGTTGCGCTTCCGTGCCCTGCGAGTCGAGGCCCGGCGGGCCGCCTCGGACGGAGCATCCGCACGGTCCGTGGACCTCCTCACCGAGGCGTTGTCGCTGTGGCAGGGGCCGACGGCCCACGGAATCCCCGTGGAGGCGCGCGCACACGCGGCGTTCGTCTCACTGGAGGGCGAGCGCCTCGCGACCGTGAAGGAGGCCGCCGATGTGGCGCTGCGTGCGAACGTGCCCGGTGTGGTCCTCCCCCGGCTCCGGGAGGCCGCTGCCGACAGCCCGTTGGACGAACCGCTGATGGCCCGGCTGATTCTCGCTCTTTCGGCCACCGGTCGACGGGCCGAGGCGCTCAGCGCGTACCTCACCGTGTCGAACCGTCTCGCCGACGAGTTGGGCATCGATGCTGGACCGGAGCTGCGCGACGCCCACCAGACGGTGCTGCGCGACGCGGCATCCACGGCGGCCGGGCCCGCAGGTGGCGCCTCCGAGGCGCGCACCGCCAAGGGTCCAGCGCCCTCGGACGTCGTCGGTCCGCGAGTGGCCTCCCTGCCCGTGCCCGCGCAACTGCCGCTCGATCTGCCGACGTTCACCGGCCGGCGGGCCGAACTGGCCGAGGTCCTCGCACCGCTGTCGAGCGAGGGGCGGCCCGCCGAAACAGTGGTGATCAGTGCCATCGGCGGCATGGCCGGAATCGGCAAGACCACGCTCGCCGTGCACTGGGCCCATCGGGTCGCGGATCGCTATCCCGACGGGCAGCTCTACGTCAATCTGCGGGGCTTCGACCCCTCGGGGGCCGTCATGCGTCCCGACGAAGCGGTCCGCGGTTTTCTGGACACGCTGGGGGTACCACCGGAACGCGTCCCGCACGGTCTGGACGCCCAGGCCGCGCTCTACCGCAGCTTGCTGGCCGGACGCCGGTTCCTCGTCCTGCTGGACAACGCGCGGGATTCCGATCACGTGCGGCCGCTGCTGCCCGGCACGCCCGGCTGCCTCACGATCGTCACCAGCCGCAACCAGCTCTCCGGTCTGGTGGCCGCTCATGGGGCCCAGTCCCTCACCCTGCGTCCGCTCGGCACCGACGAGGGACGGGAACTCCTCACCCGCCGTCTGGGGGCCGAGCGGGTCTCCGCCGAGCGGGAGGCGGCGGCGGAGATCACCACACTGTGCGCCGGGCTACCACTGGCCCTGGCCTGCGTCGCCGCCCGCGCGGCCACCCACCCGCACTTCTCGCTGTCGGCCGTCGCCGCCGAGCTGCGCGAGGCCCATGGCAGTCTCGACGCCTTCATCGAGGCCGACACGTCGGCCGATGTCGGCGCGGTCTTCTCCTGGTCCTCCCGCGCCCTCTCCCCCGCCGCCGCCCGCCTCTTCCGACTGCTCGGACTGCATCCCGGACCTGATGTCACCGCGCCGGCCGCGGCCGCCCTGGCCGGGCTCGCGGTACGGGAGGCGCGGCTGCTGCTGACCGAGCTCTCCCGTGTGCACCTCATCAACGAGCACGCCCCCGGCCGGTACGCCTTCCACGACCTGCTCCGCGCCTACGCCGCCGAACTGGCGCACACCCAGCACAGCGAGGCCGAGTGCCGGGTGGCCGTGAACCGGCTGTTCGAGCACTATCTGTACACGGCGCACGCCGCCGGTCGGCTGATCGCACCGTACGTGGACACCATGCCGCTCCCGCCTCTGCCCGAAGGGACCCTCCCCGAACCACTCGCCGACGACGAGTCGGCCCTGGCCTGGCTCACGGCCGAGTACGCGGTGCTGCTCGCCGTCATCGACGCGGCCAGGAGCTCGGGATCGGACCGCCTTGTCTGCCTTCTCGTCTCGTCCCTTGAGCGGTTCTTCGACCGACAGGGGCACTGGCACGACTGGGCGACCGCCCAACGGACGGCACGCGACGCCGCGCTGCGGCTGTCCGACCCCGTCGTGGAAGCTCACGGCCTGCTCGGACTGGCCCGGGTTGCGGGCCGACTGGGCCTGCGCGACGAAGCCGCTGCCCACCTCGACCGTGTCCTGGAACTCTTCACCGAACTCGGAGACGACACCGGACGGGCCTACGTCCACCTGAGCCTCGGCTGGGAGGCCGAGCAGCACGGTGACCTCCCCGGCGCCCTCCGGCACGATCAGCTGGCCCTGGATCTCTTCCGGGCCACTGGCCGACAGGCCGCGCAGGCAACCGCCCTCAACGCGGTCGGCTGGGACCACGCGACGCTCGGGGATCACCAACAGGCCCTCAGCCACTGCCTCGAGGCCTTGACCATTCAGCGGGATCTCGGAGACCACATCGGCCAGGCCGCCACCTGGGACAGCATCGCCTACGCCCACCACAATCTCGGCGACCATCCGCAGGCCCTCACCAGTTACCGCAACGCTCTCACCATCTTCCGGGACCTGGGCGTGCCGTCCGAGGAGGCGGGAACCCTCGTCCGCATCGGTGACACGCACCGTGCGAGAGGCGACCACGAGGCCGCCCGAGCCGCCTGGCACAGCGCCCTCACCCTCTTCGACGAACTCGCCCACCCCGACGCCGAGAGGGTCCGCGCCCGGCTGGATGAACTGGGCAAACCGCTCGGTGAGGCGTGACGGAACATGTGCCCCGGGAATCGCCGTCCCGGGGCACACGTTCCGGTCAGCTGAGTGAGTTGTCTATCGAGGTCAACGGCACGGAGAACAGCACCCGTTGCGGAATCGCGGTGTCGGTTCCTGTCCAGTGACCTGTGCTGTCGGCCGCCCATTCGGTGAGCGTCCACACCCGGCCCGTACTCCACCAGTAGGACATGCTCTCGGTGTGCTGGCCCCAGCAGGCGTATGTGATGTCCTGCCCGCAGTTGGCTGCCGCCGTGGCTCCGCCGGTGTTCTGCCGCCACAGGATGCCGTGCTGGCCGACACCACCGCGCGCGTCGTCGACGTAGAAGTTCGGCGTGCCACCGTTGGTGGCGCTGTGCGAGAGCACGCCCTGCAGCCCGACGGCGTTCGTCTCGTACGCCTTCGAGGCGTTCACGTGGCTGCTGCTGTCGGTGGCGAGGTAGCCGGGCTCGGAGCTGAAGTCGTACCGCCAGATGCGGGCCGGCTGCGTGCCGCCGGAGGAGAACCACTCGGTGGCGACCAGGCTGTCCGGCACGCTGCTGCGGTCCAGCGAGATGGAGCCGAAGCACGGCCGGGAGTCGTCGTTGGCCGAACTACAGGCCCCGCCGGCGAGGCTGTAGGAGCCGATGGCCGGCATCACGTACTGGTAGCCGTCCGCCGACCATCCGCCACTCACCTTGCCGACCGCGGAGCTGTTGACGGTGGCCTGGAGGATGCGCTTCATGTCGAAGATGTACATCACGTTGTTGTCGGAGTCCTGCTCCCACGACGTGACGATCAGCTTGTCCTGGTACCAGACCATGCCGCCCATGTGGGACTTGAGCGCGCGGTAGTCGGTGCCGCCGTTGAGCGGGATGACCGGCAGCACCCAGCGGTATTTGAGGTTGTTCGGGTCGTTGGCGTCGATGAACGCGATACGGCCCATGTGGTCGGTGGTGGTGGTGCCGTTCTGTCCCCACCCGGACAGGATGACCTTGTTGGTGCCCCACACGCCGTCGTTGTCCGCGTCACCGGAGGAGGTCACGGACTGCGGCAGCCAGTCCTGCGTCACCGCGTCACCGGTGTCCCAGCAGTACGCGGACTCAGCGGTCGGTTTCACCGGCAGGGCGGCGGTCTCGGTGCTGTTGCAGTTCGCCGCGTTCCGCATCGGGTGGTTGGCACTGGCGAGGACCTGGTCGACCCCACGGGACGTACCCATCTCGCTCGCCAGATTGTCGAGAGAGGCCGTCGGGACGCGGTGCTCGACCAGTTGGAGCTTCGACAGCTCCGAGGACGAGGTGATCGTGGTCAGCTTGTTGGGGTTGTCGCCGGGAGCCGCCTGAGCGGTGCCCGCCGACACCAACAGCATGGCCACCGCCAAATACGCGGTGGCCGCAGCGGGTCTCAGACCCTTTTGGAATATTCCATTGATCTTCACCAGACAGATGCTACGGCGTTGTTGACCACGGTCCTCGGCGCTCACAGACGGAACTTGACCGTTCGTCAGGTCACATCCCCGCGTCCGGATCGGCCGCTGCCATAGAGGTCTTACAACGTGCCCTCAGGTAAGCGAGTTGACACGACAGGCTCTGAACGACTCGGCTGTGTCGTCGAGTCGGGGCAGAGCGCCACTCCTCACCTGCCGCTTTGCCCGACCGGAGTTGAGTACGGGTACTCATGCGCACCACGACCAGCCGCGGCACCCTGCAGCCATGACCGACACCCTTCCAGCCCCGGAACGCCGACGCCCCTGGTCGCACCCCACACGCCGGGGCGTGGACCTCGCCCTCGCCATCCCGCTGCTCCTGTTGGAGACCGCGTGGCTCGTGCTGGACTGGATATATGGCTACGGCCTGGAGGTATGGGCGGCGCAAGGCGAACAAACACAGATCGACGCGGCCGGGCTCGCGCACATCGGGCGGGTACGGATGCTGCTGATCGCCGTACTCGTTCTGGCAGTTCTCGCGGCAGTCTTTCGTGCCCGCTGGACGGTGATCGCGCACCTGCTGGTGGCCCTCCTGGCAGGCGGATCGCTGACGGCGGCGCAGCACGAGTGGGACCACAGCCACACCCCGCCACCCGGATGCGTCCGCTACAGCGCGAACTGCTGAGACCGCCGGGCGTGCATCAAGCCGTGTTGTCGCCTCTTGACGTCGCCTGGCCGGCGCCGACGACCTGCGGAGGGAGCGCTCATCCGCGACCCGCCTATCCGTCTCATGGTCGCCGATGCGCGCGGCCGTCCCGGCGCCGCATCCTCCGGTCCCGTTTCCGTGCGGCTCCACGACCCGCTGGGTGGTCGAGCGCTTCAACTCGCGCGCAGCAACATGTGCTTGAGGCGACTCCGAAGCTCATTCTGAAACGATCAGTCGGCCGCACAGTCCGTCACGCAGCCGAATGGGACGCGCCAGAAGAATGGCGCATGTATTCAAATGGCGTACGTATTCAGATTTGCGGTAATAGTTTGATTCCGATTCCGACGCCTTCTGATTTACTGCCGAGATCGGCTCAATGAGTGGCCTTCTCAGAACCGACTGGCGTGCTGCACTTACGCTCCGAATAAGCCCCTGTATTCCTTGGATGCTGCGTGAGGCGACGGAAGGACAGGGACGATGATTGAGCGAAGGAAATTCCTCATGGCCGGTGGCCTGGGGGCCGCGGCCATGTTTCCAGGTGGTGTTCTGGGAACGCGGGCGTATTCCGCGACGGCTCACCCGCCGGCAGGGTGTGAGGACCCCTCAGGGACACCGAACACCCCTCCGCTGAAGAGGTTCGTCGACCCGCTGCCCAGGCCGCTGACAGCCATCTCGGATCCTTCCGTCTATCCGGGCGCCGACTACTACGAGTTCACGATGCGGCAGGGCTCATGGCGCTTCCACCGGGATCTCGCGCCGTCACCCGCGTGGGGCTACTGGGCCACGAACCCGCACGATCCTCACAAGCCGATCGGCATGGGCTATCTCGGGGCTACCATCAGCACGACCAGGGACCACCCGACGGTCGTCAAGTGGCGCAACGAGCTGCCGACCACCCACATGTTCCAGAAGGTGATCGACCAGATTCGCCACAAGAACCCCCTGGTCGCCCCGGTCCCTCCGCCTCCCTACAAGTACGTCAAGCAGTTCCCCGATGACATCAACGTGTGGAACGTCGTACACCAGCACGGCGGTTACACAGCACCACAGTCCGACGGCCTGCCTGAGCAGTCGTTCAGCCCGAAGGGCTTCCATGCCGAGGGCTACACCACCCTGGACCCACGCCGGGCCAAACCCAACGAAGCGATCTACGGCTACACCAACCACGACCATTCGTGCATGCTCTGGTATCACGATCACGCCATGGGGATGAGCGCTCTCAACGTCTATGCGGGCCTTGCCGGCCTCTACCTCATTCGTGACCCCGCCGACGAGCGGCTCGGACTGCCGCAAGGCGAATTCGAGGTCCCCCTCATCCTGCAGGACCGGACCTTCAACCGGGACGGCTCGCTCGCGTACACCATGGTGGACAGGGAAGGCGAGGACACCCCGGTCGTCAACGGGAAGGCATACCCTTTCCTGGACGTCGAGCGGCGACGCTACCGGCTGCGCATTCTCAACGCTTCGAACGAGCGTTTCTGGCGGCTGAAGTTCGACGTAGACCCCAGAGACGCACTTCATGAGCCCCCACTGCCGTTCTGGCTGATCGGCACCGACGGCGGCTTCCGCGCCCCGCTGCAAATGCTGGACTTCCTGATCAGCCCAGCCGAGCGGTACGACCTGATCGTCGACTTCAGTCAGGTTCGCGCGGGCACGAAGGTCAGATTGACGAACTACCCGGGAACGCAGGTCCACTTCCCCGGCGTCCCCGGCTGCGGACCGGAAATCGCGGACATCATGGAGTTTCGGGTCAAGCCATTGTCCGGAGACAGGGACAGGACGACGCCGCCCGAGAAACTCGGGCTGCAGGCGGTCGCACCCATCAAACCGAAACCACACACCCGTCGGCGGGAATGGGTCGTGTACCAGCACAAGCTCTTCAGGACGATGACGCTCAACGCGGTGCCCTACATGGAGCCGTCCCAGGACTTCATCAAGGAGGGCTCGACCGAGATCTGGGAGTACATCAATCCCAACCACGACGCCCACCCGATGCATGTCCACCTCGTCAACTTCCAGGTGCTGAACAGGCAGCCGATCGACGCGGCCCACTACCAGGCGGATTACGAAAAGTGGATCTACCATGGCCGCAAACCAAAGGACTACCCGGTGTTGGCCAACTATTTCACCGGCCCACCGATTCCGCCGAACCCGGACGAAACGCAGTCCTACAAAGACACGGTCAAGGCCCCTGCGCAGATGGTGACCAGAATCATCATTCAGGAATTCGTCCCGCCCAAGGATGACATCGCGTCGATTCCGCACAGCGGCGCCGAGCTCCCGGCGACGTACATCCACCACTGCCACCTCCTCGAACACGAGGACGACGACCTGATGCGCCCGTGGACGATCGTCGGCCCCGACGGCGGCCACAGCGGTGGCGGCCACAGCCACTGACGGGATCCGATCGACCCGCGTGTGCCGGTCCGCGCCCGAGGGGCCCGGACCGGCACTACTGATGAACAGGCCGAGACCTACGGGAAGTTCGCCGGCACTTCTCCCCGCGCTTCCGTGACCCCCTCAACGTGCTCGGCCGCTACGGCTTCACCCCGTCCGCCCCGCGCGATCGAGGGCGGCGACCTCGCGTACGGCCTCGGCGATGGACGGGAAGTCCTTCTTGAGGATCGCACCGTGGTTGCCGGCGACCTTCGCGCCGATCCGTATGTTCGGGTTGCGGGCGATCACCGCATCGAGACCGGTGCGTATCCGTTCCTGCTCGTCACCGCGGCTTCCGAAGGACGTCCCCGAAGCGACCACGTACCGCACCGGGACGGTGATGTCGTCCAGCACGGGGCCCAGCTCGCGCTCGCGGGAGAGCCTGCCGAGCTCGATGTTGCTGTTCGCCTGCTGTTCTGCGGTCATCCGCGGGGCCAGCCCCGTCGGGCGCAGCAGCGGCAGGAACCAACCCATCCGCCGGAACAGCTTCCGGATCCGCTGCTCCATGGCCTCGTCGAGCCAGTCGTACGGGAACGCGCCGTCGACCAGGACCGCGCCCAGGGCACGCTCCGGATTCCGGCGGGCCCAGTGCGCCCCGACGACCGCCCCGTAGGACCAGCCCACCACCAGCGCCCGGTCCACACCCCTGGCCGCGAGAACGGCATCGACGTCCTGGACGGCTGCCTCGAAGGAATAGTCCGCCGAACGCTTCGATCTGCCGCGGGCCCGCTCGTCGTAGGTGATGTGTCGCCACCCCGTGCCCAGTTCGGCGATGACCCGCCGCCAGTACCCCTGAGTGGCGAACTGGCCATTGAGGTAGACCACGGGGATACCGGGACCGCCGGTGTCGGTGACGGCCAGGGCCGTGTCGTCGACCGACACCATGCCGGTCCACTTCGAACTGATCGAGGAAGTGCTGTTCTTCGTCATGTGTTCCCCCTGGCTGGTTCCGGTTCAGTTCGTTCAGAGGCTGCGGGCGGTGATGTCGCCGCGGGAGGTGGTGGCGCGGATGTCGAGTTCGGCGGTGCCGTCGTTCTTGAGCGCGTTGCTGACACGGCCGTAGCCGGTGCCGGCGTCCAGGGCGGCCGAGACGCCGGCGGCGGCGCCGACCGAGATGTCGCCGGACTGGGTGCGGAGCACGACCGTGCCGCGCACGGCCTCGGTGATCCTGATGTCGCCCCGTGCGGTGCTGATCTCCGCGGAGCCGCCCAGCCGGCCGACCTCGACGTCGCCGTCGATCGCGGTGAGGCGGACACTCGCGGCCTCGTCGATCTTGATCTGGCGGTACGCGCCTTCGAAGGCGATGTCGCCGAGGCGTCCGACGCCGCGGAGCTCGGCGCTCGCGGCCTTGGCCTCGATGCGGGAGCCGGCGGGCAGTTGGACGGTGACTTCCAGGGAACCGGAGGGGCCGAAGAGCTGGTTGCTGGAGGTCGAGGCCGTGATCCGCAGGACGCCGTCGGCGTAGGCGACTTCTGTCTGCTCAGCGGCCTTGGTGTCGCGGCTCTTGGAGGGGTCGGCGGGCCGGACCTCGACGGTGGTGTCGGCGCGGTCCGCGGCGATGAACTGGACGCGTCCGGCGGGGATGTCCAGGACGGCGGAGATCGGGGCGGGGGTGTCGAACTTCTGCATCATGCTCTCCCGTGCTCGCTCGTTGTTTCTGACATCGGAAACGCTACGTTGCTTTCAAGGAGCTGACAACGAGCTCGTTGCATAGAATTGACATCTATGCAGGTAGGTGCCTAGAAATTGTTGCAACGGTTCTGACAGGAACGCAACGGCAACCATCCTGGTCATTGCAATGGGTAAGACGTGAACGCTACAGTGGGGGCAGAGACCGCCACGAAGGACCACCGAGGAGATTGCGATGCCGGGAGGCAGGCTCACCCAGCAGGAACGCCAGCAGATCGCGCTGGGGCTGGCCGACAGCCTCCCCTACGCCGAGATCGCCCGACGCCTCGACCGTCCGACCTCGACGATCACGCGTGAGGTGATGCGCAACGGCGGCCCCACCGCCTACCGCGCCGACCTGGCCCACCGCGCCACCGAGCGCCGCGCCCACCGGCGGAGGCCCGCCTCCTCCCGAGGGCCGGAGTCGGTTGCCCAGCCGCACGGACGCGACGCCGAGGCCGTCGCCGAGTACGAGGAGACGCTCACCACCGTCCTCATGGCCTCGGGCATGACCAAGATGACGGCCCGGGTACTGACCTGCCTGTTCATCACCGACGCGGGCAACCTCACCGCGTCCCAACTCGCCCAGCACCTCCAGGTCAGCCCGGCGTCCATCTCCAAAGCGATCACCTTTTTGGAGAGCCAGAGCCTCGTCCGCAGAGAACGCGACGAACGCCGCCGCGACCGCTACGTCGTCGACGACGAACTCTTCTACCAGGCGACGATCGCCAGCGCCCGGGCCAACGACCAGCTCGTCGAAACCGCACGCCAAGGCGTCGCCGTCCTCGGCCGAGACACCCCCGCCGCCACCCGCCTGGAGAACATCGCCCGCTTCCTCGACTTCATCAGCGAAAGCATCACCCGCGCCGCCGAACAGGCCCGCGACGTGCTCCATTCCAGACCCGAAGCAACCTCGAACGACACCGCCCCATCAGGTCCGGACCACGGATAGACAAACCCTCTCGACATCAGGTTCCACCGCAGCGGCCGTCCGCTACAGGGTGCGGAAGTCTCCGCGCGGGCGCCCGCGCGGCTCAAGTCGATGCAGGGCCGCGAGACACCGCTCGCGGCCCTGTTGTGCGTCGGAGTTACGGCTGCTGCTGAGCCGGTGCGGGGCGAGCGCCCGCCGGGCGGCGGGCCTTGGAGACGGTCGAGGCCGCGTCGGACACGGGCGCCGCCACCGCGCGCCACCACGGGGCTTGGGGCAATTCGCCGCCAGGTTCGAAGGGTTGACCCGGTATGGGCAGGGCAACCCGAGCACCTGCTTCAGCAGCGGCCGCGTACGTACGCTCGGCAGGCTCCTCCCACGGATGCGGGGCCAGGTTGAAGGTGCCCCAGTGGATCGGCAGCAGTACACCGTGCGGCTCGCCTCCGCCCAGGTCGAGATGGGCGCGGAGACCCTCCTCCGGTGTCATGTGGATGTCCGGCCAGAAGTCGCTGTAGGCGCCGATCTGCATCATCACCGCGTCGAACGGACCGTGTGCCGCCCCGATTTCGGCGAAGCCGGGAAAGTAACCCGTGTCCCCACTGTGGAAGACCTGGTGCCTGGGACCGGTCGCCACCCAGGATGCCCAGAGCGTACGGCGGTGCAGCGCTCGTCCGCAGAAGTGCCGGGCCGGTGTGGCAGTCAGTGTCAGACCTGCGACCTGAGTCGACTCGTGCCAGTCCAGCTCCGTGATCCGTTCGGGTGCGACTCCCCAGCGCTCCAGGTGCGCCCCCACGCCCAGCGGGGCCACGAACTGGGCGCCCGTGCCGACGAGAGCGCGAATGGTGGGCATGTCCAGATGGTCGTAGTGGTCGTGGGAGATCACCACCACGTCCACGGGGCCGACGTCCTCAAGGGGCAGCGGGACCGGGTGGAGTCGTCGGGGTCCCGCGAAGCCCACCGGTGAACACCGATCGCCCCATACCGGGTCGAACAGCAGCCTTGCGCCATCGATCTCGGTGAGAACGGTGGAGTGCCCCGTCCAGGTCAGTCGCAGATCGGATTCCGGCGCCGCGTCGGGTCCCGTGAGGGTCGGTCGGTGCAGGGGGATCGCCGTGGCCGGCCTGCGACGGACGCGATCGGCGCGGTGGACGTTCGTCCGAGCCAAGTCGAGCGCGGAGCCGGAAGCCATGGTCAGGGTGGCCGTCGGATTGCGGAAGCTGCCGTCGGCGTACTGAGGAGATGCCTGCATGCGCTCCAGTCGTGCACCGGTGGGGATGCCGCCGAAGGCGGCGGGGCGAAGCAACCGCCCGAGGCGCGGCAGAGGCATGAGAGGTCTCCGTAGTGATAGCCGGGTGGGCCGAGGCCGAGGTGAGACGGAAGGTTCACTGTCGACCTGCCGCCTCGACGAACAGCCCTCGGGGTTTCCGCAGGATCTGCGACGCTGAATGTAGTCACTGGAAACAATGATGTCAACGACAACAATGATGCCAGTGTCTACATCTTCTGGGCATGACCATTCGGCCCGACCTCAGGGCAGTGCAGGAGCTTTGCGGTCTTGGCGGCGAAGACCACCTACGGCGCGAGACAGTTCACGGCGGTCATCTCGGCGTACCCCTCCGAAGTGCTGGCCGTGAGTGGTCGGAAGGTGCCCCCTAGAGGTCGGACTGTGGTCTCTGTCGCTCGGGTCCGACCTGCGCGGAGTGGTCGACGACTGCATGACGGCCGGCGGTCTTTCCCTTGCCGCGCTGGAGCGTGCGGGACTGGTCGAGCGGACGGCGGATCCCCATGACGGACGCTCCAAGCCGGTGCGCCTCACCCCGAAGGGCGCCAAGGCGCTCGCCGCGGGGACAGCGGCGGGGGAACAGGTGTTGCGGGAGGCCTTCGGAGCGATGGGCGCCGAACGGCTGGGGAACCTGGACCAGTTGCTCGACGCCCTCCGGGCGGGCCTGTCGGGAGCCGCTTGACGGGCCGCGACGTGACGGGGTCGGGAACCCCCGTTCGACGGGCTCCCCCCTCAGACTTGTGCCATGCCGCCGTCGACGCTCAGTTCCATGCCTGCGCAGAAGCTGCTCTCGTCGGATGCGAGGAAGACGGCGGCCGCGGCGACCTCCTCGGGGCGTCCCATGCGTCCGAGTGGAATGGCGGATGCGAAGGCCTCTCTGATCGCGTCGGCGCCTTCCTTGGAGTCCGCCTGGCCGTCCAAGATCGGGGTGTCGATCGGGCCGGGGCTGAGGACGTTGACCCGGACGCCGCGGCCCTTGAGCTCCTTGGTCCAGGTGCGGGCATAGGAACGCAGGGCGGCTTTGGTGGCGCTGTAGGTGGTGTACCCCTCGACGCCGATGTGGCCCGCGATCGATCCGACGAGGATGACCGAACCGCCGTCGTTCATCAAGGGCAAGGCCTTCTGGGCGGTGAAGAGGGTGCCCCGGGCATTCACGTTGAAGGTACGGTCGAAACCCGCTTCGGTGATCCGGCCGAACACCTGCGGTTCGACCAGACCTGAGTTGGCGACGACGACGTCGATCTTCCTTTTCTCCTCCGCGACGGTCCGGAAGAGCCGGTCGAGGTCGGCGGAGACGCTGACGTCACCCTGGACGGCCGTGACGTTCCTGCCGATCTCGTCCTTCGCCTTCTCCAGTTCGGGCCGGCGCCGTCCGGTGATGAACACGAAGGCACCTTCCTCCACGAACTGTTGCGCGGTGGCAAATCCGATACCGCTACTGCCGCCGGTGACGACGGCGACCTTTCCGTCCAGCCTGTTCATGGCTGTGACCTTTCATGTGTGCGTCGTATCAGCTCTGGTGCCCGATCCCCGCACAAGGAACGGGCGGGTTCGGATGGCGGTGCGGCCGCCGTCGACGGCGATGGTCGCGCCGGTGACTTGGCCGGCCTTCGGCGAGACGACGAAGGCGACGACTTCGGCGGGCTCGGCCACGCGTTTCATCGCAGTGGTCCCGCCGAGGCCGTCGAACAGGTCGCGAGCATGGGGCCGGGTGTGGGCGGGACCGGGGGCAACCGTGTTGAGCGGACGCCGCGGCCGCTGTACTCGGCCGCCCAGCCTTGCGTCATGGATGCCGGCGCGGCCTTGGTCGCGCCGTACGCGGCACCGGTGGCCACGCCGAGGCTGCCCGCCATGCTGCCGATATTGATCACGTTACCCGATCCCTTCGCCGCCGTCGCCAGGGCGAATACCGCGACGACGAAGCACGCCGCGCGCACGTTGCCGACGAACATCGCGTCGTAGCCGGAGACCTTCGTCTCCCCGTTCGGTGCCCAGACCGCGTGCCCGGCGTTGTTGTCTAGGACGTCGACCTCACCTGCCTCACGCCTCACCGGCCTCGGCGGCCGGCCGGTCGATGCCGGCTGAGTCCTCGAGGTCCGCCTCGACGCACCGGACGGAGCCGCCGTCCGCGTTGATCTCGTGGAGAGCGGTAGTGGATTGCAAGTCGAGGTTGTCCTCGCGCTCCACAGACATGGGATGCGCCTTCGAAGACAGACAGATCTGTCTGCCCATGGTCACCTCATGGTCACCCATGTCTGAGCAGATGCGGTCCCCTCGGGAACGCAGGGTGGCCGCACGGGCGCGGCTGTCGGCCGCCGGCCACCGCCGACGCGCTGTTCTACGCCGAGGGAGTCCAGTAGTCGGTCGGGATCGACCACGTCATCGAGCACGCCAAAGTCGCCAAGGCAACGCTGTACGGCGCCTTCGGCAGCAAGGACGGCCTGGTCCGCGCCTGTCTCCAGGCACGGCACGCGGCGACCGCCGAGCGCATGGCACGCGGACTCGAAGCCCGCTACGACATCCCGAAAGAGCGCCTGGTCGGCGCGTTCGAGGTGCGGGGGCTGTCGTTCACCGAGCCGGGGTTCCGCGGCTGCGCGTTCATCGGCGCGAGTGCCGACGCCTGCCGGGCGGTGTCGTCGAACAGGCCGCGCAGGACTACCGCGCTTGGCTGCACGAGCTGTTCTTCGACCTCGCCCAGCAGGCAGGCGCCACGGGCGAGAAGTCACTCGCCCACCGGCTGGCCGCCGCGCCCGCACGGGTGCCGCTCGATCCTGCTCTACGACGGCACCTGGATCAGTGCCTGGCCGGACCACGACCCCAGCGCCGAGACAGCGGCCCGCGCCGTAGCCGCGCCCCTGGTCGAGGCCGCCATCCTGGACGGAGACGGACCGCCCGACGGCGACCACGACCACCAGTCGTTGTGGTGGCCCAACCCGGAAGGAGCCGCTCCCCCGCCGGGAGTGAGCCGGGCCGGGCCGACTCAGTCGCCGACGCCCGGGGTGACCCCGTGACCGTTGGCGGTCAAGGTGACGTCGATATTGCCCCGGGTGGCGTTCGAGTAGGGACACACCTGATGTGCGGCCGCGACGATCTGCGCTGCCTGCTCGGGATCCGAGATCTGCGGCAGGGTCACGTGAAGCTCCACGGCAAGTGCGAAACCGCGATCCTCCGTGGGCAGGAGGCTGACCCGGCTCTCGATCGAAGCGTCACCCGTTCCGACCCTTTCGCGACGGCCCACCACGCCGAGTGCGCCCTCGAAGCAGGCCGCATAACCCACCGCGAAGAGCTGTTCGGGGTTCGTGCCACCCCCCTCGCCGCCCATCTCCTTCGGCGCGCGGAGCTGAACGTCCAGGGCTCCGTCATGAGTGCGCCCGTGGCCGTTCACACGGCCGCCGGTCACGGTTGCCTCCGCCGTGTAGAGAACTCGTGCCATCTCGATCTCCCTTCCGGACCTGCGGATTGCCCCGGCCCACGGCCGGGACCTTTCCAAAGTCTGCCGTTGATCGCACCTCGACGAACCCATCCGTAGGGCACGAGCGACCGGTCACTCCCGCGTCCGGTTCGGCGAACGGTGTCAGCGAAGGGTGGCGACCGAAGTACGGTAGAGGACTTCCTCGGCGCGCTCCCATGACCAGCCGTTCTCCACCACGAGCGTTCGCCAGCCGGTGGGACCGAACCAGTACCAGAGAAGGTCAGCCGTCTCCTGCACCGAGTGGGAGGGCGGCGGAGTCAGCTGGTGCAGGTGCTGGGCGGTCGCGCGCAGTGCGTCCCGGTAGGCCGCGGTCGCGCGCTCCCACAGGGCCTCGCCGTTCTCATGCACGGGCAGCGCCTTGCGGATCGCTTCATGCACGGCGAACTGCCCCTCGTTGCCCATCCGCGTGCCATGGGCCAGGGCTTTCAGGACCGACTCCGGTGTCCGCAGAGCGAGCAGGTCCTCCATGGCCTGCTCGTAACCAGAAGCGATCACACCCTGGTCGACGATCCGGTTCAGGATGTCGCTCTTGCTCCCGACACTCGCAAAGACGGTCTTCGAGGCGACGCCGGCCGCTGAAGCGATGTCGGCGACGGTCACGCGACCGTAGCCACGCTCGGCGAACAGTTCCGTGGCCTGCCCGAGGATCAGTGCCCGCGTCCGTGCGGCGGCCTGCTCGCGCAGCGGGGAGACGTAGCGGCGCTTGGACGGCATTGCGTCATCCTAAGGCGTGAATTCATTAGGCGTGCTATAACCTCAATATCTCCGGCCGGCCACGCGCTCGGCCTGGCTACGACCGCCCCCTGTCCCCCTCGGACCGGTCGGCGTCACCCCTCAGATCGCACACCCGTCGAAAAGGATCAACGCAATGGGCATGGATGCCACGGACCTGGCCCACGGACTCTTCCGGGTCCTCGAGACAGGCGATCCGGCACTGGCCGCAGAGGTGGTGCACGAGGACTTCCACAACCGCGAGGCAGCCGTGTCACCCACGGCCTGCGCACTCCCCGGACCGGCGGGAGTCCTTGCCTCAGGCGCGTGGATGCGCTTCGCCTTCAGCGACCTGACCTTCCCCGTCCTCGGCATCGCCCGCAACGACGAACAGGTCTGGGTAAGGCTTCGCATGCAGGGCCGCCACACAGGTCCGTTCGTCCGCTTCCGTGACGGCGCTCTCGACCAGGCCATACCCCCCACCGGGCGTGACATCGACTTCGAACAGATCCACGTGCTCGAACTCCGCGACGGCAAAGTGGTCGGACACGAAGCGGTGCGCGACGACATGACCATGCTCGGCCAACTCGGCGTCTTCCCGCCCACTCCGGCCACCGCGCTACGCATGGTCGCCTGGCGTGTGACCGGAAGGGCCACGCGCACCGCGACCGACGTCACGGCGAAAGCCGTCGAGGCGGCCGGTCGCCTGCAGGGCAACCCGGATCCGAACCACTGAGCCGCCGAACCGCTGAGTCGCCGAGTCGCTGAGCCGAAAGCCTCCTCGGCGTCCTGGCGCGCCAGGCTCCACCGGGACCACACGGACATCGTTCACGCAACCACCCGACGACCGCGTCGTCCCGGGCGGCCACGCCTCCGGTGGGGTCGCGACCGGTGGGCCCGGTCCGGCTGCCCGCGCCGATAGCGGGGCGGGTTCCGGACCCGGCCCGCCCGACCTGACCATTCGTCGGCGTCCCGCCGACCGACACACCTCCTCCCCCGGCGGGAATATCCGACAATGATTTAGCACTCAACAATATGGACCTGATCGCCGACCGTATGGGAGGCTCGCATGGGCACCACCGCCGAGATCGGGGATGGAACGATGTCTGAGCTGGGCCTCCTCGACACCGGTGGCATCCTGCGCCAGGCATGGGTCGCCCCGGACCGGACGAGCTCGGGCCTGGGCTGGGAGCACGCATATCTGTCCACCCAGCGGGAAACGCCGTACCACTCGACCTTCGACAGCGCCCCCACTCATCTGCTGATCCTTCACCTCAGTGGCCCGGTGACCGTCCGGCGTCGGTCCGGCCGGGCGATGCGGGCCCAGCGGATTCCGGCAGGGGGGCTCTTCGTCCACCCGGCGGGTCGCGCGCTGGACGTCGAACTCCAGGGGGGCCTCGACACCGTCCACCTCTATCTCAGCGACTCGGCCCTCCAGGAAGCGCACGGCGGCCGCGGAGCGGTGGAACTCGCCGAGGAACTGGGCAGCTCGGATCCCCTGATCGAGCAGGTCATGCTGGCCCTGGACGGCGCCGTGCGGCAGTGGGAACCCTCCGCGCGCACCTACGTCGATCACCTCGTCGGCATGCTCGCCGCCCAGCTCGCCCACGCGCACACGGCCGGTCGGCCTCCGGCCGCGGCCGGCGCGATGTCGGGACTGACGACTCAACAGCTCGTGTCCGCACGGGAGTTGATGGAGCAACACATCTCCGACCCGTTGCGCGTCTCCGATCTGGCCGCGGCCACCGGGCTCAGCGCGAGCCAGTTCAGTCGGCAGTTCAGGACCAGCACCGGAAAATCTCCGCACCAGTTCCTGTTGCAACTGCGGCTGGACCACGCACGCCGGATGCTGCGCACCACGGTCCTGCCCATCCCCGACGTGGCCGTCCACTGCGGTTTCTCCCATCAGGAACACCTGACGCGCGTGATGCGCGCCAAGCTCGGCACGACCCCCGCCGCGGTCCGACGCGCGGGCTGACGCCGCGTTCCACGGCCCGCCCCGGCCCGTCCCGCCCGCCCCTCTCCTCCGGCGCACCGCGGGCACCACATCCGCCCCGCGCCCCCGCCAGAGCCACCGCACTGCGCCGATCCTGCAGAAACACGCGCGAAACGTGCAGGAGTCCGAGCGCCCGCCGTCCCCACACTCGGTGTCAGAAATTCAGGGACCCACGGCAACGCGAAGGCGGACCCCCATGAGGAATTTCGTGTACACCTCCCATCCCTCGCGGATCGTCTTCGGCACCGGAACGGTCAGCCAGGTCCGCGAGGAGGTCGAGCGACTCGGCTGTTCCCGAGTCCTCCTCCTGTCCACTCCGTCGGTGGCCAAGGCCGCCGCCCGGGTGCGTGATGCCCTCGGTGACGTCATCGTGGCGGAGTTCGACGGTGCCACCATGCACACTCCGGTCGACGTGACCGAACGGGCCCTCGACGTCCTGCGGAAACACTCCGCCGACTGCCTGGTGGCCGTCGGCGGCGGTTCCACCACGGGGCTGGCCAAGGCACTCGCGCTCCGCACCGATCTGCCGCAGCTGATCCTTCCCACCACCTACGCGGGTTCCGAAGTCACCCCCGTCCTCGGCGAGACGCAGGACGGACGCAAGACCACCGTGGCCTCCCCCGCGATCCTGCCCGAGACCGTCGTCTACGACGTCGAGTTCACCCTCGGCCTGCCGGTGGGCCTGTCGGTCACCAGCGCGGTCAACGCCATGGCCCACGCCGTGGAAGCCCTGTACGCGCCACAGGCGAACCCTGTCATCGACGCCATGGCGCTCGACGCGATCGCGCTGAGCGCCCGCGCCCTGCCGGCGCTCGTGGCCGAGCCGTCCGACACCGCGGCACGCGCCGACCTCCTGCATGCCGCGTGGCTGGCCGGTACCTGCCTCGGCTCCGTCGGTATGGGCCTGCATCACAAGCTGTGCCACACGCTGGGGGGCGCCTTCGACTTGGCGCACGCCGCGACGCACACCGTGATCCTGCCGCACGCGATGGCCTACAACGCCCCGGCCGCCGGGGACGCCATGAGTCGCATCGCCGGCGCACTCGGCGTGCCGGACGCTCCGAGCGGGATGTTCGACCTGATCACCTTGCTCGGGGGCCCCACCTCGCTGCGTGAGCTGGGCATGGCGGAGGCGGAACTGGCGCAGGCCGCGCGGCTGGCGGTCGCCACGCCATACCCCAACCCCCGTGAGCTGACGCCCACGGGAATCGAGAGCCTGTTGCGCGACGCCTGGCAGGGCCGCCGTCCGACGGTTCCCGCGGCGCCGACTCCTGCTCCGCGAACCCCTGGGCCGTCGGCCCCCGCGGAGCACGGAGTGGCTTCGGACGTGGAGCGCCTGACCGCTCAGGTGGTGGAGAGCTTCGCGGACGCACCCGATCCGCGGGGCAGGCAGCTGATCAGCGACCTCGTACGGCACCTGCACCACTTCGTGACGAGCAATGACGTCACCGAATCCGAGTGGGAGCGGGCCATCGACTTCCTGACCCGTACCGGACAGATCTCCACCAGCACCCGCCAGGAGTTCGTGCTGCTGTCCGACACGCTCGGGGTCTCCAGCATCGTCGACCTGCTCACCCATTCACGCACCCCGCAGACCACACCGTCAGCGGTCCTCGGCCCCTTCTACACGGACGGGCCGCCGGAAACCGCACAGGGCGGCGACATCTCACAGGGCGTGGCCGGCACTCCTCTGTGGGCCGACATCCTCATCACCGACACGGACGGACGGCCCGTGCCGGATGCCGTCACGGACGTCTGGCAGGCCAACAAGGACGGTTTCTACGACGTCCAGCTGCCCGAGTTCGACGGACCGGTGCTGCGGGGCCGCCTGCGCACCGATGAGCAGGGACGCCTGCGCTTCTGGACGACCCTGCCGGCCGAGTACCCGATCCCGGACGACGGACCGGTGGGACAGCTGCTCCAAGCCGTCGAACGTCATCCCTACCGTGCGCCCCACCTGCACTTCATGATCTCCGCCGCCGGTCACCAGCGCCTGATCACCCAGCTGTTCGTGAAGGGCGGCCACTACATCGACTCCGACACCGTGTTCGGCGTCAAGGAGGGCCTGATCGTGGATTTCACACCCCGGATCGGGCCGACCCCGGACGGCCGTGCCGTCGACGGGGAGTGGCGCAGCCTGCAGTTCACCTTCCGCATCGCCCGCCTGGCCGACGGCCCCGCACACTGACCTGGAGCAGTCTCATGGACTCGACCCACACCTACGACACCGACGTCCTCGTGGTCGGCAGTGGCCCCGCCGGTGGATCCGCGGCCCTGCTCCTGGCCACGTACGGCATTCGCACGCTGCTCGTCACCAAGTACGGCTGGCTGGCCGACACCCCCCGTGCGCACATCACCAACCAGCGCACGATGGAGGTACTGCGCGACCTCGGCGTGGACGGCGAAGCCGCCGCGGCCGGCAGCCCCGCCGAACTCATGGGCGACACCGTTCTGTGCACCGCCCTGGCCGGCGAGGAGATCGGCCGGATCCGCAGCTGGGGCACCGGCCCGCACGCGGCGACCGAGTACGGTGCCGCCAGCCCCGCGCAGATGATCGACCTTCCGCAGACCTTCCTGGAACCGATCCTGGTGAAGAACGCCGCGGCGCGAGGAGCCAAGATCCGTTTCGACACCGAGTTCCTCAGCCTGGAACAGGACGCCGACGGCGTCACCGCCCGGCTCCGGGACCGGGTGCGCGGCGACGAGTTCACCGTGCGAGCCCGCTACCTGATCGGCGCGGACGGCGGCCGCAGCGGCGTGGCGGAGCAGATCGGACTGCCGATCGACGGGCAGAGCGGCAAGGCCGGCAGCATGAACATCGTCTTCAAGGCCGACCTGTCCCGGCACGTGGCCCACCGCCCGAGCGTTCTGTACTGGGTGATGCGTCCCGGCGCCCACATGGGCGGCATCGGCATGGGGCTGGTGCGCATGGTGCGGCCGTGGAACGAATGGCTGCTGGTGTGGGGATACGACATCGAGCAGCCCCCGCCCCACATGGACGAGGCGACCGCCCGTGACATCGTCCACGACCTCATCGGCGACCGCGACATTCCCGTCGAGATCATGTCGAGCTCGCTGTGGACGGTCAACCACAGCTATGCCACGACATATTCGTCCGGGCGGGTCTTCTGCGCAGGGGACGCGGTGCACCGGCACCCGCCGTCCAACGGCCTCGGTTCCAACACCTCGATCCAGGACTCGTACAACCTCGCCTGGAAGCTCGCCATGGTCATCCGCGGGCAGGCCGGCCCGGGGCTCCTCGACACGTACACCGCGGAGCGGGCACCGGTCGGCCGGCAGATCGTCGATCGCGCCAACCTCAGCCGTGACCAGTTCGGCCCGATCTTCCAGGCACTGGGACTCGACGAGTACAGCGAGGAGGAGGACATCGTCGACGGTCTCGCCGCGTGCCGCAGCGGGACGGCCGAGGGCACCAAGCGACGGCAGGCGCTGGAAGAGGCCATTCAGCTCAAGAACTACGAGTTCAACGCCCATGGCGTGGAGATGAACCAGCGCTACGACTCCTCCGCGGTCGTCCAGGACACCGGCGCCGCCGAGGAATGGACCCGGGATCCGGAGCTCTTCCACCGGCCGACGACCCGCCCCGGCGCGAAACTCCCGCACGCCTGGCTCGTCGACGGCAACGGCCACCGCCTGTCCACACTGGACGTCGTCGGCAAGGGCACCCTCACGCTGGTCACCGGCCTGTCGGGTGGCGTGTGGGAGTCGGCCGCGGCCGACTGCGCCGAAGCTCTGGGGATTCCCCTGAAGTGCGTCCGCATCGGTGCCGAGGACAGCCGCGACGCCTACGGCGAGTGGCGCCGGACATCGGAGGTGGCCGAGGACGGGTGCCTGCTCGTCCGCCCGGACGGACACATCGCCTGGCGGGCCTCCTCGGCGCCGGACGCCGGTTCCGCGGCATACGGCGAGCTGCTCGAAGCCCTGAGGACCGTACTGCACCGTTGACGACCGCGACGCGGCACCCGCGTACAGCCACACACCCACACCCCACACGGAAACCCGAACAGAGGCAGACACCGCTCGGGGCGAGTCTGCCGGACCGGAACGGAGCGCAGTGCACATGGACAAGGTGGTTGCCACGGCCGAGGAGGCACTGGCCGGCGTCATGGACGGAGCGTCCCTGGCCGTGGGCGGTTTCGGCCTCAGCGGCGTCCCCGACGTGCTGATCCGCGCGCTGTACGCGACCGGTGCGACCGGGCTGAGCGTGGTCTCCAACAACTGCGGCGTGGACGGCGGCGGTCTGGGCATCCTGCTCGCCGCCGGTCGCATAGCCCGCGTCACCGGCTCGTACGTCGGCGACAACAAGGAGTTCGCCCGCCAGTACCTCTCCGGTGAACTGCTGGTCGAACTGACGCCGCAGGGCACGCTCGCCGAGCGCCTGCGCGCCGGCGGATGCGGCATCCCCGCCTTCTTCACGCCCGCCGGTGTCGGTACCCAGGTAGCCGAGGGCGGCCTGCCCTGGCGCTACGCCCCCGACGGCACCGTGGCCGTCACCTCACCTCCCAAGGAGGTCCGCGAGTTCGACGGCCGGCGTCATGTGCTCGAACGCGGCATCACCACCGACTTCGCACTGGTGCGGGCGGCCAGGGGCGACCGCCACGGCAATCTCGTCTTCCACCGCTCGGCCCGTAACTTCAACCCGCTCGCCGCGATGGCCGGCCGCGTCACGATCGCCGAGGTCGAGCAGCTGGCCGAGCCCGGCGAGCTCGACCCGGACGAGATCCATCTCCCCGGCGTGTTCGTCCAGCGTGTGGTGGAACTGACGCCGGAGCAGGCCGCGGACAAACACATCGAACGGCGCACTGTCTCCGCGCCGTCGGCACGAGGGACGGTGCGGCACTGATGCCATGGACCAGGAACGAGATGGCCGCGCGCGCGGCGGCGGAGATCCAGGACGGCGACTACGTCAACCTCGGCATCGGACTGCCCACGCTGGTGCCCGAGCACGTGCCCGAAGGAGTGCACGTGGTGCTCCAGTCGGAGAACGGGGTGCTCGGCGTCGGGCCGTACCCGGCCGAGGAGGACGTGGACCCCGATCTGATCAACGCGGGCAAGGAGACGGTCACCGTACTGCCGGGTGCGAGTTTCTTCGACTCCGCGTTGTCCTTCGGAATGATCAGGGGCGGTCACATCGACACCGCCATTCTGGGAGCCATGCAGGTCTCCGCCACCGGAGATCTCGCCAACTGGATGATCCCGGGCAAGATGGTGAAGGGCATGGGCGGTGCGATGGACCTCATCCACGGCGCCCGCCGAGTCGTCGTCGTCATGGACCACTGCGCCAAGGACGGCAGTGCGAAGCTCGTCGCCGCGTGCACTCTGCCTCTCACCGGTGCGGCCTGCGTCGACCGGGTCATCACCGACCTCGGCGTGCTGGACGTCACCGAGGACGGACTCGTCCTCGTGGAGACCGCTCCCGGCGTCAGCACGGACGAGATCGTCAGCCGTACCGCCGCGCCCGTGCGCGTGCCGGACCCCGTCGCCTGACCCCGATCCAGCACTCCCCCCTCCCCAACTCCCCTCCACCACAAGGAGTCCCGATGAACGAGCGCCTGCGGGACGTCTACGTCGTCGACGCCGTCCGCACCCCGATCGGCCGATACGGCGGTGCCCTGTCCGCCGTGCGCCCGGACGACCTCGCCGCCGGAGTCGTACGTGAACTGCTCCGCCGCAGTCCCGCCCTGGACCCGTCCCTCATCGGTGACGTGTTCTTCGGAAACGCCAACGGCGCCGGGGAGGACAACCGGGACGTCGCCCGTATGGCCGTGCTGCTGGCCGGTCTGCCCGTGACGGTCCCCGGAACCACCGTCAACCGGTTGTGCGGCTCGGGGATGGAGGCGGTCATCCAGGCCGCCCGCGCGGTGGCGCTCGGCGATGCCTCCGTCACCGTGGCCGGCGGAGTGGAGTCCATGAGCCGCGCCCCGTGGGTCCTGCCCAAACCGGAGCGGGCCTTCCCGGTCGGCAACCAGGAGTTGTACTCCACCACCCTCGGCTGGCGGATGGTCAACCCGCGGATGCCCGACGCGTGGACCATCCCGCTCGGCGAGAGCGCCGAGCTGATCGCCGACAAGTACGGCATCACCCGCGAGGCCCAGGACGCCTTCGCGCTCGCCAGTCACGAGAAGGCCGCCCGGGCGTGGAAGGACGGTGCGTACGACGCCGAGGTGGTCCCCGTCGAGAGTGTGGACCTGCCCCGCGACGAGGGGATCCGGGACGACACCTCACTCGAAGCGCTGGCCCGCCTCAAGCCGGTCTTCCGCGCCGGCGGCACGGTCACGGCCGGCAACGCCTCGCCCCTCAACGACGGCGCGGCGGCCCTGCTGCTGGTCGACGAGGCCGGGCTGGCCGAGACGGGCCGTGAGCCGCTGGCCCGGATCCGCGCCAGTGCCGTGACGGGCATCGAGCCGCAGTACTTCGGTCTCGGCCCGGTCGACGCCATCCGCAAGGCCCTGACGAAGGCGGGCCGCACCTTCGACGCCCTGCACACCGTCGAGCTCAACGAGGCATACGCCGCCCAGGCGCTGGGCTGTCTCGCCGCCCTGCCGGAACTCGACTCCGGCATCCTGAACCCGAAGGGCGGCGCCGTCGCCCTCGGGCATCCCCTCGGCGCCTCCGGTGCTCGTATCACCGGAGCGGTTGCCCATCAGCTCGCGGAAGCCGGCTCGGGCACGGGCCTGGCCGCGCTCTGCATCGGCGTCGGGCAGGGCCTGGCCCTGGTCCTGGAGCGCTGAGGCGGCGCCCCCCGGTCAGGATGTCGTCGCCACGCGTTCGAGTGCGGCGGTGAGTGCGGCGAGGTCATGGCCGGCGAGGTTGTCGAGAACGTGCCGTCGGATGCTGGCCAAGTGGGCGGGCCAGGCCTCCTGAAGGCGGGCGAGGCCGTCGTCGGTGAGGACGGCGTTCCAACCGCGCAGGTCTTCCTGGCACTTGGCTCGTTGGACGAATCCCTGCTTTTCGAGGCGGTTGACGACACGCGTCATCCCGCTGAGCGAAAGATTGCAGGCGGTGGCGAGCTCACTCATCCGCATCCGGCGGTGGGGCGCCTCGGACAGGAACATGAGCGGGGTGTACTCGGAAAGGGGCAGCCCTCCGTCGCCGAGCATGTCCGCGTCCACCAGTCGTGGCAGCGCCATCATGACGTGGGCCAGAGCGCGCACGAGCGCTTCCTCGGTCTGGTCCATGGGGCGCAGGGGCTGTTCGTCGTAGGGCATGCCTCACAGCCTATCTCCTTGACACGGCAAGCACTCATACATTTACTTGACTCAGCAAGCACACATACAAGCGAAGGTGCACACCATGACCAGGATCGGCATCATCCTCGGCAGCACGCGCCCCGGACGCAACGGCGAGGCCGTCGCCCACTGGGTGCACGAGCTGGCCACGCACCGCGCCGACGCACAGTACGAACTCGTCGACCTCGTGGACTACAAGCTGCCGCTGCTGGATGAGGCCTACCCGCCGGCGATGGGCCAGTACAGCCAGCCCCACACACAGCAGTGGGCCGCGAAGATCGCCTCGTTCGACGGCTTCGTCATCGTGACCCCCGAGTACAACCACTCGGTGCCCGGCGCGCTGAAGAACGCCATCGACTTCCTGGCGGCCGAGTGGGCCAACAAGGCCGTCGGCTTCGTCAGTTACGGCTCCACCGGCGGCGTCCGCGCCGTCGAGCACCTGCGCCTGATCGCGGGTGAACTGCAGATGGCGGACGTCCGCTCCCAGGTGGCGCTGTCCCTGTTCACCGACTTCGAGAACTTCAGCGTCTTCAAGCCCGCCGACAGCCACCGTGACGCCGTCACCGCCACCCTCGACCAGGTCGTGGCGTGGAGCAACGCCCTCGCTCCGCTGCGCGCCGCCTGACGCGAGGAATCACGGGGCGCCGCCCACCCGTGCCCCGCAGCGGCGTCCGACACCGGTGCGGGGTGCGGGTCCTGAGCCACCTTTCGACCGTTACGGGAAATGAGAAATCCGCCGATGTCAGAACGTGCTGCCTCCCCCGCGGGTGGACACCCGATCACGCTTGGGCTGGACACGTTCGGCGACGTGACCGACGACGCCCAGGGCCGACCGCTCTCGCACGGCGAGACGATCCGTAACCTGGTGGCGGAGGGTGTCCTCGCCGATGAGGCCGGACTCGACCACTTCGCCATCGGTGAGCACCACGTCGACTGGATGCCGCTCTCGGCGGCGGACGTGGTGCTCGGGGCGATCGCGTCGCGTACTTCGCGCATACGTCTGGGATCCGGTGTCACCGTGATCAGCTCGGACGATCCCGTTCGGGTCTACCAGCGGTACGCGACCCTCGACGCCGTGTCCGACGGCCGTGCCGAGGTGATTCTCGGCCGGGGCTCGAGCACGGAGTCCTTCCCGCTGTTCGGCTACGACCTCGGCGATTACGACACCCTGTTCGAGGAGAAGGTCGGCCTCTTCGCCGAACTGCGGAAGGAGAAGCCCGTCTCCTGGTCCGGCAGCACCCGGCCGGCACTGGCGAACCAGCCCGTCTACCCGCACAGCGAGTCCGGAGCGATCCCCACCTGGATCGGTGTCGGCGGAAATCCTCAGTCCGTCGTCCGTGCCGCACGCTACGGATTCCCGCTGATGCTCGCGATCATCAGCGGTCCGACCGCGCGGTTCGCCCCCTTCTCGCAGCTCTTCCGTCAGGCGCTGGAGAAGTTCGGCCGACCCGATGTGCCGGTCGGCGTGCACAGTCCGGGGCATGTGGCCGCGACCGACGAGCAGGCGGTGGAGGAGTTCTGGCCGTACTACGAGAAGACGATGCGCATGATGGCCCGGCAGCGAGGATTCCGCGTCCCGGCATTCGAGCACTTCATGAACGATGTCGGTCCCGGCGGCGGGCTGTTCGTCGGATCACCGGAGACCGTGGCACAGAAGATCGCCATCACCCTCCGGGAGCTCGACGCGAGCCGCTTCGACCTCAAGTACGGGATGAACGGTCTGCCGCACGAGACGCTCATGACCACCATCGAGCTCTTCGGCACCAAGGTGGCCCCGCGGGTGCGGGAGCTGATGGCCTCGTGAGGTGTTCCACCCTCAGGCCGACCGGCGTCGCCGTCCAAGCCGCCTGCGCCCCGTGATGGCTGACACGGGTGCAGGAGGGTCGCGACTGTGGGAGCACGCGACCCATCGGACACGGCTGTAGCCGTCTCCGTCGGGGCGGTGTCCGTGGCCCGCGCACTGAGTGCGCGACGGAGAGCCGACGGATACCGCCCCTTCACGTTGCTGACACCGCAACCCTCGCTCCCTGTCGTGCGTCCGGCCGACGCGCGTGACGTTCAGCCGGGCGGGGACAGGGTTTCAGCTCACGAACTCCTCGTCCCCGTAGCGCACCTCGGCTCGGTTCCAGTCGACGCCGAGTTCGGCCGTGAACCTCTGGGCCACCGGCAGGTCGGCGAGCGGGGCGATGAGGATGAGCCGCCCCTCCAGGGTGACCGAGCCGCCGCCGAGCCGGTCGCGGGCCTCCGCGTCCGCGAGCAGCGCGTCATGCAGACGGGTCCGGCTCACGCCGGGAACCTGGATCTCGACCGCGTCGATGTCCGGCGAGGTGCGCGGCAGGCAGCGGAACGTGAGCACCGATTCCTGGTGGTACTGCTTGGCGACGACGTCGGCGATGTGGTGGAGCCCGTCGCGGCCGACCTGGTCGACGTCGAACTCGCGTGAACGCTCGTAGGTGGCTTTCTTGAGGTCGCCGGACCAGAAGACGCCGTCCAGGAGGGTCGAGGAGCCGGGCCTGGCACCGTTGGCGTGGATGATCTCGCGCACCTCGTGGTCGAAGCGCGTCAGGCGGGTGTGGAGCCGGGAGTCGGCCGGATCCGTGATGATCGCGGTGTTGTCGGTGGCGAAGACCTCCGCAGTGGGGCAACCCCGAGCCGCCGGGCTTGCCGGTGCGCTTCCCGCGCCCGCAGCTCCCAGCGTCAGGGCGGCAACCGTGGCCAGGACGCGCAACTGCCGCCGCATGATGACGTTCTTCATGCGGTGATCAACGAGTCTTGGCCGACTTCGTTGCGTCACCGCCCGCGCCGCACCACGGACCCGACCGCGGGCCCGGGCCACGGCATCCGGCCACCTACACCGGGTACTCCGGTGCCTGGGTGCTCGGGCGCCTCACCGCGAGGGCCGCGATGTCGTCGTTGAGCCTGCCGCCGCTGTAGTGCAGCAGGTCCTGGTGAAGCCGGTCGAGCAGCTCACGGGGCGGCCTCGGGCCCTGCCGCCGCATCCAGTCCGGGAGCGGGAAGAACTCGCCTGTGCGGCCCCGGGTCTCCGATACGCCGTCGGTGTAGAGCAGTAGCTGGTCGCCCGGGGTGAAGTCGACGGTGTCGACGCAGTAGTGGTCTCCGATGAGCGACGCGAGGTGCAGGGGCGGCGAGGGAGCGGTGGGATCCAGGACGCGGATCTTCCCGTGATGCGCGAGCAACGGCGGAGGGTGCCCACAGTTGAGAAGTCTGACGTGGCCGCCGTCGTGCGGGATCTCGACGATGAGAGCGGTGGCGAAGCGCTCCGGCAGGTCCTGCGCCGGAAACGCGGCGCTGTAGCGGTTGATGCTGATCTCCAGACGATGGATGACGCCTCTCAGATCGGGCTCGTCGTACGCGGCCTCCCTGAAGCAGCTGATCACCGCCGAGGCCGCCCCCACCGCGGACAGGCCCTTGCCGCGTACGTCGCCGATGAGCAGCCGGACCCCGTACGACGTGGCGGCGGCTTCATAGAAGTCGCCGCCGATCCGGGCCTGTTGTTGGGCCGCCAGATACAGCGACTCGATCTCGACGTCATCCATGCGGCGTGGCAGAGGGCGCAGCAATACCTTCTGGGCCGCGTCGGCGACGAGGCGGATGTGGAAGAGCGCCTCCTCGCGCTGAAGTCGGACATGGCTCGCGTAGGCGGCCGCCAGGGTGACCGCGACGATCGCCGCCGCGGTGTACTGCGTGCCCAGGTCGGTGTAGACGAAGCTGAGGCCGATCATGACCAGCAGGCAGAACGCGCCCAGCAGGATCGTGGGGAGTACGGGCCACATCGCGGCGGCGAGGGCGGGGGCGGCGGGCAGCAGTCGGCTGACGGCGATCTCCCTCGGTGTGGAGAACGCCAGGCAGGTGATGAGCAGGGTGAGGACAACCGGTGACAGCGGGGCGGCTTCCCACCAGCCACCGCCGAGGGAACGACGGCGCCGCAGCCATCCGGACATGATCACAAAACGCATCATATCGGTCGAAGTAGACATTGAGCGGGGCATCGGGCGGTCAGACCCGGCTCGGGGCCGTAGACGCACGGCGGGACTGCGGGACGGTGGCCCGAAACGTGCGGCGCGAACGCGTGTCGATCCCGGTGGCCGACATTGCCGCCCTTAATCGAACGGACTAGTCTGTTCGATTAAGGGAGGTGCCCGCATGGCGACGCGCACGAGAAGGACGAACACGGTCGAGAAGATCCTGGACACGGCAGCCGACCTGTTCTACGCGAACGGCCTACGGGGCGTCGGCGTGGACCAGGTGATCGCCGCCTCAGGGGTGGCGAAATCCACCCTCTACGTCCACTTCCGCACCAAGGACGAGCTGGTCGCGGCCTACCTGCGCAGAACCGACATATCGTGGCGCGCCCAACTGGAGGCGGCCGCCGAACGGGCGGGCGACGACGCGGCGGCCCGGATCACCGGGCTGTTCGACGCACTGACGGACGCCTTCGACCGGCACGGCTTCTTCGGCTGCCCTTTCGTCAGTGCCGCCGTCGAGACCGCGCTCGACTCCGAGGCCCGGGCCATCACCGTGCAGCACACCGAACGCCGTCACACCTGGCTGACACAGCTCAGCACCGAGGCGGGCGCCGCCGACCCCGACGCCCTCGCCCGCCACCTCGGCCTCCTGATAGACGGCGCCCTCACGTCCGGACGGCTGCTCCAGGACCGCGCGGTGGTGGATCAGGCCAGATCCGCGGCCCGGCGCCTGCTCGACGACCACACCCGCCGCGACACGGCCGACGACGTCCCGTAACAGGCCACCAGGCACACCCGTGACCGCGAGACACCGCACGCCTCCGGCTCCGTACCCACGAACAGCTTCCAGGAAGGAAGGCAGGGCCATGCGCGCAGCGATCCTCGAACAGTTCGGGGCACCCCTGGTACTCAAAGACCTCCCCCGGCCTACCCCCGCCCCGGGCGAGGTCCTGGTGAAGATCGCGGCCAGCGGAGTGAACCCGCTCGACATCAAGATCCGGGCGGGGAAGGCCGCACACGCCCGGACCGTCCTGCCCGCCGTACTCGGCCTCGATCTCGCCGGTGTGGTCGAACAAGTCGGTATTGACGTCACCGGATTCGAAGTCGGCGACGAGGTCTACGGACTCACCGGCGGGGTCGGCGACCTCCAGGGCTCCCTCGCCCAGTACGCGGCGGTCGACGCCCGGTTGCTGGCCGTCAAACCCGCCGCTCTGACCCTGCGCGAAGCCGCCGCACTGCCTCTGGTCTTCATCACGGCGTGGGAGGGCCTGATCGACCGCGCCCGGGTCCGCCCCGGACACAAGGTCCTCATCCACGGCGGAGCCGGTGGCATCGGACACGTGGCCATCCAGATCGCCCGCTCCCACGGCGCCGACGTCTACGCCACCACCTCCCCCGCCCACGCCGACACGGTCGCGCGTCTCGGCGCCACACCCATCGACCGCACCGCGATGTCCGTGGCGGAGTACGTCGGCGAACACACCGGCGGCGAGGGCTTCGACATCGTCTTCGACACCGTCGGCGGTCCCGTGCTCGACGCCTCCTTCACCGCCGTGCGCACGTACACCGGCCACGTCGTCAGCGCACTCGGCTGGGGCACCCACGCCCTCGCTCCCCTCTCCTTCCGGGGCGCCACCTACTCCGGTGTGTTCACCCTGATGCCCATGCTCACCGGCAACCACCGCGCACACCACGGCGAGATCATGCGCGAGGCCACCGCCCTCGTCGAAGCGGGCTCCCTCAAGCCACGGGTCGACCCACGCGCCTTCACCCTCGGCTCCGTCGCCGACGCGCACGCGGCGGTCGAACAGGGCAACGCGGCAGGCAAGGTCGTGGTGGACATCGCCCAGGCTCCCAGCGGACCGTGAGTCGCGCTCCGTATTCCGCCTGTAGTGCCTTTCGGCGGGCGTGGACCAGCTGGAGTGGCTCGCCCCGGCGCTGACCGGTGTTGACGGTTCAGGTTGAACCGGAGTTTTCCGGCGATCCGGTCCCGGTGTGCCCTCGGACATGCACCGGGACGGCGCCGGCCGATACCGCCGTCAGCCCTTGAGCTTGAGGAGTATGCGGGCCAGCTCTTCGAGCTCGGCCGGGTCCAGCCTGTCCGCCAGGACTGGAGACAGGGTTTCGCGGCGGGCGGCGTCCGCGCGCTCGAAGAGGTCGCGGCCCTGCGGTGTGATGGTCACCTCGACGGACCTGGCGTCGGCGGCCGAGGGGGCGCGGGTGACCAGTTCGCGGGCCTGGAGGGCGTCGATCACCCGGGAGACCTGGCTTCGGCTGATCAGCGCACAGGAGCCGAGATCGGTGGCCGACAGCGGCCCGTCCTGGTGGTAGAGCCAGAGCAGTACCTCGAACCAGGAGGCCGGCAGGCGGAAGTCCTCCTCCAGTCGGGCGCTCGCGCGTGAGGTGAGGGCACTGCTCACCCCTACGAGGCGGTAGTACGCCTGATCCTCGACAGGAAGTTCTGCCTGCTTGAGCCTGATGTCCGTCACCAGGTGAGTCTACCAATTTGCGTGCACGCACACACAACTCTAATATGTGTGTGTACACGCATCCATGGAGGTTCGTCATGAAGATCGCCCTCGTCACCGGCACGTCGACCGGCATCGGTCTGGAAACCGCCGTACTCGCCGCAAAGGCGGGCTACGAGGTCATCGCGACCATGCGGAACACCGCCAAGGCCGCAGCGCTGCTCGAGCGGCTGCCCGACGCCGACGTCCGACAGCTCGACGTGACGGATCCCGACTCGGTCAGGGCCTGCGTCGACAGCGTGATCGCCGACCACGGACGACTGGACGCGCTGATCAACAACGCCGGGGCCGGACACCTCGGCACCATCGAGCTGGAGAGCGTCGACGACGTCCGCGACGTCATGGAGGTCAACTTCTTCGGAGTCGTCCAGGTCACCAAGGCCGCGCTGCCGCACCTTCGCGCTGCCGAGGGGCGTCTGATCACGGTCACCAGCGTCGGAGGCGTGGTCGGCCAGCCGTTCAACGAGGCCTATTGCGCGGCCAAGTTCGCGGTCGAGGGCTGGATGGAGAGTCTCGCCCCGGTCGTCGGCAAGCTCGGTGTCGCGGTGAGCGTGATCGAGCCCGGCGCGGTGGCCACCGAGTTCGTCGCGAACGTGCGGGCCGACCGGGACGTCGAGGCCCTGGTCGCCGGAGCCGGGGACTACCAGTCGGTGATCAACGGCTATCTGGCCCGCACCCAGCAGGCGTTCTCCGCGGCCCAGTCGGCGCGGGAGTGCGCGGAGACCGTCGTGGGCGCGCTGACCGCCGCCGAGCCCCGGTTCCGCTACCAGAGCTCCGAGTCCGCGGCCGGCTTCACCGCCGTCAAGCTGGCCGACGCCGACGGCTCGGCCGTGCAGGCTCTGACCACCTCCTGGCTCGGGGCGTGAGCATCTCGGGCCGGAGGACTTCCACCTCGCGGACGCCGGGGGCCAATGCGCCGTAGAAGCCCCGTCGGCCGGCGAGTTGCTATCCGGACATTCAGGCGGTGCGTGTCACTTACGGGTTCCTCAAGTCATGGTGACTTCGCGGTGAGCTGGGCATGATGGGTACATGACGTTGGCCTTGCGCGCCATGGCGCGACTGGCGAGCTGGCCGGACCTCACGGAGACACCGCCAAGCTGTGGCACGGGGCGGGCGCTGCGCTCGGTCCAGGACGAGATCGTCCACTTCCATACAGACCAAGACGTTGACCTGCACCTCACCGCCCGTGCCATTCGGCGTTTCGAAGACCACCTCAGGGGCGCGACCGCGGTCCGTTTGGTGCCCGGTTCGCGCTGGGTGACGATACGCCTCGAAGTCGAGACGGACATGGACCTGCTGCTGACCCTGGTGAGCCTCGCTCTTCAGGCCCATCAGTCGTGGCCGGTTTCCCGCGATACGCCGACGGCCAAGTGTAATGATCACCACGACATGGTGCTTCCGCGTGACCATTCCAGCGGGAGCTGAGAAGCAACATCTTTCGGGCAGGGGACGTCGTGGCTGTCGAGACGCGCGAGGAAGACGCTATCCGCGGAGTCGTCGAACGTCTCACGAGCACCTACGCCGAGACGCGTACGCCCCATCAGGTCGAGGCGGCTGTCACCACGGCTCACGCCGCCTTCAGTGAGCGACCCGTGCGCGACTTCGTTCCGGTCCTGGTGGAACGCAAGGCGCGCGCCCTTTTGAACGAGGCTTCGGGCTGACATCGCGCTTCACACGGCGGCGAGCGCGGGCACGCTCGCCGAACACGGTTCGCAGGGTGGCGACGGTCCGTCGCCGAGCGCGGCTTGACGGACTTCTGACGCCCAGGTCTGCCGACAGTTCTCTGACGCAGAAAGTCACCCATTCGCTGGGAGGGTGTACCCAGACGTCGAAGCCCACCGAAGGAGAACTGTCCGTAGCCGGAGGGCCGTTGCGGGTACCGCGCTTCGGCAGCAGCCCCCTCACGGCCGTCCGGTCGCGTTGACCGGGCAGTCGCTGGGCACATACGTCAGTACGCACCCGGCGCTTCACGCGATGCGGCAGGACGGACGGGACCTGCTCTGCTCGGCGGACACCGTCGGCGGGGACCTCGGGCGGCAGGATGCGCCGACGCTCCTGTTGCCTGCCCCGGCCGGACTGCTCGGACGCCTCGTCGGCGCGCGGTCGAGCACTACCTGTCGGACTCCGGTGCCGACGACGACCTGCCTCCACGTGCACGGCATCGTCCCTCCGGGCGCGGATGTCACCGTTCTGCGGGGTGACCGGGCCGACCGCAGGTTCGTAACGCCTACGGCCACCACGGCGTCGTCGTCGGTGTGCTCGGTTGGAACAGTCCGCGCGAACTGCGCTCGGCGCGCGCTCTCGTCGTCGGCCACGCGCCCTGGCCTCCCCACCCGTACGAAGCGGCCATGGCCAGGGCCGACGGGCACATGGCGATGTCTCCATGACGAGCCGAGGTGAGCCGTAAAGCAGTCCATGCCGCAGAAGAGGCGGCACTTGACGGTCGCCCGGGACGACGTGGGCCGAGTCCGGCATCCCCCGCCGAGACGAGCCCGCCACATCACGGTGGATCATCCGCGCTACAAGTGGGTGGCGCTGTCCAACACCACCCTCGGCACGCTCATCGCGACGGTCAACGCCTCGATCGTGCTGATCTCGCTGCCCGCCATCTTCAACGGCATCCATCCGGAACCGCTCCAGCCCGGCAACGGCGCGGCTATCCCCTGTGGATGCTGATGGGTTTCATGCTGATCATGGCTGTGCTGGTGGTCACCCTCGGCCGCCTCGGCGACATCCGCGGCCGTGTACGGATCTACAACGCAGGATTGCTGATCTTCACCGTCACCTCGGTGGTGCTCTCCCTGGACCCGCTCCACGGTGGCCCCGGTGCCCTCTGGCTGATCGGCTGGCGGGTGGTCCAGGCGGTCGGGGGCACGATGCTCATGGCCAATTCCGCCGCGATCATCACCGACGCCTTCCCTGCCCGGCAACGCGGCATGGCGCTCGGCGTCGACATGGTCGCCGGCATCGCGGGCTCGTTCATCGGGCTGCTGGCGGAGTGGGACTGGCGGTCGGTCTTCTGGGTCAACGTGCCCATCGGGCTCGTCGGCACGGTCTGGGCCCACCGCTCACTGCACGAAGCCGGCATACGCAGGCCGTCCGCATCGACTGGTGGGGCAACGTCATCTCCCGGTGCTCGCCGGGCTGACCGGCGGGGTCGCCGTGCTCGCGCAGCTGTCGCGGGCCGAGCCGCGTCACTGATACAAGGCCGCACCAAGCCCGAACCATCAGCCCGGAAGCAGTCGCTCACGCCTCCTTGCGCGTGCCGGGCTGATCGGGACTGCCGCCGAGAACGCTGTCGATGTAGGCCGCGAGCGAGGAGCGCAGGCCTTCGGGCGTCATCTTCTCGACGTCGATCAGGTGCGCCACGAGGTCGGCGCGGATGGCGGCCAGCAGGGCGTGGGCCGTGAAATCCGCGTTGTGTACGCCAGGCACCTGTTCCAGTGCCGCACGGAGGATTTCGTGCCACCAGCCGTAGTGCTCGGCCTGGTAGGGGCTGCTGAGCCCGGCGTCCTCCGCGGCCGTCATCAGGTTCCGGTTCTCGATCTTGAAGCGGAGGGAGGCATCGAGGAGGTCCAGCACCCGCTGCCGCGATGAGGATCCGGCTGCGTCCTGCGCTTCCCGCACGGCTTGCTGCAGGGGGTCGAGGCGGGAGGCGATCACAGCGCCGATCAGGCCGGCTCGGTCGCCGAAGCGGCGGAAGAGGGTGCCCTTGCCCACACTCGCGGCCGCGGCGATGTCGTCCATCGACACGCTGTGGGGGCTGCTGCTGGCCGCGAAGAGGGCGTCGGCGGCAGCCAGGACGGCTTCTCGGTTGCGCAGGGCGTCCGCGCGTTCTGTGCGCTGGGCCACGGGGCCTCCTTGGTATTCGGCCTGTCCCGGCCCCCGGGAATGATATGCGGTGGGTTCGCGCGAGTGGCGGCTCGCGCCCGGCCGCGACTCCCGCACAGGGCGTCAGCGGGCGTCACCGCCCCTACTTCCTCGGTGAAGCTGAGAAGCGACTTCGGTGCGGTGAGGTGCCGGTTCGGCTTGTGCGGATCGGATTCCTCGGCCGTGGAGTAGTTCAGGTGATCTTCTGTGGTCGAAGGCCCGGCGCAGGATCGCGCCCCGCGCCCGGGCGTCGGCGATCAGGCGGTCACTTCCTCGTCGTGCTCGGCTGCCAGCGCGACTCGTAGGCGGCCGTGACGTTGGGGAAGCGGGCGCTGGCGTCACGGAAGCCAGGAGACGCCGCGCTCGTAGACGTGGTCGATGCGCGGGTCCTCGGGGTGGCCGTGGAGGAAGGACTCGGCCGCCCGGCAGTGGCTGGAGGCACACAGCAGACCGTCGCGTGCGCTGACGGGGTGGATTCCGTGTGCCTCGGCCTCCAGGCGTTCGGCGGTGGAGAGCCAGGCGTCGTGCCGGCTGTCGTAGTCGCCGGGAGCGACGCGAGAGGCGGTGGCGATGACCTCGCCGACGTCCGAGCCGCCGTAGGCGGCGAGACCGAGGTTGCGCAGGGTCTCGAACCAGAAGGGTGGATCGTCATGGAACATCAGCTGTTTCATGACAACTCCCGTTCGACGAAGGCGTGGAACGTGCCCGGTGGGCGGCCGGTGAGGCGCTGGACGGTGTCCGAGGTACGGTCCTCCGCGCCGTCGGCGATGGCACGGTCCATGCCCGCCAGCATGGTGGCGAACTCCAGCGGTATCTCCGCCGCCCAGCGGTCGCGCAGCTGGTCGAACGTCAGATGCCGGTGTACGACGGATCGGCCCGTGACCTCGGTGATGGTCGCGGCGACGTCGTCGTAGCTCAGCGCCTGCGGCCCGGTCAGGATCAGGTCGGCGTTGGGGGCCTGCTCGTCGGTCAGGGCACGTACGGCGACGGCGGCGATGTCCTCCGCGTCGATGAACCCGACGCGGCCGTCTCCCGTAGCCGTCAGGATGGCGCCGTCCTCGCGGATGCTGCGCGCGTGGGGAGTGGAGCCGGCGAAGTTCTGCATGAACCAGGACGGCCGCAGCACCGCCCACTGCTCGAACAGGCCGGGCAGGGCCTGGTGGACCTGTCCCACCGCAGGACCGCCCGCGGGGATCGCGGATGAGCTGAGCAGCACCGCGCGGTGCACGCCTGCCGACCGGGCCTCGCGGAGGAAGGGCAGCATCACCGCGGCCGGGTCCGAGGAGCCGATCGGCGGGATGAGGTAGACGCGGTCGACGCCGTCGAGGGCCTCACCGAAGGTCGCGGGCTCGTTCCAGTCGAAGCGGACAGCCTCCGCACCCTCCACCGGGGTGGAGCTTCGGCCGGCCGCCTTGACGCGGTGGCCCTCGGCGACCAGCCCGGCGACGACACGGCTACCGGTGGTTCCGGTGGCCCCGATGACCAAGGTGGCGCTGGGGGCGTTCATCAGTTGGCTCCTACGAAGTCGGCGCCGGGCTGCTGAACGGCGAGGGGGTTCCAGTAGTCGCGGTAGGAGGTGATGCGTCCGTCCCTGACCGTGACCACGGCGATGTAGGTCATGTCGAAGGGGCTGTCGGTCTCGACCAAGCGGCCGACTCCGCGCATCTCCACCACGATCGTCTCGGGGACGGTGGTCTGGTGGATCGTCACGTCGGGGAAGTCGTGGAGGTCCACGTGGTCGGGGTAGTGGCGCATGTAGTCCCCGATGGCCTGCCGGCCCTCCAGCCGCTCCGGCCAGCCCTCGGGCGCGAAGGGGAACTCGAGGACGCCGGCCTCGTCCCACAGGTCCACCCAGCCGGGGATGTCCTTCTCCACCAGCAGTCGCAGGCCGTGGCGGTACAGCTCCGCGGCCGTCATCGGCATTGCCATGATCAAGGTTTCCGTTCTGCTCGAAGGCGCCGCGATCCCAGCCCGTGGGGTACGGCCACTCGTCACGAGAAGCGCGTTGTCCAGTGACGACGGTTCCCAGTCGCGGGACACCCGAATGAAAGCGGACCGACAGTCCGTATGCACTGGAGCATACGGACCGCCAGTCCGCTTGGCAACCCTGAGCGCGGCCGGTGACGCCGACGGGTCACGGAGGAGCGATACGGGGCGCCAGTGCGGCGGCATCGAGTCCCGACAGCTCCTGCAACGACCGTCCACGCGGTTCGATGCGGAAGAGGTACGTCACCAGGAAGCCGAGCGCGCTGGTGACCGCCACCCCGTAGAGCAACAGGCTCTCGCCGAGCCGCGCGAGGAGCACCGGGAACAGGAAGGTGCCCAGGGCCGCGCCCAACTTGCCGCACCCGGTGGCGAAGCCGTGGCCGGCGGCTCGCATTTCGGAGGGGAACACCTCGGCGGGCAGCGTGAAGGTGGTGGAGTTGGGGCCCAGGTTCATGAAGGTGTTGAACAGGGCGAACCCGACCACGACCATGGAGAGGTGGGCCTGCGGTCCGCCCGGCAGTTGGGCGCTCCAGGCCAGAATGCACAGCGCGAGGGCCATGACGCCGAATCCGGTCAGTTGCAGCGGCACCCGGCCGACCCGGTCGACCAGCACGATGGCCAGCCAGAAGCCGATGACCAGGAAGACGTCCAGCACGGCGGTGCCCTTGGTGGAGGCGATGTCATCGGCGATGAACGTGCTGTTGGCACCGGCCAGTGCGAACGAGGCCAGCAGGGTGGGGGTGAAGATGCCCACGCCGTAGGTGGCGATGTCCATCAGGAACCAGGGCACCGCGGTGAAGATCGTGCGCCGCCTCCACCGTCGGGAGAACAGTTGCGGCTGGAGGAACGCACGGAACCCCTCCGGGGGAGCCTCCAGGCGTTCCCGGTCGGCACCGGTCACCGTCACGGGTACACCGACGAGCGCCCGAGCGATCTCGCAGGCATCCTCCTCGCGTCCGTTCTGGGCGAGCCAGCGCGGACTCTCCGGCACCGCGCGCCGCAGCCAGATGATCAGGAGGGCGGGCAGCACGCCGAACCCCAGCATGATCCGCCAGGAGTCGACCTCCGGCCGGACGTTGAGGACCACGACGCCGACCACCGCGCCGAGCAGGATCCCTGCCGCCTGCAGACTGAACGCGCCCACCAACCACCGTCCGCGGTTCTTGGACGGCAGGATCTCGGCGAGGTAGCCGGCGGCGATGGGATAGTCGAGACCGACCGCCAGCCCCAGAGCGAATCTGAACGCCGCCAGCGACCAGGGGTCCCAGGCGAGGGTGCACAGCACCGAGAAGACGACGAACATCCACAGGTCCAGCCGGAAGATCCGGCTACGGCCGATCCGATCCCCCAACGGCCCCAGCAGCGCGGCGCCGCACATCGCACCGACGATCGCGGCAGCCGAGATCAGTCCCTGCAGCGCGGAGCCGACCGCGAAGTCCTTGGCGACCAGCGGATTGGCCACCCCGATGATGAAGAAATCGAAGCCGTCCAGCAGGATGCCCAGTCCCGCCAGCAGCCAGAACCGGACATGGAACCGGGACATGGGCGCGCCGTCCAGCGCCTCACCCAGCGGCATTGCACGAACGGCAGCATGGTCGGTCGCCGTCGCTGAATCGGTCGACAAGACGTCCCTCACTCGAGCACGATTTCCAGGAATCCCCCCGGGAGATCGTGCGGGAGCCGACCCGCCGCCACCATCGCCACGGAGAGGTGGCGGACCGCGACGCTCGAACGGATTACCTCCTCTCCCCCATTCGACCACCTGACCTCCGCAGGGCGGGGTCAACCCTCCGACCAGCGGGATCCGCACGGGCGCGCCGGGGATTCTCGTCACGCCGGGGATTCTCGTGAAGTTGAGGCGTTGTTCACCCGAACTCCGGGCGGCGGCCGGACAGTACGGAATCAATCCATGTCAGTCCCCAAGGAGTTGCGCCTGATGTCGAGCACCACGCCCGCCGAGGTCCGTACCATCCCAGCGGGCGGCAGCACCGCACCACCCGGAGGCCACTCGTTGAGGTGGGACATCCAGGGGTTGCGTGCGGTGGCCGTCACGCTCGTGGTGCTCTCCCACGCCGGGGTGCGACAGGTCAGCGGCGGATACGTCGGGGTCGACGTCTTCTTCGTGATCTCCGGCTTCCTCATCACGTCCCTGCTGCTGCGCGAACTCGCCACCACCGGTCGCTTGTCGGTCCGCACCTTCTACGCCCGCCGTGCGCTGCGGTTGCTGCCCGCGTCGTCCCTGGTCATCGCGGTCACGCTGGCCGGGTCATGGCTGTTCCTGTCGAAGGCGCGGCTCGCCGAGTACGCGGGTGACGCCCTCGGCAGCGCGCTGTACGCGGTCAACTTCCGGCTGGCGGCGGCCGGTACGGACTATCTCGCCCAGAACAGTCCGCCTTCGCCGTTCCAGCACTTCTGGTCGCTCGCCGTGGAGGAGCAGTTCTACCTGGTATGGCCGCTGCTCCTGCTGCTCAGCTGGCGAGCCGCCCGCGGCCGGCGCCGGCTGATCGCGCTGGTGCTCGGGGCGCTGTGCCTGGGGTCGTTCGTGGTCAGCGTCCTGGTGACGAACTCCTCGGCGCCCTGGGCGTACTTCGGCTCCCCCACCCGGGGCTGGGAGCTCGGCGCCGGCGCGCTGCTGGCGCTGGCCACGGCCCGGCTGGAACGGCTGCCCGCGGCCCTCGCGGCCTCGCTGACCTGGCTCGGCCTGGCCTGCGTCGCGCTTGCGGCGGTCTGGTACGACGACGCGACGCCCTTCCCGGGCTACCACGCCCTCCTGCCGGTCCTCGGCGCCGCGCTCGTCCTGGCCGGCGGCTGCGCGCCCGCCTCGCACGGCGCGGGGTGGCTGCTCGGACGGCGGCCGATGGTGTGGCTGGGCGGGCTCTCGTACGGCTGGTACCTGTGGCACTGGCCGCTGCTGGTCGTAGCCCCGGTGGCGCTGGGCCGTACGGACGGCGCCGCCGGGGTACCACTCGCGCTCGGGCTGTGCGCGGTCGCGCTGGGTCTGGCCTGGCTGACGCTGCGCCTCGTCGAGAACCCGGTCCGCTTCCACCGGGCGTTCCGGGGACGGCCGAACCGGGCCCTGGCGCTCGGCGTCGGGCTGTCGGCGGGGGCGACGGTGCTGGCGCTGACGGCGGCGGCGGTCCAGCCGACGATCGAAGTCGGCGGCCCCGCGCCCGTACTGGCGCAGGAGCTGGCAGGCGCGCCGGACCCGCAGGCGCGGCTGGCCGAGCTCCTGGCCACGTCCTCCGGCAGCCTGCCGAACAACCTCACCCCGGCCCTGACGAAGGTGAAGTCCTCCCGGTCCGCGGTCTACCGGGACGGCTGCCATGTCGACTACGACAGCACGCGGAATCCGCCGTGCGTCTACGGCAACCGCGCGTCCTCCCGGACCGTCGTGCTCTTCGGCGACTCCCACGCGGCCCAGTGGTTCCCGGCTCTGCAGGGTCTCGCGACCGAGCGCGGATGGAAGCTGGTCTCACTGACGAAGGCCTCCTGCAAGGTCGCCAGCGTGACCATCATCAACCGCCACAAGCCGTACACCGCCTGCGACACCTGGCGTTCCCACGTCGTGGCGAGGATCAACGCCCTTCACCCTGCCCTGGTGGTCGTCTCCTCCTCGGACGCGGGCGACCCCGCCGAGCCCGCCGACGACACCCTGCGGCAGTGGACCACGGGCTTCGAGGACACCTTCCGGGACCTCGCCACCTCCGGCGCCCACGTGGCCGCCCTGCTCGACACCCCGTGGCCCAAGGGTGACCCGGTCGACTGCGCCGCCGACAACTCCCTGCAACTGCACGCCTGCGCGAACCACCTGCCGGACGCGATCCACGATGCGACCCGCCAGTCCGCCCTCCGCAACGCCGCCGCCGAGACCGGCACCACGGTCATCGACCCCCGGCCCTGGGTCTGCGCGATCCGCACGGGCGTCTGCCCCGTCGTCGTCGCCGACACCGCCGTCTACCGCGACGAAAGCCACCTCTCCGAGGCCTACGCCGCGGCCCTCGCCCCCGTCCTCGCCGACGCCTTGGACCGTCTCGTCAGTTCGTCCTGAACGCACGGGGCGATTGAAACCGTTCAATCGCCCCCGCCTCGGACGCGTCAGGTTCCACCGAAAGCGCGTACCCACCCGGCAGCACAGCAAGAAAATCCCGCACACTCATTGACCTCCGTCCCGCACGCCTCTACGTTCACCGCCCGTGAATCGATTCATCGCTTCTACGTGAGGGGCCCCAGTGATCAGCAGGAGGAACTTCCTGGCGGCATCGGCGGCCACGACGGCCGCGGCCGTCGCCGACCCCGGATCAGCAGTGGCCGCAACGGCGTCCGCACCAGCCCGAGCGGGTGCACCACGCGGTGCCCTGCGCATCACCACGCCCACCGTCGAGTACGTTCAGCACCCCCTGGGCCTCGACGCGCAACACCCGCGGATGAGCTGGCCGATGGCCTCGGACGTACCGGCGGTGCGCCAGAGCGCCTATCAGATCCGTGTCGCCTCCAGTGCGCCGGACCTTTCGCACCCGGATGTCTGGGACAGCGGAAAGGTCACCTCAGGTGAGTCCGTACTCGTCCCGTACGCGGGCCCCCAACTGAAGCCGCGGACGCGCTACTTCTGGTCCGTACGCGTCTGGGACGCCAAGGGCGCGGCCTCCGCCTGGAGCGCGGCGGCATGGTGGGAGACCGGCCTCATGGACGCCGCACAGTGGTCGGCGGAATGGGTCTCGGCCCCTCCGGCTCTCACTGACGCACCGTCGCTGGAGGGCAGCGCCTGGATCTGGTTCCCCGAGGGCGAGCCGGCCAACAGCGCGCCCGCGGCCACCCGTTGGTTCCGTCGCGCCCTCGATCTCCCGGACGGCCTCACGGCGGCGACCCTGGCCATCACCGCCGACAACGTGTACGCCGTTTCCGTGAACGGCACCGAGGTGGCCCGTACCGACCTGGCGACGGACAACGAGGGCTGGCGCCGGCCGGCCGTGCTCGACGTCCTCGCTCAGGTGCGTTCCGGGAAGAACGTCCTCGCGGTCTCGGCGACCAACGCGACCGAGGGACCCGCCGGTCTGGTCGCCGTCCTCGTCCTGCACACGGCATCCGGCGAACAGCGGATCATCACCGACGACTCCTGGAGGTCGACGGACAAGGAGCCCGCCGCCGACTGGCGCGAGGCGGACTTCGATGACAGCGGCTGGCCGGCGGCGAAGGAGGCCGCCGCCTGGGGAGCCGGGCCCTGGGGGCGGGTCGTCGCGGCGTCGTACGCGGCCAACCAGCTGCGCCACGAGTTCAGGCTCCCGGGCAAGAAGGTGGCCCGCGCCCGCCTGTACGCCACGGCTCTCGGCCTGTACGAAGCCCACCTCAACGGCCGCCGCGTGGGCCGCGATCAGCTCGCTCCCGGCTGGACGGACTACCGCGAACGCGTCCAGTACCAGACGTACGACGTCACCACGCTCCTGCGGCCCGGCGCCAACGCCGTCGGCGCGTACGTGGCTCCGGGCTGGTACGCGGGCAACGTCGGTATGTTCGGACCCCACCAGTACGGCGAACGCCCCGCGCTGCTCGCGCAGTTGGAGGTCGAGTACGCCGACGGGACGAGTGAGCGCGTCGTCTCGGGCACGGACTGGCGGGCCGCCTCCGGACCGATCGTCTCCGCCGACCTGCTGGGCGGCGAGACGTACGACGCGCGCAAGGAGACCTCCGGCTGGACCTCACCCGGCTTCGACGACCGTACCTGGCTCGACGTCCGCGCCGCGGGCGACACCGCCCCCGACCTGATCGTCGCGCAGGTGGACGGCCCGGTCCGGGTGGCCGGGGAACTCACGGCAAGGACGGTGACCGAACCACAGCCGGGCGTCTTCGTCTTCGACCTCGGCCAGAACATGGTCGGATCGGTACGGCTGCGCGTCTCGGGCGAGGCGGGAACGACCGTACGTCTGAGGCATGCCGAGGTGCTCAACCCGGACGGCACCCTCTACACCGCGAATCTGCGCACCGCCGCGGCCACCGACACGTACACACTCAAGGGCGGCGGCGAGGAGACGTACGAGCCGCGCTTCACCTTCCACGGCTTCCGCTACGTCGAGGTGACCGGGTTCCCCGGCACTCCCCCGGCGACCGCCGTGACCGGCCGCGTCATGCACACCTCCGCGCCCTTCACCCTCGACTTCGAGACCGACGTCCCGATGCTCGACAAGCTGCACAGCAACATCACTTGGGGGCAGCGCGGCAACTTCCTGTCCGTCCCGACGGACACACCCGCGCGCGACGAGCGCCTGGGGTGGACGGGCGACATCAACGTCTTCGCGCCCACGGCGGCGTACACGATGGAATCGGCCCGCTTCCTCACCAAGTGGCTCGTGGACCTGCGCGACGCACAGACTTCGGAGGGCGCTTTCACGGACGTGGCACCCATGGTCGGCACGGTCGGCAACGGTGTCGCCGGATGGGGCGACGCGGGCGTCACGGTCCCCTGGTCCCTGTACCAGGCGTACGGGGACCGACAGGTCCTGGAAGATGCCTGGCCCTCCATCCAGGCCTGGCTGAAGTACCTGGAGAGGAACAGCGACCACCTGCTGCGGCCGGCCGGCGGGTACGGCGACTGGCTGAACGTCTCCGACGAGACTCCCAAGGACGTCATCGCCACCGCGTACTTCGCGCACAGCGCCGACCTCGCGGCCCGCACGGCCGAGGAGCTCGGCAGGGACTCCGCCCCCTACCTCGACCTCTTCGAGCGTGTCCGCACCGCTTTCCAGAACGCCTACGTCACCACCGCCGGCAAGGTGAAGGGTGACACGCAGACGGCCTATGTCCTCGCCCTGTCGATGAACCTGCTGCCGGACGCGCTGCGCAAGGCGTCGGCCGACCGCCTCGTCGCGCTCATCGAGGCCAAGGACTGGCACCTTTCGACGGGCTTCCTCGGTACACCCCGGCTGCTGCCCGTCCTCACCGACACCGGCCACACCGACGTCGCCCACCGGCTGCTTCGGCAACGCTCCTTCCCCAGCTGGGGCTACCAGATGGACAAGGGCTCCACCACGATGTGGGAACGCTGGGACTCCATCCAGCCCGACGGCAGCTTCCAGACCCCGGCCATGAACTCCTTCAACCACTACGCGTACGGCTCGGTGGGCGAGTGGATGTACACCAACATCGCCGGCATCGCGGCGGGCCGGCCCGGCTACCGCGAGATCGTCATACGCCCCCGCCCGGGCGGCGACGTCACCTCCTGCCGCGCCACGTTCACCTCAGGCTACGGCCCGGTCTCCACGCGGTGGCGGCTGCGATCCGGCGAGTTCGCCCTGAGCTGCGCCGTGCCTCCCAACACGACCGCGAAGGTGTGGGTCCCCGGGGAAGACCCCGACGCGGTGACCCACACCCCCGCGACGTTTCTGCGGACAGAGGACGGCTACGTCGTGTACCAGGTCGGCTCCGGCGACCACCGTTTCACGACCGGGCGAGCACAGGGGGCTGCCCGCGGCCCCCGTCACCAGTAGTGGCGGCGACCACCGACGGCGTGTCCGGCAGCCCCGAGGATCCACAGGACGAGACCGATGATCACAAGGATCACGCCGATCGTCCAAAGAATGCTGATGCCCGTGACGAAACCGACGACGAGCAGAATGATGCCGAGGACAAGCATGGCAACCTCCCGCGATCAGCCCCCCTCGTCTCCTCCGTGTACCACCGCAGGGCAACTCCTAACGCGGTCGCGGCAGGCGATTAGCGCGGCTGCGGCAGGCGATCGGGGGAGCTCTCCGGCTCCTGCGGCGGGGATGGGATCTTCGCGGGCACGAGTTCGGTGAGCAGGAGCGTACGGTCGTCCGCTCCGTCGTTGGTGGCCGACGTGCCATGCAGCAGGCGCCGGCACAGGGAGTCCAGGGTGTCCGGGCCGGCGACGCGGTCGGGGTCGACGCCGGCCGTGTCGAGAAGGCCGGCGAGCCGGGCGATGCCCTGGTCGATGTCGGTGTGGCGGGACTCGACCAGGCCGTCGCTGTAGAGCAGGAGGAGCATCGGGTCGGGCACGTGCAGAACGGTGGGTTCGTACGTCCCCATGCCGAGTCCGAGGGGCAGGCCCGGGCTGGTGAGTGTGACCGGCCCGGTCCGGCCGCCCGGATCGCGGATCAGCGGGGGCGGGTGGCCGGCTCCGACGAAGGTACAGATGCGGCGCCTCGCGTCCCACTCGGCGTACATGCACGTGGCGAAGGAAGCTCCCGGTGTGTCACACGCGAGCGCGTCGAGACGGTGCATCAACTCGGCCGGGGAGATGTCCAGTCCCGCCAGGGTACGGACGGCGGTGCGTAGCTGGATCATGGCGACGGCCGATTCCGGACCGTGCCCCATGGCGTCCCCGACGATCAGACTGACGCGGCCGCCCGACCGGGGCAGCACGTCGAACCAGTCACCACCGATGATGTTGTCGCGCCCGGCGGGGAGGTAGCCGTGGGCGATACGACATCCCTCGAACAGCTGCTCAGTGGCGGGGAGCAGACTTCGGCGGATGGCCAATGCCGTACGACGCTCGCGTTCGTACCGGCGCGCGTTGTCCAGGGCCACACAGGCGCGCACCGCCAGCGACTCCACGGCCTCGGCGTCGGCGCGCAGGAAGGGCGCCTGGTCCGGGCCGCGCGTGCAGGCGATGAATCCGACGGCGGTATCGCGCAGATGCAGCGGGACGACGAGGAAGGAGGCCGTGCGCAGGAGGGCGTCCATGCGGGCGTCGCCGCCACCGGCGGTGCTGAGCCGCGCGGACGTATGGGCGTCGACCGTGTCGAGCAGTTGCGTCTCGAGGGTGGCGATGGCAGTTGTGTAGGGCGTCCCGCGCGGAAAGACGATGACCTCGCCGACCGGCAGCAGCCCCTCCCAGTCCTCGGGCGCGTCCGTTCCGATGCGCAGCGCCAGTCGGCGGGCCTCGATCTGCGGCGGTTCCGCGGAGGCGTACGCGTTCTCCTCCAGCAGCCAGCGCTCCAGCAGGTAGACGGAGGCCGCGTCGCAGAACCCGGGCGTCAGCGCGTCGACGACATGGCTGCCGGTCAGGCTCAGGTCGAGTTCCGAGCCGATGGCGTCGGCCGCGGGGGAAAAGGCCGGCCGACGCGGTGAACGCGCTGTGGCGGGTTCGTCGTCCATGGGACAGTGCGCTTCGTTCCGCAGGGTTGTGCCTTTCCGGTGGGGCGCGGGTCCGGCAGCGTGGACTGGACATCGACCCGCCACGCCTGGTCGGCAACTATATGATGGAGCGTCAAGATCACGGACATGACAGGGAGTTGAGTTGGCCGACAACGACGGTCTCCCACAGGGGATCGATCCCGACAAGGCGAGCGTTGCCCGGATGTACGACGCAATGCTCGGCGGACAGCACAATTTCCCCATAGACCGGGAGGCGTTGGCGGCCTTCACGGCGATCGACCCCCAGGTGCGCACGCTGGCGCGGGCCAATCGCGCCTTTCTCGGCCGGGCGGTGCGCTTTCTGGTCGAGGCCGGGGTACGGCAGTTCATCGACCTCGGATCGGGCATCCCGACACAGGGCAACGTGCACGAGGTGGCACAGGCGGCCAGCCCGGACGCCCGGGTGGTCTACGTGGACAGCGACCCGGTGGCCGTGGCCCACAGCACCGCCCTGCTCGCCGACAATCCCGGCGCGGACATCGTCGACGCCGACATCCGCCGGCCGGCCGACATCCTGTCGTCCCCGCAGGTACGGAAGCTGATCGACTTCGAGCAGCCCGTCGCGGTGCTGATGATCACGATCCTGCACTTCATCACGCCCGAGGAGAACCCCGCCGGCATCGTGGCCGCGTTCCGGGACGCCCTGCCGGAGGGGAGCTGGCTGGCGCTCACGCATGCGACGAACCAGGATCGCCCGGACACGGCCGCCGCCGTGGGGCAGCTGTACCGGTCCAAGGCCACATCCCCGGTCACCGCCCGCTCCCGCGGCGAGATCCGGGATCTCTTCGACGGCTTCGACCTCGTGGAGCCCGACCTGGTCTACGTACCCCTGTGGCGCCCGGCTCCGGACGACCACATACCGGAGAACCCGTCGGAGTACTGGGTGTACGCGGGCGTCGGCCGCAAGTCCGTGTGACGGGGCCGAAGGCCAGGGGTCAGAGCGCGTCCGAGGACAGATCGCGACGTCGGTCGGACATCGGCGGCGCGTCTTTGTCACCGCCCGCCCGTGACGTCCGGTCGATGGGAGAGGTCCACACGGCTCTCGGATGGCTGGGGGCATGGGGACCGAGGACTTCGGCGACCGCCGCGGACACATGGTGCCGGAGCGAGTCGGGAAGCGGATCTCCGTTGACGGCGGCGACCAGGTCTTCGGCGACATGGTGGACTTTGGTGTTGGTGTGCTGGGACACCTCGACCAGTACATTCCAGGCGTCGGCGGCGCTCAGGCCGAACGAGGCCATCAGCACGCCCCGGGCCAGATCGATGACCGGCCGGGTCTGCATGGCCCGTTTGAGCTGGACGACTTCGGTGCGCAGGTCCTGCTCGGCGTCGTCGCTCAACCCATCCTCCTTGTGCGCTCCGTCGTTCTTGCCGGGATGCCTGTCACGGCCGCCGACGGTCCGCCGATCGACCGCACAGGGGCTTCGCGCAGGGAGCGCTGGAGTTGGTGCTCGGTGTCGATGGCACCGGAGATCGCGGCGGCCGCCCGCCCACCGGCCGAACGTGCCACGCCCTGCACAAGCGGGCAGTAGCCTTCGCTGCCGGCCTGGACGGACAGTGGACGTTCGTACATGGCAGTCGCTCCTGGGGCATCCGCCTATCTCACTACTCCAAGCGTCGACCTTCGAATCCTCACACGTCAAGAGATACAGGAACTTTCTTTCACCCTTTTGAATGCGCGAATGCCGAGCCGTATGCTCGAGACATGGGTGAAGTACCGCAGGGACATACCGGCTGGACCTTTCTCACCAACCACGCCCGAGTGCTGGCCGCGATCTCCAGGGATCAGGGAACCCGTATCCGCGACATCGCCGCACGGTGCCGGCTCACCGAGCGCGCCGTCCAGAAGATCATTTCCGATCTGGAGCAGGACGGCTATCTCACCCACACCCGCCAGGGCCGCTCAAACATCTACCACATCGAACCGGGGACCATCCTCCGGCACCCGGCGGAGGCCGGGTTGACCGTAGAGGGCCTGCTGACCCTCCTCGACCAGCACGAATCACGGCGCGACGGCAGGCCCGAGCCCGAGCAGCGCTCGCTGGCGTTCGATCATTCCGCTCGGCACGCGACGGACTGATCCCTGCGGCCGCGACGAGAGCAATGGCCAACCAGCCTTTCGCCGGGGCCTGTTGAGGGAACCCAGCGTCATATCGCGTCCGGGGGTCGCCCCGGTGGCGTCCCCCAGGGAACTGTCGCCAACCCAGAGGAAACTCCCGCGCTTCCTCCCGCGATCCGGTCGTTGCCTGAGCCGACCGCGGTGCCTCCGGACGCGGAGTGGTCACCGGTCGCAATCGTGCCGCCGTCCTCGCCGCGGTCGATGACGTCGTCACCGCCGGCCCCATTCCCGTTCCCCGAGACGGCGACGCTGTCGCCCGTCGCGTCGCCCAACTCCCCGGGCCCCTCCAGGAGTACGTCATCGCCGGCCCCCGAGGCGCCGAAGAATCCTCCGAGGGCGGTGTCGCCCCTGCCGTCATCTCCGGGGCCGCCGAACAGGCGGTCGGCCGCTGCGCCCTGCCCAGCGGAGTTGTCGCCCACCAGAGTGTCGTTGCCGGCACGGCCGGACAGCTGGTCCTGGCCCGCGGCAGCGTTCACGGCTCCGGTGGCGCCGAAATTGTCGCCGATCAGGCTGTCGTCGCCGTCCCCGCTGTCCCCGCCGTCGACGGAGTCGGCACCCCGGCCGCCGATGAGACGGTCGCCCCCGCCCAGACCACAGATCGGGTCGCTGCCACCAAGGCCGTCGATGGCGTCGGCGGCGCCGATGATCACGTCCGGCCCCGGAGTCCCGCTGGTTCCCCTGGTCGTCGCCAGCCAGCTAAACAGGTGGGCGCCCGCGCGGCGGCCTGCGCCTCCCCGCCCCTACGAGGCTGGTCGCCGCAAGGACGACGCCACTGCAGGACAGGACACCAAGACGCCCTGCTCTCTTCCGACGGTTCTTCGGCACGGATGCTCCACCGGGGGGGCGTCGAAATCACCTGTCGCAGGAGCCCGTCCAGGGTGCGTCGCCGGAGCAGCCCGGCAGGGCCGTTTTCATCCTTTCAGTGGCGTGGCGCACCTGGGGTTGCACTGCGTGCCGGTCGGACATACTGACCGGTACGGCCTTCCTCGCCGGTATGACAAGAGGATGAACGTGATCACAGGTGGTTAATCTTCTCATCACATGATGAACCCGCCCAAAGGAGGCACTCGTGACCACATCGTCGCAGCCACGGGTATCGGGTCTGGAAATCCGCTCCATCGACTACGTCCCCCTCGACGAGCGGCACGGAAAACTCTGGCACCTGGGGCCTCTGTGGTTCATGTCCAACGCGCAGATCGCCACCCTGGCGGTAGGGCTGATCAGCATCACCGAGGGCGGCAACCTCGTCTGGTCGCTGATCGCGATCGCCGCGGGCACCATCCTCGGCACGTTCTTCATGGCCTTCCACTCCGCGCAGGGTCCGCAACTGGGACTGCCGCAGATGATCCAGTCACGGCCGCAGTTCGGCTACGTCGGGGCCCTACTCGTATGGCTGTTCGCCTATGTGCAGTACGCCGGGTTCAACATCTTCAACACGATCCTGGCCGGTGAGGCCCTGCACACCACGTTGCACGGCGGCGTCAAGCTGTGGGTCGTCGTGGTCACACTCATCGGGTTCGTCATCGCGCTGGTGGGCTACGACGTCATCCACCGCGCCGAACGGGTCCTCACCTACACCTTCCTGGTCGTCTTCGGGATCTTCACCGTGGGCATCCTGCTCACCCTGCACTATCCCCCGGGCTCGTTCGACCTCGGCGGCTTCCAGTGGACCCCGTTCCTCGCGCAGTTCGGCGTGGTCGCCGGGTACCAGATCAGCTGGGCCATCTACGTCTCGGACTACTCCCGCTACCTCCCGCCGGACGTGACCGTCCGCAAGACCTTCTACTGGACGTACTTCGGGTCGGCGCTCGGCGGCATCTGGCTGATGTGTCTAGGGGCTCTGCTCGCCGCGTGGGCGGGCAAGGACTTCGAGACCGTCCGTTCGATCAACGCGGCGGGCGACAAGGTCTTCAGCGGCTTCGGCGCGATCGTGCTGCTGTTCTCCGCCCTGGGCCTGATCTCGGTGACCGCCCTGAACATGTACGGCGGGTCCCTCACACTCATCAGCGCGATCGACTCGTTCAAGAGAGTGCGGCCGACCGTCGCCGTACGGCTCGTGACCATCGGCCTCACCGCGGCGCTCTCCGTGGTGGGGGCACTGGCCTCCACCGCCCACTTCCTCGAGAACTTCAACAACTTCCTGCTGTTGGTGCTCTACCTGTTCATTCCGTGGACCGCCGTGAACCTCATGGACTACTACGTGGTGCGCCGCGGCCACTACGCGGTCGCCGAGATCTTCAACCCGCACGGCATCTACGGCCGCTGGGGTTGGCACGGCATCATCGCCTACCTGGTCGGCTTCGCCGTCATGGTGCCGTTCTTCTCCGTCGGCACGCTCTACGTCGGACCCGCCGCCCACGCGCTCGGCGGTGCGGACATCGCCCTGTTCATCGGGCTCCCCGTCTCCGCGGTGCTCTACTGGCTGCTCACCCGGTCGATCGACGTCGACGCCGAGGCCCGCCTGGCCGAGGCGGAGATCGCGACGCTGGAATCAGCGGCCCATGAGCACCGAGAGCCATGACCCTGCCCTGCGCCGTCGAGCGGCGAGGAGGTCGGGGTGGCGTGCGTCGGCGTTGCGCCAGCGCAGGTTGGGGGCGAGTTCGCGGATCGCTCGGCCAAGAACCGCGGGGCACGTTCGTGCGTCCTGTCTGTCTTGCAGAGTGACGGCCGCCGCTCGGGGCGCGAACAACAGCAAAGGGTGATCATGAGGCGGAAATGGGTGCTCGCCGCAGTTGTGGCGTTCCCGGCGGCTTTCGTGGGGTGGATCGCCTGGACGGTCTTCACGGCCTTCACAGCCGACCCGATGACCCAGGTGGAAGCCGCCTCGTGCGCGGACGCCATGCGCTACGCGGACCAGGACGGGCTGCCCAAGGGGGCTCAGGACGCGAAGTGCACCGTCCGCGCCTGGCTGGACACGGAATACCAGGCGCGATTCACGATCCCACGAACGGATCTGGACGCGTGGCTGAAGGCGGCCTATCCCGGCACCCGTCTCACGCCGGAGAGCTGCTCCGGGACACCGGTGGACGTCTGCGCCCACATCGATCTGCACCCCGAAGCCGAAGGCGGGGCGATGGCGGTAGACATAGACGTGCGGTACGGCGAGGACTCGACAGCGGTCGTCGATTTCTCGGCGTACGACGTGTGACGCAGCGGGCGCCGCCGTCCGCACGATCGTTAGCGGTCACTGCCCTCCGTGCCGGCCGACCTGTCCGGTCACAGCCCTAGACCGCCGCGAGCAACGGCGCGACCAGACCCCGCGCCCACTCCCCGGACGCGGGCTCCCCGCTGAAGATCGCGCGGTAGTACAGCGGACCGAGCAGTCCGTCGACGGCCCGCTCGACGCTCGGCACCTTGCCTCCTCGACCTCGCTCCCGCTCGATGATGGACTCGAGCTGAGCGTGCCGGTCGGCCGTGCACGCGCATCCGCCCTCCGGACCCGAGCCGATCGTCGCCCGCATCAGGGCGAGGACGTCGGGGTCGGCGAGGTCGGTGGCGACATCGCCCGTCCACCGCTCCAGGTCACCCGCCAAAGAGCCGGTGTCCGGCACCACGACGTCGCCACTGAAGCGACTGGTGGCGACGTCGGCCAGGAGCTGTGCCACTGAACCCCACCGCCGGTACACCGTGGTCGCGTGCACGCCGGCGCGCGCCGCGATGGCGGGAATGGTCAGCGCCTCGGTCGGCTCTTCGGCGAGCAGCTCCCCGACCGCGCGGTGGACGGCCGCGCGCACCCGCGCGGAGCGGCCGCCGGGACGGGGCTGGACTGTTGCTTCGGTCATGCGGAAATTATCGCACTGATCGCTGCGTTAGAGGAGACTGCTAACGCAGTGATCGCTGCATTCGGAGAGAGAGCGCATGTCTGACGCACGCACGTCCTACAAGAAGATCCCGTCGGCCTCAGCCCCAGGGGGCCCACCGTCCGGCCGTGCGCGGCGGGGGCTGAGCCGACCGGTCGCCTTCGCGTCCATCGCGGCCGTCTTCGTCCTCTTCATGGCCGCGTCGAGCGCGCCGTCGCCGCTCTACGTCATCTACCAGCACGAGTGGAGCTTCTCGGCGACCACGCTGACCACGGTTTTCGCGGTGTACGTCGTCGGAATGATCGGGGCGCTCCTGGTGCTCGGCGCACTGTCGGATCACATCGGCCGCCGACCGGTCCTGGCATCGGCCATCGCCCTCGAAGCGGTGGCGATGGCACTGTTCATCGTCGCCGACGACGTCTCGATCCTTCTGACGGCCCGCTTCGTCCAGGGCATCGCCACCGGCGCGGCCATGACCACACTCGGCGCGACCCTCGTCGATCTCAATCCGCCCCACGCGCCGCACCGTGCCGGGGTCATCACCGGTGCGGCCCCGACGTTCGGGCTGGGCCTCGGCGCACTGGGCTGTGGTCTCCTCGCGGAGTACGGGCCGCACCCGACCCGGCTGGTCTACGTGCTGCTGCTCGCGGCTCTGGTCCTCGCCGGTCTGCTCATCGCCCTCATACCCGAGACGGCACAGCGCCGGCCCGGCGTCGTACGGTCGCTTCAGCCGCGCCTCGGCGTCGCTCCGCGACTGCGCACGGACCTGATGGCACTCGTGCCGATCCTGGTGGCGAGCTGGGCACTGGGCGGCCTGTATCTCTCACTCGGCCCGTCGGTGGCCGCCAACCTGTTCGGCCTGTCCAGCCATGTCATCGGCGGCCTGGTGGTCACCCTGCTCTGCGTGCCCGCCTCGATCACGGCGTTCGCGCTGCGCGGCTGGCCCACCGAGCGCACGCTCGCCCTTTCGGCCGCCTTGCTACTGCTCGGCACGGCCGTCGGTCTGGGCGGTGTGGAGGCGAACTCGCTCACCATGGCCGCGTCCGGCACCGCCATCGCCGGAATCGGCTTCGGCGGCTCGGCTCTCGCCAGCTTCGGCACACTGGCCCGAATCGCCGCGCCGGCCGAGCGGGGCGAACTGTTCGCGGTCGCGTTCGTCATCTCCTACCTGGCCTTCAGCATCCCGGCCGTGGTGGCGGGGATCGCCGCCACGAACGTCGGCCTGCACGAGACCTCGGTCGTCTACAGCGCGGCCGTGATCGCCTTCAGCGCCCTCGCGCTCGCCGCCCAACGGCTCCGCACCGGACGGGCCATGAACACCGGCCAGTGCGACCGGCCCGCCACGGCCCAGCGCTAGAGACACTCCGACACGGGCGCCCTCACCACCGATCCATGACGGTGGGCGGGTACACGAAGCCCCCGGCAGGCACAAAGGCTGCCGGGGAGCTTTGGACTCCAGAGGAACGCCACGACCCCGCCCAGGACCGTCGTCATCGCCGATGCCCGCGACGGCATCGGCTCGGAGGGTCAGCGGTCGGCGATGTCCTCGCGCAGGCCGTCGGAGAATTCCCACCACGACAGGGGAAGCCAGTCGCCGTTGACGAAGGCGTCGACCGTGGCGCCTCGTCCGCGGACCGTCACGGTCGTTCCCGGCGGGTAGGTGGTGCCGGACAATCCCGGCACGGGGACAAGCAGCGTTCCCAGTCGCTGTGCTGACATCTTCGGCCTCCTTCTCCACTGCATTTCTCTGCACGGCACCGAGCAGTTATTCACATCGACGTTACCGGCTTGTCCGATCGCGTAGGACGGAGAATCATGAGAGATGGGTCACGCGGAGAATGTGGGCGGGGGCGTGGACATCACATACATGCGTCACCGAGCGGAGGTGGCAGCCGTGAAGGCCGTCGTTTACAAAGGGCCGTTCAGCGTTGCGGTCGAAGAGGTTGAAAAGCCCAGAATCCAGCATCCGAACGATGTGATCGTGCGGGTCACTTCCACCGCGATATGCGGGTCCGATCTGCACATATACGAGGGCCGTACCGCCGCTGAGCCCGGCATCGTCTTCGGCCACGAGAACATGGGAATCATCGAAGAACTCGGCCAGGGCATCACCTCGCTCAAGGAGGGCGACCGTGTGGTCATGCCCTTCAACGTGGCCTGCGGGTTCTGTATGAACTGCGTCGAGGGATTCACTGGTTACTGCCTGACCGTCAATCCCGGTTTCGCGGGCGGCGCGTACGGATACGTCGCCATGGGCCCCTGGAAGGGCGGCCAGGCCGAATATCTGCGCGTACCGTACGCCGACTTCAACTGCCTGAAGCTGCCGCCGGGAAACGAGCACGAGAGCGATTTCATATTGCTCGCCGACATTTTCCCCACCGGATACCACGGTTGTGAGCTCGCCCAGGTCCGCCCGGGCGAGAGCGTTGCGGTGTACGGCGGAGGGCCGGTCGGACTCATGGCCGCCTATTCGGCTCTGATGCGCGGCGCGAAGAAGGTCTTCGTCGTGGACCGGGTCCCCGAACGGCTGCAGAAGGCCGAGGAGATAGGCGCGGTTCCGGTCAACTTCTCCGAGGGCAACCCGATCGAGCAGATCAAGGACCAGACGGAGGGCATCGGCACGGACAAGGGCATTGACGCCGTCGGCTATCAGGCGACAGGGCACGGCACGGACCGCGAGGAACCGGCGACCGTCCTGAACTCCCTCGTCGGCACGGTTCGAGCCACCGGAGCGCTCGGGGTGCCCGGCCTCTATGTGCCCTCCGACCCCGGCGGCCCGGACGAACAGGCCAAGCAGGGCATGCTCCTCGTCTCGATCGGCAAGCTCTTCGAGAAGGGCCTGCGGATGGGGACGGGACAGTGCAACGTGAAGCGCTACAACCGGTACCTGCGCGACATGATCATCGAGGGCAGGGCGAAGCCCAGTTTCGTCGTCTCCCACGAACTGCCCCTGGATCAGGCGCCGTCGGGCTACGACAAGTTCGACAAGCGGATCGAGGGCTACACGAAGGTGATACTGCACCCGTAGCCCTGCGGACCGCGGCCTCCGACCACTGCCGCTCGCCGGCTGTCGCGATGTGATGCCCTGCCGGCCGCGCTGGGAGTTGCCCGGCGGACAGGGACCGTCGGCGGACGGTCGTCCGTGGGCCTGGCCCCGCCACTCCCCATGCGTGAGGTCGCTGCAGGCGACGGGAGCCAGGCAGTGAACCCCTCCCCCTCGCGCAGCGGACGACGGCGGGCCTCGGCGGAACAGAATCCGCCGGGGCCCGCCGCCCGGGTACGTACGACCGGTGACCGGCGTCAGTCCGTGCCGGACTCCATCGCGGCGCGGTCCAGCATCGTCTCCTCGTCCGTGGCCTCGCCCCGCGAGGCGATCACCTCGGCGCCGCCCTCGTCCATGGCGCCGATCAGACCGGTCGAGGCCGCCTGCGCGGCGCCGATCGGCGTCGGGTGGTCGCTGCCGACCAGGCCCAGGCCCGCGTACTGCTCGAGACGGGCACGGGAGTCGGCGATGTCCAGGTTCCGCATGGTGAGCTGGCCGATGCGGTCCACCGGGCCGAACGCCGAGTCCTCGGTCCGCTCCATGGAGAGCTTGTCCGGGTGGTAGCTGAGCGCCGGGCCCCGGGTGTCGAGGACCGAGTAGTCCTCGCCGCGCCGCAGCCGCAGGGTCACCTCGCCGGTGATCGCCGTGCCGACCCAGCGCTGCAGCGACTCGCGCACCATCAGCGCCTGCGGGTCCAGCCAGCGGCCCTCGTAGAGCAGCCGGCCCAGCCGCCGGCCCTCGTTGTGGTACGCGGCCACGGTGTCCTCGTTGTGGACCGCGTTGACCAGACGCTCGTAGGCGATGTGCAGCAGCGCCATGCCGGGGGCCTCGTAGATGCCGCGGCTCTTGGCCTCGATGATCCGGTTCTCGATCTGGTCGGACATGCCGAGGCCGTGCCGGCCGCCGATCGCGTTGGCCTCCATGACGAGGTCGACCGGGGAGCCGAACTCCTTGCCGTTGACGGTCACCGGACGGCCCTGGTCGAAGCCGACCGTCACGTCCTCCGTGGCGATGTCCACCGACGGGTCCCAGAACCGCACGCCCATGATCGGGTCGACCGTCTCGATACCGGTGTCGAGGTGCTCCAGGGTCTTGGCCTCGTGCGTGGCGCCCCAGATGTTGGCGTCCGTGGAGTACGCCTTCTCCGTCGAGTCCCGGTACGGCAGCCCGTGCGCGAGCAGCCACTCCGACATCTCCTTGCGGCCGCCGAGCTCCGTGACGAAGTCCGCGTCCAGCCAGGGCTTGTAGATCCGCAGGTGCGGGTTGGCGAGCAGCCCGTACCGGTAGAACCGCTCGATGTCATTGCCCTTGAACGTGGAGCCGTCGCCCCAGATCTGCACCCCGTCCTCGAGCATGGCCCGCACCAGCAGCGTGCCGGTCACGGCACGCCCCAGCGGCGTGGTGTTGAAGTACGGGCGCCCGCCCGACCTGATGTGGAACGCACCGCAGGCGAGTGCGGCCAGCCCTTCCTCGACCAGCGCGGCACGGCAGTCGACAAGCCGAGTGATCTCGGCGCCGTACGCGGTGGCACGGCCGGGCACGGACGCGATGTCGGGCTCGTCGTACTGACCGATGTCGGCGGTGTACGTGCACGGGACGGCACCCTTGTCGCGCATCCAGGCGACGGCGACCGAAGTGTCGAGCCCTCCGGAGAAGGCAATGCCGACGCGCTCGCCGGTGGGGAGGGAAGTGAGGACCTTGGACATGGCAAGATTATGCAACATCCCGCATGGTCATGCAAGACCACTCCACAGACGGTCGGATGCCCCGCCGATCGAGAAGTGACCGAGACCACAAAGAAAACGATGCCGTTTCGATAGCGTCCGAGCTACGCTGATGCCAACGAAGTGAACGAAACCGTTTCGTTCACAGGGAGTACGGTGGCGGACACCCGACCCACGTCGGCAGTCGCCCCCACCCTCACGAAGGGCGCCCGTCATGACCTCCGTACTCGTGGTGCACAGCCAGTCCCTGCACCGTCTCGGTCTGCACATGCTGCTGGCGGCCGAGCCTGACCTGACCGTCGTCGGCGAGGCGACGAGTGGCGCCGAGGCGGTCCGCATGAGCGCCGCGCTCGGTCCCGACGTCGTCGTGATGGGCCACCACGAAGCCGATCCGAACGGCGTCGAGGCCATCCGCCGCATCACCCGGCCCCTCACCCCGTTTCCGGCACCCGAGCCCGTCAGACCCGGCGGACGTCCCCCGCGCGTCCTGGTCCTGACCGCCGGCAGCCACGAGGGGTACGCCTACGCGGCACTGCGCGCGGGAGCCGGTGGGTTCCTCCCCCAGGACGCCACCCCCGACGAACTGACCGCGGCCGTCCGCATCGTGGCCGCCGGAGACGCCGTCACCACGCCCAGCGTCACCCGTGCGCTCATCGACGCGGTCCGCCAGGAGCGCCCGGCCCGTACCGCCGAGCAGGAGACCGGGCTCGACATGCTCACCGAGCGGGAACGCGACGTCCTCACCGCCGTCGCCTCCGGCTGGTCCAACGCCGAGATCGCCGCGCGGCTGTCCATCGCGCCGACCACCGTCAAGTCACACGTCAGCCACATCCTCGCCAAGATCGGCGCCCGCGCCCGCGTGCAGGCGGTGACCTTCGCCTACGAGACGGGCCTGGTGCGACCGGCCGCCTGACGCCGACCTTCACCGCGAGGCCGCCGACCCGCACCGCGAGGCCGCCGACTCGGCGAGCAGGTCCGCGTCACGGTGCCACTCCCCGTAGACCACGCCTCCGCTCCCCTTCGCGCCGCGCCCGCGTGTAGGCGGTGGCCCCAGAGCGCCTGTCAGACGCGCTCCGCGGTGGTGCCACGCAGGACGAGCCGTGGGGCCAGTAGGACCTCGCGGGGCTCGGTGCGGCCCTGGTCCAGGCGCTCGACGGCGGCGATCACCGCATGCCGGGCCTGTTCACGGGCGCTCTGGCTGACCGTGGTCAGATTGAAACAGCTCAGGCGGGACAGGGCGTCGTCGTCGTAGCCGACCACGGACACCTCGCCCGGCACGGCGACCCCGGCACGGGACAGAGCGGCCAGGACGCCGATGGCGGACTGGTCGTTGAACGCGACGATGGCGGTGGGCAGTTCGGCGCCGTCGAGCAGTTGGCGGGCGGCACGTTCGCCGGCCGTTTCGGTGTTGTCGCCGCGCAGCACCCCGATGTGCGCGTCCAGGCCGTGACGGCGCATGGCGGCGCGGTAGCCGCGGCGACGGTCGGTGGCGATGACGCCCTTGCCGCCGTCGACGTAGGTGATCGCGCGGTGGCCGAGCTCCACCAGGTGGTCGACCACCTGGCCGACCCCGTCGTCGTCGGCCGAGCGGACGACATCGAGGTCGGCGTCGGCGATCCGGCGGCCGACGGCGATGACGGGAGCCTTGCGGTCCAGCGCGGCGAGCGCGTCTCCTGAGGCGGTCGGGCCGAGCAGGATCAGAGCCTCGCTGCGGAAGGCCAGCAGCGTCTCGACGGCGGTGTGTTCGTCGCGGGTGCGGGTCTGGGTGCTGAGGACGAGGTCGTAGCCGACCTCCTCGGCGGCCGTGTGGAGGTGCTCGACCAGATCCGCGTGGAAGGGGCTGTGGATGTCGACCATGACGCCGAGCAGCCGGGTGCGTCTGCTGGCCAGCAGACTGGCGGTGCGGTCCACCTGGTAACCGAGCTCGGCGGCTGCCTTCAGGACGCGCTGTCGGGTGCGCTCGCTGGGGCCGGGCACACCGCGCAGCACCAGGGAGACGGACGCGGTGGACACGCCCACGCGTGCGGCCACGTCCTCCAGCCGGGGGCGTTTGCTCGCGCCGTCCCTGCGACTCGCGGAAGCGTCATCGTCCACTCGCACCTCCCGGCAGATCTCCTCGGGCAACACCCTTGACACGTTCACGAAACGAGCCGATAGTACCAGAACTTAAAGCGCTTTAAATTGTCCTGACGTTCCAACGAAGTCAGCTCGGACCGCTACGGCTCCCGGCGTTCCGAGACCGGCTACGTCACCGTCCCGCAGACCGAGTTCGCCAAGCCACCGCATCGTCTCGACCGCAGCACGGTCATCACGTCCAGGCCATCGACTCCACCGCGTCGAGGGCCTGTGTCCGGCTGCCAACAGCTTCCGGGCACCCCACCCGCTTCTGAGCCCGCCGCACCCGATGCAGCAGGTCTCTCCCGCGCACGGCGCCCCGACCGAGGCCGCCGCGACCTCCCCGGTCCCATCCAGCAGCCGCGCATCCACAGCCCACCGCCCGACTCCCTCTCACTTGCACAGCGAGGTGCACGCGCCATGAGCCACACATCCCTCCCCCGTTCTCCCCGATTCCGCAGAATGGCCCCGGCCGTGGCGGTGACCGCCGCGGCCGCTCTCACCCTCGCCGGCTGTTCCAGCAGCTCCGGCGGGAAGAAGGCCGCGGAGAGCGGGGCCGCGGTGTCGGCGGGCAAGGCCGACACCCCCCGCATGACGATCGCCATGGTCACCCACGCGCCCTCCGGCGACACCTTCTGGGACACCATCCGCAAGGGCGCCGAGGCCGCCGCCGCCAAGGACAACGTCAAGCTCATCTACGCCAACGACGAGACCGCCGCCGACCAGGCCAACCTCGTGCAGAACGCGATCGACCAGAAGGTCGACGGCATCGCGGTCACCCTCGCCAAGCCCGACGCCATGAAGGCCGTGGTCGCCAAGGCCGAGGCGGCCGGCATCCCGGTCGTCGGCTTCAACGCCGGCCTGTCCGAATGGAAGAAGCAGGGTCTGCTGTCGTTCTTCGGTCAGGACGAGTCCGTCTCCGGCCAGGCGCTCGGCACCAAGCTCAACGGCACCGGCGCCAAGCACGCCTTGTGCGTCGTGCAGGCCCAGGGGGACGTCAACCTGGAACAGCGCTGCGCCGGTGTGAAGAAGACCTTCAGCGGCAAGACCGACAACCTCTACGTCAACGGCACCGACATGCCGTCCGTGAAGTCGACGATCACCGCCAAGCTCGCGCAGGACACGTCCATCGACGAGGTCGTCACGCTCGGCGCTCCGTTCGCGCTGACGGCCGCGCAGGCGACGTCCGAGGCCGGCAGCAAGGCGAAGGTCGCGACCTTCGACCTCAACAAGGACCTCATCTCCGCCATCGAGAAGGGAAGTATCCAGTTCGCGGTCGACCAGCAGCCCTACCTCCAGGGCTACTTGGCCGTCGACTCGCTGTGGCTCTACAAGACGAACGGCAACTACAGCGGCGGCGGCGAGCAGCCGATCCTGACCGGCCCGGCGTTCGTCGACAAGTCCAACGTCGACACCGTCGCCCAGTTCGCCGCGAAGGGCACCCGGTGAGGACCGTGCCCCAGCAGGCCGCGCCGGCGGTGACCACACCGCCGGCCCTGGCTCCGGCCCCAGCCCTGGCCCTGGCCCTGGCCCCAAGGAGACCGGCGGCCGGACCGCCCAGCGTCCTCTGACGCGCGTCCTCGCCCGGCGCGCCAAGAACGAGATCTCGTTCGGGCATGTAAAGGCCCCAGGTACAGGGCGGACATGACGTGGCGGCATCCCGGTGCACACGGCGGTCCCACGACCTCCACCCGCCTCCGGGCACCACCAGGCACCGCCGCTGGACCGAAGACATCCTGCCCCAACGCTCCACCGTCTCCCCGTGACCGGAAGGCAGACTCCCGTGAAGATCGCCCTCGACCCCTACATGATCCGTAACGTTCCGCTCCTCGAACTACCCTCCGTGGTCGCCGAGTTGGGCTACGAATGGATCGAACTCTCCCCCCGGGAGGACTTCATCCCCTTCTTCCGGCACCCGCGCGTCGACGACGCGACCGTACGGAAGTTCCGCAAGGCGCTGGACTCGGCGGGCGTCGGCGTCTCCTCCGTCCTGCCCCTGTTCCGCTGGTCGGGACCGGACGAGGATGCCCGGCAGGCCGCCGTCCGCTACTGGAAGCGCGCCATCCGGATCACCGCCGATCTCGGCGTGGACAGCATGATCTCCGAGCTCAACGGCCGGCCCGAAGATCCGGACCGTAGCGAGGCCCAGTTCTGGAAGTCGATGGACGACCTGTTGCCGCTCCTTGAGCGGGAGGGCATCCGCCTCACCCTGGAGCCGCACCCCGACGACTTCATCGAGGACGGCCACGACGCGATCAATCTGATCCGCGGCATCAACCACCCGAACGTCAGCTTCCTGTACTGCGCCCCGCACACCTTCCACATCGGCAACGACGCTCCCGGCATCATCAAGTACGCCGGCGACCTGCTCACCCACGTCCACCTCGCCGATGCCCTGGACCACACCGCGTCCTCCGGCAACCGCTACATCCTCAACCCGCCCGGCACATCGGCCCGGATCCATCAGCACCTCGACATCGGCCAGGGCGAGGTGGACTTCGACGAACTCTTCCGCGAGCTGCGCGCGAACGGCTTCGACGGCACCCTCACGGCCTGTGTCTTCGCCTGGGAAGAACGCGCCATGGAGTCCTCCGTCTTCATGCGGAAGAAGATCGACGAGCACCTGGCCACCTGGTCCTGACGGACCACGAACGCCCCGACACGAACGCCCCGGCACGGACGTCCCGGGTGCGGGCTGACATTCCTTCCTTCCTTGTGAACCTTCCTTGTGAACCTTCCTTGAGAGAGGCACCCCCATGACCACGTCCGCCAAACCCCTCTCCGTCGCGGTCATCGGCGCCGGTATGGCAGGGCGCAGCCACGCCGCCGGCTACCGCAACGTCAACACGGTCTTCGGCGTCGGTCTGCCGCCGGTCCGGCTCGCCGCGATCGCCGATGCCAACGTCGAACTCGGCGAGGACGCCGCCCGCCGCTACGGCTTCGAGAAGGCACTCCCGAGCTGGGAGGCCGTCGCCGAGGACCCGGCGATCGACGCCGTCAGCATCGTCGTCGGCAACGCGCTGCACCGGCCGATCGCCGAGGCACTGGTCGCCGCGGGCAAGCACGTGCTGTGCGAGAAGCCGCTTGCCGGGTCGATGGAGGACGCCCGCGCCATGGCCGAGTTGGAACGCACCGCCGATGTCGTGACCGCCGTCGGGTACACCTTCCGCCGCTCCCCCGCCATCGCCGCGATCCGCGAGCACGTCCGGCGTGGCGAGCTGGGTGACCCGACCCTGTTCAGCGGCCGCTACTGGTGCGACTACGCGACCGACCCGAACGGGCCGCTGAGCTGGCGATTCAAGGGCGGCCTCGGTTCCGGTGCGCTCGGGGACATCGGCTCGCACGTCATCGACGCCGCCGAGTACGTCGCGGGGCCCATCGCCTCGGTCTCCGGTGCCTCGCTGACGACGCAGATCCCCAAGCGGCCCCTGCCGCTGGGCGCGGTCGTGGGGCACAACGCGGCTCCCGTCTCCGACGAGTTCGGTGAGGTCGAGAACGAGGACACCGCCTCCTTCACCGCCCGCTTCGAGTCCGGTCTCATCGGCACCTTCTCGGTGACACGCACCGGCTTCGGCCTGCCCAACGGGCTGTCCTTCGACATCCTGGGCGTCGGTGGCCGCGCCGCGTTCGACCAGCACCGGCCCGCCGAGTACCTCTTCGACGACGCCCAGCCCGAGGCTCGTACCCGAGGCGCGCGCCAGATCATCGCCGGCCCGCAACTGCCGTACTTCGCGGGCGGGGTCCCGATGGAGGCGCCGGGCGTGGGTGCCAGCAACGCCGACAACTTCACCTACCAGGCCCGGGCCTTCCTCGACCAGGTCGCGAGCGTCGCCGAGCCGCTGCCGGCCTGCGCCACCTTCGCCGACGCGCTGCGGACCATGAAGATCATCCGGGCCGTCGTCGAGTCCTCCCTGGGCGGTGGCGCCGCCGTCACGGTTCCGCCCGCCGCCTGACCGCCTGACCCCCACCCGCGTCCAAGGAGCACCCACATGGCCCTCAAGCTCGGCGCCTACACCGCCTGTCTGCACGACCGCCCTCTCACCGAGGCCCTCGACATCCTTAAGGAGAACGGCCTGACCTCCGTGGAGGTCAACACCGGCGGCTTCATTCCGTCCCCCCACTGCCCGGTCGACCTGCTGCTGTCCTCGGCCACCGCGCGCGAGGAGTACCTGGCGACCTTCGCCGACCGCGGGATGGAGCTGACCGGCCTCAACTGCAACGGCAACCCGCTCAACCCGCTCCCCGGCGTCGGCCCGAAGCACGCCGACGACCTGCGCCGCGCCATCCGCCTCGCCGCCCTGCTCGGTGTGAGGCACGTGGTGACCATGTCCGGCACACCGGGCTCCGACCCCGACGCGAAGTACCCGTCCTGGGTCGTCAACCCCTGGGACGGCGTCTACATGGACGTCCTGGACTACCAGTGGGGCGTAGCCGTCGAGTTCTGGAAGGAGATCGACGCGCTGGCCCGGGAGAACGACGTCCGGGTCGCCATCGAGATGCACCCGCACAACCTGGTGTTCTCCCCGGTCACCCTGAAGCGGCTCGTCGACGAGACCGGCGCGACGAACGTGGGCGCAGAGATGGACCCCTCACACCTGATGTGGCAGGGCATGGACGTCATCGCCTGCATCGAGTGGCTGGGTCCGCTGGTGTTCCACGCCGCGGCCAAGGACGCGACGCTCTGCCCCGGCGCCGACATCCGTGGCGTGCTGGACACCTCGTTCACCCGCGTGCCCGCCGACGCGCCGGGCAAGGTGCCCACCGGCTACGGGTTCTGGTGCAACGCCTGGCCCGAGAACCCGGCGTGGAAGTTCGTCGCCGTCGGCGTCGGACACGACGTCGCCTACTGGACCGAGTTCCTGCGCGCCCTCGCCGAGATCGACCCGGACATGGCCGTGAACATAGAACACGAGGACGCCGCCTACTCCCAGACCGAGGGACTGGCGCTGGCCGCCAAGAACCTTCAGGGCGCCGCGACCGCCCTGTAGTTCCACCCCACCGCATGGCCCCGCGCCCACCCATCAGGCGCGGGGCCATCGACTGCCCCAGCTCACCCGGTCAGCCGCGCGCCGGCACAAGGAACCCGGTCTCCGCCACGCGAGCTCCCTCACCGGCACTCCCGGTTCGCGCTGGGCCACGGTGGGGCGGCGCCCCAGCGGGACGTCACCGTCCGCCGAGCGTCACCTTGGCGGCCTTCGTCCACCCCAGGTCGACCAGCTGCACGTTTCCGCCCGTGCAACGGCCACGGGTCGATCGTGCATACGTGGAGCCGTATCGGTAGGTGCCGTTGCCCTGTGCGTTCGCCGCGGGCTGGGTGAAGTAGGCGACCGACTGGGGCACCTTGTCGCAGGCGACGGCGGTGCCGAAGTACTCGCTGAAGTTGGACGGGACGCCGAGCAGGGTCTGATCGCGCGGCACCCGGAGACTTCCGACGGCGGTGTCGACGCCCGTCTTCATGTTCTGGATCCACGCGCCCCACCACTGCCCTCCCGAGTCCGCGTTCAGGCGCCACACCCGAAGCCGGTAGTCGGCCTGCCGGTCGATGGCATAAGCGAGCCGGCAACTGAGCCCCGTCCCCTCGCCGCCGAACGCCCCGCAGCTCCCCCTGCTGGCGTTGGCGTTCCACAGGGAGAAGATCGCCGTCTCACCGGTCGTGTGATTGAAGCGCGTCCCGTCGGTCTGCAGGCCCATGTACCCGCCGTTGCCCGGTGTGGCCGTGAAGTCCCACATCATGGCCCAGTACGAGTGGTTCGCCTTCTGGGTGATCTGCACCCGCTGGTCGATGTTCCAGAACCCCTTGGCACCGTGGAAGTTCCATATCGCGTACTCGTTGGCGTCCTGGTGCTGCCCGGCCTGTGCCGGCGCCGTGCTCAGCATGAGCACCGCGCAGACAGCCGCGACGCATCCCAGAACCCCGCGCGCCCGAGAGCGCCGACCCCGTGGGCGTGCCATTCTGCTGTTGATCGTCCCCACCCCCCTGTTCACGCCGACCGCCCCCGCGTCGCGGTCCGGACCCGGCGGTGGTCGTACGGCACCACGCTAGGCGAACGGATATAGAAGGCAAAAGGGGCGTGGGGGGAAGTAATGGCACGCTGCCCGAGTGCTCCCTCACGCCCCCTACGACGTCCACGCGCCGCATCTGCACGTACTCGTCCACGTCCTTCCCGTGCGGTCGCGTCAGTCCTGCTCCTGGTGGGGAAGCCCTTCGCGTACGTTTCCGGAGTAATCCCGGGCGACCAGCGCGGCCGTGACGGGGCCGCGCTCCGGCAGGTCGGTCAGGTCGGGCCCGGCGATGAGGAACGTCCCTCCGGTGATGTGTGCCGCCAGGTCGGGCATGCCGTCGCGGCGCAGGACGACCGAGGCGATGTGGTCGTCTTCCAGCTCTGTGCCACCTCTCCGCGTCGCCTCACGTGGAAGGACGACGACGAGCTGCACCGTCTCGCCCGCGCCCTCCTCGACGAGCCGGCGCCCTGCTGAAGCACTTCACAACCCACCACCGTCGCCCGTCGGCTGTCACGCCCGTGCCGGCTTGCGGGCCAGTTCGTAGGCGAAGCCGACCGTCTCGGTGAGGCGGTCGTCGGCCGTGTGGCGGCTGAGTCCGGCGGTGAGTTCGGCGTCGAAGGCGGCGGCGTGGTCCGCGAGCACCGGCGGCGGCAGGAACGATGTCGACCGGATGTGCCCGGCGAGTTCACGGTTCGTCCAGTGGTGCTCGACCGAGAACTCGTGGCGTCCGGCGGGCTCGAACCCGGCACGGGACAACACGTCGTGGTCAGGGTCCCGCTGCCTCGGCTGGTCCCAGCCGGGCGGAACGCGTCCGGCCGCGCCGAGGGCGTTCCGCCATGTTCGCAGCACGCCGGCGAGCGCCCGCTGCCAGTCCTGGGAGCCCGCCCAGGGGGAGGTCGACCAGCACAGTGCGAGGCAGCCTCCTGGCCTGAGCCAGGTGTGGGCGAGTCCGGCGACCGCGGCGCGGCGGAGCCGGTGGAAGGCATTGCCGATGACGATCGACTGGAAACTGTCCGGCCCGGCGGGCAGATCCTCGGCGCCGACGGTGATCGTACGCATGTGGGCCGCGCCGACGGTGATCGCCTTGGCGCGGACCGCTTCGGTCATGCCGGGTTCGGCGTCCACGCACCACACGTCCGCGAACGAGTCGCGCAGCGGGAAGGCGAGTTGGCCGGTGCCGCATGCCAGGTCGAGCAGGCGCCCCCTTCCCGAGGGGGCTGTCCGGCGTACGAGATCGGCGATCATCACGTCGGGGTAGGGAAGCCGGAACCGGCCGTAGTATCCGGCCGTACCGCGGTAGAGATCGGGCTCGAACCTCACGTCACCGGCCATGCGACCACCCGTCAGGTAGTGGCCAACAACAGATCTTCTCCGCTCGACGGGCGAAGGCCGTCGGTCCGATCGGCGAAGTAGCGTTCGGCGAGGACGGTCCCCGGCACGTGGTGGACGTCCTTGAAGCCGGCGTGACGGGCCAGCGCCACCATCTCCTGCGGGGCATAGAAGCTGATGGACGGCGTTCCGGCCGCTTGCGCCCGTGGCTTGGTCGCCTCGAGTGCGGGGCGGTCTGCGTCATCGACGAGTTCGGCCGGCAGCATGAAGGTCATGGCGAGCGTCGAGCCCGGGGCGAGCAGGGCGAGCCGCCGCAGGGTCGCCGCGATGGCGTCTTTGGTGAGGTACATGGTGACGCCGGTGCAGGCGACGACCGTCGGCCGGCCGGGATCGAAGCCGGCGTCGGACAGTTGCTCCCACCAGTCCGCACCCGCCTCGAAGTCGACCGGCACGAGTCGCAGCCGGTCGGGGATCCCGTAGCCGAGTTCGATCAGGCGTCGGCGCTTCCAGGCCTGGGTGCCCGGCTGGTCGATCTCGAACACCCTCAGACGGGCGGCGATCTCGGGCCTGCGCTGGGCGAAGGTGTCCAGACCGGCGCCCAGCACGACGTACTGGGCGACGCCGTGGCCGGCCTGTTCGGCCACCAGGTCCTCGATGAAACGGGCTCGGGCCACGATGGCCGCCCGGAACCCGCTGGTGCCCCGCGGGTCCATGTCCGGGCGGAGCCACCATCCTTCCTCAGGTGCCGCCAGTCGCAGCCCGATCTCGTCCTCGATCACGTAGGGCGACGAGTCGACCCGCACGTGCATCGCCCGCCAGAGGGCGACGCGCACCGCGGTGCTGTCCGGCACCTCGCTCTGCTCGTCCGTCACGATGCACCTCTCCTTGCGGTCGGTCTCCGAGTCGGCCGTGGACGACCGCGACGCGGGTTCCCGGCGCACCGGCCGAGAGCGTCGCGATCAGCCGGGCCCACGCCCCTTCCACACGCCGGGGCCTCAGTAGCCGAAGCTCGTCGTGTAGGCGCACTCGGTGTAGATGTAGCCGGACCTCAGCTTGGCCGTGTCCGAGGCCGGGGACTTCCCGGTTCCGCTCCGGGCCTTGTGCACGAAGTACGTGGTGCCCGCGGGCAGTCGGATGGTCCGTTGCGGATATTTCTTCCCGCTGTCGTTGCACGGTGTGAAGCCTCGCACGAGCGTGCTGGCGAGGGAGTAGGACGAGCAACTCCCGCAGGCCTTGAGAGGGAAGCTTCCCGTCACCGGCCCCGTGTACATCACGGTGATGTCGTCGGGACTGTCGTTCTTGACGGTGACGGAGATACTGCCGCCGGATGCCGTCGTGGGCAGTCTCTTGCCCGCGGCGGGCACCGTCTGGGCGATTTCCGCCGCGATGGCGATCTTCTGGGCGCGGGCTCGGTTCGTGTGGTGCGGATGGTTCTTGACGAAGTCGTTCATCGTGGTGACGGCCTCGTCGAAGCGCCCGTCCTTGTACTGGTCCACTCCGCAGGCGTACGTACCCGAGTCCGCGGTCCTGTCGGCCCGGTCGGCGTCCTTGCCGAGGTCCGCGGCCACACCCGCCTCTTCTCCGGGCAGCGCACGGACCTGGGTACCCAGGCTGTTGAGGTGCTGGACGGCCGTGCAGGGATCGCCGCCGGCCACCTGTCTCACGGCCTTGTCGACGGCCGTTTTGACGGTCGGCTCCACCTTCGCGGCCGCCGCGGACCGCGGGAACGTCGTCAGGAGATCGCTGAAGTGCGTGGTCCAGTCCGCCTCGCCGCCGCTCAGCGACGTCGACGCGCACTCGTAGAGCGAGGTCGCCAGCCGATCGTCGGGCCAGGTGGACAGTGCTCCGAGTGCCCGCTTGCCCATGGTCCTCGGTACGGTGCGCAGGTACTTCAGGGGCGCTATGGCGTCGCAGTAGTTCTTCTGGTCGTAGGGCGCACCGACTGTGGCGTAGTACGTCTTGAGCCGGTCGGGGACCCGGGCTGCCGCGCGGGAGCCGGGATGGTCGCCGCGCAGGCCTTGATAGACCGCCAGGGCCCGGCGGTAGTCGGCCTCCGCCGTCGCGAACGGCTGTTTGCCGGCGGTCTGGACGAGCTTGTCCGCCCGCTCCAGCCGGTCCATGAGCATCGCCTCGGTGGCGTCGTCACGCGCGCCGTCGTACAGGGCGACGCCTCCGGTCGGCACGGCCAGAAGGACGACCCCGAGCGCGATCGCGAGCCAGGCGCGCGGTGGCCACACCAGACGGGTCCGCAACCCCACGACCGCACCATGAACGGCCGCGAGACCGAGGAAGACCAAGTAGGCGACAACGGCTGCGGCCGGGACGCCGTCCGGGTCCGCGGGGAGGGCCACCAAGAGCAGCAGCGCGGTCGCGACCCAGCACAGCGCCATGAGTCCCCGACGGCGCACCAGCGCGTAACCCAGGCCCAGTCCGCACAGGTTCAGCAGGGCCACCGCGGCCGCTCGGGGCCCGTCAGCCGGAGCGGGCGGCGGTGTGCTCGGCATCGGCGGTACGACAAATCCGGCGCGCGGGCCGTTGTTGTCCCAGGACATGACGGCTCCCCCAGTCAATCACGCCCGAAGTTCTATGACTTGTCAGAGTACGTTCAATCATTCGGACGCGACAGAGGGTGCGCCGCGGCAGTGCGGGCACACGGGAAGCGGAGTGTCGCCGTCGGGGATCACCTGCCGTCGCCGGGGATCGCCCGTCCGGTCATTACTAACATTTGATTGGCCAGTCCAGACTGATAAAACTATTGTTAGTACTTGTGCAGGTGGATAGAGAAGCAGGTACCGATCACCCCCACGGACCGAGCGACACCGTCCGGCTCGCCTCCGACCTTCGCCTCGCCGTGGGCCGGATGACCCGGCGACTGCGCCAGGCCCACGCCGTGGGGGACGTGTCACTCTCCGGTGTTTCGGTGCTCGCGCGGCTCGCCGCCGACGGCCCCAGTTCCCCGGGATCCCTCGCCGACCTGGAACGCGTACGGCCGCAGGCGATGGCCAGCACGCTCGCCGTACTCGAACAGCGCGGGCTCGTCGGTCGTGGCCCCGACGCGGCGGACGGGCGACGGATCATCGTGGCGATCACCGAGGAAGGACGGGCCATGCTGGCGGAGCGGCGCTCCGAGTCCGTACACCGGCTCTCGGCCGTCCTCGACGAGTTCACCCCGGAGGAGCGCGGGGCACTCGCGTCGGCCCTGCCCCTCCTCGACCGACTGGCGGAACGGCTGTGACCGCGCCCACCTCGCGCTGGACGCGCCGGAAGGACACCCCCGCGGGCCCCGGCTACAAGTGGGTCGCCCTGTCCAACACCACGCTCGGTGTGCTGATCGCCACGATGGACGCCTCCATCGTGATCATCTCGCTGCCCGCGATCTTCCGCGGGATCGGGCTCGACCCGCTCGCGCCCGGCAACATCGGCTATCTGCTCTGGATGATCCTGGGCTATCTCCTGGTGTCGGCCGTGCTCGTCGTCGTCCTCGGCCGACTCGGCGACATGTACGGCCGGGTCAAGATCTACAACCTCGGTTTCCTCATCTTCGCGTGTGCCTCCGTCGCGCTGTCCCTCGACCCCTTCCGGGCCGGCGCCGGCGCGATGTGGCTGATTCTCTGGCGCATCGTGCAGGCCTTCGGCGGCTCCATGCTCACCGCCAACTCGGCCGCGATCCTCACCGACGCCTTCCCCACCCGGCAGCGCGGCATGGCCCTCGGCATCAACCAGATCACCGCGCTCGCCGGCCAGTTCCTCGGCCTGCTCGCCGGTGGCCTCCTCGCCGCCGTCGACTGGCGCGCGGTGTTCTGGGTGAGCGTGCCGATCAGCATCACCGGGACCATCTGGTCGTACCTGAGCCTGCGCGAGACCGCGGCGGGGCGCCCCGGACGCATCGACTGGCTGGGCAACATCACCTTCGCCGCGGGCGCCGGAATCCTGCTGGCCGGCATCACCTACGGCATCCAGCCCTACGGCTCCGACGCCACCGGCTGGGGAAATCCGTGGGTGCTCAGCGGCCTGATCGGCGGCGTCGTACTGCTGCTGCTCTTCTGCTACGTCGAGTCGCGCGTCGCCGACCCCATGTTCACCCTGTCGCTGTTCAAGATACGGGCGTTCGCCGCGGGCAACCTGGCGGCGCTGCTGACCGCGATCGCACGCGGCGGGCTGCAGTTCATGCTCATCATCTGGCTGCAGGGCATCTGGCTGCCCCTGCACGGCTACGCGTTCGAGGACACCCCGCTGTGGGCGGGCATCTTCATGCTGCCGTTGACGCTCGGCTTCCTGATCGCGGGCCCTGTCTCGGGCTACCTGTCGGACCGGTTCGGCGCCCGGATGTTCTCCACGGCCGGACTGGTCGTCGTCGCGGTGTCCTTCCTCGGGCTGCTCGCGCTGCCCATCAACTTCGACTACGGGCTCTTCGCGACGCTGCTCCTGCTCAACGGGCTGGGCCAGGGCATGTTCTCCGCGCCGAACACGTCCTCGATCATGGGCAGCGTGCCGCCCGAGTACCGGGGCGTCGCCTCGGGCATGCGCTCCACGTTCCAGAACTCGGGCACCGCTCTGTCCATCGGTGTGTTCTTCTCCCTGATGGTCTCCGGACTGGCCTCATCCCTGCCCGCGGCGCTCAGCAGCGGACTCCAGGCGCACGGCGTACCGGCCGGCACCGCCGAGCACGCCGCGTCGCTACCCCCGGTGAGCACGTTGTTCGCCACGTTCCTCGGCAACAACCCCATCGGGCACCTGCTCGGATCCGGCGGTACCCTCACCCACCTCACGGCGGCCCAGCACGCCACCCTGACCGGTCACACCTTCTTCCCGCAACTGGTCTCCGGCCCGTTCCACCACGGACTGGCCATCGTCTTCAGCGTCGCCGCGGGCATGGCGCTGGTCTCCGCCCTCGCCTCGGCCCTACGCGGCGGGACGCGCCCCGCCCAGGACAACGCGCCGCAGAGCCGACCGCCCGCTGCGGCCGGCCCGGCACCGGCGGAACAGCGCCGGGACAACGCACCCTCGTAGACGCGGGTCGTCGCCCAGGCCTGGCCGTGCGACGCCGGTACGGGCGGCCCGAGAACGGCCGTCGACCGCTCCCAGGCGATCTCAACCGGCGATCTCAACGCTGAGTTGGGAGCCCAGCTCCTCGAAACCCAGTACGGCGGCGACACGCCGGGAGGCGGGAGGCCGCGCGCGCCATTGCGGCAGGAGTCCGGCAGCGAGGGCATGCTCGACCGTCGCCGAGCCCGTCACCCGTGCCAGCCCGCGTCCTCGCGCTCCCGGCGCCGTCAGCACGCCGATGTGCGCGGTCCGACTCGGCCAGGCCCGATACCCGGCAGCGGCAACCACCTGCCCATGTTCTCGGATCACGAACACGGGCGACGTGCTCTCGTCCAGTGCGGCCTCGCCGGCGTCCTCACGACCTGCCGCCCGCTCCAGCTGCCGCAGTTCGGGGTGGCCGGCCGGCAGTCGCTCCACCGTCGCCGCACCGGCTTCCACCGGACGAAAAGCCTCCGGAGACACGTAAGAAAGCGCTGCCGGCCCCAGCACCCGGGCCACGGGCAGCACCTCCCGGACCGCGACGCCATCCACGACGTCTCCCACCGGCAGACCCGCCACAGCGTCGCGAACGGTCACGGCGGCGCTCTCGCTCGGCACGGTCACGATCGCCGACCCGCCCAGGGCGACCACTACGACCCAGCCGACGGGGCACAGCCCGGACTCCGCGGAGACCACCACGTTCACACCACCCGTCGGCGCGAACGACACCGGCACCCGGGCCAGGCCCTCCCACAGCCCACGGGCTCTGACCAGCAGCAGTTCCTTCGGCATGGCCCCCATCCTGCCAGCATGCCCCAGCTCCCACGATCGTCCGGCCGAAGCCCCATGGAGCCTTCCGACGAGAGGTGCTCGTCCTTCGCCGTCTTGACTCGGCGGCTCCGCCCCTCTAGTTCTGTCATGTCTGCGACAGTTCAACATACTGACTTCTGTTCGAAATGCCGAATCACTGGGTGGGGTGGGCGACATGACGATGAAGGACCAGCGGCGCGGCGGCGGCGCTGAGAAGCGGGCCGGTGACGACGCGATCGAGGACTCGCGCGGCGCCCTGAGTGGCGACGTATCACGGCGTCGGGCTCTGCAACTGGGCACGGTCGCCGTGGGCACGGCAGCGCTCGCGTTCGACCCGCCGGCCGCAGCGGCCGATCAGGACGGTCCGGCCCGGGTCGGGTGGGCCAGGGAGTGGTCGTTCGACGAAGGGTGGCTCTTCTTCCGCGGCGACACGAGCGACGCCGCGGACCCGTCCTTCGACGACGGTTCCTGGCGGGCGCTCGACCTTCCGCACGACTGGAGCATCGAGGACCTCCCGTACGCCACCTCCACCGACGGCGCAGCGACCAGCGACCCGTCCCTCCTCGTGCTCAAGGAACCCGACCCGTCGGCGCCCGAACCTCCCCAGGTGATAGGCCCGTTCGACACGAAGAACAGTCAGAACGGCGGCTCGACCGGATACACGGTGGGCGGCATCGGCTGGTATCGCAAGCACTTCAGGGTGCCGGAGCTCGGCGGCGGTCGTTCCACGTCGGGCTTCGACGCGGGCGGGCCACAGGTCGAGCTGCGCTTCGACGGCGTCTACCAGAAGGCGGACGTCTGGCTCAACGGCGTACACCTGGGCTTCCACCCTTACGGCTACACGGCGTTCGCCTACGATCTGACCCCACACCTGAACCCGACGGGACCGAACGTACTCGCCGTCCGGGTCGACAACAGCGGCCAGAACAGCCGCTGGTACTCGGGATCGGGGATCTACCGGCATACGTGGCTCACCGTGACGGGGCCCGTGCGGATCCCGCTCTGGGGCGTTCACGTGACGACGCCCGAGGTGAGCGAGCGCCGCTCGGTCGCTCACGTGGAGGTGTCGGTCGCCAACCTCGGCGCACGGCCCGCCAGGGCGTCCGTACGGGTCACGGTCCTCGACCCGCGCGGGCACGTCGTGGCCACGCGACACGCGCCCGCACGGAGTGTCGGATCGGGCGTCACGGCCGGCTCGTCGCTCGACATCCCGATCGAGCGGGCCGCGCTGTGGTCCCCCGGCTCACCGAACCTCTACACCGCATGCGCCGAAGTGCTGGTGCGCGGCAGGGTCGTCGACACCGTCACCGTCCGGTTCGGGATCCGCTCACTGGTGTGGAACGGCCAGGTGGGCTTCCTGCTCAACGGCGAACCGCTCAAGATCACCGGTGGGTGTGTCCACCACGACCACGGGCCGATGGGGGCCGTCGCGCTCGGCCGCTCGGAGGAACGCCGGGTCGAGATCCTCCAGGCGGCCGGCTTCAACGCCCTGCGCACCGCCCACAATCCGCCGACACCCGCTCTGCTCGACGCCTGCGACCGGCTCGGCATGCTCGTGATGGACGAGTTCTTCGACGTGTGGGACACGGGCAAGAACCCCCAGGACTATTCCGTGTACTTCCCCGAATGGTGGGAGCGGGACCTGACCAGCGCGGTGCTGCGGGACCGCAACCACCCCAGCGTGGTGATCTGGTCCCTGGGAAACGAGATCACCGACAGGACGAACGGACAGCGGGGCGCACAGCTGGCGGATCGCCTGCGTTCCCTCGACCGAACCCGCCCGATCACCCTGGGCGGCGGCTCGACCTTCAGCGCGGACGATCCGTCCTGGAGTTACGTCGATGTGGGCGACGTGCACTACAACGCGAACGGCAAGGGCTACGGGCCCCTGCACGACGCCCACCCCGAGCGGGCGATGACCCAGAGCGAGGGCTTTCCCGCGACGATCCACCAGGACACGAAGTTCGTGAACGACCACACGTGGGCCGCGGGGAACTGGGTCTGGGCCGCCTGGGACTATCTCGGAGAGTCCGGGATCGGCAAGACGCCGATGGCACCCGAGGGCACGGCCGCGGGCATCGGCGACCAGGACGTCATGCCCGGATGGTCGATCGCCCGGACGCTGCACCACTCCTGGGGCGGCTTCGGCTACCCGTATCCCTACTTCCAGGGGAACTGCGGGGACCTCGATCTGATCGGCCGGCGTAAACCGCAGAACCGCTGGCGGGCGGCCGTGTCGGGCGTCAGCCCCGTGGAGATGCTGGTGGAGCGTCCGACGCTGCCGGGGACCGAGCAAGTAGCCGTCTGGTGGGGCTACTTCGACGAGTTGGCGAGCTGGACCTGGGACGTCGAGCCCGGCCGCCCGATGACGGTTCATGTCTACACGCCGGGCGACCGTGTGCGGTTGCTGCTCAACGGTGCCGAGGTCCCGGGCGGCGCCGCGACTCCCGAACGTTCCATGGCCACGTTCACCGTGCCGTACGCCCCTGGCGAGTTGACGGCGGTCGCCGGCCGCGACGGCGAGGAGATCGGCCGGACGACGCTCGGGACGGTGGGCGCTCCGGCCGCGTTGCGGCTCGTTTCGGACGTCACGGATCTCACCACGAGCCGCGACGACCTCGCGCACGTGCTCGTCGAAGTGACCGACAGCCACGGCCGTCTCGTCCCTGACGCGACGCTCGAGGTGACGTTCCGGGTACACGGCGCGGGTGAGCTCGCCGCCGTGGGCAACGGCAATCCGCACAACGTCGACAGCTTCCGGCAACCACGCCGCCACACCTGGCACGGGCAGGCACTCGCGATCCTCCGGCCCGCGAAGAGGCCGGGCCGCGTCACCCTCACCGCGAGCTCACCCGGACTGCGGCCGACGGCACTCACGCTGGCAGTCGGTCAGCAGCGAACCCACTCGGACCGAGCTCAGCCGTAGCCCGGACCGCATACCGGAAGAGGGGGCCGGGGTCACCAACACCGTGCTCGCCGCCGCTCGTTCGGAGGACTTTCCCTGCGTGGTGTCGCCGCTCTGTCTCCAAATCCCCGCGGAATTGTCCGTGATCGGTAACGGACGCATCCCCCGGCGGTCCATCGCCGTCCTCACGGGTGCACGAGATCCACAAGGACGACGAGGAGTGGGGCGGACATGTCGCGGCATGGGGGACGGGGTTGGCACGGGCGGGTTCTCGCGGCGGCGGTCGGAGTGACGGCGGCGGCTGCCGCCACCTCGATGTGGACCGCGCAGGCCAATCCCGTCGAGGGGCGGCCGGCCGGCAGCTCGGCCCACTCCGGCGCGCCGAACGCCGGGTCCGAGGCTCCCGGTGGCAAGCCGGTGTCGGTGGACATCGCCCATGCATCGGACCGCGGGACCCACGGCGTCAACATCACCATCGACGACGGACCGGACCCCACGTGGACGCCGCAGGTCCTCCAGGTGCTGCGGGACAACGGCGTGAAGGCCACCTTCTGCATGGTGGGCACCCAGGCCCAGGCCCACCCGGACCTGGTCAAGGCGGTGGTGGCCGCCGGGCACCGGCTGTGCGACCACACCGTCTCGCACGACACGACCATGGACACCAAGTCCCAGGCCTACCAGTCCCAGCAGATCCTGGACGCCGAACGCATGATCACCCAGGCCTCCGGAGGCGTCCGGCCGGAGTACTACCGCGCCCCGGGTGGCGCCTTCACCCCCTACAGCCGCCACCTCGCCGCCTCCCACGGCATGCGACCGCTCGGCTGGAACGTCGACTCCAAGGACTTCGAACACCCCGGCACGGGCGCCATCGTCGCCACCGTCAAGAGCGAGATCTCCAACGGCCCGACCATCCTCTTCCACGACGCCGGCGGGGACCGCTCGCAGACCGTGGCCGCCCTGCGTGAGGTCCTGCCCTGGCTGAAGCAGCAGGGGTACTCCTTCGGCTTCCCCGTGCGCTGAGTACCCGCCACTCGTCCTCCCAGCGGATGAGTGCGACCCTTCAGCGGGTGAGTCCGGCCCGTTCGCAGGCGGGCCGGAGCTCGGCGGTGCAGATCTCGTCGACCCTGTACATGCCGTCCTTGAGGAGCGTCGGCTTGATCTTGTCCACCGTCACCGCCCTCGGCGTGAGCAGGACTGAGGGGATGTGCCTGGTGGTGGGGCTGTCGGTCGTCGTCGTGGCGATCGCGCCGAGGTCCTCGCCGCGTCCCAGGGCGACGGCCATGGCGGCGGCCGCGGCGGCCTCCGCCTTGAAGGGTTTGTAGACCGTCATGTACTGCTCACCCCTGACGATGCGCCGCACGGCGTCGAGGTCGGCGTCCTGGCCGGTGACGGGAGGGAGGTCCTTGACCCGGGCGCTCTTGAGAGCGGCGATGACGCCCGCGGCGATGGTGTCGTTGGCCGCCAGGACGCCGTCGATCCGGTCCGGCCCCAGGGCCGCCATCGCGGCGGACATATTGGCGTGGGCGCTGTCCATGCTCCAGCCCTGGGTGTCGTACGCCCTTCCGATCTTCACCCTGCCGGAGACGACGGACAGTGCGCCGCTGCGGAACCAATCAGCGTTGGGGCTGCTCGGATCGCCGTTCATCATGACGACGTTGGCGCCGTTCGCCTTGTCACCCATGGCCTTCAGGAGCGCCTCGCCCTGGAGCCTGCCGACCTGCGCGCCGTCGAAACTGACGTAGCCCGAGATCGGGCCTTCGGCGAGCCGGTCGTAGGCGACGACCGGGACACCCGCCTCGTGCGCCTCCTGGATCGAGGAGCGCAGCGCCCTGGTGTCGGTGGCGTCGAGGATGAGGACCCTGACCCCTTTGGTGATCATGGAGCTCATCTGTTGCCGCTGCCTCATCGCGTCGTTCTGGGCGTTGGCGTAGTCCAAGGTGCAGTGGGGGCACAGTTGTTTCAGCCGCTTCTCGATCAGCGGCTTGTCGGACCGCTCCCAGCGGGGGACGGTTCGGCTCGGGAGCAGCAGGCCGACGGTGAAGCCGTCCTTGCCCCTCTTCTCTTCCACTTCTTCGCAGGCGGCCAGGCACGTCGTCATGAATCCCGCGACGAGCACCGCTACGACGTGCCGTGTACGGGTCCTCATGGCAGACCCCCTCGCTCCGTCCGGGGCCCCGCGTCCACGTGAGCCTGCTCGCAGTGCGGCACGACGAGCTCGCTCCACACCTGTTTGCCGCCGGCCACCGGCACGGAGCCGAAGGACTCCGACATCGCTTCGACGAGCAGCAGACCTCGGCCGCCGGTCGCGTCCCAGTCCACGATCACCGGCTTGGCCGGGGCACGCGGCGAGCAGTCGCTCACGCTGACCCGCACCCGGTCCCCGCGGAGCATCAGGTCGACGCGGACCGGGCCCTGAGTGTGCACGAGGCCGTTGGTGACCAGTTCCGACACGACCAGCAACGCCGCGTCGGTCACTTCTTCGACTTTCCACCGACGCAGCGCGCGTGCGGTGAAACGGCGTGCGTGCATGACGGCGTCGGGCAGCCGCCACACCGCCCAGCCGGCCCGTATCGGCCGGGTCTTCATGCCGTCGTAGCGCAGCAGCAACAGCGCCACGTCGTCCTCACGAGGGTCGAGTTCGCCGAGCAGTTCGTCGGCCATTTCTCCCGGATCCGCCGGATCAGCCGCGGCGAGCGCGCTGCGGGTCCGGTCCATACCCTCGTCCAGGGGCAGGTCGACGGCCTCGACCAGGCCGTCGGTGACCATGACGATCACCGTGCCGGGGGCCAGCGCGCAGGTGGTCATGGGGAACTCCGCGTCCGCGAGGATGCCCAGCGGGAGTCCGCCCTCGACCTGTACCTCCTCGGTCCTGCCGTCGGGATGGCGCACCAGCGGTGCGAGGTGCCCGGCCCGTACGAACAGGACGTTGCCCTCCTCCATGTCCAGCTCGGCATAGCAGCAGGTGGCGAACAGATCGGTCTCCATACCGACGAGGAGCCGGTTGGCGTGCGAGACGACCACGTCGGGCGGATGGCCCTCCACGGCGTACGCCCTGATCGCGGTGCGCATCTGGCCCATGATCGTCGCGGCTCCGGCGCTGTGTCCCTGCACGTCGCCGATGACCAGCGCCACCCGGTCCTCGGAGAGGGCTATGACGTCGTACCAGTCACCACCCACCTGCAAGCCCCGTCTGGCGGGCAGGTAGCGGGCGACGGCCGTACCGCCGGGCAGCTCGGGCAGGCGCCGGGGCAGGAGACTGCGCTGCAGCATCGTCGCGAGCTCCTGTTCGGCGTCGTGTTCGCGCGCACGTTTGAGGGCCTGTCCCACCAGCGCCGCGGTGGCGGTCAGCAGGAACCGCTCCTCGGGGACGAATTCGTGCGGCTGGTCCCAGCCGACCAGGCACACGCCGGCGACCCAGCCCTTGGCGGGGAGCGGCAGGACGGCCAGCCCTCCGGCGCCGATGCCCGCGAGTCCGGGTTCGAGGGCCGCGCCGGCGGGCCACAGATCCATTCGTCCGTCCCGCAGAGCCATCTGAAGGGTGGGCAGGGCGCTGACCGGCGCGTCGGGCCACTCCGAACGCCACTCGGAACGCCACCACTGCGGCCAGGCGGCGGGCTCGGGCGGATCGAGCACGGTGACGGCGAGCCGGTCGTCCTGCAACTCGGCGAGCACCACCCGGTCGGCGCCCAGCGGCTCGCCCAGCGCGGTGACCACCACCCGGCTGACGTCACGGACCGTTACGGCGTCGTCGAGTGCGGCAGTCAGCCACTGGATCCTGGACACGTCGTCGGCGCTCTGCCGCAGGACCGAGGTCGCCGTCACCACACCCAGGACCTGCTCCGGCCGGCCGTCGAAGTCGGCCGCCACCTGGCAGCTCAGGCTCAGCCAGCGCATCTCACCGGTCGGGTGGCGGACACGGAACTCCAGTTCCCGTCGGCCGACCGTCTGGGTGGAGGGCTCCAGGACCGACATCAGCGCGTGCATGTCCTCCGGGAGGGCATGCGCGAGCAGGGTGTCCGCCTTGCCGTCGAAGTCATCGGGCGTGATGCCGGCGAGCTCGAGCAGCGTCTCGTCCGCCTCGATCAGGCCGGTGTCCGGCGTGATGACGAAGGAGCCGACGCGCAGACTCCGCAGGGCCGGACCCAGTAGCGGCGGAACGGGCCGCCCGGTTCCTGCCCGGAGCACGGCGCCGACGGCGTCGGCGTACTGCTCCAGGAAGCGCCGTTGCTCGGCCTCGAAGCCGCCCGCCGAATCCCCCACGACGACGAGGCAGCCCAGCCGCCGGCCCTCCGTCCCGAGGGGCAGCGCGGCGAGCGAGGTCTCCGGCCGCGGGGGCGTGGGCCCGCCCGTGGAGTAGGAGGCGAGCGCATCGGGTGTCAGCCACAGTGGTCGGCCGGTGCGAAAGGTGTGCGCCGCGGGTGAATCAGCGGACAGTGGCAAACGCTCCGGCAGTCCGTACTCGCAACGGGCGCATCCGGCCGTTTCCACCAGCCGAAGCTCCTGATTCCCGGCACCGGGCAGATAGACCGCTGTCAACGCCGCCCCCACGAACGTCAGGGCCCGCTCGCTCGTGACCGCCTCCGGCACCGGAAGCGGTGAACCGGTGTCGGCGGCGTCGGCCTGGTATGCCCGTGGCTTCACACCAGAATCGTATATGGGTATCAATGGGACATATTCCTCAGCCGGTGTCACACTTACGACGTGGTCGTCCTGCCACCGGGCCCTCGCCGCGCGAGGTGAAGGACAGGGAGGTCTCTCGCATGAAGGCCTGCATCCGGGGCGCGGCCATCGTCATGGCCGCGATCTCGACGGCCGTCGCTCTCACGGCCTGCGGGCACGACGCCGGGAACAGCTCCGGCGGTGGCAAAAACCTGACGATCGGTCTGCTGCTGCCGGACGCCACCACGACTCGCTGGGAGACACAGGACACGCCGCTGCTCACGAAGAAGATCACGGAGCTGTGCCACAACTGCACGGTCGAGCACGTCAACGCCAAGGGCGATGTGGCCATCCAGCAGGAACAGATCGACTCGATGATCACCAGGGGGGTCGATGCCATCGTGCTCGTGGCCGTCGACGCCAGATCGCTCGGCGTCGCGGTCAAGAAGGCCCATGCGGCAGGTATCCCGGTCATCGCCTACGACCGTCTCTCCGAGGGCCCGATCTCCGGTTATGCCTCCTTCGACGGCGAAGAGGTCGGCAGGCTCCAGGGCAGGGCACTACTGAAGGCGATGGGCGCCGAGGCGCGCACCGGAGCGATCGTCATGCTGAACGGCGATCCCAGCGACCCCAACGCGGTGGCGTTCAAGAAGGGCGCGCTGTCCGTGCTCAACGGGAAAGTGAAGATCGGCAAGGCGTACGACATCCTGCAGTGGCGGCCGGAGAGCGCGAACCTCGACATGTCCGGTGCCATCTCCGCCCTCGGCGTCTCCACCATCCACGGGGTCTACGCCGCCAACGACGGCCTCGCCGCCGGCAGCATCTCCGCCCTCAAGGCGAACAAGGTCGCCCCACTGCCTCCCGTCACCGGGCAGGACGCCGAACTGGGAGCCCTGCGGCGCATCGTCGCAGGCGATCAGTACATGACCGTCTACAAACCCTTCCCACCCGAGGCTTCCGCCGCCGCGGCCATGGCCGTGGCCGCGGCCCGCCATGAAGACCTCGACCGGGTCGCCACGGGCAAGGTGAGGACCCGCGACGGGAGGACGGTTCCCGCCGCATTGCTCACCCCCGTGTCCGTGACCGTCGGCAACATCAAGAACACCCTGGTGAAGGACGGCGTGTACACGATCCGGCAGATCTGCACCCCTCAACTCGCGGCCGCATGCGGCAAGGCGGGGCTCACCTGACAGGCGGGTTCCGAGCAGGTCCGGGCCCCGGGAAGGAGATGGTGACCGTGCCGACTCCCCCCTTGCTGGCGCTGCGTGGCGTGTGCAAGCGCTATGGCGTCGTCGAGGTCCTCACCGACATCGACCTGGAGATCTACGCCGGCCAGGTCCTCGCTCTTCTCGGGGACAACGGGGCCGGCAAGTCCACCCTCGTCAATGTCATCTCCGGCGTCGCCCCCGCGGACAAGGGCACCATCGAGTGGGAAGGCCGGGCGGTCCCCATCAAACGCCCCCACGACGCCCGGGACCTCGGTATCGCCACCGTCTACCAGGACCTCGCGCTGTGCGGGAACCTCGATGTCGTCGGCAACCTCTTCCTCGGGCGCGAGATCCGCAGGTTCGGGTTCCTCGACGAGGTGGAGATGGAGCGCCGTACCAGTCACCTGCTGGAACGCCTGACCAAAGCTGTCCCCGATCTGCGGGTTCCCACCGTCTCACTCTCCAATGGCCAGCGGCAGACAGTCGCCATCGCCCGCTCGCTCCTCGGCAACCCGCGCGTTCTCCTCCTGGACGAACCGACCGCGGCTCTGGGATTCGAGCAGACGCGCGAGGTCCTGGACCTCGTCGACCACCTGCGCGACCGCGGCCTGGGCGTACTGCTCATCAGTCACAACATGGGCGACGTCAAAGCCCTCGCGGACCGGGCCGCCGTGCTGCGGCTCGGTCGCAACAACGGCTTCTTCGACGTGAACACCGCATCTCAGGAACAGATCATCTCCTCCATCACCGGCGCCACGGAGAACGTGCCCCACCGGATGGCCTCCCACGAGTCGGGGTGGTGAAAGGGATGCGCAGGACGGCGGACAACGCTCGGGCCGAACCCACCGAACCCGACGCCGAGGCCCCGCAGCCCCGCCGCGGGCAGGCCTTCGTCCGTGCCCTCGCCCGTCTCGTCGATCGCTGGGCCGCCGTCGCCCGGCGCAAGCTCAACGCCGGCGAACTGGGCTCACTGCCCGTCGTCCTCGTCCTCGCCGCGGTCTGGATCACCTTCCAGTCCCTGAACAAGAACTTCCTCTCGCCCCGGAACCTGTCCAACCTCAGCGTGGACGTCGCGGGCACCGGCCTCATCGCGGTCGGCATCGTCTTCGTCCTGCTGATCGGTGAACTCGACCTGTCGGTCGGCTCGATCAGCGGTCTCGCGGCGGCCGTCTTCGCCGTTCTCGACGTCAACAACGGCGTGCCCGAGTGGCTTGCCGCCATCATCGGGGTGCTCACGGGTACCGCGGCGGGAACCATCCAGGGCTTCTCCTTCGCGAAAACCCGGGTGCCCGCGTTCGTCGTCACGCTCGCGGGACTGCTCACCTGGAACGGCTTCATGCTGTACATCCTCGAGACCAGCGGCACCGTCAACCTCGACGAGAACGGCCTCGTCGCCAAGCTGACCAGCTACTACTTCACCAATGACGCCGTCGCCTACGGCCTGGCGGCGCTCGCCGCGGCCACGGTCTTCCTCGTGCGCTACGAAGACAGGCGGCGCCGCAAGACCGTCGGCATGCCGTATCGCTCGCTGCGGGGAATCGTGGCGCACACCGGAGTACTCGCGGTGATCGCGTTCACCGGCGCGTATCTGCTCAACCGTTTCCAGGGCCTGCCGCTCGCCCTCCTGATCTTCCTCGTCGTGGTGGCCGGCCTGGACATCGTGCTGCGCCGCACACACTACGGGCGGCAGATCTACGCACTCGGCGGCAGCGTCGAGGCAGCCCGTCGCGCCAGTCTCAGTGTCACGGGGGTGCAGACCGCGGTGCTCGCGATCTCGGGCACCATGGCCGCGATCGGCGGTCTGTTCCTCGCCTCGCGCATCACCTCGGTGAGCCAGAGTTCGGGCTCGGGCGTCCTGCTGCTCAATGCCATCGCGGCAGCCGTCATCGGGGGCACCAGCCTGTTCGGAGGACGCGGCACCACCTGGTCTGCCGCGCTCGGCATGCTGATCATCCAGTCGATCGCCTCGGGCATGGCGCTCACGGACACCCCCGCCGCCGTCCAGTTCGTCATCACGGGCGGGGTGCTCTTCGCCGCGGTGGTCATCGACTCGCTGTCACGCCGCTCGCAGAAGGCACACGGGCGGGCTTGACGGGTGTGGCCCGGGATCACCTTGGCAGGTTTGGCCGCGAGCTACGAGGCTGCTGTGAATTCGTGCGGCGTTTGAACGCTGCCGGGCCCGTCTGCGTATGGCATGGGGGATTTCCATGCCTGGCCTGCCACGGGACGTAGGAGTACACACGTGAGACGCAACACGCGCAGACGCCCCATGGGGGCACAGCGTGCAACTTTTGCCGCAGCCGCACTGATACTGGGCGGCGGAGGGCTGGTAGCGGTCAATGTCTACGCTTCAGCGACCGAGAGCGGCTCGGCCGGTGAGCCCGGTCAGGCGAACCCGAGCAACCAGACCTGGGCATCGGGTGCCGCCACGATCGACTGTCCGGACGTGGGCAGCAAACTCGCCGAGGTGCCACAGCAGGCGAGGGCGGAGGTCGACAAGGAACTCGCCCTTCTCGACCAGCAGGTCTCCGAGGCGTACGCGCGAATGACCTCGGAGCAGCAGGCCAAGGCACAGGACGCGGACTTCCTCCAGAACGCGATCCTCGGTCCGCTGAAGGAGAAGCGGGGCGCGGTCATCGACCGCATCAAGACCGACTTCAAGAACGCGGGCGCCGAAGCCCCGAACTCGCTCGACGCTCTGGCCACCTGCACCGCGGTCCCCGCGGACCAGACCCAGAACAACGCCGGTGGCCAGAACAGCAACGGCCAGCAGCAGAACAACAACGGCGGTCAGCAGGGCGGGCAACAGGGCGGCGGCCAGCAGGGGGGCGGCGCGAGCCCCGTCAGCGGCCCCGTCGCAGCGGACTTCGTGGACATCACGACGCTCCAGCCGAACGTGCCGCAGAAACCGGGCAGCAGCGGCAACGCCTCGACCGGCACGTTCACCAGCTCGTGCGGTGTGAACGCCAACAAGAAGTTCAACACCGACAACGTGATCGTCGCCCCCGGTGTCACCAACGGCGCCCACCACCTGCACGACTACGTCGGCAACCAGTCGAACGACGCGTTCGCCACGAACGACGATCTCGCCAAAGCCGCGACCACGTGCCAGAACCAGGGCGACAAGTCCACGTACTACTGGCCGGTGCTCCGAGTGCAGGACGGTACGCAGGAGTTCGACGCCGACAAGAACGGTGGCGGCCTGGAGGGCAACGTCGGGAAGGTCCTGCAGGCGAAGCAGGCGCAGATCGAGTTCATCGGCAACCCGCAGAGCAAGGTCGTCGAGATGCCGACGTTCCTGCGCATCATCACGGGCGACGCGAAGGCGTTCACCAACGGCCCCGCGAACGCCAACGCGCACTGGAGCTGCACCGGCTTCGAGGACAAGGTGCAGCTGACGGACAAGTACCCGATCTGTCCCCAGGGCAGCAGCGTGGTGCGGTCGTTCGCCTTCCAGAGCTGCTGGGACGGTCAGAACATCGACAGCGCCAACCACCGCACGCACGTCGCCTTCGCCGACGCCAACGGCAACTGCGCGGGCGGCTTCAAGGCGATCCCGCAGCTGACGATGCGCCTGCTCTACGACGTTCCTGCGCCGACCCTCGAGAACGGCCAGGTGAAGAACCCGTACGCCGTGGACGGGTTCCCGGAGCAGGTGCACAAGGCGATCACCGACCACGACGACTTCATCAACGTCTTCGACGCATCCCTCATGCGGGAGATGGTGGACTGCATCAACACCGGACGACAGTGCGGCGACGGTGCTGGTGGAGGGACCGGCGGCGGTGCTGGTGACAACGGCGGTGCCGGTGGCAACGGCGGTGCCGGTGGCAACGGCGGTGGCGGCGACAACGGCGGTGCCGGAGGTGCCGGCACGGGCGAGCCGTCGCAGGGCGAGCCGTCCCCGAGTCCTGACGCCTCCTCCGGCGGCAACGACGCGCCGGCCTCCGCAACCCCCACGGACACACAGACCACGCAGCCTCCCGCCGGCACGCCCGGCACCACCGAACCGACGCGCGGCGGCCAGACCACCGGTACCGGTACCGGCCACACCGTCGTCGTGCCCAAGGCGGACACGTCGCCCTCAGCCGCGGCGAGCGACACGGCCGCCGCGCACGAGCACCACGGAAGCGACGCGACCCACCGGGCGCAGACGCCGGCCGCGGGCGCGGACGCCCCGTCCACGCAGGCGACAGCGCAGGAAACGTCGCAGGCAGGTTCGCAGTCGCAGTCGCAGACCGAACCGCAGGCGGTCACCGGCGATCTGGCCGACACCGGCACCAACCTCTGGCCGGCCGCGGCCGGTGGGGTTCTCGTGATCGCGGGCCTGGTGCTCCTGCGCCGCATCCGGCGCAGCTCCGTGTGACAACACCCCTGGGCCGCACACCCCGCCGCCCGTACCCGCACACCGCGGGTACGGGCGGCGCGGTGTCACTCCGGCGCGCTGTCAGCGTCGCCCGGGAATCACGTGGTCCCCGGCGGTTGGATCCACCCCAGCGACCGCTCGACGGCGCGCTGCCAGTTGTCGTATTCCAGGTCCCGCCGCTCGGGGTCCATGTCCGGCAGCCACTGGGCGGCCCGGTGCCAGTTGCGGCGCAGCACTTCCAGGTCCGGCCAGTAGCCGGCGGCGAGCCCCGCGGCGTAGGCGGCGCCGAGGGAGACCGTCTCGGCGACCATGGGCCGCACCACGGGCACATCGAGCACGTCGGCCACGAACTGCATGAGCAGGTTGTCCGCTGTCATGCCGCCGTCCACCTTGAGCTCCTTCAGCGCGACCGAGAAGTCGGCGTTCATGGCGTCGACGACCTCGCGCGTCTGCCAGCCGGTGGCCTCCAGGACGGCTCGGGCCAGGTGTCCCTTGGTGATGTAGGAGGTGAGGCCGACGATGACACCGCGTGCGTCGCTGCGCCAGTGGGGTGCGAAGAGACCCGAGAACGCGGGGACGATGTAGCAACCGCCGTTGTCCGCGACCGTCCGCGCGAGCGTCTCGATCTCCGGGGCGCTGTTGATCAGCCCCAGGCGGTCACGGAACCACTGGACCAGCGAGCCGGTGACGGCTATCGATCCTTCCAGGGCATAGACCGGGGGCTGGTTCCCGATCTTGTAGGCGACGGTCGTGAGAAGTCCGTGCCGGGACCGCACGAGATCGGTACCGGTGTTGAGCAGCAGAAAGCTGCCCGTTCCGTACGTGCACTTCGCCTCACCCGGTGTGAAGCAGGTCTGGCCGAACAGGGCGGCCTGCTGATCACCGAGAGCTGCCGTGATGCGGACGCCAGGGAGGACCGAGCGGGCATCCCCGTAGCCCTCGGCCGAGGACCGGATCTCGGGCAGCATGGGGCGGGGAACCCCGAAGAACTCCAGCAGCTCCTCGTCCCAGGTGAGGGCCCGGATGTTCATCAGCATGGTGCGACTGGCGTTGGTGGCGTCGGTGATGTGCAGGCCGCCTTCCGCGCCCCCGGTGAGGTTCCAGATCAGCCAGGTCTCCATCGTGCCGAACAGCACCTCGCCGTCCTTGGCGCGTTGATCCAGTCCGTTCACATGGTCGAACAGCCAGCGGATCCGCGGTGCCGAGAAGTAGGTCGAGGGGGGCAGACCGCAACGCTCGAGAAAGAATTCTTCCCCGGGCCGGCTTCTCAGGTCATCGACGAGCGGTGCCGTACGCGTGTCCTGCCAGACGATCGCCCTGCCCAGCGGCGCACCCGTCCGCCGGTCCCACAGCACCGTCGTCTCGCGCTGATTGGCGATACCGATCGCGGCGACCTCTCCCGCGCCGACACCGGCGTCGGAGAGCGCCTCGGGCATGATGCGCCGCAGATTGCGCCAGATCTCGACGGCGTCGTGCTCGACCCAGCCGGGCTTGGGGAAGTGCTGCTGATGCTCCCGCTGGACGACCGACACCAGCCGCCCATGGTGGTCGAACAGAATGCATCGAGTGGAGTTGGTGCCCTGATCGATGGACATCACATACCGTTCAACCATGATCCGGTCTGCCTTCCGATGTGTCGAGGAGGCGGGGTTCTCCTAGCGTGCTGCTCCCAGATCTCTGGAGATCGCCCGTGCGGCCTCACGGAGCAGAGTGATCAGGTTCGGCCGGGGACGGCCGTGGCCGTCGCAGATCCTCTCGACCGGGCCGGAGAGGCCGACGGCACCCACGACGAGGCCGCCGTGCCCCCGGATCGGCGAGGCGATACCGGCTTCCCCCATGCTCATTTCCTGGATCTCCGCGGCCCAGCCGACTTCCCGGACCTGGGCGAGCGCCCGGGTGAGCTTCTCCGGTTCGACCAGGGTGTGCCGGGTGTAGGCCTCCAGCCCGGCTGCCGAAGCCGACTCGAGGGACGCGGTCCCGTACGCCAGCAGCACCTTGCCCAGCGAGGAGGCGTGCAGAGGCAGCAGTGAACCCACGTCCAGGGTCTGGAGGGTGTCGTCCGGCCGGAACACGTGGTGGATCACGAGGACCTCGCCCTCGAAGGGGGTGCCCAGGCGGACCGCCTCCCCACTACGGGCGGCAAGGGCATCGGCCCAGTTGATGGAGCGCGACCGTAGCTCGTTGATGTCGAGGTAGCTGGTGCCGAGGTGCAGCAGCGCCGCGCCGAGCTGGTACTTCCCCGTCGACGCGTCCTGCTCCACGAAATCCACGTGCTGGAGGGTGCGGAGAATGCCGTGCGCCGTGCCCTTCGCCAGCCCGAGCGAGGCCGCCACCTCGCCGAGCCCGAGTCGACGGGGCCCACCAGCGAGCAGACGCAAGATCGCCGCCGCCCGCTCGATCGACTGGACTGGGCCGGCCATGAGGCGAGCCTAGTACCGCCACGGAGGGTTCGCTTTACGTGCAGGCCGCCGCCGGTTCACCACTGGGTCAAGGTGAGCGTTCGGTAATGGCGACCGCCGTTCATTGACCGGCCCCACTTCGCTTCCTACCGTTCACTGAGGCCCGGCAACGCGCGCTGTGGCTCGGCAACCGGCCGACAGCGCTCACCGGAGGAGAAGACATGGCGGCACAGCTCAATACGATGCTTCGGGAGGCGGTCGAACACGTCGGTCCGCTGCCCCATGTCGCCGAGGTCGTCTCGGCCGCACGCCGGCGCGTGAAGGCGGTCCTCGCCGACTGGAACGTGTCCTGCGAGATCGCCGAGGACTGTCTTCTGGTGGTCTCGGAGCTGCTCACCAACGCGATCGTCCACGCCCTGCCCCCGGCGGAGCTGCGGCTGTCCTGGGTGCGGGCCGAGGGGCTCAGCACTCTGCGCGTCGAAGTCACCGACGCGGGATCCGCGCTTCCGGCCGGACAGTCGCCCCCCGGAATCGATCCGGACGAGCACGGCCGGGGCCAGGAGATCGTCCACGCGCTGGCGACTCGGCACGGCATACGTGTCCACTCCGGCGGGATCACTCGGTGGGCCGACCTCGTCGGACCCTGAGAGCACACCACTCATTGACGAGAGCACGTGTCTGACTCCCTGCGAAGCGAGCTCTGCCGGTCAGCCGTGTCGGCGCAGGTCGTGGAAGAAGTCCTCGATGACGTGAAGGTGCCCGGATCGGGCCGTCTCGTTGTAGACGTATGTGCCGACGGCGAGGTCGAGCACACCGAGTCCGAAGGGTGAGAACACCAGGGGCCGGTCGGTGGGTTGTGTCGCTCGGCCGGTCATGACGTCGGCGAGTGTGCCGTGCAGGAAGTCGCGGTTGCCGGTGAGCTGCTCGGCCAGATGGGGGGATGTGTCGGCCTTGAGGCAGTGGTCGACGTCGTCGACGATGTTCGCCGAGGCGAGGATGATCTCGGGTGCGAGGTCGCGCAGGGACACATGCAGGACCAGGGGGTTGTGGTCGAACCAGGCCGGGTCGCCGATGTGCGGCTCGCCCGCGATGGTGGCGAAGACGACGAGGTCGCTGGAGCGGATGACCGCCTCGGCACTCTCGTGCACGGTGACCTGTCCCGCGGCGTCGCTCTGCTGGACGTGGTCGCGGAATCCGGCGGCGCTGTCGCCTGACAGGTCGTACACGCCGGTCTCCTCGAAGGACCATCCCACGGCTGTCAGGAAAGTGTGGATGTAGCGGGCGATCAGGCCCGTACCGACGAATCCGATGCGGGTGGGGCGCAGCCGGTTGCGGGTGAGGTGGTCCGCGGCCAGCGCCGCCGACGCGGCGGTTCTGGTGGCGCTGATGATGGAGCTCTCCAGGCAGGCGAAGGGGTAGCCCGTGTCGTGGTCGTTGAGGATCAGTACCGCGGAGGCCCTGGGGATGCCGGCCTGGACGTTGTCGGGGAAGCTGGAGATCCATTTGATGCCGTCCACCGGCGCCGGTCCGCCGAGGGAGGCGGGCAGCGCGATGATCCGGGCGGTGGGTCGGTCGGGGAAGCGCAGGAAGTAGGACGGGGGGGTTGACCGACTCTCCGGCGGCGTGCAGGTGATAGGTGGCCTCGACGAGGTCCACGATCTGCTTCTCCCGGTCCTGAAGGGCGTGCTGGACCTGGGCGCCGGAGATCACCGCGAATGTCGGCACGAGGTGCGGCTGGGACATGACGGGCTCCAGTGCGAGGGAACGGACGGTGGTCATACGGCGCTCACCCCGCCGGCGGGCGGCCACGCGGCCCGGCGCAGCGGCTCGGCCATGGCGAGGAGGACCTCGCGTGGTCCTTGGAAGGTGTCGCCGGGGTGCGGGCCCGCCTCGATGAGGGCGCCGGGGTCGCGTACGGCATGGTGCTGTTCCTTTCGATGTCGGCCAGGTCGATGTCGTTCAGGTCGATGTCGGTCAGGCGGAGGCCGGTGGTGGGGTCGTGTGGCGTTGGGGTCCGTGGTCGACCAGAGCGGCGAGGTCGGCGAGGACCGGGTGTGCCATGACGTCCTTGAGGGACACCGCACGATCCAGGGTGATGGCAAGCTTCACCGCCGAGAGGGAGGTGCCGCCGCGGTCGAAGAAGTGGTCGCGGCGTCCGATCCGTTCTTCCGGGACGCCGAGGACCTTCGCCCAGGCGGCCGCCAGGCGCTGCTCGGTCGGGGTGGCCGACGGCTGGTGCTCGTCGTCGGTGGTGGCGGGTTCTTCGGCGAGTGCCGCCAGGGCCTTCTTGTCGATCTTGCTGTTGGCGGTCAGTGGCAGGCTTTCGCGCCAGTGGAAGGCCGACGGGACCATGTACTCGGGCAGCGACTCGGCGAGCCGGTCGGTGAGGGTCCCGGTGTCCAGGGGCTTCGGGCCGGAGTAGAAGGCGACCAGGTGCTTGCTCCGGTCGGCGCGTTCGACCGTCACCACCGCGCCGTCGCGGACACCGGGGAGACGGAGCAGGGTGTTCTCGATCTCGCCGATCTCGATCCGGAACCCGCGGATCTTGACCTGGGCGTCCCGGCGGCCGAGGAACTCCAGCTTTCCCGAGGGGTGCCAGCGGCCGTGGTCGCCGCCGAGGTAGAGCCGTGTGCCTTCGCGGTGCGGATCGACCAGGTAGGAGGCCCGGGTGAGTTCGGGGTCGTTGATGTAGCCGCGCCCGACGCAGACCCCGGAGAACGCGATCAGACCGGGGGCGCCGAGCGGCACCGGAGTGAGGTGTTCGTCGACGACGTGGACGCGCACGTTGTTGACCGCGCGGCCCAGCAGGACGCGCTCCGGCGCCCGGTCCATGACCTCGTGGTTGGTGTCGTCCGAGGTCTCGGTCAGCCCGTAGGCGTTGACCAGCTTGATCCCGGGCTGGACGGCGAACCAGCGCTCGGCGAGCTCCTTCTTCAACGCCTCGCCGGTGACCGACACGTACCGCAGGCCGGGCAGCGGGCGGGGGCGCTGTTCGAGCTCCGTCAGGACGGCTTCGAGGTAGGAGGGCACGACCTGGAGGACGGTGACCTCTCCGTCGGTGAGGGTGTCGAGGAAGCGGGGTACGTCGAGGATGACGTCCTGTGCGACCAGCAGGGTCCGCCCGCCGACCAGCAGTGCGCAGACCAACTGCCACAGGGAGATGTCGAAGCACTGGGGCGCGGTCTGGGCGACCACGTGCCCCTCGCCGACCTGGAGGTCGTCGATCTTGGCGTAGAGGTGGTTGAGCATCCCCGCGTGCTCGCACATCGCGCCCTTCGGCTCACCCGTGGAGCCGGAGGTGAAGTAGATGTAGGCGAGTTGGCCGGGCGTGACCGGGATGCCGAGATCACCGTCGGGGTGGTCTTCCGCGTAGGCGGTGTCGACGAGGAGCCGCTCGGTTCCGGGAAGGAAGTCGAGGGCCTGGTCGAGGGTGGTGGTGCTGCCGGGTTCGGTCAGCGCCAGGGTGCATGCGGCGCGGGAGAGGGTGGCGGCGATGCGTGCGGCCGGGAAGTGCGGCTCGATGGGGAGGTAGGCGCCTCCGGCCTTGAAGACCGCGATGACGGCGGCCAGCCAGTCCAGATTGCGTTCGGTCACCACCGCGACGACGCCTTCGCGGGCAAGCCCACGAGCTACTAGGGCGCGGGCGAGCCGGTTGGCCCGGGCGTTGAGCTCCGCGTACGTCCACTGCCGGTCGGCGTGCACGGCGGCGACGGCGTCCGGATACTTGCGCGCCCGGTCCTCGAACAACTCGTGCATCCGCGCATCGGGCAGTTCCCGGTCCGGTCCGGCCAGTTGGTCGAGCTGGAACCGCAATTCCTCGGCGGACAGCAGGCTCTGGTGTGTGTGCTCGGCATCGGGGTCGGCGGTGATCAGCGTGAGAGCGGTCAGGTGGTAGCCGGCGATCCGGGCGGCACTGTCGGCGTCGAGCGCGTCGGTGCGGTAGCGCAGCCGCAGGACGAGTCGCCCGTCGTGGTGACGGACGCTCACCCGCAGTTCCGTGTCCTCGGTGAGGGCTCCGTCGATCGCAGCGGGATCGCGGACGATCCCGGCGGGGTCGGAGACGGTCTCGGTGAGGTCGAGGACGGTCTCGAACAGCGGCCCGGTCAGACCCAGTTCGCTCTTGAGAGCCTCGATGTCCTCGGCCGGGACGTCCTGGTGCGCGGACAGTCCGGTGGCGACCTGGTGGGTGTGGAGCAGCAGCGCGCGCCAGGAGGCGGGTGCGGTGGTGAGGCGGCACAGGAGCGGGCTGCCGCCCCGGGCCACGTAGCCGGTGGTGATCTCCCGCTCTCCGGACAGTGCCGCGAGCACCTTGGCGTGCGCGGTCAGCAGGAGCGAGGGCAGTGGTACCGCCAGCTCCGCCACCAGTCGGCGCAACCCGGTCACGGTGTCGTCGGGGACCGGTGTCTCGTACTCCCCCACGCCGGGCACCGGCTGAAGGGTCCACCGTGGGGCGGGCGTGAAGCCCCCGGCTGTCAGTACGCCGTGCCAGTATGCGCGGCCGGTCCGGCTGGGACTCACATGCGTTGCCATCGGGTCTTTCCTCTGCTTGTCGGCGGCGCGCGGTGTCAGAGACCGCGAGCCGGGGCGGTCTGGGTGGCGTGGGGTTCCTCGCCGGCCTCGACCTGGGTCTTGTGGTCCGGCATTTCCCGGGCGGGGTTGCCTCCCCATTGGGCGTGCGAGGGGATTTCCTCGCCCTTCATGAGGAAGGAGTCGGGGGCCAGCGCGGCGCCGTCCGCGATCGTGACGCCGTAGTGGACGAAGGCGCCGACCCCGAGGGTGCAGCCGTTGCCGAGGGCGCTGCGGTCTGACTTGAAGGCGCCGTCCTCCTGCGAGTGGCACTGGACCACGGTGCCCGCGTTCAGCGTGCTGTCGTCACCGATGGTGACGAGGGTGCGCTCCGGGAAGAAGCAGCCGTCGTCGAAGACCCGCTTGCCGATCCGGGCCCCCAGCAGCCGCCAGATCACGTTCTTGAACGGGGTGCCGTCGAAGGCCTGGATGTAGTGGACCGAGGCCATCTTCCAGAAGCGTTCGTGGCGCCAGAAGGAGGGTTCGTAGATCGAGCAGTACAGCGGCTTCTGGGGCTTGAATCCGGTGGAGGCCCGCTCGACGAGCGCGAAGTGGACGACGGTGTACGTGAGGGTGAGGACACTGGCCAATGCGATCGCCAGTGCGCCGAACGAGGGGTAGAGGTCGACCGCGCCCATGGTGATGAGGGTGATCACGAACAAGTGGATCAGCCGCGCGAGGAGATACAGGCCGGCGGTCGCCGCGTTGTGCCTGTTCTTGGCGGCCAGGCGGCGGCGCAGTTCGTCGCCGGTCTCGAGGTGGTTGAACCGGTTGTCGCGCATCACCGTGCGCGGGATCTCGAAGCTGGGTGAGCCCAGCAGGCCCACGCCTTCGCGCACGGGTCCGTCGATGGGGACCATGACCTTCGTCGCGAGCAGGCAGTTGTCTCCGGTCCTGCCCTGCGCGGGGTAGGCGATGCGGTTTCCGAGGAAGTTGTGCGGCCCGATCGACGTGCGGGACACACGGAAGGACGTGCTGGAGAAGTCGGCGTTCATGATGGACAGTCCGTCGGCGATCATGGTGCCGGTGCCGACCGAGCTCAGGTACGGATTCTCGTGCTGCACTTCGGTGCCGAAGTTCGACCCGGTCTGCTGAACGCGGGACAGGTCGTATCCGAGGTAGCGCAGATAGTGGACGATGCCGGAACTGTCGCCGAAGAGGGTGGTGAGGGACTTCCTGTTGGTCATCACCGCGATCGCCTGCTGAATGCCGTAGTGGAAGCCGTACAGCGGATAGACCTTGCCGGGTTTGACGGCCCGGCTCAGAAGACGCGGCACGGTGCCCACGACGAGGAGGGCGGCGAGCAGGGATCCGAAGAGGAGGATCACGGAGGCGATCAGGGCATCGACGTAGAACGCCGGGCTGGCCATCGGCTGCGGGTTCAGGAGCGTCTGAAGCTGCGGGAGCCCCGTGATCAGGGCTGTCACGCCGCCCAGCGCCAGCGGCAGGTACACCGCCAGCAGGCTCAGCAGCTGCACGACTCCGTACGCGGTCCTTTTGGCGGTGGGGCAGTCGGCGGGGGCGACCCTCCGGTAGTCCACCTCGGTCGGCTGCGCGGGGGAGCCGTGTCGGCGTTCACCGGCGGGCACCACCTGGCCGGTGTGCAGGGAGGAGGCGTGGCCCAGCTGGGCGCCGTCGCCCATCGAGGTCTCGATGTCGAGGACCGTGTGCTCGCTGACGAGCACGTTGCTGCCGAGGGTGACCGGGCCGGTCTGGATCACGCCGGCGTGGGCGCGGTAGCAGGACAGCAGCACGTCCTTACGGATGATCGTGCCCTCGCCGACGGTGAGCAGGTCGGTGCAGACCGGGATCGTGTGGGTGAGGATCGTGACGCCCTTGCCGATCCGTGCCCCGAGCGCCCTGAGGTAGAGCACGTAGAGCGGTGAACCGGCGAACAGACGCACCGGGCTGGTGCGGATCAACGTCTTGACGACCCAGAAACGCAGATAGGCCATGCCCCACAGGGGGAACTCCCCGGACCGCCAGCGGCCGACGAACGTCCACTTCACCACGATCGGAAAGGCGCACAGGCCGAGGAAGCCCGCGCCGGCGAGCAGGACGGACCGCAGGTAGAGGTCGAACAGGCCTGATCCCGCGGAGATCCACTGCTGACCTTCCTCGACGGCCAGGGCGACAAGGCAGGAATAGCCCAGGAAGATCAGGAACTGCAGCACTCCACAGACGACGTAGCGCCGTGTACGAGCCGCAGCCCGCGCCTCGGCCCGCGTCGGCCTCTCGGCCGATGCCCGTACATCGGTCGGTGACGGCGCCTCCGCGGACGGAGCCGAGGCGGGAGCGGGGACAGGGGCGGGAGCGGGAGCGGGAGCGGCGTCGACGAGCGCGGTGGCCAGGCTCCGGATGGTGGGGTGCCGGTAGATGTCCTTCATCGACACCGCCGGCATGTCCCCCCGCTTCCTGACCCGCGCGCAGAACTGGGCCATCACCAGGGAATCGGCACCCAGGTCGTTGAAGAAGTGGCTGTCCACCGGGACCTGCTCAACGCGTACGACGCCGGCCAGCACGTCGGCCAGAAGCCTTTCGGTGTCGGTCCCCGAACCGGTGTCCCCGCCGTCCTGGAGGGGTGGGATGTCAGCCGGTTCGGCCGTCAAGACCTCCACGGATTTCTCTAGCACGTGAGCTCCTCGATGACGTGTCATTCAGCGTCGGTCGGTACGGACGGAATCGTGATGTCCGCGCCCCTCCAGTAGGCCCGGCCGGGGGCTTCCTGTCCTGCCCCTGCATTTCGGGGCTTGACGAAGCGAATGGGTCTTGATAGTCGGGCCATTTTGCCTGTCGTCGCCCCGCGCGCCCCTGCTTTCCGTGCGCGTCGCGCGGGCTTACGACCACGCCTCACTGAGACCCGTTCGATCCGCGGGAAAATCACCCGGGAATTGAGCCGAACGGCCCCGCCCGGCCAGGTCACGGCCGCTTTCGCACGAAGACAGCGCGTGTCAAGTCCCGAATTTCGGTGGCATGACAGGGGGTCCGGATCAGGGCGTACTGGAGTCGTTCCGGCGACTCGCGAATCGCCGCTCCGAATTCCTCTCCGCGCCAGACCCGGACGGATCAGCGGCAGGAAGACCAGAAGGCAATCGCACCCCCGCAGTGAAGGAGACGACCATGCCCGTCATATCCGTCCCCCAGGACTTCAACGAGGACGATCTCTTCGTCGACCTTGAGGGAATCTTCGGGCACTCGCTGTTCCTCAAGTGCGAGGGCTTCAATTTCGCCGGTTCGATCAAACTCAAGGCCGCCACCGAAATGGTCGAGGCCGCCGAACGCGACGGCCTGCTGACGCCGGGCTCGGTTCTGGTCGAGTCGTCCTCGGGCAACCTGGGCGTGGCCCTGAGCATGATCGCTGCCGCGAAGGGCTACCAGTTCCTGTGCGTGACCGACTCCCGCTGCAACCTGGCGACCCGGCTGATGATGGAGGCCCTGGGAGGACAGGTCCACGTCATCACCGAACCCGACCCCGTCAGCGGCTTCCTCGGCGCGCGCATCGACCACGTCCGCGCGCTGTGCGCCTCCGAGGACCGCTATGTGTGGCTCAACCAGTACACCAACCCCAACAACGGCATGGCCCACTACCGGAGGACCGCACCGGCCATCGCCCGGCAGTTCCCGGACCTGGACGTCCTGTTCGTCGGGGCCGGCACCACCGGGACCCTGATGGGCTGCGCGCGCTACTTCCGCGAGTGGCACCGCCCGGTGCGCATCGTGGCCGTGGACAGCGTGGGCTCCGTGACGTTCGGGGGCGCCGCCGGTCGGCGGATGATTCCGGGTCTGGGCGCCAGCAGACGCCCGCCGATGCTGGACGAGTCCTACGTGGACGACGTGGTGCGCGTGGCGGAGACCGACACCATCCGGGCCTGTCACCGGCTGGCCGGGCGCGGGTTTCTGTTCGGAGGGTCCACCGGCACGGTGGTCAGCGGCGCGATGGACTGGCTGGCCCGGCACGAGGGGCGGGAGTTGACCTCGGTGGCCATCGCCCCGGATCTGGGTGAGCGGTATCTGGAGACCATCTACCAGACCAACTGGGTGCAGGACCTGTACGGCGAGGACGCCGTCGACCGCCAGGCACTGAGCGACGCGTCCCAAGCACTGGCCGGCGCGTCCCAGGCCGCCTGACCCCGTGTCCGTGCAGCGCCCCGCAACCGGGGAAGCGAGCGGGGGAAAGACACTGACGGCAGGTCAGGGGCAGGACCGCTTGGTGTTGTTCTCGGCGGTGGTGCGCGCCGTTTCGGCGAAGTCGGCGAATCGACCGGCCAGGGCGGCGAGGGCCTCGGGCCTGAGCCGGTAGTAGACGAACCGGCCGCACGGCTCCGTCTCCACCATCCCGGACTCGCGCAGCACCTTCAGGTGGTTGGAGAGGTTGGTCTGTTTGGCGCCCGTCTCCTCGATCAGGTGCGTGGTGCAGAGCGTCTCCCGGGCGAGGAGGGTCACGATCCGGAGCCTGAGCGGGTCGGCCAGGACCCGCATCAGATCAGCATCGGCTGACGTCAGCATGGACTGATACTGTCACATCACTCGAGGCTGATACGAGTTCCGGCCGACGCCGATCAGGGTTCACGCCCTCCGGGCCGACACTCACCCCCGCACGACCCGTTGACCGCGAAAGAAGTACCGATGTCTGCCACTCCGCTCGCCTCCGTGCTGTTCGTCTGTGTGCACAACGCCGGGCGTTCACAGATGGCGGCCGGCTTCCTTGCGCAGCTCGCGGGCGACCGGATCGAGGTCCGCTCGGCCGGTTCGATCCCGGGCCAGCAGGTCAACCCGGCCGCGGTCGAGGCCATGCGGGAGGTCGGCGTCGACATCGCCGGCCGGCAGCCGAAGCTCCTCACCACCGAGGCCGTCCAGGCGTCCGACTACGTGATCACCATGGGCTGCGGCGACGCTTGCCCGGTCTTCCCCGGCAAGAAGTACCTCGACTGGGCCGTGGAGGACCCGGCAGGCAAGAGTGTGGAGTCCGTGCGCCCCGTCCGGGACCGGATCAAGGCCCGTGTCGAGAACCTGATCAGCGAGATCGATGCCGCCCGGCAGGAGGCGTGAGGCCGTCGGTCCTCCCTCCAGGTTCGCGTAGACCGTGGCTCCGTCTCATTCGAGCGGGACGTAGGGTACACGGTTGGTGAGGGAACGTGCACGCAGTGGATCGGAAGTCCCGGCGCGTCGGTGACGGGGCCGTCGGACGACGGGGAGACGCAGTCGATCCGTTCCGACATGGAGGAAACGAGACCAGGGGAGGCGATGGAATGCGGCAGGCCGGTGTACTCGACGTCGGGTGCCACAGCGCTCTGCTCACGGTGGTGCGATCGCGGCCGGGCCATGTGATGGAGCCGGTGTTCTCCCACAAGGTGCGGCTGCGACTGCACGAGACGCTCGACCGCAAGGGGCGGCTCGACGACGCCGGGGTGGAGAGCGTCGAGCGCGCCGTCGCCCAGGCGATCGCCTCCGACCCCCGACTGCGCGGCACCGACATGTTCGCGTTCGCCACCTCCGTCATCCGGGACGCACCCAACCGTGACGAGGTCATCAGGCGCGTGGCGCGCAGAACCGGCACCCAGCTGAGCGTGCTGGACGGCGAAGAGGAAGCGCGGCTTGCCTACGTGGCCGCCCGCGAGTGGGTCGGCCCGGCGGCCGGCCGACTGCTGGTCCTGGACGTCGGCGGCGGCACCGTGGAGATCGCCTCGGGTACCGGCGACCAGCCGCACAGCGTCCACTCCCTGCCCCTGGGCGCCCGCAGAATCACCCGGGACTGGCTGCCCGGCGGCATCGCCCCGTCCAAACAGGGTCTCACCGAGATCCGTCGGTATCTGCGTCGAAAGCTGGAAGCCGTCCCCGACCTGCCGCGGGCGGAACCGGGCACCCGTGTGCTGGCCTGTTCCAAGACCTTCGAGCAGCTCGCCCGGCTTGCTGCCGCCCGAGGCAAGGCACACCGCTCGCAACGGAAGCTGGCCCTGTCCCAGTTGAGTGCCTCCGTCCCGGTACTGGCCGCCGCGAATCCGGCGCGCCGCGCCAAGCTCCCCGGCATCTCCCGGCACCGCGCCGAGCAGTCCCTGGCCGGAGCTCTGGTCGCAGAGGCCCTCATGGAGGCCTGCGAGGCGAAGGCGGTCGAGGTCTGCCCCTGGTCCACCCGCGAAGGCCTGCTGCTCGAGCACCTCGCCGCCCTCCACGACACACCCGGCGATCCGGAGCCTCACCGGCCCGGGCGGACAGGGAAGTCGGCCATGAGGGTGGGCGAATGACGAGCCGAGTGATGATGATCTCCCCCGCGATCAGTGCGGCGCTGCGGGAGGCACGCTTCGACGACGGATGCCCGCTCGACCCCACCGGCGCCGCGCGAGCGCGATCGGCCGCGGGCTCCCTTCCGGCAGCGCAGCGGGTACTCGTATCCCCCACCCCGCGATGCCGGGAGACCGCGTCGGCGTTGGGGTTCGACGGCGCTGTCGAAACCGCTCCGGCCGGGCTCGACGTGGGTGGTTGGCGGGGCCGTACGCTGGCCGACGTCAGCGCCGACGCCCCGGACGCCGTCGCCCTCTGGCTGGCGGACCCGACCGCCGCACCGCACGGCGGCGAGTCGGTGCGCCAGTTGTGCGAGCGGGTCGCGGCCTGGCTGGACGAGGCCGCGCGGTTCTCCGGCCGGACCGTCGCCGTGGTGGAGCCGGACATCGTACGAGCCGCGGCCGTTCGGGCCCTCGGGGCACCGGAGTCGGCGTTCTGGCGGATCGACGTACCGCCGCTGACCGCCACCGAGTTCAGCGGTCGTGCCGGACGCTGGAACGCGACGTTCGGGAGACCGCTCGCTCACGCCGAGAGTGGCGATCAGGGCAGCACTCACTGAGCTGACGCAGACGACTGACGGCTGCGCTCAGCGCCGACTGTGGGACCAGAGCACGGGGACAGGATGCCGGCCGCGGCCATCCCGTGCGGGGTGCCGAGGGCGACCCGGCCCGCCTGATCCGAGCGGTCGTACTGCTCGTCGGTTCGGATCGCCGGTGTTCGCCCGGGCCCGGGCCTCCACGGTCGGGGCGATCGGTCGGCTCATGACATGCGCCGGTCGCGACCGGCGCGATCCGCGCGGACGTCACCCCGGAAACCGCCTTCCGGGCCGTGGGGCATCCGCGCCTCGCACGACCAGCCCGGCTGGGAGGCCGGCGCTGAAGCCGTGGTACGCCTCGTTCGACGGCCTCCGCGACACCGCCACCGACCGGCGCTGCACCCCTACGACGGCGCCGGCTACGACGGCACCGGCCGCTCGTACGGCGTCTCCCGCCACGTCACTCCTTGTGGGCGACCTAAGTGCGGCGGGCCTTGCGAGCGAGCGACTGCCCCTCTCGGCCCCGGTCAGCGCCTGGGACGGCCGGCCGGGCACTGCGCCGAAAGCCAAGCGGGGGACGCGCACGGTCCCGAGTCCACCGGCCCCGTTCCGGGGACCATCGCGCGCTTGCACCACCCGCACAGCAGGCTCGCGTCGGCGCCGACCGCCGTCAGACGTCCCGCAGCGTCCACGGCCGCCCCGAACCATGTGTCCTCGACGACCACGACCGGGACGGATTCCAGCAGCCGCGCACTCCGCCACGCGCTCGGACCGGTGATCGACCGAACCGCCTGGACGACATCCATCCTCCGGCCGCCGGTACCGGTCGGCACCACGCTGAACTCCGGCTCCTCCACCGTCCCCCCAACCCCTCGGAACCCGGATCGCTTCAGCTGGACTCGCGGACGATCAGTCGGCACGGGACGGTGTGCACCCCCGGTGCCGGGTCGGCGTCGATGGCTTCGAGAAGTCGCAGGGCGGCGATCCGGCCGATCTCGGTGAGGTCCATGTCGATCGTCGTGAGGGGCGGCCTGCTGGCCAGGGCCATGGTGTCCCAGTTGTCGTAGCCGACGACCGCGATGTCACCGGGCACGTTGACGCCCCGCTCGCGCAGCGCGTCCGCCACGCCCCGGGCGATCTGATCGTTGCCGCAAAAGAAGGCGTCCGTGTCCGGTGCCGTGCGCAGGACCGCGTCGGCGGCGCGGCGCCCCCACGCCTCGCTCCACTCCCCGTGGTGCACCCGTCCCGTCGAGAGTCCGAGGGAGGCCCGCTCCAGATGCCCGATCGCGTGCCGGGCCCGGTCGCGGGCGGCCGCGTGGTGTTCCGGGCCGGTGATGTGAGCGATGCGCGTGCGGCCCGCGGCCAGCAGGTGCTCGACGGCCAGTACGGCCCCGCCCCGGTCGTCGGAGACCACCGAGGTGTCGGCCGGGTCGGTGGACGGCGAGAGCGCGTAGACGATGGGGACGTCCTCGATGCCGTCCAGGGGCGGACGGGGGTCCGTACGGCGGCCGGTGACGATGATGCCGTCCACCCGGCGGTCCATCAGGTTGCGCAGGTGGTGCTGTTCCCGGATCGCGTCGCCGCGGGTGTCGCACAGCAGGACGGAGATCTTGCCGGCTCCGAGCGCGTCCTCGGCGCCGAGCAGTACGGGGGTGCTGAAGCGGCCGATGCCGTCGGTCGTCATCAGCCCGACCGTCCAGCTGCGCCCCGTGTGCAGGCTCTGCGCGTGCTGGTTGGGCCGGAACCCGAGTGCCTCGACGGCGTCGAGGACCCGCTGGCGGGTCTCGGGACGCATGCGCCCGCCGCCGTTCAGCGCCTTCGACGCCGTACCCACACTGACGCCCGCCAGGGCGGCGACGTCGGCGAGCTTCGCCGGGCCGGCGGAGCGGGAACCTGGAGCAACGGTCACGAGCAAACCTTTTCCTGGACGGCAACGACCCGTCCATCGTCGCAGTCACCCGGGGGTGAGTGCCAGCCACCGGGCAACAGAAAAATCTCTTGCCGCGACTCTTGACCCGACTACCCCGCTGCCCTCTACTTCTCGGCAGGAAAAACGGTTGCTCAAACGAGTTCCGAGAACCTCCCGCCTCTCGAGCACGGGGGCCGTCGCGCCCTGCCCCGCGGCCCGGCTCCCTCCCGCCACCACCCCTCTCGGAGAACCATGCCCCGCACAGACTCGGCCCTGCCCTCCCCCACCGACGTCTCGGCTTCCACCGAACAGGGCGCTGCCCCCGTGGGCCCGGTCCGGCCCGGCCCGGCCGCCCCCGCCGCGCTGCGCCCCGCCCACGCGGAGGTGCGCACCGGCTTCTGGCACGCCCGGCGCGAGGTCAACGCCCACATCTCGATCCCGCAGGGCCCCGCTCTGCTGGAGTCCGCGGGAAACCTGCACAACCTGCGCCTGGCGGCCGGTACGGCCCAGGGCGAGTTCCAGGGCGGTTACCCCTTCGTCGACACCGACGTCTACAAGTGGCTGGAGGCCGCCTCCTGGCAGCTCGCCCGCAGCGGGCCGCCGGCCGACGGCGAGGAGAACAGCCCCGACCCGCGCGAACTCGCCGCCGAAGTCGCGCGGATCATCGCCCTGGTCGCCGACGCCCAGCAGTCCGACGGCTACCTCAACACCTGGTTCCAGGTCCGCAAGAACGGTGAGCGCTACCAGGACCTGCGCTGGGGGCACGAGCTGTACTGCGCGGGCCATCTGATCCAGGCGGCGGTGGCTCATCACCGTGCGACCGGTCGCGACGAACTCCTCGTCGTGGCACGACGGTTCGCCGACCACCTCGACTCCGTCTTCGGCCTTCCCGGCAGCGGCAGGCCGATCGACGGCGTCGACGGCCATCCGGAGGTGGAGACCGCCCTGGTCGAGCTTTACCGGGAGACCGGCGAGCGACGCTATCTGGATCTCGCCGGCTACTTCGTCGACCGTTACGGCCACGGCCTGCTCGGCGGCGAGGCGTACTGCCAGGACCGCGTGCCGTTGCGCGAGGCGGTCACCGTCGAAGGGCACGCCGTGCGCCAGTTGTATCTGCTGGCCGGTGCGACGGACGTGGCCACCGAGACGGGCGACGCCGAACTGCGCTCCGCCGCCGAGCGGTTGTGGCGGGCGATGACCACGACCAAGACCCATCTGACCGGTGGTCTCGGGGCGCACCACGACGAGGAGGACTTCGGCGACCCGTTCGAGCTGCCCAACGAACGTGCCTACTGCGAGACCTGCGCCGCCATCGCCTCGATCCAGTGGAGCTGGCGCATGGCTCTGCTGACCGGCGAGGCCCGCTACAGCGACCTGATCGAGCGCACCCTCTACAACGGGTTCCTCGCCGGTGTCTCACTGGACGGCGAAGCCTGGCTGTACGTCAATCCGCTCCAGGTCCGTGACGGCCACACGGACCCCGGTGGCGACCAGTCGGCCCGCCGTACCCGCTGGTTCCGCTGCGCCTGCTGCCCCCCGAACGTGATGCGGCTGCTGGCCGGACTCGAGCACTACCTGTCCTCGACCGACGCCGAGGGGCAGGGCCTGCAGATCCACCAGTACGTCACCGGCCGCTACCGCGGTGACCTCGACGGCATGCCCGTCACCGTGTCCGCCGAGACCGACTACCCCTGGCACGGCGCGGTGTCCCTGACCGTCGAGGAGACCCCGCGGGAGCGGCCCTGGACGCTGTCCGTGCGCATCCCGCAGTGGTGCCAGGAGTACCGCGTGCGGTGCGGCGACCGGACGTACGACCAGGCCGACGCCCCCGTCTCCGACGGCTGGCTGCGCCTGGAGCGCACCTGGGCGCCGGGCGACCGGGTCGTCGTCGAACTCGGCCTGGAGCCCCGCCTCACCGCGGCCGACCCGCGGGTGGACGCGGTCCGCGGCTGTGTCGCCATCGAGCGGGGCCCGCTCGTGTACTGCGTGGAGCAGGTGGACCACCCCGGGGGCGGTCTGGACGACGTCGTCATCGACACCGCGCGGCCGCTCGCCGTGAAGCAGCGGCCTGATCTGCTCGGCGGTGTCACCACCGTCCTCGCCACGGGCCGTCGCCGCGCGGTCCCGGACACCGGCTGGTGGCCCTATCGGTCCGCCGGCGCCGACCCGGCCATCGCGCCCTCGGGCGAGTCCGTCGAGCTCACCGCGATCCCCTACTACGCCTGGGCCAACCGGCAGGACGGCAGCATGCGCGTCTGGCTGCCCACCTCCTGACGCCGACCGACCTCCACGGCCTCCACCCGGCACCCGGCACCCGCCCACACCCCATCGCCCCGTCACCCCGTCACCCCGCACGACCACTCATGACAACGAGGTCACCGCAATGCGAAACACCCGCAGAACTCTCCTCGCCGCCTGTGTCGCCGTCGGCACCCTCGCCTCCGTCACGGCCTGTGGGGGCGGGGGTTCGGGTTCCTCCGGCTCCACCGGCAAGTCGGCGACGTACGCCTTCTGGGACCCGTACCCGCAGTTCGACACCTCCTCGGACTGGGGCAAGCGCGTGGCCCAGTGCGGTACCTCGGCGGGCGTCAAGATCAAGCGCACCGGCTACGACACCACCGACCTGGGCAACAAGGCGCTGCTGGCCGCCCAGCAGGGCAACGCGCCCGATGTGATGCTCGTGGACAACCCGGTCGTCTCCACCCTGGTCGAGGCGGGGATCCTCAACAAGACGACCGACCTCGGTCTGGACACGTCCGCGATCCAGAAGAACATCATCGGCGCGGGCACCATCGACGGCGCTTCTTACGGTGTACCGATCGGCGCCAACACGCTGGCCCTCTACTACAACAAGAAGATCCTGACCGCCGCCCACGTCGACCCCGCCTCCATCAAGGACTGGGCGTCGCTCACGACCGCGCTGAAGAAGGTCAAGTCGGCCGGGAAGAAGGGCATCACCTTCTCGGCGATCGGCACGGAGGAGGGCAGCTTCCAGTTCCTGCCGTGGTTCTGGGGCGCGGGCGGCGACCTCACCCACCTCGACTCGCCGAAGAGCGCCGCCGCGCTGTCGCTGTGGAAGCAGTGGGTCGACGAGGGTCTCGCGCCCAAGGACGTCCTGAACAACACCCAGACCACCAGCTGGCAGGAGTTCGCCACCGGCGACTACGCCTTCGGAGAGAACGGCACCTGGCAGCTCGCCAACGCCGAGAAGGCCGGATTCCCGTACGGGGTCGTCAGCATCCCCGGGCAGAACGGCGGTTCGGCGCCGGTGCCGACCGGCGGCGAGTTCGTCACCGTGCCCGTGCAGCAGGACACCGCGCGCTACGACGTCAGCAAGAAGATCGTCACGTGTCTGACCAGCTCGGAGAGCTTGCTGGCGAGTGACACCGCCCTGACGTACGTCGCGCCCACCGCGGCGGTCCAGGCCCAGCAGGTCGAGGCGAACCCGAAGCTGAAGCCGTGGGTGGCGGCCGTGGCCGCCGCGCGTGGCCGTACCAGCGGTGGTCTCGGCACGAAGTACCCCACCATCTCGCAGCCGATGTGGACGGCCGTACAGGCGGCCCTGTCCGGTGGCAAGAGCCCTCAGGCAGCTCTCGACGCCGCGCAGACGGCGGCCCGCAAGAGCAAGGGCTGACGCGGCCGGCCGGCACGAGCGCTGACAGCGCGCGGCGCCGCAGGCCGCGTCCCGGACACCGCCACCCGCATCCAGGAGTTCGCATGACCATCGCCCGAGCCGACCGCCGTCCCAAGCGGTCCCCGGCCGTGTCCGGAGCGGCGGGCGGCGCCGACCGGCGTGACGTGCCGCCACGCCGTCGGCGCGGCAGGAACCGGCTGACCGCGCTGGGCTTCCTCGCCCCGCTCGTGGCCTACCTCGCCGCCTTCTATCTCTATCCGCTCTACCGCAACCTCGATCTGAGCCTGCGTGACTACACGGTCCGCTCGTTCGTGGCGGGCGACGCGCCGTTCTCGGGCTGGGACAACTTCTCCCAGGTGCTGAACGACCCGACCTTCGGGCCCGCGATGCGCAACACGATGGTGTTCACGTTCGTGTCGATCGCGCTCCAGTACGCGGCCGGGCTGGCGCTCGCGGTCTTCTTCAACCGGCACTTCCGTCTCTCCACCACACTGCGGGCGCTGTTCCTCATCCCGTGGCTGCTGCCGCTCATCGTGTCGGCGTCGACCTGGTCCTGGATGCTGAACAGCGAGTCGGGCGTGGTCAATTACGCCCTCCATCTCGTCGGCGTCCCGCCCGTCGACTGGCTGACCTCGCCGCACTGGGCGCTCGCCTCGGTCGTCATCGCCAATGTCTGGATCGGGATCCCCTTCAACCTCGTCATCCTCTACAGCGGTCTGCAGAACATCCCCGGGGAGCTGTACGAGGCCGCCTCGCTGGACGGGGCGAGCGGTCGGCAGCAGTTCCGCCGCATCACCTTCCCTCTCCTGCGGCCGGTCTCCGCGATCACGCTGCTGCTCGGACTGGTCTACACGCTCAAGGTGTTCGACCTGATCTGGATCATGACGAAGGGAGGTCCCGGCGACTCCTCGTCGACGCTGGCGACCTGGTCGTACCAGCTCGCGTTCGGCACCCTGCTCCCGCACTTCGGCCCCGGTGCCGCCGTCGGCAACATCCTCATCCTCATCGCCCTCGTCTTCGGCCTGCTGTACGTCCGCGTCCAGAGGAGGCAGGAAGCGTGAAGTCCCCCGCGAGCTCCCGCCGTTACACCGCCGTCGGACTCCTGCTGACCGCGCTCATGCTGTTCCCGGTGTACTGGATGCTGAACGTGTCCCTCACCCCGCAGCAGGACATGCGCAAGTCCCCGCCCGACCTGTTCCCGCTGCACCCCACGTTCGAGGGCTACCGGGCCGTGCTGCACGACCAGCTGCCCTACCTCGGCACCAGTCTGCTGATCGGCCTCGGCACGGTCGCCGCCACCCTCGTCCTCGCCGCACCGGCCGGCTACTCACTGGCGAAACTCCGCCCCCGCGGCGGCGGCATGATGGGCCTGGCCCTCCTCGTCGCCCAGATGATCCCCGGCATCGTCATGGCGATGGGGTTCTACGGGATCTTCCTCAACCTCGGCCTGCTGAACTCCTGGTGGGGCCTGATCATCGCGGACTCCACCATCGCCGTGCCCTTCGGCGTCATGATCTTCACGGCGTTCATGTCGGGCATCCCCGACGAGCTCACCGCCGCCGCGCGCATCGACGGGGCGGGTACCTGGCGCACCTTCTGGTCCGTCGTCCTGCCGGTGAGCCGCAACGCCGTGGTCACCGTCTCGCTGTTCAGCTTCCTGTGGGCCTGGTCCGACTTCGTCTTCGCCAACACCCTCGACGGCGACGGCGATCTTCGCCCGATCACCCTCGGCATCTACCGCTACATCGGCAACAACAACCAGGAATGGAACGCGATCATGGCCACCGCCGTCGTCGCGTCCGTACCCGCCGCCGTCCTGCTCGTCCTCGCGCAGCGGTACGTGGCCGCCGGGGTCACCGCGGGCGCGGTCAAGGACTGACCGGGACGTCAGCCACCCATCCACCTCCTCAGCTGTCAGGAGAGCCGCCACCCATGCCTGTTGCGAGATCTCAACCACGCACGTCCAGAAGGCCGTTCGACCGCACGGCCGCCGCCGTCCTGGCGACGGCCCTGGCCGCCGCCGCGACCGCCCTCACCGGCACGCCCGCCCAGGCGGCCCCCACCGCGTCCACGACCCTGGTCGTCAACGCCGCCCAGACCCTGCGGTCCGTCACCCATGTCGCCACGGGCAGCCTCTACGGTCTCGCCGACGCGAGCACCCCGGCCGACAGCCTCGTCCAGCCGCTGAAGCCGAACACCTTCGTCCAGATGGCACCCGGCGGCCACCAGTTGCCCAACGGTGAGCCAAGCCCCGCCGGAGACTCCCTGGTCGTCGCCCCCAAGGCCGCCAGGGCCGGTGCGAAGGTCGTCGTCCGGATGCCCGACTGGTACCCCGACTTCCCCTACAAGTGGGTGAGCTGGAACGACTGGCTGTCCGCCGTCGACACCCAGGTCGCCTCGGTCAAGTCCTCCGGCGCCGGAAACATCAGCGCGTACGAGCTGTGGAACGAGCCCGACTGGACCTGGGACACCGCCAACGCCGGTGCCTTCGACGCGGGTTGGGCACGTACGTACAAGGAGGTCCGTGCCAAGGACGCCGCCACTCCCCTCCAGGGCCCCAGCTACTCGGCGTGGAACCAGAGCTGGATGAGCCAGTTCCTCACCGACGCCAAGGCCAGTGGCACCGTCCCGGACGTCATCGCCTGGCACGAGCTCCAGGGCAGCAAGGACATCGCCGCGCACGTCTCCGCCTACCGCTCCCTGGAGAGCAGCCTCGGCATCAGCCCGCGGCCGATCTCCATCGAGGAGTACGCGACACCGAGCGAGATCGGGATACCGGGTGCCCTCGTCGGCTACGTCGCCAAGTTCGAGCGGGCGGGCGTCCACGACGCGGAACTCGCCTTCTGGAACCACTACGGAACCCTGGGCGACACCCTCACCGACACCGGCGGATCGCCCAACGGCTCCTACTGGCTCTACAAGTGGTACGGCGACCTGTCCGGGAACATGCTCACCACCACTCCCCCGGCGCAGACCGGCATCGACGGCGCCGCCTCGCTCACCGGCGACGGCCGGCAGATCAGTGTGATCTTCGGCGGAGGCACCGGTTCGACGGCCGTCACCGTCAACGGACTCGGCTCCCTGTCCGCCTTCGGCGGCACGGTCCACGTCAAGCTGGAGTACACCCCGTCCAAGGGCCGCACCACGGCCGTCTCCGCCCCGTACACCATCTCCGAGAGCGACTATCCGGTCAGCAACGGCTCCGTCACCGTGCCCGTCGCGATGAACGCGTCCGACGGCTACCACCTGGTCATCACGCCCAGCGGGACGTCCGCCTCGCTCGCCGGGCGCTATCAGATCACCAACAAGAACAGCGGGCTCGCGCTGGACACCCAGAGCGCGGGCACCGCACAGGGCACCGCCGTCGTCCAGGCCACCTCGACCACCGGCACCGACCAGAACTGGACGCTGGTGTCGGCGGGTTCGGGCCTCTACAAGATCGTGAACCAGGCCAGTGGTCTGCTGCTCGGCGTCAACGGCATGAGCACCGCCGCCGGAGGTACGGCCCTGATCTGGGGCGACAACGGCACCGCCGACCACCTCTGGCAGCTGATCCCCGCCGACAACGGCTCCTACAAGATCGCCAACTACAACAGCGGCCTCCTGCTCGGCGTCACCAACATGAGCACCTCGTCCGGCGCCCAGGTCCTCCAGTGGGACGACAACGGCACCGCCGACCATCTGTGGAAACTCACCTCGCGCTGAGCACCGGGCCGAACGCTCCCGCGCCTGCCACGACCACCGACTTCGGCACCACCGCCCTGCCCTCGCAGGTCCATGGCGGTCGCCGCCCCGTTCGCGGGGGCGGCGACCGCCTTGGCGCTTCCGTGGGCTTCGGGCCGTCGCACCGGCCTGTCAGGCGGCTTGTGCGGTTGCTGGTGGGGCGGCTGATCGGTGCCGGAAGCGACCGCCCGGTACGCGACGCGGGTCCCCTGCGTGTCACAGTCCATCGGCCATCCCGTTGCCCCAAGGTATCCCGTCCACCGTCAGATGGAGGGTGACCCAGCGTCCGACCAGGCGTTCACACCTTGACATGGCATCGCAGCGGCCGCCGCCCATCATCGGATCGAACGGCAATTCGACACGCATACTTACCGGCTCCTCGGGGAAAACGCGTCGACGACAACCACCCCAAACATGCCCAGTTCAACACCCCAGTCCCCCAGCGAGCACCTCTCCTTGACCAACACAGGCGGTCCCATCGTGAGCAAGTCTTCCTTCGCCGAGCCGGAGCAATCCGAATCGCCGGTCCGATCGAAGACTGAACACCGCGAGGTGACCCATCCCGGTCCACTGCCGTCCCTCACCGGTCTGCGCTGGGTGGCGGCCCTTCTCGTCTTCTGCCTGCACACCCGCAACCTGGGCTACTTCAACGGGCAGGCCCGTCACTTCGCCGACTGGGGCTTCGGGGCGGGCTCCACCGGGGTCTCCTTCTTCTTTCTGCTCTCCGGCTTCGTCCTCGGCTGGTCCGCCCGCTCCGACGACCGCCCCACGGCCTTCTGGCGCCGCCGCTTCGCCCGCCTCTACCCCGTCCACCTGGTCACGGCCTGTATCGCGATGTTCGTCATGGGCATGGGCAAGCCGGCCGGCAGCGCGGCGAATCTGCTCCTCGTCCACTCCTGGTGGTACCCGTGGTGGCAGACACTCGACCCCGTCAGCTGGTCCCTCGCGTGCGAGGCGTTCTTCTACGCGACGTTCCCCGTGTTCGCCCTGCTGCTGCGGCACGCCGGTGCCCTCACCGCGACCGCGCTCGCCGGCGCGAGCGTCCTGACCGTGCTCATCCTGACCCGGGCGGACCTGGAGCTGGGTGTCGGCCGCACCCTGTACTCCTTCCCCGCCGCCCGGCTGCCGGAGTTCGTCCTCGGAGTCGCCGTCGCCCGCCTCGTGCTCCTCGGCCGCTGGCGCGGCCCCGGCCTGGAGGCGTCGGTGGCCCTGACGATCATCGGCTACTTCCTGGTCTCCCAGGTCGGCGGATCGTACGCCTGCGTCGCCTGCACCCTGGTCGGTTTCACCTGTCTGATCCCCGCGGCCGCCCTCGCCGACGTGCGCGGCCTGCCCAGCTTGTGGCGACATCCGGCCCTCGTCCGGCTGGGTGAACTCTCCTTCGCTTTCTACATGGTCCACCTGCTCGTGCTGCGCGCGGGACAGCACCTGTTCAAACCGTCGCCGATCGGCGCGATCAGCGCCTTCGCGGTGTCCCTGGCATTCGCCTGGCTCCTGTACGAGTACGTGGAGGTACCCGCCCGGCGATGGCTTCTGCGGCCCTTCCTGAGATCCCTGCGACGCACTCCGGTGTCACGCTGATCAGGCGGGACCGTCCCACAGCACATGCAGGGTGGGCGGCTTGCGGAAGACCAGCCCCTGCGGAGTGGCCGGTCGGGCCGGGTCGAGGCGCAGGGCGGGCAGGCGTTCGAGCAGGCGCTGAAGGGCGATACGGGTCTCCAGCCGGGCGAGGTGCGCGGCGATGCAGTAGTGCGGGCCGTGCGCGAAGGCCAGCTGGAGACGCGCGTTCTCGCGGCGGACGTCGAACCGATCGGGATCGGGGAAGACGGCCGGGTCGCGGTTGGCGCCGGCCAGAGAGACGGTGACCAGTTCACCCCGGCGGATCGTGGCCGGGCCGAGGACGGTGTCACGGGTGGCGTACCGGTCCACGACCGCCGCTCCGGGTTCGAGGCGCAGCGATTCCTCGATCGCGCCGTCCAGCAGGCCGTCGTCGTCACGGACGAGGGCGAGTTGGCCGGGGTGTCGCAGCAGGTGCAGCAGCGCGTTGGTGATCATCGCCTCGGTGGTCTCTATCCCGCCGAACATCAGCACCGCGGCGTTGGACGCCACTTCGGGCAGCGCCAGCCGCTCGGCGGCGGAGCCGAGGAGCGACGCCGCGCCCCGGTCGGCGACGGTGGCTTCGACGGCGGCCCTCAGCCGCGCGTACGCCTCGGCGCCCGCGGGTGCCGCCGCGTGTCCCGCGGTGATGTCCGAGACCGACCGCACGATGGAGTCGTACCAGGAGAGCACCGTGTCCGCGCTGGTGCCGACCAGCCCGAGCGCCTCGGTCACGACGGCGACGGCGAGCGGGCCGGCGAAGGCACGCCGCAGTTCGACGGCGCCCGCCGGTTGCAGCGCGGTGATGAGCCGGTCGGTCTCCCGCTCGATGAACGAGGCGAAGCCCTCGCGTACTTCCCTGGGGCGGAAGGGAGCGGTGAAGGGCTCCCGGTGGCGGGTGTGCTCGTCACCGTCCAGGGACAGCATGCTCGGGCCGACGACCTGTGCGGTGGAGAACCGAGGGTCGTCGACGGTGAAGGTCGCGGGGTCCCGCATCACGTTCAGCGCGAGATCACGGCGGGTCACCAGCCAGCCGTCCAGCTCGGGCAGCCAGGAAACGGGCTCGTGGGTACGCAGTCGCGCCAGGCGCGGATGCGGATCCGCGGCGAGTTCGGCGAGCGTGGTCGCGGCACCGAGCGGGAAGGAGCCGACGGCGCTCATCGCAAGCCTTGGCCGGGCACGGGGAATTGGATCACAACCAAGGCTAACAATCGTGCTGAAGCCGCGGCTGACGGGGGCGTGATAATTTGCCGGGGCCAGTCAAGGGAATCCGGTGCGAATCCGGAGCTGACGCGCAGCGGTAAGGGTGACGGGCGGGGCAACACGAAGCCACTGGACGGCGGTCATACGTGACCGGAGTCCGGGAAGGCGCCTCGTCCGGCCGATCCCGAGCCCGAAGACCTGCTGGCGGACCGTACGAACGGGCCCCGCGCCTGGGCCCTCGACGCCAGAGGATGTCCCGTGCCCGTTGCGCGCCCAGCCCACCACTGTGCCCTGCTCCTTTCCGGAGCCCTGTTGCTGACCGCTTGTGGCGGCGGCTCGTCCGCCGACGGAGACAAGTCGCCGAAATCCACCGGTGCGGTGTCGCTCGACAACTGCGGCCGGAAGGTCACGATCGCCTCGGCGCCGAAGCGGGCCGTGTCCCTGAACCAGGGCAGCACGGAGATCATGCTGTCCCTCGGCCTCGCCGACCGCATGGTGGGCACCGCCACCTGGACCGACCCGGTCATGAAGGGCCTGGAGAAGGCCAACGGGAAGGTGCCGCGGCTCGCGGACGACGCCCCCTCCTTCGAGAAGGTCCTCGACGCCGAACCCGACTTCGTCGCCGCCTCCTTCGCCTCCACACTGGCCAAGGGCGGTGTGGCTCCGCGCGAGAAGTTCGAGGAGCTGGGTGTGCCCACGTACCTCTCGCCCGCCGACTGCGAGGGCAAGGACAACAGCGGTGACGGCGATGGCGTGCGCACCGGGCCGCTGACCATGGAGGCGGTCTACGGCGAAGTACGCGACCTGGCCGCGGTCTTCGGCGTCGAGGAGCGCGGCGCCACACTCGTCGCGGACCTGAAGGCACGGGTGGCGAAGGCCACGGACGGGATCGACGCGTCCGGCACCACGGTCCTCTACTGGTTCGCCAACCAGGAAGCCCCGTACATGGGGGGCTGCTGCGGCGCCCCCGGCATCATCACCAACACCCTCGGCGCGAAGAACGTCTTCGCCGACACCAAGCAGGAATGGCCCCAGATCAACTGGGAGACCGTCGCCGACCGCGATCCCGACGTCCTGGTGATCGGTGACCTCACCCGCAGGTCGCAGACCGCCGAGACCGCCACGAAGAAGATCGAGTTCCTGGAGACCAATCCGGCCACCAAGAACATGGACGCGGTGAAGAACAAGCGGTACGTGCTGCTCAGCGGACAGGCGATGAATCCGACCATCCGCACGGTCGAAGGTGTCGAGAAGGTGGCCGCGGCGCTGCGCGAGTACGGGCTCGCCGGGTGACCACCGCCGCCATGACCTCCACCGTGGTGCGTGCGGCGGCCGGGCTCGCCGTGCTCGTCGCGTCCGTGGCGGTGGCCATCACCATCGGCCCCGCGGACATAGGCGTCGGGGAGGTCTGGTCCGCGGTGGCCTCCCACCTCGGTGGCCGGACCTCGGAGCTGTCCCCCATCCGCGACGGCATCGTGTGGAACCTGCGGTTGCCCCGCACCCTGCTCGCCGCGGTCTGCGGCGCCGGGCTCGCGGTGTGCGGGGCGGTCATGCAGTCCTTGCTGCGCAACCCGCTCGCCGACCCGTTCGTCCTCGGCGTCTCCTCCGGGGCCTCGACGGGGGCCGTCGTGGTCGTCGTGCTGGGCGCCGGCGGTGGAGCGCTGTCCGTCTCCGGGGGCGCGTTCGTGGGCGCGCTGTGCTCCTTCGCCCTGGTGCTGCTGCTCAGCCACACCCTCGGCGGCACGACCGATCGGGTGGTGCTCGCCGGGGTCGCCGCCATGCAGCTGTTCTCCGCGCTCACCTCCTTCGTCGTGATGACGGCGGCCGACGCCGAGACCACCCGGGGTGTCCTGTTCTGGCTGCTGGGCTCGCTCGGCGGAGCGGACTGGACCGATGTATGGCTGTGCGCGGCCGTCCTCGCGATCGTCCTGCTGGTCTGCCTCGGACACGCGCGCACACTCGACGCCTTCGCGTTCGGGCCGCAAGCGGCGGCCTCCCTCGGCGTCTCCGTGGCCCGTACCCGGCTGGTGCTCCTGTGCGGCACGGCGCTGCTGACCGCCGCGCTCGTCAGCGTGGCCGGCGCGATCGGCTTCGTGGGCCTCGTCCTGCCGCACGCCGCACGCGCCCTCGGCGGCCCCGGACACGCCCGGCTGCTGCCGGTGACCGCGCTCACCGGGGCGGTCTTCCTGGTCTGGGCCGACACCGTGGCCCGTACCGCACTCGACCCGCAGGAGGTGCCCGTGGGTGTGGTCACCTCGCTGATCGGTGTGCCCGGCTTCGTGCTGATCCTGTACCGCACCCGAAGGGTGAACCGATGACGCTCGGCGCCGACCGTGTCTCCCGCACCGCCGCCGGCCGGCTGATCCTGGACGGCGTCGACCTCACACCACTGCCTGGATCCGTCACCGGTCTGCTCGGCCCCAACGGCTCCGGCAAGTCCACCCTGCTGCGTCTGCTCGCCGGTGTCCTCACTCCCGCCTCCGGCGTCGTCACCCTCGACGGGCACCCGCTCGGCGACCTCGGCCGCCGGGCCATCGCCCGGCGCGTCGCCGTCGTCGAACAGCAGGTCGACACCCAGCTCGACCTGACCGTGCTCGACGTCGTACGTCTCGGCCGCATCCCCCACCGACGCGCCTGGTCGCCCTCGACTCCGGCCGACGAGAAGGCCGTTCGCACCGCGCTGGAGCGTGCGGACCTGACCGACAAGGCCGACCGCTCCTGGCACACGCTCTCGGGCGGCGAGCGCCAACGCGTCCACATCGCCCGGGCACTCGCGCAGGAACCACGCGAACTCCTCCTCGACGAGCCCACCAACCACCTCGACATCCAGCACCAGCTCGACCTGCTGGCCCTGATCGCGGAACTCCGCGTCACCAGCGTCGTCGCCCTGCACGACCTCAACCTCGCGGCCATGTACTGCGACCGGGTCGTCGTCCTCGCGCAGGGCCGGGTCGTCGCCTGCGGTACTCCGGCGGAGACGCTCACCGAGGCCCTGATCGCCGACGTCTACGGCGTACGCGCCACCGTCACCGGAACGGGAGAAGGCTCCGGCGACCATCCCCACATACGGTTTCTGGGAACACTCCCCGACCGCTGAGGAACCTGCCGCGCCCACTCGGCGCGGCCCGACTCGTCATCTCGCCAGCGGCGACCAGCCCGGCCGGAGGAGTTCATGGACGTCGGTACCACCGTCTATCAGGGCGACACGGCGCTCGGCGTCGTCGAGGAGTTCGTGCATCTGCGGCTGGTGTCGTTGCGCGAACGTTCGCCCGAGCGGGACGAAGAGGTCGCCTCCAAGATGCGGCAGCGGATCGCGGACGAGGTGCGCCGGCCAGGGTTCCTGGCGGTGACCGCCCGCATCGGCAGTCGGCTGTGCGGCTTCGGCACCGCCGTACGCTCCGCGGATCCCGCCCCGGAACATCCGGCACTGGGGGCCCGGCGGTCGCAGGAGTGGCTCGCGGGTGCCGTACGGATCACCGATCTCGTGGTGGCGCCCGCGGCGCGCGGCCGTGGCGTCGGCACCGGGCTCCTCGACGTTCTTCTGCTCCCCGCCATGGACGACCGGGCCTGGGCGGTGACCGACCATCAGGACACCGCGGCGCTGAACTTCTTCCGCTGCCGGGGCTGGCGCCAGACCGTGTACCCGCAGCCCGGGGCGCGCCCCGACCAGATCGTCCTCCTCGCTCCGCGGCACCCGGCACTGTCCGAAATCCGTGTGCTGCCGTAGTACGAACCCGGCCTGTTGATCAAGACCACCCCTGGGAGGTCAAGGTCACAACCTCCGGGAGGTCAAGGTCACAGCCGCGTCCTCTGCTGCTCACCTGCGTATTTGGCCTAGCATCCGAGCATGACGGTCCTGCCTGACGACGGGCTCTCGCTGGCCGCCGAGTTCCCTGACGCGACCCATGAGCAGTGGCAACGCCTCGTTGAAGGCGTCCTGCGCAAGTCGGGCAAGGAAGTCTCGGGCGCGGCAGCGGAAGAAGCCCTGTCCACCACGCTGGAGGACGGGCTGCGCGCCCGCCCTCTGTACACCGCGGACGACTCCGCGCCCGATCCCGGCCTGCCCGGTTTCGCTCCCTTCGTACGGGGCGGACGCCCCGAGGGCAACACCCTCGGCGGCTGGGACGTACGGCAGCAGCACACGGCCGACGACGGCGCGGCGGTCCTGGCGGACCTGGAGAACGGCGTCACCTCGCTCTGGCTGGTCGCCGGTGCGGGCGGCATTCCGGTGTCCTCGCTCGGCCGGGTCCTCGACGGCGTCTATCTCGACCTGGCGCCCGTCGTCCTCGACGCGGGACGTGAAGTCGAGCCCGCCGCACGCGAGTTGCTACGGCTCTACCAGGAGCGTGGGGTCGCCACGGCGGCGGTGCGCGGCAACCTGGGAGCCGACCCGCTGGGCCACGAGGCCCGTGCGGGAGACGGCGGGTTCGACTTCGCGCCCGTCGCCGCTCTCGCGGGGCTGTGCGCCGAGGAGTACCCGGGGCTGCGGGCGCTGACCGTGGACGCACTGCCGTACCACGAGGCCGGCGGCTCGGCGGCGCAGGAGCTGGGCAGTTCCCTTGCGACCGGCGTCGCCTATCTGCGGGAGCTGACCGAGGCGGGTCTGACCGTCCAACAGGCCGTCGCCCAGCTGGAGTTCCGGTACGCGGCCACCGCCGACCAGTTCCTGACCATCGCCAAGTTGCGGGCGGCGCGCCGGCTCTGGGCACGGGTGACCGAGGTCTGTGGGGCCCCGGGCGGGCAGGTTCAGCACGCGGTGACCTCGCCGGTGATGATGTCCCGCCGCGATCCGTGGGTGAACATGCTGCGCACGACGGTCGCGACGCTGGCCGCCGGAGTGGGCGGCGCCGACGCCGTCACCGTGCTGCCCTTCGACCACGCCCTGGGTCTGCCGGACGCGTTCGCCCGGCGGATCGCCCGCAACACCTCGACGATCCTGGTCGAGGAGTCGCATCTGTCCCGGGTGATCGACCCGGCGGGCGGCTCCTGGTACGTGGAGCGGCTCACGGACGAACTCGCCCACGCGGGCTGGGAGTTCTTCCAGTGGATCGAGCGGGAGGGTGGCCAGGCGGCGGCCCTGCGCTCCGGGCGGCTCGGTCAGGACCTCGCCCGCACCTGGGAGGCGCGCAGCGCGAAGCTCGCCAAGCGGCGCGAACCCGTCACCGGGGTCAGCGAGTTCCCGAACCTCGCCGAACGACTCGTGGAACGTGCTCCCGCCCCCGTACCGCCGTCCGGCGGGCTGCCGCGGGTGCGGCGCGACGAGGCGTTCGAGGCGCTGCGGGCCCGCTCCGACGCCCACCTGGCGGCGACCGGTTCCCGGCCGCGGATCTTCCTGGCCGCCCTCGGCCCGGCCGCCGCGCACACCGCCCGCCTCACCTTCGCCTCGAACCTGTTCCAGGCGGGTGGCATCGAGCCCGTCGCCGAGGGCGCCTTCGAGGACAGCGGTGCCACCGAGGTCTGTCTGTGCTCCAGCGACACGCTGTACGAGGAGCGGGCCGCGGAGGTCGCCGGGGAGCTGAAGGCGACGGGCGCCGGGCACGTGTTCCTCGCGGGCCGTCCCGGGCAGTACCCGGATGTCGATGCCTATGTCTTCGCGGGGTGCGACGCCGTCGCCGTGCTCTCCGCCACCCTCGACCGTATGGGAGTGTCCTGATGGCAGCGATGGGAATCCCCGACTTCTCCGGGATCGAGCTGGGGGTCCCGAAGGCCGACGGCGGGAGCGACGAGTGGCGCGGCGCCGTCAAGAAGGCCACGGGCGGGGCCGACCTCCTGTGGGAGACCCCGGAGGGCATCGCGGTCGAGCCGCTGTACACCGGGCAGGACCTGGAGGGCCTGGACTTCCTCGGCACCTACCCGGGCATCGCCCCGTATCTGCGCGGCCCGTACCCGACGATGTACGTGAACCAGCCCTGGACGATCCGTCAGTACGCGGGCTTCTCCACGGCCGAGGAGTCCAACGCCTTCTACCGGCGTAATCTCGCGGCCGGCCAGAAGGGCCTGTCCGTCGCCTTCGACCTGCCCACCCACCGCGGCTACGACAGCGACCACCCGCGCGTGACCGGTGACGTCGGCATGGCGGGCGTGGCGATCGACTCGATCTACGACATGCGTCAGCTCTTCGACGGCATCCCGCTGGACAAGATGACCGTGTCGATGACCATGAACGGTGCGGTACTGCCCGTACTCGCGCTCTACATCGTGGCCGCCGAGGAACAGGGCGTACCGCCCGAGAAGCTGGCCGGGACCATCCAGAACGACATCCTCAAGGAGTTCATGGTCCGCAACACCTACATCTATCCGCCGAAGCCGTCGATGCGGATCATCTCCGACATCTTCGCCTTCACCTCGCAGCGGATGCCGCGCTACAACTCCATCTCCATCTCCGGCTACCACATCCAGGAGGCAGGCGCGACGGCCGACCTGGAGCTGGCGTACACGCTGGCCGACGGAGTGGAGTACATCCGGGCGGGGCGGGAGGCGGGGATGGACGTGGACGCGTTCGCGCCCCGGCTCTCCTTCTTCTGGGCGATCGGCATGAACTTCTTCATGGAGATCGCCAAGATGCGGGCGGCGCGGCTGCTGTGGGCCAAGCTGGTCAGGCAGTTCGATCCGCAGAACGCCAAGTCCCTTTCCCTGCGCACCCATTCGCAGACCTCCGGCTGGTCGCTGACCGCGCAGGACGTGTTCAACAACGTCACGCGTACGTGTGTGGAGGCGATGGCGGCGACGCAGGGGCACACCCAGTCGCTGCACACCAACGCCCTCGACGAGGCGCTCGCCCTGCCCACCGACTTCTCGGCGCGCATCGCCCGCAACACCCAGCTGCTGATCCAGCAGGAGTCGGGCACGACGCGGGCGATCGACCCGTGGGGCGGCAGCGCGTACGTCGAGAAGCTCACATACGACCTCGCGCGCCGGGCCTGGCAGCACATCGAGGAGGTCGAGGCGGCGGGCGGCATGGCCAAGGCCATCGACGCGGGCATCCCCAAGCTGCGCATCGAGGAGGCCGCGGCCCGCACCCAGGCCCGGATCGACTCCGGACGCCAGCCGGTCATCGGCGTGAACAAGTACCGGGTGGAGACCGACGAGAAGATCGACGTCCTCAAGGTCGACAACTCCTCCGTACGTACCCAGCAGATCGAGAAGCTGCGGCGGCTGCGCGCGGAGCGCGACGAACAGGTGTGCCAGGACGCCCTGCACGCCCTGACCCGGGCCGCCGAAGGCACCGGCAACCTCCTGGAGCTGGCGGTGGACGCGGCCCGCGCGAAGGCCACGGTCGGCGAGATCTCCGACGCCCTGGAGAAGGTGTACGGGCGGCACGCGAGCCAGATCCGTACGATCTCGGGTGTGTACCGCACCGAAGCCGGCGAGTCGCCGTCCGTCGAACGCACCCGCACCCTGGTGTCCTCCTTCGAGGAGGCCGAGGGCCGCCGGCCCCGCATCCTGGTCGCCAAGATGGGCCAGGACGGGCACGACCGCGGCCAGAAGGTGATCGCCACCGCCTTCGCCGACCTCGGCTTCGACGTGGACGTCGGCCCGCTGTTCCAGACCCCGGGCGAGGTGGCACGCCAGGCCGTCGAGGCGGACGTGCACATCGTCGGGGTGTCCTCGCTGGCCGCCGGGCACCTCACGCTCGTGCCGGCGCTCAGGGAATCGCTCGCCGAGGAGGGCCGGGAGGACATCATGGTCGTGGTCGGCGGGGTGATCCCGCCGCAGGACGTGCCCACGCTCCTCGAGATGGGCGCGGCAGCCGTCTTCCCGCCCGGGACGGTGATCCCGGACGCGGCGTACGACCTGGTGCAGCGGCTGTCCGCCGACCTCGGCCACGACCTCTGACCCCCATGGCGATCGACCTGGGCACCTATGTGAAGGGCGTACTCGACGGAAAGCGGGCGCTGGTGGCACGCGCCATCACGCTCGTGGAGTCGACGAGGCCCCAACACCGCGTCCTGGCACAGGAGTTGCTGACCGAGCTGCTGCCGCACAGCGGGAAGGCGCGGAGGATCGGCATCAGCGGCGTACCCGGTGTGGGCAAGTCGACGTTCATCGACGCGTTCGGCACGCTGCTCACCTCGCTCGGGTACCGGGTCGCGGTGCTCGCCGTCGACCCGTCCTCCAGCCGGACCGGCGGTTCGATCCTCGGCGACAAGACGCGGATGGAGCGTCTGGCCGTCGACCCGGCGGCGTTCGTGCGCCCCTCCCCCACCGCCGGCACGCTCGGCGGGGTGGCGAAGGCGACCCGTGAGTCGATCGTGGTGATGGAGGCGGCGGGCTACGACGTGGTCCTGGTGGAGACGGTCGGCGTCGGCCAGTCCGAGACCGCCGTCGCGAACATGGTCGACTCCTTCCTGCTCCTGACCCTGGCCCGTACCGGGGACCAGTTGCAGGGCATCAAGAAGGGCGTCCTGGAACTGGCGGACGTCATCGCGGTCAACAAGGCGGACGGACCGCACGAGCGGGACGCCCGCGCGGCGGCACGGGAGCTGGCGGGCGCGCTGCGGCTGATGCATCCCGCCGACGCGGCCTGGACCCCGCCGGTCCTGAGTTGCAGTGCCCGTGAGTCGACCGGTCTGGACACGGTCTGGGAGCGCCTCGAACAGCACCGCACGCTCCTCGAATCCACCGGCCGCCTCGCCGCCAAGCGCCGCGACCAGCAGGTGGACTGGACGTGGACGATGGTGCGCGACGAACTCCTCGGCCGCCTGCACGCCGACGCGGCCGTACGCGCCCTCGCCCCCGGCCTCGAACAGCAAGTGCGGGACGGGGAGTTGACGGCCACGCTGGCCGCCGAGCGCATCCTGGGGGTGTTCGGCGGCCAGCGCGGCTGAACCGTGGGCAACGGCGCACCGGTTGATGCAGTGAGCCCTGTACGCGCCCCTGTGTGCCGGGGGAAAATGCGCCGTGTCGACGGTCATATGGCTGAGGTGGTGCGTACTCAGCCGCTCATTTTCCAGAAAGCAGGTCGGCTGCCGTGCTCTTGCGTCTGCCCACGTCCGTTTCCGAAGCGCAGGAGTGCATGGCCGAGGGGGCGGTGCCCATAGGCGGGGCGACCCTGATATGGGCCACCTGGCAGCGGGACGGCTTCCCCGAGCAGGCCATGTCGCTGCGCGATCTGCCGGAAGCCAACGCGATCGGCCGCGAGACCCTGGGCGGCGCCGTGATACTGAACCGGATCGACGACCGCGTGCCCGAAGCACTGCGCCGGGCGGCCGCCACCGTGGGGACCGGAGCCGTGCGCCGCACGGCCACCGTCGGCGGCAACATCGTCGGGAGCACCGTGCGCTGTCTGCTGCCCGCCGCACTCGTGCTGGAAGCGCGCGCGGTGGTCCTGGATCCGGACAGCGTCTACGAGACCGACCTGACCGAAGTCCTGGCAAAGGGCCACCTGCTGCTCGGCCTCCGCTGGCGCGATCCGATCACCAGCGCGTATCGCAAGCTGCCCGGCGAAGCGGGCGGTCCGCCGCCGCTCGTCGTCGCCGCCGCTCTGCACACCGCCGACACCGGAGGAACGCGCCTGCGCGTCGCCGTCCGCGACGGGTACGACGTACTCACCGAGAGCACCGAGTACGACGCCGGCTCCGACTGCACACAGGTCCTCGACGACCTGCGTCGCACGGGCGTCGGCGCACTGCACGCCACAGCCTGGGAAGCGGTCCACGAGCTGGTCACCGGCCTCTTGTCCCGTCCCACCGGTCGTTGAGGGCCCTCCCGAACACCGCCGGCACGGTCTTGGCGCTGCCGCCGTCGGCCCGAGGTCGCCCGTCGGGCAGGATGGGCGCCATGACCGAGATCCACACGCCCCGCCTCCTCCTCCGCCGCTGGTCCGACGACGACCTCGTGCCGATGGCGGACATCAATGCCGACCCCCGCGTCATGCGCTGGATCGACGACGGCTCCGTTCGCGACCTGGAGTACACGGCGGAGGCCATCGAACAGTGGGAAGAGGAATGGGACGAGGAGGGCTTCGGCCTCTTCGCCGTCGAACTGCTGGCCTCCGGCGAACTGGCCGGCTTCGTGGGCCTGTCCGTGCCCGAGTTCCTGCCGGAGGTACTGCCCGCCGTCGCCATCAGCTGGCGGCTCGGCTCACCGTTCTGGGGTCAGGGATACGCCTCCGAAGCCGCCCAGGCCACGTTGGAGTTCGCACTCCAGGACCGTGGCCTCGACCGTGTCATCAGCATCACCCGAGCGGGAGACGACGCCTCCGAGAACGTCATCCGCAAGCTCGGCATGACGCCGGAGCGTGAGACGACACACCCGGTGTACGGCCATCCGCTGCGCGTTCACGCCATCGATCTCACCGAGTTCCAGGCCTGAACCCCGCCGAGCCGTCGATTCCCGCGGTTCACGCCCTGGTACGGTCCGGCGCGGCCGGCGGCGCGACGAGCACCTGGGTGAGCGGGATCCGCGCCAGCAGGATCGCTCCGTACAGGATCAGGGCGGCCCCGACGGTCTCGGGGATCAGCCACCAGCCGGTGCGCACCCGCTCCGCGTACAGGGTGACGCCCAGGACGAGGCTGACCAGGGCGTCACCGAGGGTGAGGGCGGGCTGGGAAGCGACGAGGGGGCCGGACTGGACGGCGTTCTGCAGGAGAAACAGCGCGCAGACTCCGGTGGCGGCGAAGGCGTAGGTCTGCCAGGCGAGGAAGAACCCGGTGACGCCGCCCGTCTCCCAGGCGTGCGTCGCGTCCTTGATCAGGGCCGCGGTGAGTGCGTAGCCGATGGCCGCCGCGGCGCCGAAACAGGCCGCGCGTGCGCGTCCGGCCGGGCACCTCAGCGCGACACCGACGGCAGCCACGATGACGCCGACGCAGCACACGATCGCCAGGATCCACCCGCCGGTGCTGGGCCGGTCGGTCCCGACCGAGGGGGCGGCCGCGGCCAGCACGGTACCCAGCCCGACGGCGATGCACGCCACGGCGATCCACCCGCGCCGGGTCACCCGACGTCGCAGCACCAGACCGCCGATGAGCAGCGCGAACGGCAGTTCCAGGACGAAGATCGGCTGTACGACGGACAGCGCTCCGTTGACCAGCGCCAGCGCCTGGAAGCATGCCGCCGCCATGACCGCGGCCATCCCGCCCAGCCACACCGGCCGGTGCAGCAGCTCGACGAACAGCCTGGCGTGGAAGCCCTCGGACAACGGCACGTCCTGTGCCGCGCGGCGCTGGAGCACAGTGGCGGTCGCGTTGCTGACCGCGGCCAGCACCGCGAAGACGACCGAGAACACCAACGTCACCGGCTTGCCCCTCCTCCTCTCCCTCTCCCCCTCCCGCTCCTCTCCCACGGGCACCGGCCGAGGAGCACGCGTCACCCCCATGCTCCCGCGACACCACGGAGTCCGCCCCTTGGCACACCCAGGTGCCGGTGCCCGGACCACGGACAAGGCCCTGGCCGCCGCCCGCCCGGCCGCACCTTCGGCGTCATGGGCGGATGCGGGCGATCGCGCAGTGTGATGGTCCGGTTACATCGCCTTCGCGAGACGTACGCTTCCGGCCTGCCGGTTGGGGCAGACAGTGCGCTCGCGGTTTGCCCAGCCTCCCGGGCCATGCGATCCACTCTGCAGATCGCCGCCGACTCCGGCTGCAACGGCAACATCGGCTTCTCCTCGTACTTCTACGCCGAGTTCAGCGACAGCGCCAACTCCAACGGCGGTCCGGTCTACACGACAGCCTGGACTGGCGGCCGTCGTACGCCCTGAAGGAGTCGCTGGCCGCGCTCTGGGCGGCGACGTCCGCGCGGCCGGAAGGCGGCCGGGTGCCGTGAGCCTGCTCGGGGCCGACGGCTGCTTCCTGGACCGGGTGACCTCGGACCCGGCCGAACTGCCCGCCTGCCGAAGGCTGGTGCGTGCGGTACGCCGGCTGGCACCACGACCGTCGTGCTCGATCCCGGGGTGCACCCGGCGCCGGGGTACACGCGCGTCGCCGACCTGACGGTGACCTTCGAGGGGCACTGGACGACCTATGTGTCGGCGTTCAGCACACCGGCGTGGACCGCCCGGCACCCGCCCGACCGGTTCTGCCATCTCGTCCACGGTGTGCCCGAGGTGCTCGTACCGCTCGCCGTGCGCACCGCGCGCGAACGCGGCGCGGCGGTCCACGGTCCCGTGACGGGAGAACCTCCCCGTCCCCGGGCGCAGTTGACGCCCGCGCTGAGCGAGGCCGACTGAGCCCGGAGTCGCCGCGGACGCCGGGAAGGACGCACGGGCGTCGACACGTGCCATGCTGGAACCGCTGATCATGGCGGAGAGCGAGGCAGAACACCAGCGTGAGGACAGCGACACGGCCGGGCCGGACGAGGATCTGGGACCGATTCGCGGCATCGGACCCCGGGCTGCTGCGGCTCATGGCCGGGCTGCGGACGGTGGGGGCCATCGCGCTCACGCTCGCCGTACTGGCGCTGCTCGGGGCCGGTAAGACTCACTTGGTTGCCGGTTCCATCTCGGCCATGGCCGCGACCTTCGCCATCAAGGAGAAGCAGCGGCGCCAACAGGCCGTCACACTCGCGCTCGGGCTGGTCGTGGCACTCGCCGCGATGTCGCTGGGGGCACTGCTCAGCACCCACGTGGTCGCGGGTGACCTCTTCTTCCTGGCGCTGATCTTCGCCGCCGTGTACAGCCGCCGCTTCGGTGATCGCGGAACGGCGCTGGGCCTCATCGGGTTCCAGGTCTACTTCGTGTCGCTGTTCGTCAGGGCCGGTGTCCCCGGTCTGCCGGGACTGTGCGGGACCGTGATCGTCGCGTTCGTGTGCAGCGCGCTGGTGCGTTTCGTCGTCGTACCGGAGACGCCCGAGCGTGTGCTGCGTCGGTTGCGCGTGGCCTTCCGGGCCCGTCTGGCGCAACTGGTGGCCGCCCAGATCGAGTTGCTGGACGCCGGCCCTGACCGGGCGGAGAAGGCTCTCGATGAGGTCAGGCGGCACACCGCCCGGCTCCACGAGAGCGCGATGATGATCCAGGGACGGCTGGCGGAGGGGACCAGCGACAGCGTCACCGCCGCGCTCGTGCAGCGGCGGATCGCCGACGCAGAGATCGCCGCCGAGCGGCTCGGGGTGCTCATCCTGACCGCCCGCAGCGCGGAACGCGCCGACACGCTCACCCTGCATCTGCCGAACGCGCCCGTGCCCGCGGCGAGCGACCGGCTCCGGGCGCAGGACGGCACCACCGCCACCCTGCGCCGTGATCTCGAAGCGCTGCGCCTGCTCGTCCTGCGGCCGGTCGCCGAGGACCGCGGCACCGGGATGGCCCATGTGCGCAACCGGCTGCTCGGTTACCGCGACGAGGAGAACCTGCCGCGCGCCTCGGCGGCCGTCCAGGACGTCTTCCGCGGGATCGGGGAGACGGGGCGTTCCGTCCTGGGACTGCGACTCGCCATCGACGGACCGCAGGACGAGTCCGACGACACACCCTCGACGACCCGTTCCCGTGAGGAGTTGGACGCCGAGGACGTCGCCATCGCCAAGGAAGAGGAGGAGGACGGGGAGGGCGCGCACGACCCCACGGGGTGGAAGCGTCCGACGACCCGTACCGCGGTCCAGGTGTCGGTGGGTTCGGCCCTGGCCATCGTCGGTGGGGAGTTCCTCTCCAGTCAGCGCTGGTACTGGGCCGTGCTGACCTGCTGGGTGGTCTTCCTGAACACGGCGTCCACCGGAGAGATCCTGGTCAAGGGGTACCGGCGGCTGCTCGGCACCGTCCTCGGCGTCATCGCCGGTGCCCTGCTGGCGAGTCTGGTCGGCTCCCATACCTGGACCGCGTTCGCCCTGGTGCTGCTGTTCATCTTCGCGATGTTCTTCACCGCGCCGCTGTCGTACGCCCTGATGTCCTTCTTCGTCACGGCGATGCTGGGCCTGCTGTACACGCTGCTCAACACCTACAGCACCGGGGTGCTCGTCCTTCGTATCGAGGAAACGGCGCTCGGCGCCACCTGTGGTGTCATCGCGGCCGCCCTGGTGCTGCCGGTGAACACGGACCGCCGTACCGACGAACTGCTCGCCACGGTTCTGAAGCGGCTCGGGGAGGTCACCGGTGCGGCGGTCGACCAGCTGAGCGGCGGCCCGGCGATCGAGCTGCTGGACAAGGCGCGGGATCTCGACACGGCTCTGGACGATCTACGGTCCTCCACGCAGCCGTTGACCCATCCGATCACCCCGCTGCGAGCCCGCCGGCAGACCGCGCGCTATCTCGTGGCGCTCCTGGAGACGTGCGCGTACCACGCGCGTTCCCTGGCGGCGACGGCCGAGCTGTTGCCCTACAGCAAGACCGTCGCGGCCGATCCCCGGCTCAAGGGGGCGGGCCGGCGCATCGCGCGCAACATCGACGTCCTGGTCGCACGCGTCGAGGACGACGACACCGAAGGCGTGGCCGAGACCGGGCCCAGCCTCGCGTCCATGCTGGAGACGGACCGGCCGGGCCTTCCCCGGCACGACCGCGTCACCGACCGGGTGCTGCGGCATCTGCAGCGCCTGGACGAAGGCGTGATCGGCCTCGCCCGCCCCCTCGGAGTACCGGTGTCGACCCCCGCGAACATGGCGTCCCGGGGGCCCGCCGCCTAGGAAGTGCCGGTGGTCACGCCTTCAGGAATGCCGCCAGGCCCTCCAGCAGCCGTTCCACGTCGTCCTCGTCGTTGTACGGCGACAGTCCGAGGCGCAGGCCTCCGGTGTCGCCCAGGCCGAGGTGGCGCGATGCCTCCAGCGCGTAGAAGGTTCCCGCGGGCGCGTGCACGCTCCGCGCCGCCAGGAAGCGGTAGGCGTCGTCCGTGTCTCGGTCGTCGAAGGTCAGGAGCAGGGTGGGCGTGCGGTCGGCCGCCCGGGAGCGGATCGTGACGCCCGCGAGTGCGGCGAGGCCGTTCTCCATCCGGTCCCGCAGCGCTCGCTCGTGCCGCTCGACCGACGCGAACGCGGACCGCAGCCGGGTGCGCCGGTCGTCCGCCGGACCGGTCCCGAGACCGGCGAGCAGGTCGACGGCGGCGCGGGTGCCGGCGAGGAGCTCGTAGGGCAGCGTCCCGAGCTCGAAACGCTCCGGGACCGCGTCGGAGGAGGGCAGCAGCTTGTCGGGACGCAGCGTCTCCAGCAGGGCCGGAGCGGCGGCGAGCACGCCGTGGTGCGGGCCGAGGAACTTGTACGGCGAGCAGACGAAGAAGTCGGCGCCGAGTCGCGCGAGGTCCACGAACGTGTGCGCCGTGTAGTGCACGCCGTCGACGTAGAGCAGTGCGTCCGTGCGGTGGACCAGACGGGCGATCTCCGCGACGTCGGGGAGCGTGCCGATCAGATTGGAGGCGGCGGTGACGGCGACCAGCCGGGTGCGTTCGGTGAGCAGGTCACCCACGGCCGCGGGCGGGAGTTCACCGGTGACCGGATCGAAGTCGGCCCATCGCACCCGGGCGCCGGTCCGCTCCGCGGCCTGGATCCAGGGGCGGATGTTGGCGTCGTGGTCGAGACGGCTCACCACGATCTCGTCGCCGGGGGCCCAGTCCTTGGCCAGCGCCCGGGAGAAGTCGTACGTGAGTTGGGTGGCGCTGCGGCCGAAGACGACTCCCGAGGGTTCCCCGCCCAACAGGTCGGCCATGGTCTGCCGGAACTCCCCGACGAGAGCCTCCGCGTTCGCCTCTCCCGCCGTGACACTCCCCCGGTTCGACAGCGGGCGGGTGAGCGCGTCGGCGATCGCCGCGCCGACCGGCGCCGGCGTCTGGGTGCCGCCCGGACCGTCGAAATACGCGATGCCGGTCCGCAGGGCGGGGATCTGGGCGCGCAACGCGCCGACGTCGTAGGTCACTCGGGCTCCTTGGGCTGCGATGTCGTCCGCTCGGGGACCATGACATCAGGCGAGTCGTCGGGGCGGCAGGCTTCGGTAGTAGCTGCCGACCCGGGCCAGGTATACGGGGTCCAGGGTCTCGCGGTCGATCCGGACGTTCCGAAGACCCACACGCCCCCTCCTGAATCGTCCACCCCAGGTGTCAGCGCCTGCGCCCGCGGGTCGCCCAGCCGCCGCCGACGCCGGAGACGTGCAGGGCGAGCAGGGCCAGCCCTATGAGCATGACGTTGGTCGACGTGAAGACGTCGTTCGTCGAGAGGTCCGCGGCATTGATCAAGAACGCGATGAACAGCACGATCGCCGCAACGATTCCGAGCATGAACTCTCCTCTTCCGAAGTGATGGTGGAGTCCGAGTGCCCCCAGGAATCCTGTCGACACGACTGCGCGGGGCCGAACCGCGGGTCCTGCCGTCATCATGGAGCCCACCACCCGGGCCGCACACGCCCCCACCGGCCCTCAGCTCGTCGAAAGCGGACAGCAATGGCACACACCCCGGCCGTATCGGCCCGTTCCCCCTTCGGAGCCGGTTCGTGAACGCGGCCCGTGTCCCGGGTCTGGTCTTGCCCCTGGTCTATCTCTGCGGGCTCGTCGCGGTCCTGGTCTGGTACTGGCGGCACCGTGGCGAGTAGGCGGCACCGCGGCGAGTAGAGCGAGTACGGCGAGCAGCGAGGGGCACGGCCGGCCACCGTGCGGAGCGATCGCGGTCATCTCCGGGCGAGGTAGCTGCGTACCGTCGTTCCGGACGTGGCGGTGTGGACGCGTACCAGGTCGGACAGGAAGTGGACGAGGAGCAGCCCCCGTCCGCCGAGTTGGTCCGGGCGCACCGGGCGGCGGCCGGCCAGGGGGTCGGTCAGGTGTCCCTCGTCACGCACCTCGCAGACGATCTGCTCGCTCTCGGCCCAGATCCGCAGCGTCCCCGAACCGCCTCCGTGCACCACGCTGTTGGTCGTCAACTCCGCGACGACGAGGTTCAGATCCTGCAGCCGGGGCGGCGCCATCCCCCGCTCCCGTGCCTCGCGCAGCGCGAAGTCGCGTGCGGCGGGCAGCATTCCGGCGGCGAAGCGGACCGTGGCCGCTCCCGGCGGATACGGCAGGGTCTCGTTGTAGCGCGCGAGGACGCGTTCGGGATCGTAGGCGTGACTGACGCCCGGCCGCCCGTCGCTGATCACCACGGGGTGCGTGGCGTGTGCGTCGGTGATCACGTCGTCGGAGAGGGTTCGGGCGTCGTACGGGCAGAGGATGGTCGCGTCGCGGCCGTGGAACGCCGTGTTGATGAGGGCTTCGTGCTGGACGCAGGCCGGGTACTCGAGCGGCGTGCGACCGTCCCAGACCGGCTCCCCGATGATGCGCACAGGGCGTCCGGGGTGGGCGTCGACGAAGGATCGCAGGACGGCGGGGATGATCCGGCCGGGGTTCCGGCCGGCCTGTGTCATGTCGATCCAGCGGACCTCGTGGGCGACTGGTCCGAGTTCCGCCTTGAGCAGCGACAGTCGGGACGGAGGTGCCGCCACCGCCACAGGCAGGCCGGTCGCGAGGCCCTCGGACACGAAAGGCAGCGTGCCTTCCGCGTACTCCTGCTCGGAGCGGTACAGGAGCGCGGGGTGCGCGAACGGCTCCGCCCGGTCTCGGACGAGGGGCGAACGCGCTCCGTCTTCTCCCTGCTCCATGCCCACTGGCTCACCTCGGATCCCACTGTAGGCGGCGGCGGTTGCCGTCGGCGTGCATCCGGCAGAGGGCTTCGGCGAGAAGGAGTACTGACGCCACGTCCGGCGGGCCGCGGAAACGAGGCGTTCCGCGGGTTTCGGAGCTTGGGTGGCATGACTGGCTTGAGACGGGGCAGACGGGCTCTGTCTTCAATTCCTTCGAACGAACAGGGGTGGACCGCATGGCAGCCGTGACGGCAGCGAAGGCAACCAACACGGCACAGCAGGCAGGGACGGCACAGGAGGAGGTACTCCCCCTGATCGACGAGCCGCTGAAGATCAGCCCGAAGGACGCGCGCGCGTTGTCGCGTCAGTTCTTCGACCGGCTGGCCGTGCTGGAGGAAGGCACGCACGACTACCAGTACGCGCGCAACACACTCATCGAGATGAACCTCTCCCTCGTGCGGTACGCGGCGGCCCGCTTCCGCAGCCGCAACCAGGACGAGATGGAGGACATCGTCCAGGTCGGCACGATCGGGCTCATCAAGGCGATCGACCGTTTCGAGCTGACCCGCGAGGTCGAGTTCACCTCCTTCGCCGTTCCGTACATCGTCGGCGAGATCAAGCGTTTCTTCCGCGACACCAGCTGGGCCGTCCACGTTCCCCGGCGTCTTCAGGAGGCGCGGATCGAACTCGCCAAGGCGACGGAAGAACTGCGCACCCGCCTGGGCCGCACCCCGACCACGCGTGAGCTGGCCGCGCTGATGTCCCTCTCCGAGGAGGAGGTCATCGAGGCGCGCAAGGCCTCCAACGGCTACAACTCCTCGTCCCTCGACGCCGCGCTCACGGCCGACGACGGCGCGGACGGGGACACCGTTCTCGCGGACTTCATCGGCGAGGACGATCCCTCGCTCGAACTCGTCGACGACTTCCAGTCCCTGGCCCCGCTGATCGCCGAACTGGACGAACGTCAGCGCCGGATCATCCACATGCGTTTCGTCGAGGAGCGCACCCAGGCCGAGATCGGCGAGGAACTCGGCATCTCGCAGATGCACGTCTCGCGTCTGATCACCCGCATCATCAAGCGTCTTCGCACCGGGCTGCTCGATCCCGCGGTCGCCTGACGCACCGCGGTCGTCCGACGCGCCCGCCTCGGGCAGCGTGCGACCGGCGCGCCGCGGGACGGTCCCGCCCGACTTCGGGCGGGACCGTCCTGTGCGTCACCGGGCCGGAGTACCGGTCGACGCCGTGCTCGGCGCCGGGGCGTACCCGGCGGGCCGGGCGGTGAAGACTCCCCGGCCCCGGGTCCGGCTGCGCAGCCGGGTCGCATAGCCGAACAGCTCGACCAGCGGCACGGTCGCGGTGATCACCACGACGCCCGCCCGCGCGACGGAGCCCGAGACCTGCCCGCGTCGCGCCGCCAGGTCACCGAGGACCCCGCCCACCGCGTCGTCCGGCACGGTGACCGTGACGTCCGCCACCGGTTCCAGGAGAACCATCGCGCAGGCGCGCAGTGCCTCCCGCAGCGCGAACCGGCCGGCCGTCCGGAACGCCCGCTCCGAAGAGTCCTTCGGATGGGTCGCTCCATCGGTGAGGACGACACGCACCCCGGTGACCGGGTGCCCGCCGAGCGGCCCGTCGGCCAGCGCGTCACGGCACCCGGCCTCCAGCGCCCGGACGTACTCCTGCGGCACCCGTCCGCCTACGACGGTCGAGCGGAACTCGAAGCGCGTCGCGCCGCCGCCGTCGCCGTCGCCTGTGACGTCCTCCAGCGGCTCCACGTCGAGCACGACATGGGCGAACTCACCGGCGCCGCCGTCCTGTTTGACGTGCCGGTGGACCAGCCCCGACACTCCCCGGACGACCGTCTCCCGGTAGGCCACCCTCGGCCGGCCGACCCGGACGTCCAGACCGTGGGCGAGCCGGATCTTCTCCACCGCCACCTCCAGATGCAGTTCGCCCATGCCCGACAGGACCAGCTGGCCGGTCTCGGGGTCGGTGCGCACGACCAGCGAGGGATCCTCCTCGACCAGCCGCGTCAACGCGGACACCAACTGCTCCGCTTCAGCGCTGCCGACGGCCTCGACGGCCACCGAGACGACCGGATCGGCGACGGTCGGCGGTTCGAGAACCAACGGAGCCCCGGGGGTGCACAGGGTCGACCCGGCGCGGGCCGACTTCAGCCCGACCACCGCGACGATGTCGCCCGCCACCGCCCGCTCCAGTGGGGCGTGACGGTCGGCCTGGACCCGCAGGATCCGGCCGATGCGCTCGGTGCGCCCCGTGCCCGAGTCCCACACCGTCTCTCCCCTCCCGATCGTGCCCGAATAGACACGCAGATACGTCAGCCGCCCCGTGGCGGTCCCGTTCACCTTGAACACCAGTGCCGCGAACGGTGCCGCCGGGTCGGCGAACCGCTCCTGTTCCCTACCGTCCCGGGTGCCGCGTATCGCGGGCACGTCGCGCGGCGACGGCAGATAGGCCACCACGGCATCGAGCAGTGGCTCGATCCCGCGATTGCGGTAGGCCGAGCCGCACAGCACCACCACGCCGTCGCCGGAACGGGTCAGGTCGCGCAGCGCGGCGGTCAGGGTCCGCGCGGAGAGGGTCCCTTCCGCGCAGAACTCCTCGAGCGCGCCGGGGTGGAGTTCCGCCACCGCTTCCTCCAGCTGTCGGCGGCGGCTTTGCGCGGCGTCCCTCAGTACCTCGGGCACCGGGCCTTCCTCGACCGTGTCGCGGCCTTCGGGCCAGACCAGTGACCGCATGCGCGGCAGATCCACCACACCGGTGAACCCGGCCTCCGATCCGATCGGCAACTGGACTACCAGTGGGGACGGATGCAGCCGCTCCCTGATCGACTCGACCGCGGTGTCGAGGTCGGCACCGGCGCGGTCGAGCTTGTTGACGAAGGCGATCCTCGGCACGCCGTACCGGTCGGCCTGACGCCACACCGCCTCGCTCTGCGGCTCGACTCCCGCGACGGCGTCGAAGACCGCCACCGCGCCGTCGAGCACGCGCAGGGAGCGCGCCACCTCGTCGGAGAAGTCGACGTGGCCCGGGGTGTCGATCAGGTTGATCCGGTGCGCGTCCCAGGCACAGCTCACGGCCGCGGCGAAGATGGTGATGCCACGATCGCGTTCCTGGGGGTCGAAGTCGGTGACGGTGGTGCCGTCATGGACCTCACCCCGCTTGTGGGTGGTCCCGGTGAGGTACAGGATCCGCTCGGTGAGGGTGGTCTTCCCGGCGTCGACGTGGGCGAGGATGCCCAGGTTGCGGACGGCGGCGAGCGGGGTGTCGAGGTGACGGTGCAGGTCGGTACGCACGGCCCATGGCCTTTCGGAATGATCCGGATGGGGCGGCGCGATTTCCCGGACGAAGCGGCCCGCGGTCGTGCCACGGGCCGTGCGGGGACCTCCGGCCACGGCACATCCCCATCGGGGCGTACGGAGCCGATCTGCCCGGTGACGGGCGGAGAGAGGTCAGATGTTCGTCACGGACCACCGGTGTCGGCCGCGCAGCCGGCACCGGGGACCCGGAGACACGAGGATCACCTCGTAGCGCGAAGGGGGAACGACGACAGCGGTGCGGTGACGCACGGCCCGGCTCCCCTCACTCGTCAGGACGCGCGCCGTGATGTCCCGCAGGAGCGGTGAGCGCGCGTTGTGGGGTGAGTGTAGGGAGCGCGCAGCGGTCGGCGCACCGGGTTTTGGGCAGGTCCGGTCAGAGCAGGCCGGAGTCGGACTCCGAAAGCGCCCGGGCGAGCAGTCCACCGGGCGGCTCCGCGGGCTGCAGCAGTTCGGCGACGGCCGCCCCCGTGGCGCCGTGCCAGGTTCCGTACCGTCGGAGCATGGCGTGGTCACCACCCTTGACCAGCAGCACACCCGCGCGGGAGCCTGCGGCCCTGGCCCGGCGGACGAGCGCGATCGACTCCGACGGATCGGTGACGCGGTCGCGGTCACCGTGGAGCGCGATCACCTTCTTGTCCTGGAGGTGGGCCACCGGTTCGCCCTCCGGACACCAGGGCGCCAGCGCCACCACTCCCCCTACCTGTGTCGCCGCAGCGACGCGCAGAGCCGCCCGGCCGCCCATCGAATGACCCACGAGAATCACCGGCACCTCACCGACGAGGCGGGCGAGCTCCGCGAGTGCCCGCTGGACGTCACCGACGGGGTCGGCCCGTGAACCGTTCCAGCCCTGGAGGCGGTAGCGCACCTGCCCGAGGAAGACCTCGTCGTCCGGCACGGCCGCGGCGACGGCCCGGACCACGGGCCTCATCCGCAGCGCCGCCACGTTCCAGGATCGTGAGGGGGCCAGGCTGTCGGCCCGGCCCCCGTGCAGGACGAGCACGGCCGCACGCGCCGCGTCCGAGTGACGGACCGGCACCAGGGCGGTGTCGGCCCCGACCGGTCCACGCGCCGGTGCCCCAGAGGTCCTTGTCCGCGTTCGGCCGCGCATCACAGCTCTTCCCGTGTTCCGACTCCGCCTGTGGGAGAAGTGTCCCATCGCCCACGGGTCGTCCGACGCCGGGCTCCGCGCGGGCGGGCGCCCTCGGCGAGAGTGCGCTGGTTGGCCCGGACGGCTTCGGTGTTGCCGGACCCGGCGAGTTCCAGGTCGAGACCGGGGCCACCGCCGAGCACACCGGGGGAGATTCCGCTGTCGTGGTCGACCAGTGCGACATCGAGAGCCCGGTCGATCGCCATGGCTTCCTTGAGCGCGCTCTCGATGTCTACCTGATCGCCCTGTTCACCTGTTTGATCCGGGAGAGCTCGAGGCAGCTCGCCCTCCTGTCCGACGAACACGGCTCGGCTCGAGCGCGAACCCCGCGCCCCGGCGCGTCCCCGGGTCCTCCATGCACCAGGAAACCGTTGCGGCACCGGCACCCGGCGGGAGATGCGCGCCCGCTGCGGCAGGGGAGACGTGATCGTCACAGCGGTGGGAAGGAGTCGGTGGTGCCGGCTGGCGAGAACCCGTCACAGCCTGTCATTCCGGCCACTGCCGAGGCCGCGATCACTCTCGTAGCGTCTCGCTCATGCTCTTCGTCACACCCGTACTCATCGGCGCTCTCTACGCGTTCCTCATGTCCCTGCTCCGGGAGCCCGCGAGGCGGCGGTTCAACGCCGTCATGGTCGCCGGGGCCGGAGCCGCCTATCTCAGCAGTGGCAGTTTCGGTGCCTGGGAGTTCGTCTTCACCGCCGCGGTCACCTACTGCGCCTATCGCGGCCTCGACTCGTACGTCTGGATCGGCATCGCCTGACTGCTGCACACCGCCTGGGACGCCCTGCACTACCTGCGGGGAGCCCCGATCGTCCCGTTCGCCACGCACTCGTCGCTCGGCTGCGCGATCTGCGACCCGGTGATCGCCCTCTGGTGCCTGCGCGGCGGCCCCTCGCTGCCCACCCTGATCGGCTCCTGGTTCTCCAAGCGCCCCGCCTCCCCGACCGACCCCTCACACGCCCAGCCGCCCACGGGTGGTGCGCAGACGCCGACACGCTTCCTTCCGAAGGGAATGCTCAGAGAATTGCGATTTTCAACCACCAGCGGGAATTCCCCGCGCGGAACACGGAAATCCCCGGCGTCCGGCGGCCCGCCCGGCCCACCGTGATGCGCACGACCCCCGGAAGGAGGAGCGTGGTGGGGTAGGGAGGAGTGCTATGGGCACGGCCGACCGCCGGCGTCGGGGCCGGGAGTACCAAGGCTGGCTGCGCGGAGCACCACCACCGCGCTGGGTGCGGGTGCTGCCGCCGGCCCTGCTGGTGACGGTCTGCGCCGCCGAGCTCCTGAGTCGGTACCCCTTGGACATCGGCTTCCTGCTGGGCGCCATCCCGTCGCTGGCCGTGCTCTCCTACGGACCGGTGGCGACGGCCGTCTTCGGCGCCGTCATCATCGTGTTCCTGTTCGTACCGCCGCTCCAGCTCAACCATCCGGGCAACACCGACCTGCTGACCATCACGTTCGTCGCGATCCTGAGCGTCGTCATCTCCCTGGTGCGCAGTCGGCGCGACGCTCACCTGGTCACGGTGCGCACCGTCGCCGAGGCCGCCCAGCTCGCCGTACTGCCGCCGCTTCCCGAACGCGTGGGCCCGGTGCAGTGCTCGGCGTTCTACCGGGCGGCCCAGCGCGAGACACTGGTGGGCGGCGACTTCTTCGATGTGCGCGCCGGCCCGTACGGCGTGCGGGCGGTGATGGGCGATGTACAGGGGCACGGGCTGTCGGCCGTCTCGACCGTCGCCTCCCTCCTCGGGGCGTTCCGGGAGACCGTGCTCGACGAGGGCGACCTGAAGTCGGCCGCGGCCCGCCTCGATCGACGGCTCGTCGTGGACTCGGCCCAGACCGCACACGCCGAACTGTTCGCGACCGCCCTGTTGCTGGAGTTCTCGGCCGACGCGGACGCGGTGCGTCTGACGTCCTGCGGACACCCGCATCCGTTTCTGCTGCGCGACGGCAAGGCTGTCGAGCTCGTTCTCGAACCAGGAGCCCCCCTCGGTCTCGGGTTCTTCGACATCTCTCCGCCGCAGATCTGCACCGTCCGGCTGGAGCGCGGCGACCGGCTGTTCCTCGGCTCCGACGGAGTGTCCGAGAGCCGGGACGCGACGGGCGCCTTCTATCCCCTGGCCGAGCGCCTGACCCCGTTGGCCCGGGAGAGGCCGGCCGACCTCACCGACCACCTCTGGGAGGACCTCCTACGGTTCTGTACCACCGTGCGTGACGACGTCACGATGCTGGTCCTCACGCCCGACGCCCAGGGCGAGCGGCGGTGAGGACCCTTCGCCCGCCCGGACCGCGCGGGGCGGGCCGGACGGGCGAGGTCGGCGGGCGGACAGGTCAGGGGGTGAGCTGCCACTGCTGGATGTAGCCGACGTCGATCGAGGCGGTGTCCTGGACCCTCAGTTTCCAGGTGCCGTTGACCGGTTGCGCGGAGGCGTCGACCGTGAAGGTCTGGTCGACGTTGTCGGCGCTGCCGCCGCTGTGGTTCAGGAGCGAGTAGACGGTGCCGTCGGGGCCCACCAGGGAGACCGTCAGGTCACCGCGGTAGGTGTGGATGATCTTGACGTAGACCTGGGTGGTGGCCGAGGCGTTGCCGGTCCGGCCGGTGACGGTGATGGGTGACTCGACCGCGGCTCCGGCGTCGGGGATGTCCACCCGCGTGCTGTTGGCGTAGATGTTCGCCACCCGCCAGGTGAAGCTCACCGAGACGGACGCTCCCGTGCTGTCGGTGACCGTGACGGTCACGGGGCTGGTCCCGGTGGTGGTGGGAATTCCGGAGATCAGGCCGGTGTCGCTGATCGTCAGGCCGTCCGGCAGGCCGGTGGCCGCATACGTCAGGCCCGCGCCGGAGTTGGTGGTGTAGGCGCTGGTCTGGAGGGAGACCTGCTGGCCGACGCCACTGGTCTGGTCGTCGATCGGCGCCACGTTGACACCCAGCGCGATCCGGTCGCCGACATGGATCCCGGCCCAGGCGGCGGCGACGGCGAGGTAGGTGTCGCTGTACGCGCCGAAGAGGTCGGCGGCGGCCTGGAGGGTCGCGGTGCGGGCTCCGGCGTAGTTGGTGCTGGAGGTCATGTAGGTGGTCAGGGCCCGGTACCAGATCCGCTGGGCGTTCTCGATGCCGATGCCGGTCACGGGTACACCGTCGTAGGTCGGGCTGTCGTAGGAGACCCCGTTGACAGTCTTGGCGCCGCTGCCCTCGGAGAGCAGGTAGAAGAAGTGGTTGGCCGGTCCGGAGGAGTAGTGGACGTCGAGGCCGCCCAGCGAGGAGTCCCAGTTGTCGCGGGACGCCCCGTCCTTGGAGGGCTTGTCCATGTACCGCAGCGGGGTGCCGTTGCCGTTGATGTCGATCTTCTCGCCGACCAGGTAGTCGGGGACGTCGGCGGACAGGTTGGCGTGGAACTCCACCGCGGCGGCGAAGATGTCCGAGGTCGCCTCGTTGAGGCCACCGGACTCACCCGAGTAGGTGAGGCCCGCGGTGGCGGCGGTCACGCCGTGGCTCATCTCGTGCGCGGCGACGTCCAGGGCGGTCAGCGGGTGCGCGTTGCTCGCGCCGTCCCCGTACGTCATGCAGAAGCAGGTGTCGGACCAGAAGGCGTTGACGTAGCCGTTGCCGTAGTGCGCCCGGCTGTAGGCGGCCACGCCGTCGTTGCGGATGCCGTTCCGGCCGAAGACGTCCTTGTAGTAGTCCCAGGTGGCCGCGGCGCCGAAGGCGACGTCCACGCCGGCCGTCTGCCGGTTGCTCTGGGTGCCGTCTCCCCAGACATCGTTGTCATCGGTGAAGAGGGTGCCGGTGCCCGAGGTGCCCTGGTTCAGGTCGTAGGTGCGGTGACCCGCGCGGTCGCCGTCCACCAGCTGGTACGTGGAGCCGGACGGCGTGGTGCTGAGCGGAACCGATCCGCTGTACTGGCCCGTGCCCGTGCCCGTACGCACCGCCTGGAAGTCGAACAGGGCCTTGCCCGAGGTGGCGTCGGTGATGACATGGAACTCGCTCGGCGTGCCGTCGTCCTGGGTCCCGCCGACCACCGACTCCCAGGCCAGCACCGGCTCTGCTCCGGCGGCCCAGACGACGAGCCGGGGAGCGCCGTCGACCGCGGGACGCGTGGCGTCGGCCTTCTTCGCGACCGCGAGCGCCTTGTGGACGGCGGTGGCGGACGTGACGCGGGCGGTGGTGGTCGGCACCTTGAGGTCGGCCTTGCTCGCCTCGGACACGGTGGACAGACCGTTCCTGACGTGTACGACGAGGTCGCCGCCGAGGACCGGCAGTCCGGCGTAGGTGCGTTCGTAGCGGGTGTGTGTGGTGCCGTCGGCGTCCTTCGAGACGTCCTTGACGATCAGCTTCTCCTTGGAGCCGAGGTCGAGGATCTTCGCGGTGTCGCCGACCGCGGCGGTGGCGCTCTTGAGCAGCGCGGCGTGCGCGGCGGGAGACAGCTTCGCCGGGGTCGCGGCGGCCCGGGGGGTGGCGACGATCTTCGCGTGGCCGCGGTCGCGGGGGGCCGCGGACGCGACGCCGGTGTGGAAACCGGCGGCGAGCAGCGTGCCGGCGGCGGTGAGCGCCAACGCCGCGGTGTATCTGCGTCGGTGCGAGGTGCGGTGGGGCGGGAGCAAGGGCTTCTCCTTCTGGCGACGATCGGCCCGTGGTCGAGGCCGAGAGAGCGGGCCGGCAGGGTGTGGCCGGCTGGCAACGCGCTGAGCAGGGAAGGGCGCTGCACGAGGTGACCCACGAAGGGGTGTGTCGGAACTCGGCGGCGCGCGACAGGTGGGGGGTGTGAAGGAACGGTGAACGTTCAAGAGCAGACTGGCATCGCTCACACAGTTTTGTCATGGAGATGACAAAGCAACGGCTGAAATTGGCTATGGATTGCTGGATGTTCGCCCCGGCCCAGGGCGCTTTTCGGCCGGTGCCGGACGGTCCGGGCGACGTGGGTGGTGAGGGTGACATGGGTTCCCGGGTGCGGAAAGCTGCTCACGCCGGTTTCCGCGGACCGGACCGGTACGGGGACACTGGCCTGACGATGAATCAGTGGAATCAGCGGGACCAGGGCACGCGCCGTCGACCGGTGCGGCTCGCGACGTTCAATGTGCTGCACGGTCGGCCGCTGCCGGGCGGAGGATCCCTCTCCCCCGCGAACCCGGCAGAAGGACCACTCGCCCGAGCCGTCCTGTCCCTGAAGGCCGATGTCCTGGCCTTGCAGGAACTGGACCGCCTCCAGGAGCGATCGGGCGGGGTCGACCAGGCGCCGGTCGCCGCCGAGGCGGCGGGGCTGAAGCACTGGCGCTACGCGAGCGCGTTCCACGCCCGTTCCACAGCGGACCGGGGGTGGATCCGCGACCCGGCCGAGCCCGGGCTGCGGGTGTACGGCCCCGAGGACGCCGGCTCGGCCACGGACGTCCCCTCGCACGGGATCGCGTTGCTGTCCCGGTTTCCGGTACGGGACTGGCGGGCCCGGCGGTTGGCCCCGGCGCCCCTCGGTATGCCCTTGAAGATGCCCGGGCGGCCCGGGCTCACGATGGTCAGGGACCAGCCGCGCGCCGCGCTGGCCGCCGTACTGGAGGGACCGGGCGGTCCGTTCACGGCGGTGGCGGTGCACCTGTCGTTCGTACCGGGCTGGAACGTCGCACAGCTGCTCGCCGTCCGCGACTGGATCGCCGACCTGCCCCCACCTCATGTGCTGCTGGGCGATTTCAACCTGATCGGCGCCCTGCCCAGGGTCGTGCTGAACGCTCCCGGGAAGACCCGCACCCCACCGTCGCCCAGTGGCTGGTTCGACCTGGCCCGCACCCCGACCTATCCCGCGCACCGCCCGGTCGTGCAGTTCGACCATGTGCTCGCGAACGGCGTCGGCGTGACGGCGGCGAGCGGAGTGCGCACGCCCGCGACGGGGATCTCGGACCATCGCCCGCTCGTGCTGGAACTGTCCCTGTGACCCCGCCCGTTCAGCCCGCCGTGCCGAGGGCGGCGCGTGTCATGAGGCCGGCCAGGGCCGAGCGGGACGGTGTGTCCCGCCCGTGCGGCAGACGGCGGACGCAGACGGATGCGTCTCGACCGTACGGCGGCTGAGGTGCAGCCGCGCCGCGATGGCCGGGTTGCTCAGTCCCTGCGTCCCTGGGCAGCGCCGACGAAGGCGTCGGTGAGCGCGTGGAACGGGATGTGCTGCTCGTACTCCGTGGCTCTGCCGCGCGGCACGGTGAACCCGGCCTGCCCCAGGCCGCTGATCACGGCGTCGAGACGAGCCGGCTGCGCGGTCCCGCCGACCAGTTGTGCCGCGCTCGCATCCCCCCATGGCACTGTGAGCGCCTGGTACGTCGATTGCGGTGCGGGGGGGGGCGGCGGCTCAACGGCCCGTCCGGATCAGGCCCGTCAGGTAGCGCCAGAGCGACGAGCGGCGCTGGACGGCCTGGTCCGTCGCCGCCGTCCCGGACACATCGGGGGTGTCGGACTCCGCGCCTGTTGCGTGCTCCTGTCCTTCCGGCGCCAACGGGGCGACCGGCGAGGCGAGTTCATAGCGCACGGGCAGCGATCGCAGGCCGCGCATGAACGGGGAGGAGCGCCAGGGCAGTTGGTCCACCGGGAGCGCGAGTTCCAGGTGGGAGAAGCGCTCGAACAAGCGGCTCACCCCTGCCGCCGCGACCGTCGACGCCAGCTCGCGTGCCGGGCACTGGCGTCGGCCCGCGCCCCACGCGAGGTGCGCCCGGCTGCTGATCGTCGTGTTGGCCACCGCGTGGTCGGCGAAGACGGGATCGGCGTGCGCGGCGGCGGAGGACACCCAGACCGGATCGCCTTCACGGATCGTGTAGTTGCCGAGCGGAGTGTCCTTGGCCGCGAACCTCGGTACGAAGTTCACCAGGGGCGGTTTGCGCATGACGACCCGGTTCATGGTCTCCCTGACCATCCCGGCGGACAGACTCGCCCGTGCGCTGCCCTCCCCCGCGATGACCTCGACCACGGTGTTCGAGATCAGGATGCCGACGTGGTCGGACGTCATGCCGAGCAGCATGAACAGCTCGCGGGCGAGCGCGTCGAGGGAGAGGTCGGGGTGGGCTGCCAGCAGGTAGGAGGGGAAGTCGTCGCCCGGCCGCGACCGCTTGGCCGCCGCCAGTTCCACCAGGGTCTCCAGCAGGCGTTCCAGGGCGGGTTCCGCGTCCGGCCCCGCGTCGAGCACCCGCCACATGTCCATCAGCGCGTCGTCGCCCTGTGAGCCGGGGAAGCCGAGCAGATGGCTTGCCACCATCAGCGGCAGCGGCCGCGCGAACTGCGCCGACAGGTCGGCCACGCCCGTGCCGCCGCCCTGTCCCAACAGGGTGATCAGCTCGTCGGCATGGGCGGTGACGGCCGCTTTCAGCCGCTTGGTCTGCGGATGGCGCGGATCCTGGAAGGGTTTGAGCGCCGCGTCCCACGCCGTCCGCAGCGGCTGGTAGCCGGGACCGCCCTGGATCAGCACGTGGTTCACCTCCAGGGAGGGTGCGAGCGGCCAGTCGGCGGGAACCCTGCCCTCCGACCGGGCCCGCCAGTTCTCCAGCCCCTTGGGCCACGCGTCGTCGTCCTGGAGGACTTGAAGCGACTCGCGGTACCCCAGCACCAACCACGCCGGTACGCCCAGCAGATCGACCGGCGCGACCGGTCCGTGCCGCTGTCTGAGCCGCTCGTAGACGAGCGCGGGGCGCGTCTCGTAGTCCCGGGTCAGCAGCGGCTGCGCGGTCATCGCCTCCAACCGCGTGTCGTCCACGTCCATGGATCCGCCGTCCCCCATGTGGGATTCCACCGTTCGCAGCCCTTCGACGCTCCCCACCACCGGTTCGTAACTCTTCAGCGGCTACGAACCGGTGCCAGACCCTACCCCAGGCCGCACGAACAGACCGCCGCGGGGCGCCCGTTGGTTCAGGCCGTGACCTGCGCTGGTTTGCCCGGAGTGCGCAGGACCGGGTCGGTGCGCAGACGCAGGAAGGCGAGACCGAGGGCGACGGCCTGCAGCGCGGCGCACACCGCGATGACGTAGTCGAGGGCCCACGGCGAGGTGAGGGCGACCACGATGCCCGCGAGCGGGAAGGGCAGCAGCAGAAGCAGGATGGTCAGGGAGAGGGTGCTGCCGAAGACCGCGGCCGGGATGAGAAGGGAGCGCAGCGTGCGCAGGACGACGGTCAGGCCGCCGTCGCCCGCCATGAACAGCGCCATGAGGACGACGTACGCGGTGTACGTGGGCGCGTGGGCCAGGGCGAGACAGGCCGCGGACGCGACGGTGGAGCACACCACGCCGACTCCCCACAGGCCCAGCCGGTTGAGCGCGAAGCGGCAGACGGTGACCGTCAGGAGCGTGGAGGCCGCGGCTGCCGACCAGAGGGTGCCGACGGCCGCGGGGGACAGTCCGAAGCGCTCGACGACGATGATCGGGCTGGCGGACTGGAGCAGCCCGAGCGCGAGGTTGGAGACGGTCAGACCGCCCACCAGCCAGCCGAGCGCGGGCAGCGAACGCAGCGTCCGCCAGCCCGTCTTGAGGCCCGCTCCCCGCTGTGTGGCGCCGGGTTGGGAGCCGCGAAGGGGGGTCGGCGGGGTCTGCAGGGCGAGGGCCGCCGCCAGGCACGACAGCACGCTCAGAACGGCGAGCATGTGGGTCGGCCCCGCCAGCAGCAGGACGCCGCCGAGCGCGGGGCCGGTGAGCGTCGCCGTCTGGTCGATGCCGATCAGGACGGCCTGAACCTTGTGTGCCTGGGTGTCCGCACGGCGGCTCACGATCGCGCCCACGGCTTCGTTGGCGATGAAGCTGAACTGCGTCAGGGTGCCCGTCGCGGCGGCCAGCGCCATCACGACGAGTGTCTGCGCCGTCCCCCGTTCCAGCATCGTCAGCGCGACGCTCCCGCCGGCCACGAGCACCCCGCGCGCCAAGGAGGCGAGGAAGAACACGATGGCGGCTCCACACCGGTCGACCAGGTCACCGGCGAGACCGAAGGCCGCCACCCGCGGTATCCATTCCAGCGCGAAGGCCAGCCCGGTCAGCGAGGCGGATTCGGTCGTGGCCAGCACCAGGAGCGGCATGGCGTACGTCGACATGGAGAAGGCGAGTGCGTCGAAGGCCCGCGGTGCGTAGACCCGGCGGAGCAGGCTGCCGGGAGGTACGGCGGCATGCCGACCGGCCGGTCGGCCCTCGTACAGTTGAATGGTCACAGAGTATGGGGGGCTTTCACTCAGCTGTGATGGGGAACGCCCGGCGGGCTCGAAGGACCCCCAGGCGGGCAGGTGCACGACATTCATCGAGCCGGAGAGCCACCCGCCGTCCACGGCGTGACGCCCCGGCAGCGGTCCGTTCGACACCGGCGGCACCTACGGGGTGGTGCGGGCCGCCCAGGCACCGGGACCGGTGGAGACCTCTCCACCAGGACCGGCGGAGAGAGGACTGCTCGTCCCTGCCATGGCGCGATGTCGGGTCACACGAACTCCGCTCGGAACGAGGGCGAGTCGGGAAACGGGCATGCGGGATGAATCGGCACGACCGAGACCGGGGAAGGGCATCGACGCAGGCCTTGTTTAGGCATCAACATCTGTGCAGCCACAAGGTAGCCGAAACTTGCGGATCACCCGAAAGCGTAATCAGCCAAAGTCACCGACCTGCGGCTGAATATGACATCAGCAACAGCCGGGCCGTGCAAGAGGTGCGCCGGATCCCGCCGGACCGTCGCACGGGGCGGTGCGCGGAACGGACGCGTCGGGCAGTGGGAGCCGGGGAGTCAAGAGGGGGACGCCCGGACCCGAACGGTGAAATCGCGTATGCCGGTTTGCGGTGTCCACCTCCTGGCCACACGGTGAAGAAAGGCATGTCGCCGCACCCCACTCGTCGGCGGCCTCGAGGAAAGCGACTGTGATGATGAAGGGCAATGCCAGAACGAAGCAGCTCAGGGGCAAGATGAGGGAGACCCTCGGCAAAGCCCTGGGCGACAAGTCCATGCAGAGGGCGGGCCGCGGCGAACAGCTGCGCGGAAAGGCCCAGGAGATGACCGAAAGGGCCGCGGGCCAGATCCGGCAGCGGACCAAGCACTGAGGACGACGGCCCGGGCGTCCCGGATACGGTCCTCGGCGCCCCGGGCAGGGTGTTCAGCGCCCCCGGGCGCGGTCGTCGGCGTCGTCCCTCGGGTGGATGCGACGGTGCCGCTCGGTCCGCCGACGGTGACGAACCGTGTTCCGGCCTGCCGGCCCCATCGCGGTGGTCGGCGCCCTACGAGGTCAGTGGCCCGGGATCGATACCGGCGAGGGCCGCTTCCTCTCGCCGGCGTGCGCGACCACGCCACCGAGGAGGGTGCGCGACGCGCCGGAGGCTCCGCCGGGTCGGCGGAACCCCGCAACGGAGGGCGCGCAGGACCATGACTCTTCAGCATCCCGCCGACCGCGGCGGCGCCGGACGCGGCAGGTTCGAACGATTCGCGGAGTCGGTGTCCACGGTGACCAGTTCACCGGCCTTCTTCGTCTTCTGTCTCGCGCTGGTTTCCTTCACCGTCGCCGTGCACATCGCCGGAATCGGGACGGAGTGGCTCCTTCTCGCCGGCGACTCCATGACAGCGGTGACGTTGCTGCTCCTCGCGCTGCTCAAGAATTCGGAACTCCGGGCCGAGCGAGCGATTCAGCGCAAGTTGGACGCCATCGCCGCCGCTCTGCTCGAAGCGCAGGAAGGTGAACCCGGAGAGGCGCACGAGAACCTCAGGGACGTGATCCGGATGGAGGAGGAGATCTGAGGGACCGAGGGGCGACTCGTTCCCCGGGCGGGCCTACGCGTGTGTCAGCCGGAGCCGTAGATCGATCTCCTGGTCGCCGGAGGCGGATCCGGACACCTGGACGCCGAAGGCGGACGTGAGGGTCTGCCGCAGTCGGTCGACCGCCACGGGACCGCCTTGGAGCTCCACGGTGACGGAACCGTTCAGGGAGAGGTCGGACGGAAGCGCGGCGTCGCGCGCGTCCCGCCCGACGAGGAAGGCTCCGGTCCAGGTGTCGGACCGCGCGGCGCTGTCGTGCCGTGGCATGTCGTCACCGCTTTCCTCAGCGAAGCGTGTGCCCAGAACGCGCAACACGGTGTCCGCGTCCGAGATGGAGCAGGCGTCCAGGACGACCTGCACCAGCTCCGGGGAAGAGGCCGACCGATCGGCCGGGTCGGGGGATGACGAGGTGTTGTGCGCGGTGTCGGTGTGGTGCGCCGTGCTGTTCATGGTGTCCTCTCACGTCTCCTGGTCGGGCCCGGCACCGGCGGAGCGGAGCCGAACCGCATGCGGGTCGCGTTGTCGTCAGAGTTCGCGCAGGGCGGGCAGCAGTGCCTTCTCGGCCCAGGCGATGAACGGGAGTTGCTGGTCGCCGCCCACCTGCACCAGGGCGATCTCGGTGAAGCCCGCCTCCACATAGGGTCGGACCGCCTCCATGAAGGTGTCGACGTCGCACAGGACGGCTCCCGCGGTGTCCTGCGGCGTGACGTACCGGGTGGCGCCCTCGAAGCCCGAGGGGCCCGGCAGTTCGGCGTTGACGGGCCGGCCGCCGAGGGCCCAGCGGAACTGTTCGCGCGCGGGCCATCGCGGCCTCCCGGTCCGGGTCGTAGCAGACGGGCAGTTGCCCGACGCGCGGTGTGCCCCGGCCGCCACTTCGGTAGAAGGCCTCGATGCGTTCCGGCTCAGGCTCGGTGGCGATGACGAGGTCCGCGAGCCGGCCGGCCAGGGAACAGGACCGCTTGCCGGATACGGCCACCCCGATCGGGGGCGGTTCGTCCGGCCGGTCCCACAGCCGGGCGTTCGCCACCTCGAAGTGTGTGCCCCGGTGATGCACCTAGCCGCCCCCGAAGAGCTCGCGGATGATCTCCACGGCTTCCTCGAGCCTCTCCAGGCGGATCTGCGGAGAGGGCCAACCACTGCCAACCACTGCCCACCACATGCTCGTTGAGGTTCTCGCCCGAGCCGAGCCCGAGCCGGAAACCGGCCCTCCGAGAGCAGTTGCAGGGGCGCCGCCTTCCGCGCGACGACGGCGGGGTGACAGCGGGTCGTCGGGCAGGTCACGTATGTCATGAGCGGTATCCGCGCCGTCGCCTGGGCGGCGGCGCCGAGCACGCTCCACGCGCAGGGGGCGTGCCCCTGCGACTCCAGCCAGGGAAAGTAGCGATCGGACGTGACGGAGACGTCGGAGCCAGCCCGCTCCGCCTCGACCACGTGTTCTACGAGGTCGCGGGGGCCGGCCTGCTCGGCCATCACCGTGTAGCCGATTTGTGCCATATCATCCGCATTACCCGTAGCCATGATCCGAAACATCCGACCGCTGTCACAGGTGGCGAGTCGGCGCCGACCGGAGGGGGCACCGCCTTACCGACGCCAGGCTCCCCCACGCCCCGGAGGTCACGGTCCTCCGGGGCAGGCCGGGTCAGGCCGAGTCGCGGATGAGCACCCGTCCCGGGGTCCGGGTGATGCCGCCCGTGTCGAGGCCGAGGGCGGCACGTGCGGCCAGTCGCCCGTGGGCTTCGGCGTCGATGTGGACGGTGGTGAGTGCGGGGGTGATCAGGCCGCCGTACTCGGTGTCGTCGAAGCCGATCACGGCGATGTCGTCGGGCACGGTGAGACCGAGGTCGTGCAGGGCGGTCAGGGTGCGCAGGGCGACGTCGTCGTCGAAGGCCGCGACGGCCGTCACCGACTCGTGCGTCGCGCGGAACGCCTCAACGGCCGCATCGGCTTCGGCCGCGTGGACCGCGCCCCGACGACCTCCTCCGGGAACCTGATCAAGATTGGCCGCCGCGATATCGAGAAGACCGAGCCGTCGGCCCGTACCCATGGTCATGGGGTCGCCCCGCCCCTGACATGGCCGACATTCGAAGAACAGGCAGCCTCATGAACGCATCCGCTTCCATCGGCGTCACCGGCCTCGGAGTGATGGGCCGCAACCTGGCCCGTAACTTCGCCCGGAACGGTTACACCGTCGCCGTCCACAACCGCTCCGCCGGCCGCACCCGCGCGCTGGTGGACGAGTTCGGCCACGAGGGCACCTTCGTCCCGGCCGAGACGGCCGAGGAGTTCGTGGCCGCGCTCGCCCGCCCCCGCCGCCTCATGATCATGGTGCAGGCGGGCGCCGCCACCGACGCCGTCATCGACGAGTTCGCCCCGCTCCTCGAGAACGGCGACGTGATCATCGACGGCGGCAACGCCCACTTCGCCGACACCCGCCGCCGCGAGGCCGCGCTGCGCGAACGCGGCCTGCACTTCGTCGGCGCGGGCATCTCCGGCGGTGAGGAGGGCGCCCTCAACGGGCCGAGCATCATGCCCGGCGGCTCGGCGGAGTCGTACGCCGTCCTCGGCCCGATGTTCGAGAGCATCAGCGCCAAGGTCGACGGCGAGCCCTGCGCCACCCACATCGGCACCGATGGCGCCGGACACTTCGTCAAGATGGTCCACAACGGCATCGAATACGCCGACATGCAGCTCATCGCCGAGGCCTACGACCTGCTGCGCCAGGTCGCCGGGTACAGCCCCGCCGAGATCGCCGACGTCTTCCGCACCTGGAACGAGGGCCGCCTCGGCTCCTATCTGGTCGAGATCACCGCCGAGGTCCTCGCCCACACCGACCCGCACACCGGTGGCGCGTTCGTCGACATCGTCGACGACGCCGCCGGGCAGAAGGGCACCGGCCGCTGGACCGTGCAGACCGCCCTCGACCTGGCCTCCCCGGTCACCGCCATCGCCCAGGCCACCTTCGCCCGAGCCGCCTCCGGCCAGAGCGACCTGCGGGCCGCCTACCGAGGGCTGCCCGGCGGCACGACTCCCCCGCTCAGCCGCACCGAGGCCGCACGCTTCACCGCCCAGGTCGAACACGCCCTGTACGCCTCGAAGGTCATCGCCTACGACCAGGGCTGGAAGATGATCCTGGACGCCGCCGCCGAGTACGGCTGGAAGATCGACCTCGGTTCGGTCGCGCGCATCTGGCGCGGCGGCTGCATCATCCGCGCCTCCTTCCTCGACCGTATCCGCGCCGCCTACGCCACCGACCCCGACCTCGTCAGCCTGCTCGCCGAGTCCGGTTTCGCCCAGGAGATCAGCGACGCCCAGGTGCCCTGGCGGGAGATCGTCGCCTCCGCCGCCCGGCGTGGCATCCCCGTCCCCGCGTTCTCCGCCGCGCTCGCGCACTACGACACCCTGCGCGCCGATCGCCTGCCCGCCGCTCTCCTCCAGGGGCAGCGCGACTACTTCGGCGCCCACACCTACCGGCGCACCGACCGTGAGGGCTCCTTCCACACCCACTGGTCGCAGCCCGACCGCCCCGAAACCACCGCCTGACAGGGACTCGGGCCGCGCGGGACACGGCGCGCGGCTCACTTCCGTGAAGGGGGCTCGGCAGCACGCCGCCCACGGCCGTGGTCAGCAGCAGGGCCGCGGCGAACAGAAGGCTGACGGGCAGGGACATCCACACTGTGCGACGACTGGGAGAACCAGATCGTCTTCACGTGCCCCTCGGGTGACCTCGGCACGGACGGCGGCACCCCGTACGAGGGCTCGGGGGCGCGCCTCGTACGGGGTGGTCTCGGGGGGACGGTGCCGCGGCGGATCAGGCCAGGGTCGCGGTGTCGATCACGAAGCGGTAGCGCACGTCCGAGGCCAGGACACGCTCGTACGCCTCGTTGATCTTCTCGGCGGGGATGATCTCGACCTCGGCGCCGATGCCGTGCTCGGCGCAGAAGTCGAGCATCTCCTGCGTCTCGCGGATACCGCCGATCAGCGACCCCGCGTACACGCGGCCCTGCATGATCAGCGAGAACACGTTCAGCGACAGCGGCTCCGCGGGAGCGCCGACGTTGACCATCGTGCCGCCCACGGCGAGCAGGCCGAGGAAGGTGTCGAGATCGAGCTTGGCGCTGACCGTGTTGAGGATGACGTCGAAGGTGCCGGCGAGCTGCTCGAAGGTGGCCGGGTCGCTGGTGGCGTAGTAGTGGTCGGCGCCCAGCCGCAGGCCGTCGTCCATCTTCTTCAGCGACTGCGACAGGACGGTGACCTCGGCGCCCATCGCGTGCGCGATCTTGACGGCCATGTGACCGAGTCCGCCGAGGCCGATGACGGCGACCTTCTTGCCGGGGCCCGCGCCCCAGCGGCGCAGCGGGGAGTAGGTGGTGATGCCCGCGCACAGCAGCGGGGCGGCCTCGTCGAGGCCGAGGCCTTCGGGGATGGTGACGACGAAGTCGTCGTTGACCACGACGTGGGTGGAGTAGCCGCCCTGGGTCAGGGTGCCGTCGGCGTCGATCGAGCCGTAGGTGAGGGTGTTGCCCTTGAGGCAGTACTGCTCCTCGCCCCGCAGGCAGGGCACGCACTCACGGCAGGAGTTGACCATGCAGCCGACGCCGGCCCGGTCGCCCACGGCGTACCGGGTGACCTCGGAACCGACCTGGGTGACGATGCCGGCGATCTCGTGGCCGGGGACCAGGGGGTAGGTCGCCGGGCCCCACTCGCTGCGGACGTTGTGGATGTCGGAGTGGCAGATGCCGCAGTACTTGATGTCGATGAGGACGTCGTGCGGGCCGACGTCACGGCGCTCGACGGTGGTCGGCGCGAGCGGTTCGGTCGCCGAAGTGGCGGCGTATGCGGGGACGGTGAGCACCGGTCCTCCTGTGGGGGGGGTGAAGGGGATGGGGTCGTCGGCATCCGGACGGTTGCCGAAGTCCGGCGTCCAACTCGCTGTTGACCTCGCTCGTCGCCGACCTGACCGTGATGTTCAGGGGAGCGGTGTGCAGGGGTGTGGCAGGGCCCCCAGGGGGCTGTCGCGCAGGTCAGGCGGCGCCGGAGTGGGGCGCACCCACCAGCGGTCGGCGCCGTGGTCAGGGCTGGACGAGCACCTTCAGTGCCTCCCGGGCGGCCATCGCGCGATAGCCCTCGGGTACCTCGTCGACGCTCACCGTGCGGTCGAAGACGCGCCCGGGTTCGATCTTCCCCTCGAGGACGTCGGGGAGGAGTTCCTCGATATAGGCGCGGGCCGGAGCCACACCGCCGGTGAGGGTGATGTTGTTCATGAACACCTCGAAGCCCAGGGGCGCCTGGTCGTACTGCGGCGCGCCCACCCGGCTGATCGTGCCGCCCGCGCGCACCACGCCCAGCGCCGTCTCGAGGGCGGGCAGCGTACCGACGCACTCCAGCACCGTGTGCGTACCGTCGCCGCCGGTCAGCTCGCGCACGCGCGCGACGCCTTCCTCACCGCGTTCGGCGACGATGTCGGTGGCACCGAAGTCACGGCCGAGATCGGTGCGGTCCTTGTGCCGCCCCATCAGGATGATCCGCTCGGCGCCGAGCCGCTTGGCGGACAGCACCGCCGACAGCCCGACCGCTCCGTCACCGACCACGGTCACGGTCGTCCGCGGGGTGACTCCCGCCGTCACCGCGCAGTGGTGGCCGGTGCAGAACACGTCCGACAGGGTCAGCAGCGACGGCAGCAGGGCGGAGTCCTCGCCGACGGGCAGCTTCACCAGCGTCCCCTGGGCCTGCGGTACCCGCACCGCCTCTCCCTGGCCGCCGTCCACCCCGTCCGTGGCCCAGAAACCTCCCTGCCGGCACGAGGTGTGCAGGCCCTCGCGACAGAAGTCGCAGGTGTTGTCCGAATAGACGAAGGGGGCCACCACCAGGTCTCCGGTCTTCAGTCCGGACACCTCCGCGCCGGTGTCCTCGACCACACCCAGGAACTCGTGGCCGATGCGGTCGCCCTGCTCGGTGGGCGGACGCGACCCGTACGGCCACAGGTCGCTGCCGCAGATGCACGACCGCAGCACGCGTACGACCGCGTCCGTGGGCCGCTGGAGCTTCGGGTCGGGAACCTCCTCCACCCGCACGTCACCGGCACCGTAAATCAGAGTTGCGCGCATGAGTCTTTCCGATCGAGTCGTCCTGTACTTGCTCGCAGAGCGTCGAGAGCGGCGGCAGCGCCGCGTCCGACTCGGAACAACCGGGAATTCAGGCGACTGCCCCCTTCACCCAAAGGGGACATTCCGGCCGTTCAAAAAGTATGGGTCCCGATATCGGGGCCCGCACTCTCACGCCTGTCTGCGATGACGACTCGAGGGCGCCCTTTCAGACCTTCCAGGAGCGCAGCTGGTCGGCGACGGCGGGGACGCCGACGCGGGTGTCGTGGATCTTGCGGACGAGGTCGGACAGGGCTCCGTAGGGCGGGTCGATGCCCTCGCCCGACTGATCCATGTACTGGGCGGCGACGAACGCGGCGAACAGGCTGTTGCGGTGCGGCAGGGGCTCCAGGCGCACGATGGTGTGCATCAGCGCGGCGGCGCGCCAGGCCGCGTCCGGGTCGGCCGCGGCGAGCGTGGGCAGCTTGGTCTTGTGCCGGGCGACGGCCGCGACGAGCGCGGAGTAGTCCGACACGGACATGTCCTCGCGGGCGAGGGCGGCCTCCTGGACGTCGAGCAGCCAGGCGACATCGATGGTCAGGTGCATCAGGCGGCCGCGGATCCGTCCCGGCGCTCGGCGGGCGGCACCTCGTCGGGGAACGCGTCGTCGAACTCGCCGCGCAGCCGGTCGGCCCAGGCGGTGGCGCCTGCGACGAACTGCCTGCGCTGCATCTCCCGGACACCGAGGTCGTGCAGATACTGCTTGAGACTCTTGCCGTCGGCCGAGGCGGCTGCGCGCACTCCCTCGAGCTCCTCTTCCGTGAAGGTCACGTTCAGTGATGGCATACAAGGATGGTACCTGGTTGGTACCTGGGGCGCGAGAGCCCAGGACCGGTCGCCGGCGCCGAGCCGGGTGCGGTGCCGGTGTCCTCCTGGATGAACGAGCGGCCAGGGGCGTCAGGTCCCGGACGTCGCCGATCTAAGCTCGGCGCATGGCCAAGTACTTCGACGTGCACCCCGAGAACCCCCAGCAGCGCACTCTCAGCCAGGTGGCGGACATCATCCGCGGCGGAGGGCTCGTCGCCTATCCGACCGACTCCTGCTTCGCCCTCGGGGCTCAGCTGGGCAACCGGGACGGACTCGACCGGATCCGTTCGATCCGTCGGCTGGACGACCGGCACCACTTCACCCTGATGTGCCAGGACTTCGCGCAGCTGGCCCACTTCGTACGCCTGGACAACGCGGTGTTCCGTGCGATCAAGGCCTCGACTCCGGGTAGTTACACCTTCATCCTCCCGGCGACGAAGGAGGCACCGCGCAGGCTGCTGCACCCGAAGAAGAAGACGGTCGGTGTCCGGATTCCCGACCATGTCGTCGCCCGGGCGCTCCTCGCCGAGCTCGGCGAGCCCCTGCTGTCGAGCACCCTGCTCCTCCCCGATGAGGAGAAGCCGCTGACCCAGGGCTGGGAGATCAAGGAGGAACTCGACCACGTGGTGGACGCGGTCCTCGACTCCGGCGACTGCGGCGTCGAGCCGACGACCGTCATCGACTTCTCGCAGGGCGAGCCCGAGATCGTACGACGAGGAGCGGGCGACCCCTCCCGGTTCGAGTGAGACGCTCCCTCTCGGTTCGAGTGATTCGAGCGAGCGGGGCGGGCCGGGCGGTCAGAAGGCGGGGCCGCTGACCTTCCAGATCCGGGTGGCGACCTGGAGGTTGAAGCGGCTGTCCACCTCGTCGAGCCGACGGCCGCTGACCTCCCTGATGCGCTGCAGACGGTAGCGGAGCGTGCTGCGGTGCACGGCGAGGGACTGCGCCGTCTCGTCGTAGTTGCCGCCATGGTCGAAGTACCGGGTGAGGGTGTGCACCAGGTCTGTGCCGTGGGCGTCGTCGTAGTCGAGGAGCGCGCCGAGCCATTCGCGGACGAAGTCGGTGACGTCCCCCGCGTCCTTGTCCCGGGCCAGGATGCGGTAGAGGCCGAGCTCCTCGCAGGTCGTGGTGCCGTCCGCGGGGTGGGACTGGCGGCGTACGGCGAGCGCGCGGACGGCCTGGTCGAAGGAGCGCGGGATGTCCGCCACCGCCTCGCACAGGCTGCCGATGCCCACCGCGCCGTGCGGGGAGCCCACTTCGTCGGCGAGGGCCTTGTACAGGCCCGAGTCGCGCGGCTCACCCCGGACCACGAGCACCGCCATGTCGCCTCGTCGGGCCAGCAGCGACCGCAGGCCCCGTCCCTGCGCGGCACGTCCCACCGCTCCCAGGAATCGGTCGTCGGCGGCCGTTCCCCGCCATTGTGCGACCGTGACGTGGTGCGGTCCGTGCAGGTCGTGGCCGACGGCCTCGGCTCTGGCGTACGCGCCTCCGGCGTCGGCGCCGGTGAGCAGGTCGTCCACAAGTTCCCGGCGCAGGCGCAGTTCGGCCTCCGCCAGACTGCGGCGGTGGGCCAGTTCCAGGGACAGTGCCGTGCACGCGTGTTCGAGGGCGAACCTTTCAGCCTCGCCCGCCGTGCCGTCGGGGTCGATCAGCTCGATGCTGCCAAGGGGCTCCCCGTGGTGGCGGGCCAGTCCGACGAGGCGTCCCTCGTGGCGGATCGGACCGAGCTCGCGCATCGCGTCGTGCATGAGTTGCTCGCGCTGGAGCGGATCGGGCTTGGCGTGGACCTCGGGCGGGACCGGCCCGGCGCGGGCGAGGAGGTTTCCGAAACGGTCCTCGACACGGGTGGCGAGGCCGGTCAACTCGTACACGGCGGCGGCGATGCCGTGCTCCCCCTCGTCGGTGAGGGAGGTCCGGGCGAGGACGTCGTGCACGGTGCGCTGCTCCTCCAGCTCCGCCACCAGCGCGGTGAGTCTTCCGTTGACCGCGTCACGCTCCTCGATCGCCCGGAACAGCTGTCGGGCGTACTCGCGGTCGCGGCGGCGGGCCTCGGCGTTGTAGAGCGCGGCGCCGGTCGGCTGAGCAAGGGCGTAGACGAGGAAGCGGTCCTCGTCGGGAGGCGGTTTCCCGGCGCTGACCAGCAGGTAGCCGAGCAGCCCGCCGGAGCTGCGCAGGCCCACTGCCCAGCCCCAGCCGCCCTCCCGGAACTGGACGGCGCCGTCCTCCCCCTCCAGCGCGGTCAGCTGCTCGACCGGGTCGGTCAGATCGCGCGGTGCCCGGCCGTCAAGGGCCCGCGTGCTCGGCGTGGCCTCGAGCTCGAAGCGGCCGTCCCTGAGCATGTAGCAGCCCTCGGGCCGGCAGTCGAGAAGGCGTGGCACCTCGTCCATGGCCAACTGGAGGATCTCGTCCACCGGGCGGCCGTCGAGCATGGTCACGGCCAGGACGAACACGTCGTACAGGCTCGCCGACTGCCTGCGTCCCCAGCCGGTCAGGGCGGTGGTCGGCGCCCGGCTGCCGAGGCCGCGTGGTGCGATGCTCCGGTGCGCCGCACCGGTCGCGTCGTCGGCCGTGCCAGACATGCCGTAATACTATCTTTCACCCCTTTTCGCCGCTTCTTGCGTTGGGCACCCATGGGGGCGGCGCGTACCGCGTGGCCTCCTGCACTCCCAGGGGGAGACGAAGGGCCGAACTTCGCCCCGTCGGGAGCAGGCGTCGCCCTTCGTCCCGTAACACCCTGGCAAGGACGGAACCCACGACCCGTGTCCGCCCGCTGACGCCCGCGGACACGCGACCTCACCTGAAGACAACCGCCGCCACCGGAGACGGGCGGACGCCGGGGGTGGCAGGCGAAGGAGTTCCTCATGGCCAAGGCAGTCGGAATCGACCTGGGCACCACCAACTCGGTGATCGCCGTATGGGAGGGCGGTGAAGCGACCGTCATACCCAATGCCGAGGGCTCGCGCACCACGCCCTCCATCGTCGCCTTCACCGACAGCGGCGAACGGCTGGTGGGTCAGCTCGCCAGGCGCCAGGCGATCCTCAATCCCAAGGGCACCATCTACTCGGCCAAGCGGTTCATCGGCCGGCACTTCGACGAGATATCCGACGAGGCCAAGGCGGTGGCGTACGACGTCGTCGAGGGCGAGGGCGGAGTCGCGCGCTTCAAGGTGCGCGACAAGCTGTACGCGCCCGAGGAGATCAGCGCGCTGGTGCTGCGCAAGCTCGCCGACGACGCGGGCAAGCAGCTGGGCGAGAAGGTCACCGAGGCCGTCATCACCGTGCCCGCGTACTTCAACGACGCCCAGCGCCAGGCGACCAAGGACGCGGGGCGCATCGCGGGGCTCGAAGTACTGCGGATCATCAACGAGCCGACGGCGGCGGCACTGGCGTACGGCATGGAGAAGAAGCAGCACGAGACGGTGCTCGTCTTCGACCTCGGTGGCGGCACCTTCGACGTGAGCATCCTGGACGTCGGTGACGGGGTCGTGGAAGTGCGCTCGACGGCGGGCGACAGCCACCTCGGCGGCGACGACTTCGACCGTCGCCTCGTCGACCTGCTCGCGGACGGCTTCCAGAAGGAGAACGGGATCGACCTGCGCAAGGACCCGCAGGCGCTGCAACGGCTGTTCGAAGCCGCGGAGAAGGCCAAGACGGAGCTGAGCTCGGTCACACAGACGCAGGTCAGCCTTCCGTTCATCACCGCGGACGCCTCCGGCCCCAAGCACCTGACCGAGACGGTCATGCGGTCCACGTTCGAGAAGATCACCGCCGACCTGGTCGAGCGGACCATGGAGCCGGTCAAGCAGGCGATGACCGACGCCAAAGCGAGCGCGAACGACATCGACGAGGTCATCCTCGTCGGCGGTTCGACGCGCATCCCGGCCGTGCAGAACCTGGTCCGCCGGCTGACCGGCGGCAAGGACCCGAACATGAGCGTCAACCCCGACGAGGTCGTGGCGCTGGGCGCCGCGATCCAGGCGGGCGTGCTCAAGGGCGAGGTCAAGGACGTCCTGCTGCTCGACGTGACCCCGCTGTCGCTGGGCGTGGAGACCCGTGGCGGTGTGATGACGAAGATCATCGACCGGAACACCACGATCCCGGTCCGCCGCTCGGAGACCTTCTCCACCGCGGAGGACAACCAGGAGGCCGTGGACGTCGTCGTCCTGCAGGGCGAGCGCGAGATGGCCGCCGACAACCGGATCCTCGGCCGCTTCCAGCTGAAGGACATCCGCCCCGCCCCGCGCGGCGAGCCGCAGGTCGAGGTCATCTTCGACATCGACGCCAACGGCATCCTGAACGTCACCGCACGGGACAAGGACACCAGCAAGGAACAGACCATCACGATCAGCGAGGGCTCCAACCTCGACCAGGGCGAGGTCGAGCGGATGGTCCAGGAGGCCGAGCAGCACCGCGGCGAGGACCAGGCGCTGCGCGACGCCGTGGACGCCCGCAACGAACTGGACGCCGTGGCCTACCAGGTGGAGCGCCGGCTGAACGAGCTGGACGACGCGGTGCCCTCGCACGAGCGGGCCCGGGCGGACATGCTCGTCGCCGATGCCCGTGAGGCGGTCCAGCAGGAGGCGTCCCCGGACAAGGCCAGGCCGCTGACCTCCGAGCTCCAGCAGGTGCTGGCGTCGCTCGCCCAGTACCAGGCGGGCGCGGCCGCACAGGCCCAGGCCGGCGCCGGAACCGGAACGGAGGACACCGCGAGCGCCTCGGCAGCAGCCGGCGACGACGTGATCGACGCGGAATTCGACAAGAGCTGAGGAGCGGTCATGGCCACCGAGCAGGAGCCGATGACGCCCCCGGAACAGCCGGACGAGCCCCCCTCGTCCTCGCAGATGCCGGAGGCGGACGAACAGACCGCCGCCCTCGACGAGATGCGCGACCGCTGGCGCCGCGCGCTCGCCGACCTGGACAACCTCCGCAAGCGTCATGCGAAGGAACTCGAACGCGTGCGGGCCGAGGAGCGCGCCCGCACCGCCGGGGCCTGGCTGCCCGTCCTCGACAACCTGGAACGGGCGCTGGCCCACTCCGACTCCGACCCCTCCGCCGTGCTGAAGGGCGTCGAAGCCGTACGCGACCAGGCGGTCGAGGTGCTGCGCGGCCTCGGGTATCCCCGCTACGAGGAGACCGGAGTGCCCTTCGACCCGACCCGGCACGAGGTCGTCGGAGTCGTCGACACCCCCGACGCCGAGCCGAACACCGTGGCCCAGGTGGTGAGCCCGGGCTACGGGGCGGACGGGAAGCAGTTGCGCCCCGCCTTCGTCGTGGTCAGCAAGCGGCAGGAGTGACGCCCCATGGCACGGGACTACTACGACGCGCTCGGGGTGCCGCGCACCGCGAGCGCGGAGGAGATCCAGCAGGCGTTCCGCAAGCTGGCGCGCAAACACCATCCCGACGTCAACAAGGACCCGGGAGCCGAGGAGCGCTTCAAGGAGATCAACGACGCGTACAGCGTGCTGTCCGACCCCAAGACCAGGCAGCGCTACGACCGCTTCGGTGAGAACTACCGGCAGATCCCGGAGGACTACGACGAGCGGGTGGCCGCGGGAGCGGGTGCCCGGGGCGGCTGGAGCGCGGGCGTCGGAGGGGCCGGAGGAGGCGGCGGACGCGGGGTGCGCTTCCGTACAGCGGACGGTGTCGACTTCGACGGCTCCGGCGTCGACTTCGAGGACCTGTTCGGCGGGATCTTCGGACGAGGCGGGGGCGCGGGGGCGGGGGGCGGCTGGGGTCCCGTGCCGGGCGCCGACCAGGAGGCCGAGATCCAGCTCGGCGTCGAGGAGGCCTACCGGGGCGGCAAGCGCGGCATCACCCTGGGCGGCCCCACCGGGCAGCGCACCTACGACGTCAGCATCCCGCGCGGGGTGGTGGACGGGCAACGCATCCGGCTGGCCGGAGAAGGCGGCAGGGGCAGCCCCGACGCCCCGCCGGGCGACCTGTATCTGCGCGTGCGGATCAAACCCGACGGTCGGTTCCGGCTGGAGGGCCGCGACATCCACGTGGTCCTCCCGGTGACACCGTGGGAGGCGGCACTCGGCGCGACCGTGCCGGTGTCCACGCCCGGCGGCACGGCCAAGGTCACCGTCCCCGCGGGCTCCTCCAGCGGCCGCCGACTGCGTCTGCGCGGCGAGGGCATGCCCAACCCGCGCGGCGAGGACGGCAATCTGTACGCGGAGGTCCGCATCATGGTGCCGCCCGAGCCGACCGCCCGTGAGCGTGAGCTCTTCGAGGAACTGGCCGCCGCGTCCGCCTTCGACCCGAGGAGGCCCCGATGACCACAGCCCCCCGTCCCGGCGGTGCGCACCGCCGTACCGCCACCCCAGTACCCCGGCCGGCCCTGAACATCGTGGTCCGCGCCGCCCCGCTCGGACCGGCCCATCGGCTCGGTCTCGACGCCGTCGCCACCCGTTCCGGTCTCCATCCGGACCTCGTACGCCGGTTCGTCACCCTCGGCCTCGTCGACGCCACCCGGGACGCCACCGGGCGACTGTGGTTCGAGCCGTCCGCTCCCGCCACCCTCGCCCGCATCCAACGACTACGGGCCGCGCTCCCCCTCAACTACGCCTCCCTGGGTCTGGTGCTCGATCTGCTCGACCGGATCAGTGAGTTGGAGGACGCCCTGAGGCGCAGCAACGCCGGCTCCAGGAGTGATGAATCGTGGATATGAACCGGCTCACCCAGAAGTCCCAGGAGGCGCTCCAGGAAGCGCAGACCATCGCCGGCCGGCTGAACCAGACCGAGGTCGACGGCGAGCATCTGCTCCTCGCCCTGCTCGACCAGCCCGACGGCCTGATACCGCGGCTGATCGACCAGTCGGGCGCCGACACCCGGGCCCTGCGCACCGCGCTGAACGAGGAGTTGGCCCGCAGGCCGAAGGTGACGGGCCCCGGTGCCACCCCCGGGCAGGTGTACGTCACCCAACGGCTTGCGAAGGTACTGGACTCGGCCGAGCAGGAGGCCAAGCGGCTCAAGGACGAGTACGTGTCCGTCGAGCATCTGGTGCTGGCCCTCGCCGACGAGGGCTCCCGCACGGCATCCGGCCGGCTGCTCAAGGAGCACGGCGTCAGCAAGGACGGGTTCCTGTCCGCGCTCACCCGGATCCGCGGCAACCAGCGCGTCACCTCGGCGACGCCCGAAGCGGCGTACGAGGCACTGGAGAAGTACGGCCGTGATCTGGTCGCCGAGGCACGCAGCGGCAGGATGGACCCGGTGATCGGCCGGGACGCGGAGATCCGCCGGGTCATCCAGATCCTGAGCCGCAAGACGAAGAACAACCCCGTGCTCATCGGTGACCCGGGTGTCGGCAAGACCGCCATCGTGGAGGGGCTCGCCCAGCGCATCGTACGGGGCGACGTGCCCGACGGGCTGCGCGACCGGACGATCTTCTCCCTCGACATGAGTTCGCTGGTGGCAGGCGCCAAGTACCGCGGCGAGTTCGAGGAACGACTGCAGGCCGTACTGAGCGAGGTCAAGGCGGGCGAGGGGCGCATCCTGCTCTTCGTCGACGAACTGCACACGGTCGTCGGCGCGGGCGGCGGCGCCGAGGGCGCCATGGACGCCGGGAACATGCTCAAGCCCATGCTGGCGCGCGGCGAGCTGCACATGATCGGCGCCACCACCCTCGACGAGTACCGCAAGTACGTCGAATCCGACGCGGCCCTCGAACGCCGCTTCCAGCAGGTGCAGGTGGACGAGCCGAGCGTCGAGGACACCATCTCCATCCTGCGCGGACTGCGCGAGCGCCTGGAGGTCTTCCACGGTGTGAAGATCCAGGACACCGCGCTGGTCGCGGCGGCGACCCTCAGCCACCGCTACATCTCCGACCGGTTCCTGCCGGACAAGGCCATCGACCTGGTCGACGAGGCGTGCGCGCGGCTGCGTACCGAGATCGACTCCATGCCCGCCGAACTGGACGAGATCACCCGCCGGGTGACCCGTCTGGAGATCGAGGACGCGGCACTCGCCAAGGAGACCGACGCCGCCAGCAAGAAGCGACTCGACGAGCTGCGCCGCGAACTGGCCGACCTGCGCGCCGAGTCCGACGCCATGCACGCCCAGTGGGAGGCCGAACGCCAGGCCATCCGCCGGGTGCAGGAGCTGCGCCAGGAACTCGAGCGCGTCCGGCAGGAGGCCGAGGAGGCCGAACGCAGCTACGACCTCAACCGGGCCGCCGAACTGCGCTACGGCAAACTCACCGAACTCGAACGCCGTCTCACGGCCGAGGAGTACGCGCTGGCCGCCAAGCAGGGCGAGAACCGGCTGCTGCGCGAGGTCGTCACCGAGGACGAGATCGCGGAGATCGTCGCCGCCTGGACCGGCATCCCCGTCACCCGCCTCCAGGAGGGCGAGCGCGAGAAGCTGCTGCGCCTCGACGAGATCCTCACCGAGCGGGTGATCGGCCAGAACGAGGCGGTCAAGCTGGTCACCGACGCGATCATCAGGGCCCGTTCCGGGATCCGGGACCCGCGCCGGCCGATCGGCTCGTTCATCTTCCTCGGCCCCACCGGCGTCGGGAAGACCGAGCTGGCCAAGGCGCTCGCCGCGGCGCTCTTCGACTCGGAGGAGAGCATCGTCCGTCTGGACATGAGCGAGTACCAGGAACGGCACACCGTCAGCAGGCTGGTGGGAGCGCCTCCCGGATACGTCGGCTACGAGGAGGGCGGCCAACTCACCGAGGCGGTGCGCCGCAAGCCGTACTCCGTGGTCCTGTTCGACGAGATCGAGAAGGCCCACCCCGACGTCTTCAACATCCTGCTGCAGGTGCTCGACGACGGCCGCGTCACCGACTCCCAGGGCCGCACCGTCGACTTCCGCAACACCGTGATCATCATGACCTCCAACATCGGCTCGACCCACCTGCTGGACGGGGTGTCCGCCGACGGCGACATCAAGCCCGACGCACGGGCGCTGGTGATGAGCGATCTGCAGAGCCACTTCCGGCCCGAGTTCCTCAACCGCGTCGACGACATCGTGCTGTTCAAGCCGCTGGGCCTTACCCAGATCGAGCGGATCGTGGAGCTTCAGTTCAACGACCTGCGCCGGCGGCTGGCCGAACGGCAGATCACCGTCGAGCTCACCGACACCGCCCGCGAACTCATCGCCGAGCAGGGCTTCGACCCCGTGTACGGAGCCCGGCCGCTGCGCCGGTACATCTCGCACGAGGTCGAGACGATGGTCGGCCGGGCGCTGATCCGCGGTGACGTGCGGGACGGCGCGACGATCCGCGTCGACGCCCAGAACGGCGAACTCGTCGTCACCTACGGCGGACAGGCCGCACCGGACGTGCGGAAAGCCGCGTGAGTGCGGTGACGACGAGCACGGGCACGAGCAAGACGGTCGTCTGCGACCACTGCGGTCGCAAGAACCGGGTGCCGGCGGCGGCCGGGGGCACGCCGCGCTGCGGGAACTGCGCGTCCCCGCTCGCGTGGATCGCCGACGCCGGCGACGCCGACTTCGCGGAGGTCGCCGAACAGGCGAAGCCGTACGTCGTCGTCGACCTGTGGGCCACCTGGTGCGGGCCCTGCCGGATGGTCAGCCCCGCGCTGGAGCAGGTCGCCCACGAACTCGCCGGCCGGGTCAAGCTGGTCAAGGTCGACATCGACCAGAACCCGCGGCTCGCCCAGCGGTTCCAGGTACAGGCCGTACCGACGCTCCTGCTGCTCGACAAGGGAGAGGTGATCGCACGCAAGACGGGAGCGGCGCCCGCGCCGGCGCTGAGGCAGTGGGTGGAGGAGACCCTGGCCGCCCGTCACTGAACCCGGCCGTCGACGCGCGATCCGTCAACGCCAGTCGGGAGCACCCGAGGCGGGCGACAGCAGGGACTCGATCTTCATCCGCATCTCCCGCATGACGGCGACGATACGGGCCTCGTGCTCGCCGGTGAGCCGGGCCACCGGAACCGAGCAGCTGATCGCGTCGACGGCCGGCGTGTCGTAACGCAGGGCGAAGCCGAAGCCCGCGATACCGGGCACCGTCTCCTCGCGGTCGATGGAGTAGCCGCGCTTCCGTACCTCCGCGAGGTCCGCGAGCAGGGTGGCCTGCTCCGTGTGCGTGTTCTCCGTGAGAGCGGTCAACGGCTGCGCCGGAAGTGACAGTTCGCTGTCCGGACGCTCGGCGAGCAGGGCCTTGCCGAGGGCACCGGCGTGGGCCGGGACCCGGCGGCCGACCCGGCTGAGGGTACGCGCGTACTCGTGGGACTCGCGGGTCGCGAGATAGACGACGTCGGCGCCGTCGAGGCGGGCCAGGTGAATGGTCTCCCCGAGCGCGTCCGAGGCTTCGTCGAGATAGGGGCGGACCACCCGTACGTGCCGGTCGCTGTCGAGATAGCTGGTGCCCGTGAGCAGGGCACGGATCCCTATGCCGTACAGCGAACCGGTGGTGTCGGCGCGCACCCAGCCGCGGTCGACGAGGGTCTGCAGCAACTGGTACATGCTGCTGCGCGGCACCCCCAGTTGCGCGGCGAGTTCGTCCAGCCGGGCCGGCCGGTCGCCCCGCCCGGCGAGCAGTTCCAGCAGCGCGACCGTGCGGGCCGCCGACTTCACTTCTCGGACACCACTGCTCTCCGGCATGGGGCCCATCGTAAATCCGCCCTGCCGCACCCATTGACCTCGCGCGTTCACGAACCTAGCCTCCATCTTCATACATAGACGTCATCTGCATATGAGGACAGAGTTCATGACACGGTTCAGTGCGGCGGCCGAAGACGTGGCCAAGCGACTGCGGGACGGCATGGCGGGCGGGGTGCTGTCCTTCCCGCTCACGAGCTTCCGGGAGGACGGCGGGCTGGATCTGGCGGCATACCGTGCCTACCTGTCCGCCCAGCTGGACAGCGCGCCGGGCGCGGTGTTCCCCGCCTGCGGTACTGGAGAGTTCTTCTCGCTGGACGAGGACGAGTACCGGGCGGTCGTCGGAGCCACGGTCGAGATCGCCGACGGACGGCTGCCGGTCGTCGCGGGCATCGGCTACGGCTGGGCGCAGGCCCTGCGTTTCGCCCGGATCGCGGAGGAGGCGGGCGCGGACGCCGCGCTGGTACTCCCCCACTACCTGGTCGCCGCCCCGCAGGACGGGCTGGTGGAACAACTGCGGCGGATCGCCTCCGGCACCTCTCTGCCGCTGATCGCCTACCAGCGCGGTCAGGTCGCCTTCACCGCCGACAGCCTGCGCCGGATGGCGGAGATCCCCACGGTCATCGGCCTCAAGGACGGACACAGCGACCTCGACCGCCTCCAGCGCCTCACGCTCGCGGCGCCCGACGGCTTCCTCTTCTTCAACGGCGCCTCCACCGCCGAGATCCAGGCCCGCGCCTACGCCGCCGTGGGCGTCCCCGCCTACTCCTCGGCGGTCCACGCCTTCGCACCCGAGATCGCGAACGCCTTCTTCGCCGCCCTGCGGGACGGCGACGACGCGGGAGTGACCAAGCTCCTGCGCGACTTCTACGTCCCGCTCGTCGAACTGCGCGACCGGGTCCCCGGCTACGCGGTGTCGCTGGTCAAGGCCGCCGCCCGGCTGCGCGGTCTGCCGGTCGGGCCGGTTCGCGCGCCGCTCACGGACCCGGGTCCGGACGATCTCGGAGCGCTGGCGAAGGTGCTCGACGACGGTCTGAAGGTGGTCGGTGCCGTACGGCGGTCTGACTGACAGATGACGTCGTCTGTCATCTGTTATCCGTCATCTGTTATCCGCCATCTGTCACCTGTCATCTGTCATCCGTCATCTGCCCTCTGTCACCCGTCACCCATCGCCCGTCACCCGGTCCAACCAGTTCAAAGGGGAACTGAGACGTGCCGCTCCTCGTAGTCGGGATCAGCGTGCTGGTCCTGCTGCTGCTCATGACCAAGTTCAAACTGAACGGCTTCGCCGCCCTGCTGCTGGTGGCGGTCGGCGTCGGTCTGGTCCGTGGGATTCCGCTGGAGAAGATCCCGGACGTCCTCTCCGAAGGCATCGGCGGCCAGATCGGCGACACGATGCTCACCATCGGGCTGGGCGCGATGGTCGGCCGTGTCATGGGGGATTCCGGCGCCGCCCAGCGCATCGCCGGCAAGCTCCTCGACGCCTTCGGCCCGCGCGGCGTCCAGGTCGCCATGGTGGTGACGTCGATGCTCATCGGCGTGACGATGTTCTACGAGGTCGCGTTCATCATCATCGTGCCCATCGCGTTCACGCTGGTACGTGTGACCGGCGCGAAGCTGCTGTGGGTCGGGCTGCCGATGTCGATCGCCCTGTCGACCATGCACAGCTTCCTGCCGCCCCACCCCGGTCCCACCGCGGTGGCCGCGACCTTCCACGCGTCCGTCGGTCTGACGCTGTTCTACGGCCTGTTCATCGCCGTCCCGGTCGGCGCGCTCATCGCCCTGGTGTGGCCACGGCTGCCGTTCATCAGGGCGATGAATCCCTCGATCCCCCCGGGCCTGGCCGGCGAGCGGGTCTTCGAGGACGAGGAGATGCCCGGGCTCGGCTGGTCACTGGGCGTGGCCCTGTTCCCCGTGGTGCTGATCGCCGGCGCCGCCGTGACCGACATGGCCACGTCCGGTTCGAGCCCGTTCCTGCACTTCGTCGCCTTCATCGGATCCGCGCCGATCGCACTGCTGCTGACGCTGCTGCTTGCGGTCTGGGCGTTCGGCCCGCGCATCGGCCGGAGCCTCGCGGAGGTCAGCGCCTCCTGCAACTCCGCCGCCCAGGCGATGGCCATGATCCTGCTGGTGATCGGTGCCGGTGGCGCCTTCAAGAACGTCCTCGTCGAGGGCGGGATATCCGACTACATCAAGGACCAGACGCACGGCTGGTCTCTCTCGCCGATCGTCCTCGCGTGGCTCATCGCGGTCATCCTCCGGGTGGCACTGGGCTCGGCGACGGTCGCCGTCGTCACGGCCTCCGGCGTGGTGCTGCCGCTCCTGGCGGGCGGCGGGGTACACCCCGAGATGATGGTGCTCGCCGTCTGCTGCGGTTCGATCGCCTTCTCCCACGTCAACGACCCCGGATTCTGGCTGTTCAAGGAGTACTTCGACCTCTCGGTCGTCGAGGCGATCAAGGTCCGCACCACATACACCACCGTGCTGGCCGTCCTCGGTCTCGGCGGTGTCCTGGCGGTCGAGTGGGCCCTCGACGTCCTCAGCCTCTGACCACGGCCCCTGTCACCCCCGTACCCAAGGACTTTGAGACGTATGAGCAAGAGTCAGCCGACCGTCACCGCCTTCTCCGTCTACCCGGTCGCCGGCCGGGACTCCATGGAGCTGAACCTCTCCGGCGCGCACGGCCCCTACTTCACCCGCAATGTCGTCGTCCTGACGGACTCCGAGGGGCGTACGGGTCTCGGTGAGGTCCCCGGCGGGGAGAAGATCACGCGGACCCTGCGGGATGCCGAGTCCCTGGTCGTCGGAGCGAAGGTCGGTGACTACAAGCGCGTGCTGCGCGAGATCGGTGACCGTTTCGCCGACCGCGACGCCGGTGGGCGCGGCGCCCAGACCTTCGACCTGCGGACCACCGTCCACGCCGTCACCGCGGTCGAGTCGGCGCTGCTCGACCTGCTGGGGCAGCATCTCGACGTACCTGTCGCGGCGCTCCTGGGCGACGGACAGCAGCGCGACTCCGTACGGGTCCTCGGCTATCTGTTCTACGTCGGTGACCCCGGCCGCACGGAACTGGAGTACGTCCGCGAGCCGGACGCGGCCGAGGACTGGTACCGGATCCGGCACGAGGAGGCCCTGTCGCCGGAGGCGATCGTCCGGCAGGCCGAGGCGACCCACGACCTGTACGGCTTCCGGGACTTCAAGCTGAAGGGCGGTGTCCTCGCGGGCGCAGAAGAGGTCAAGGCCGTACGGGCGCTCAAGGACCGCTTCCCCGAGGCGCGGATCACCCTGGACCCGAACGGCGCATGGTCGCTGCGCGAGGCGATCGAGCTGTGTACGCCCCTGGTGGGCACGCTCGCCTACGCGGAGGACCCCTGCGGAGCCGAGGGCGGCTACTCCGGTCGGGAGATCCTGGCCGAGTTCCGCCGCGCGACAAGTCTGCCGACCGCGACCAACATGATCGCCACCGACTGGCGGCAGCTGACCCATGCCCTGGCCCTGCAGTCGGTGTCCATCCCGCTGGCCGACCCGCACTTCTGGACCATGCAGGGCTCGGTGCGGGTGGCGCAGCTGTGCAACGCGATGGGGCTGACCTGGGGTTGCCACTCGAACAACCACTTCGACATCTCACTGGCGATGGTGACGCACTGCGGGGCCGCGGCTCCTGGCGCGTACAACGCCCTGGACACGCACTGGATCTGGCAGGAGGGTCTGGAGCGCCTGACCGTCGAACCGCCGCGCATCGTCGACGGGGAGATCGCCGTGCCGGACGCGCCCGGTCTCGGTGTCCGGCTCGACAGGGAGCGGCTGCTGGCGGCCCACGAGCTCTACCAGGAGAAGGCGTTGGGGGCGCGTGACGACGCCGTCGGGATGCGCTACCTCGTCCCCGGCTGGGAGTTCGACAGCAAGCGTCCATGTCTGGTGCGTTGAGCCACTCTCATTTCCGTCGTGGGACCGACTGTTGTCCATTCACCCTTCCGGGTGAGGACTTCGGCCTGACAGACTCCGGAGGGTGCGCGACTTCGACATGCTTGTCATCGGATCCGGCCCGGGTGGTCAGAAGGCCGCCATCGCCGCGGCCAAGCTCGGCCGCCGGGTCGCCGTCCTCGACCGCCCCGACATGGTCGGCGGGGTCTCCATCCACACCGGGACCATCCCTTCCAAGACCTTGCGCGAGGCGGTCCTCTATCTCACCGGCCTCACCCAACGCGATATGTACGGCCAGAGTTACCGCCTCAAGGAGGACATCACCGTCGCCGATCTGACCGCGCGCACCCAGCACGTGGTCAGCCGCGAGGTCGACGTCATCCGCAGCCAGCTGTCCCGCAACCACGTCTCGCTGTTCGCCGGCACCGGCCGCTTCGTGGACGACCACACGGTCGCCCTGGTCGAGGCGAACGGCAACGAGAAGCTGCTGACCGCCGAGCACATCGTGATCGCCACCGGCACCCGGCCGGCGCGTCCCGCGAGCGTCGCGTTCGACGGACGCACGATCATGGACTCGGACAACGTTCTCAACCTGGAGCGGGTGCCGCGCTCCATGGTCATCGTCGGGGCCGGGGTGATCGGCATGGAGTACGCCTCCATGTTCGCGGCCCTCGGCAGCAAGATCACGGTGGTCGAGAAGCGGGCCGCGATGCTCGACTTCTGCGATGTCGAGGTGATCGAGTCGCTCAAGTACCACCTGCGGGACCTCGCCGTCACCTTCCGCTTCGGGGAGACGGTCGCCGCGGTCGAGCATCATCCCCGGGGCACTCTCACCGTTCTGGAGAGCGGCAAGAAGATCCCCGCGGACACCGTGATGTACTCCGCGGGCCGGCAGGGCCTCACCGACGAACTCGACCTGGACAAGGCCGGGTTGTCCGCCGACCCGCGCGGCCGCATCAAGGTCGACGAGAACTACCGTACCGAGGTGCCGCACATCTACGCGGTGGGCGACGTCATCGGCTTCCCGGCGCTGGCGGCGACCTCGATGGAGCAGGGCCGTACGGCCGCGTACCACGCCTTCGGCGAGCCGGTGCACCCGATGCACGACCTCCAGCCCATCGGCATCTACACCATCCCGGAGATCAGCTTCATCGGGCGCACCGAGGACCAGCTCACCGAGGAGTGCGTACCCTTCGAGGTCGGCATCTCCCGTTACCGGGAACTGGCCCGAGGCCAGATCATCGGTGACTCGCACGGCATGCTCAAGCTCCTGGTGTCCCCGGACGACCGCAAGCTGCTCGGCGTGCACTGCTTCGGCACCGGGGCCACCGAGCTGATCCACATCGGGCAGTCCGTGATGGGGTGCGGCGGTACGGTCGACTACCTCGTCGACGCGGTGTTCAACTACCCCACGCTGGCCGAGTCCTACAAGGTCGCCGCCCTGGACGCCACCAACAAGATCCGCCAGATAGACCGCCTGAGGGACTGACCACCGCCAGGGCCCCGCAAGGCCCGTATCGAGGTCCAGCACGGGCGAGGCCCGGGATGCCTTGTGAGGCATCCCGGGCCCGCTCACGCCGAGGTCATTCCTTCGCACCGATCGCCTCGACCGGCCGGATCCTCAGCAGCATGCGCGTCGGCAGCATCGTGCCCGCCGCCGCGAGGGCCGCCGTCGCGCCGGCGATCGCCAGGTAGCCGAGGCCGGGTACGGCCGGGACCGGGGTGCCGCTCACCGCCATCGACACGAGGACGAGCGGGAACGCGGAGAGCAGGGTCCCGATGCCCACCCCGGCCGCGATGACGATGACGCTCTCCCGCCGCATCATGCCCACGACCTGCCCGCGGGCCGTGCCGGACAGCCGCAGCAGAGCGAACTCGCGGCGGCGCGCGGCCGTACTCATCGCCAGCGTGTTGACGACGGTGATCGCCGTGTAGGCGATGATCACGCCGACGACGAGGTAGTTGACCCACGCGTTCGCGCGTTGTTCCGCGAGCTGGTCGTCGACGGCGAGGCCGTCCCGGAGCACCGTGCCGGGGTAGGCCGCGGCCAGGTGCGACAAGGCCGGGGTCAGGTCGGGTGCCGAGGGAGCGGAGCGTACGAGGACGGACTCGTCGACCTTGCCGGTGGTGTGGGCGAGCAGCAGGTCGTGGTCCATGGTCACGTCGGTGAATCCGAACCCGCGTTCGTACACGGCGACCACCTTGGCCCGCAACGGGGTGCCGTCGCCGAGGTGGAGCCGGGCGGTGTCCCCGACGCCGAGCCCGAGCCAGGAGGCCGTGGTGGTGCTGATCGCCACGGTGTCCCGCGACAGGGCCTTCATGTTCCCTTCCCGCGGCCGCAGATCGAGGGCGCTGCCGAGCGCCCGGGGATCCACGCCCTGCGCGCTGAGCGAGACGGGCTCCTGGGCGCCCAGCATCTTGCCGAGGGCGACGACCTTGGACCTGACCAGTCCGGTGGCCGACGCCACCTGCTTCATGTCCCTCACCTTCTGGGCGAGTTCGGGTGACACTCCGGACGGCGCGGTGAGGACGTGGTCGGCGACCAGCCCGGCCCGCAACTGGTCGGCCGACTCCCTGAGCCCGGTGGTCTGCGCGAAGACGACGGTCGACGAGAAGGAGACGGCGAGCACGAGCGGGGTGATCGCGCCGGCCAGCCGGGCCACGTTGGCCCGGGTGTTGGCCGCCGCGAGGTAGCCGGTGACACCGGTCCGGTTCAGCAGCGGGGCGAGCAGGCGTACGGCGGTACGGGAGACCAGCGGGCCGAGGACGGCGACCGCGACGACGAGAACGAGGACGAGGGAGTTGGCGAGCCCGACGAGGGTGAAGAAGTCGGCGTCCTGTGCCAGCCCGGTGACGAAGATCCCGGCCGACAGCACGAGCAGCACACCGCCGGTGATCCGGCGTCCGCGGCTGAGCCCCGGGGTCTCCACGGCGGCCTCGCCGAGCGCCTCGGTGGGCCGGATCCGCGTCGCGCGATGCGCGGCGGACAACACCGCGACCAGCGCGGTCAGGACGGTGACGAGCACCGCCGCGAGAAAGGGCAGGGGGCTGAGGGCGAGCCCGAAGTCCGAGGGCACGATGCCGTGTCCGGCGAACCGGTCGCGCAGCCCGTACACGAGGAGCAGACCCGCCGGGCAGCCGACCACTCCGGCGAGCAGGCCGGTGGCGGCGGCCTCGGCGGCGACCATGCGCCGGATCTGGCCGGGGGTGGTGCCGATCGCGCGCAGCAGGGCGATCTCCCGGCGGCGGTGCCGGATCGACAGGGACGTGGTGGCGTACAGGACGAACACGGCGACGAGCAGGACGTTGCCGCCGATCGCGGCCGCCAGGACGACGAGGTTGGAGCCGCTGACGGTGACGTCGAGGAACTCGGCCCGTCCGCGCCCGTCCCCGGTGTGCACGGCGAGGGTGTCGTCGTGGAGCGTGGACTGGATGGCGTCGGCGAGTCGGTGCGGTGACGCACCGGGCGCGGCGAGGACGCCGAAGGCCTGGAAGGAGGCTCCGGGAACCGACCGGCGCAGGGTCGCGTCGGCCAGGAACGCCACGGACCGGCGGGGGGCGCCGCCGCCCTTCAGGGCGACCAGTCCGGCGACCCGGAAGGTACGGGGCACCGAGGTGGTCATCAGGCGGATGTCGTCGCCCGGGCGGACGTCCGCCTGCGCGGCGAGTTCGGTGTCCAGGACGATCTCTCCGGCGGCGCGGGGCGCGTGACCGGTGGTCAGCCGGAAGTCGCCGAGGCCCAGGCTCGACCAGTTGTGTGCCTCCGCCCCCGCGCCATGGTGTCCCGGCACCGGCTGCCCGGCATCGGTCACCAGCCGCACCGGGGCGCCCACGTCCGCGATCACCGCCTTCACTCCGTCCACGCCGGTGATCCGGTCGGCCAACGAGGCCTGCAGCGGTACGCGTTCGGGCAGCGGCTGGGACTCCTTCACGGTCGATCCGTCGAGGTCCTTGAAGGTCAGTTCGACCTCCTGGCGGCCCGCGACGAGGACATCGGCAGCCGCGTACCGCTCGGCGGAGGATCCGGCCCGTATGCCCGACTCCAGCAGGATCCCGCACGCGCTCAGGACCGCGGCGCCCAGCAGCAGGGCGACGAAGGTGCCGACGAAACCGCCCTTGCGGGCCTTGAGCGTCAGCAGGGCGAGACTCAGCATCAGGCGGCCCTCCGCAGGCCGGCCATGACGTCCGCGACGCGGTCGGCGCTCGGCTCGGCCAACGCGTCGACGAGGTGCCCCGCGCTCAGGAAGAGCGCGTGGTCGGTGTGTGCGGCGGCCACCGGATCGTGGGTGACCATGACCACCGTCTGATGCAGATCGGTGACCGCCTGCCGCAGCAGCCCCAGGATGTCCCGTGCGGTCTCCGGGTCGAGCGCCCCGGTCGGCTCGTCGGCGAAGATCACCTCGGGCCGGGTGACCAGGGCACGCGCGATCGCCACCCGCTGCTGCTGGCCGCCGGACAGCTGGGCGGGGAAGCGCGCGAGCCGGTCGCCGAGGTCGACGGCCTTCACGATGTGGTCGAACCAGCCCTCGTCGACCTGCCGTCCGGCCAGCCGCAGGGGCAGCGTGATGTTCTGCTCGACGGTCAGCGAGGGCAGCAGGTTGAACGCCTGGAACACGAAGCCGATGCGGGTGCGCCGCAGCTCCGTGAGCCGTCGCTCCTTCAGCGTCGACAGGTCCTGTGCGCCCAGCCGGACCATGCCCGAGGTGGGCCGGTCGAGGCCTGCCGCGCAGTGCAGGAAGGTGCTCTTGCCGGATCCCGAAGGGCCCATCACGGCCGTGAACGTGCCGGGTGCGATGCCCGCGCCGACCTTGTCGAGCGCCAGGACGGCCGAGGGGCCGTCGCCGTACCGCTTGGTCACGTCCGTCAGCTGCACCGCGTACCGGCCGTCGGCCGGCCCGTCCGGTTGTTGGCTCCAAGACCGCACTGTGACTCCTCGACTTCTCACATTCCGGCTACTCAAGTCCCGGCTTCTCGCACGGCGTTCCGTGAGTGGTGCTCCCAGTCCAGCGGCGGCAACGGGCCGCGGCCTCGGCCACACCGTCGAACCGTGGTCTCCGCCGGTCGGGCGAGATCTCCGATGCCCTCCGCCGTACGGAGGAGGGCAGGGTCTCCTCGCGCCGCCGGTCGCGCGGGCGCCTCCTCCTTGCGGAGGATGCCGCCGCGGAGGAGACCGGCGGCGCGCTCTCACCCTCAGGGCAGATCAGGGCGCCGGGTGAGCCGTCTACCGTGGGGCGCATGGACCTGATGGACTCGTTCGCCGGGCGCCGTGTGCCCCCGGCCGTCACCGACGCGGGTCTGGCCCTGCTGCTCATCGCCGGATGCGCGGCCACGCCGCTGGCGATCCCGCCCGGCGGGCCCGAACTGCGTTCGCCCGACGCCTGGTTCCTGGTGCTGGTGCTGGTGTCCGCGCTGCCGCTCGCCGTCCACCGCCGGTGTCCGCTGCCCGCGCTGCTGGTGATGTCGGCGGCGGCCGCCACGCTCCAGGGCCTCCATTACATCCCGCAGCTCTCCGGACCCGAGGGCACCTCCATCGGACCGACCTACGTGGGCGTGGCCACGGGCGTGTTCCTCACCGCCGTACGGTCGACTCCCCGTGCGGCGACCCTGGTCGTGGCGGTGCTCATCCCGGCCGCGGCCGTCACCGAGTCGCTGCTCGCGCCGGCCGGGTACCGTGTCACCACCCTGCTGATCGAGACGGTGCTGCTGGTCGCCGCGTGGGCGCTGGGCCGGCTCTCCAGGGCTCGCGCCGCCATCCGGAACCAGGCGCTGGAACGGGCCGCGGCGATCGAACGCGAACAGGTCGCCAACGCGCGCGCCGCCGTGATGGAGGAACGGGCCCGGATCGCCCGCGAGTTGCACGACATCGTCGCCCACAACGTCAGTCTCATGGTGGTGCAGACCATCGCCGCCGACCGGGTCCAGGACCGCGACAGCGCCAAGGCCCACGAACTGCACGGCACCATCGAGGAGACGGGACGGGCCACTGTCACCGAGCTGCGCAGGCTCCTTGACGTGCTGCGGACCGACGAAGAGGCGGAGAGTGACCCGAACAAGGAACCGCCCCAGCCCACCGTCGACGCTCTGCCGGCGCTCGTGGAGTCGGTGCGCGCCGCCGGTCTCCAGGTCGAGTTCGACACCAGGGGAACCCCCGCCGAGCTCCCGGCGGGTTCACAACTCGCCGTCTACCGCGTCGTACAGGAAGCCCTCACCAACACCCTGAAGCACGCCGGTCACACGCACACCGCGCTGACCGTCTCCTGGGAGCCGGAGCGGCACCGACTCACCGTGCGGCTCTGCGACGACGGGCCGCGGCAGGGCGGCGAGACATCGCGGCCGCCCCTGCCGACGAGGGGTTCCGGTCACGGTCTGGTCGGTATGCGGGAACGGATCGGCGCCGTGGGCGGCTCCCTGCACACCGGCAACCGTCCGGGCGGCGGATACTGCGTCCACGCCGTCGTCCCGCTCCCCTCCCCCGAACCCGACCCCCAGCACGAAGGGCACTCCCCGCATGCAAGCCATCCGCGTCCTGCTGGTCGATGACCAGCCCATGATCCGGACGGGATTCCGGCTCATCCTCGAGGCCGAACCGGACATCGTCGTCGTCGGTGAGGCGTCGGACGGCGTCGCCGCCGTCGAGAGCGCCGAGGCCCTCACCCCGGACGTCGTCCTGATGGACATCCGGATGCCGCACATGGACGGTGTAGAGGCCACCCGCCGGATCGTGGGGGCGGGTTCGCCCAGCCGGATCGTCATCCTCACCACCTTCGACCTGGACGCGCACGTCGTGGACGCCCTGCGCGCCGGGGCCAGCGGTTTCCTGGTCAAGGACGGTCCCGCCGACTCCCTGGTGGGCGCCATCCGTACGGTGGCCGACGGTGAGGCGGTGCTCTCTCCGCGCGTCACCCACCGGCTGCTGGACCGCTTCGCCCACCTCGCCGCGCCCGCGACGCCGACCGTGCCGACGAAGCTCGACGCCCTGACCGGGCGCGAACTCGACGTGCTGCGCGCCCTCACCCGTGGTCTGTCCAACGCGGAGATCGCGCTCGAACTCGGCGTGGGCGAGACCACGGTCAAGACGCACGTCGCCCATATCCTGGAGAAGTACCAGCTGCGCGACCGCGTCCAGGCCGTGATCCTGGCGTACGACTGCGGCCTGGTCGTCCCGCGTGGAACGTCCTGACGGGGGGGCACGGGGAGCGGGCGCCCGGCCATCGAGTGGCATGCCCGCGTGATCACCGATCGCGGACTGGGGAGCGCCGCGGTCAGCGTGGGCCGGTCCGGTCCGCCGTCACGCGCAGGTATGCGATACCGGTGTCGAGCGCGGCCTTCAGGTGGGTCGAGTCACCCGTGGACATCATCACCGACACACCTCCCTGGACTCCGGCCAGCAGTGCGGCGGCCGTCGTGTCGACGTCGAGGGTGGGCGACACCAGGCCACGCGCCCTGAGCGCGCGCATGCCCTGGGCGAGTTGCTCCTGCCACTGACGCATCAGCTCGGCCACGATGGCCCGTGCGCCCGGCCGGGATCGCCCGACCTGGAGGAACAGGGACCCCAACGGGCATTGATCGCCCTGGCGTTCATACCGCTCCACGACCGCGTCCCGCCACTGGTACCAGGACTCCCAGGAGTCCAGACTCCCCAGATGCGGCTGCTGGTCCTCCAGGACCCGGTCCGCCTCGAACTGCGCCACCGCCAGCAGTAGTTCGTCCTTGCCTTCGGGGAAGTAGTGAAAGAGCTGGCTCTTGCTCGTACCGGTCCGGGCGCGGATGTCGTCGAGGGTGGTGAAGGCGACACCCCTTTCGCGGAGCACCTCGGCGGCACCCTCGATGATGCGGGCCCGCGTGGCCCGGCCTTTCGTGGTCGGCGCGTGCGGCATGGTGCGCTCCCTCCATCCCTGGACCGGCGTACTGAACCGACTCATTTGACTGGCTCGCTGGACGTGGTCACCGCTGATTCGCCGCTGACTCACTGGACCGATGAGTCCATTTTACGTCCTCGCGGCGCCCCGGACTGGACTTGCTGGTCCATTTTTGCCGCTGCACAGTGGGTCGCGCGGTTCAGCCCACTGGTGGACCGCCGTACGGAGCCGGTCGGCCTGCCCGGCCGCGGAGAGCGGGACGAGGGACCACATCATGGGTGAACGACTGCACAACAAGACCGCGCTCGTCACGGGGTCGACGAGCAACATCGGGCGGGCGATCGCCGAGGCGTTCGCCGCGGAGGGGGCCCATGTCATCGTGTCGGGGCGCGATCGGGAGCGGGCGGCCCGGGTCGTCGAAGGTATCCGCGCCGCCGGCGGACGGGCCGATTTCCTCGTGGCGGATCTGGACGGCAGTGCCGGGGCCTCCCGGGACCTGGCCGAGCGGGCACGCGGGCCCCTCGGCGGGCGCATCGACATCCTGGTCAACAACGCCGGTATCTACCCGGGTGACGTGACCACCGCCACGGACGAGGAGGCGTTCGACCGGGTCTACGCGGTGAACGTCAAGGCACCGTTCTTCCTGACCGCCGCCGTCGCACCGGGCATGGCGGAGGCCGGAGGGGGCAGCATCATCAACCTCGGGTCATGGGTCGCGCGCCTGGGTATTCCGGTCGGCGCGCTCTACAGCTCCACCAAGGGAGCCATGGAGACCCTCACCCGGGCATGGGCCGCGGAGTTCGGGCCGCGGGGAGTACGGGTGAACGCCATCTCGCCGGGCGTGATCCTCCCCCGCACCGCGGAAGGGAGCGAAGCGCACCCCGGCGAGATCATGATGAAGGGGACACCGGCCGGCGAAGTCGGCAGCCCGGACGCCATCGCGCGCGCCGCCGTCTGGCTGGCCGGTGACGAGGCCTCCTTCGTGCACGGATCGGTGGTGGACGTCGACGGGGGCCGCGTGGGTGCCGCCGTCATCGCCGCGTGAGTCACCGCACGCGATTCCCGTCGCTCCACGGCAAGGGCGTTCACGGACCGGCTTGATGTCCGTGGCCGGAGTCGCACGGGCGCTTTGTCGGGCACGACCCGGCCCCGGTCGGGCCCGGCATGCGCGGCGGACAAATGTTCGGGACCAGCATCGCGATCACCGGTTAAGCTCCCCCAGCGCGCGTCGGGCGCGGACCAACAGGGTGGGGGACATGACCGAGGATTTCGCCGAAGCCAAGCAGGGCCCGAACGCATGGGCCCAGGCCATCGCGGCGGTGGTGGTGGTCGGTGGGCTGGGGGCCGGACTGTTGGTACTGCAGGGGGTCTCCGAGCAGAACTCCGGTGACAGGGGCCCGGCCACCTGCTCCTCCTCGAAGGCCACGCAGGCCACGAAGGACACCGGGTCGTCGAGGCACGTCTCCGGAGCCCAGCTGTGCACGGCGCTGAACCGCTCGGACCTGCCGGCGCTCCTCGGAACCCCGGCAGAGCAGGCGGAGACGGCCGGAGGCAACGAGAGCTCGGTCAAGCTCGCCGGCGGCACCGAGATCGCCACCCCCGAGGCCACTGTCACGCTGAAGACCTACTCGGTGAAGATCTCGGCGTCCTACGACCATCTCCCGGTCGCTCAGATGGCCGACCTCCTCAACACCGCGCAGAAGAGAACGGTCCTGGGACACCCGGCAGTCCTCTACTCGGACCGGACCATCGCCATCACCTTCAACGGCGACGGCAAGACCGACACCGGCCCTGGCGGCATCGCCCGCAGCCTGCTGGTCGCCCAGGACTCGAAGGACGGCGGCGGCTCCTACGAGATCGCCATCTGGCGCCAGGACTCCGTCGTGCCCGACGATGCGGCACTGCTCAGCGTCGCCGAGAGCGTGCTGCCGACGATCCCGGGCTGGGTCAACGGCTGACCCGGCACGCACCGACCACGCCGAAGGCCGGCCCCCTCGCTCTCGGGGTCTCCCCCTTCGACCAGGCGGCCTCCCTGCTCGGCGGGTCCCCCGCGGCCCCGGAACTGCGCGCGCGGCACACCCCGCGCCGGACACGGCACTTGATACCCGGGGGGCCGTTCCACCACCGGTCTTCATCGCAGGGTGAGCGGGGTCTCGGATGCGACGCGGGTCAGCTTCTCCGGGTTGCGGACGTAGTAGAGGCCGGTGATGCGGGCGTTCTCGACACGGACCGTCGACCTCGCCGTCCAGGCGTAGGACGAGTGCCGGGTTGCCATTGACCACGGTGGGGTCACTTGTGAGCGTGCCTTCTACCTTGCCGGTCCCGCCGACAATGAAGCGGACCACCTTCTCGGCACCGCTGATCGGCCGCAGCGCGGCCTGCTTGACGCCACCGCCCTCGCTCACTTCGGTGTTCTCTGTCATGGCGTCTCCTTCGTTTCCGGGGGTTCGGCCTCAAGACACCGCGGAATCGATCGCCGTGACAGCATGTGAGGCAGGTCACTCCACAGACCCCGCTCGCACCGCGCCCGGCGGAACCGGAGGAGGGGTGGCAGTCGTCTCCTCAGCGATCAAGCTTGAGGAGTGTGCGCAGTGCGGATCTACATCAGCGCGGACATGGAGGGCGTCACGGGGCTCGTCGACGCCGACGATGTGCAGCCCGGCGGCCGGGACTACGAGCGTGGACGGTTGATGATGGCGGAGGACGTCAACGCCGCGATCCGGGGTGCCCTCGCAGCCGGCGCCACCGACATCACTGTCAACGATGCTCACGGACCGATGCGCAACATCCTTCCGGAAGCCCTGCACCCGGCGGCCCGCCTCATCCGCGGCAAGCCCAAGCACATGTTCATGCTCGAAGGTCTCGCGCCCGAGCACGATGCCATGGTCTGCGTCGGCTATCACTCGCGGGCCGGCGCGCTCGGGGTGCTGAGCCACAGCTTCATGGGCCACGAGATCGAAGACATGTGGCTGGACGGCCGGCCGGTGGGCGAGATCGGCCTGGCCCACGCCACCGCGGAGGCCATCGGCGTTCCGGTGGCGGTCCTCACCGGTGACGACTGCGCCTGCGCGGAGATGGCCGAATGGGACGCCTCTGTCACCACCGTGGCCGTGAAGAACGCGCGGGACAGATTCGCGGCGGATCTGCGACCTGCCGAGGAAGCACGTGCCGCGATCGAGGAGGCGGTCGCCGCCAGTCTGTCGGCGCGACGACCGGCCACGGTGGTCCCATCGGGCCCGTCCACGCTCACCGTCCGCTGGCAGTCGGCTTCAGTGGCCTCCACCCTCCTGGGAATTCCAGGGGTCACCTCGCCGGACACGCGGACCGTCCAGGCGCAGGGCACTCTGCCCAGCCTCTACCGGCTCTTCGGAGTGTGGATGCGAGTAGCGGCCTCCCTCACCAACCAGCCCCCGTACTGCTGACCCTTGGTGGCCGCCCGGGACCGCCTTGCACCCTTTACCTGGATGACTCGGATCACTTGGACTGCTTGTATTCGGCTTACTTGGATTCGACTCGTCCGAGCGGGTCTGCGTCGGCCGCCAGCGCGTCACGCGCCGCCTGCCAAGCGGAATCCCCGGGGTGGAGCGCCGTGTGGAGGTAGGCCCAGGTGAGCCGCTGGACCGCGGACACGCGCCCGGGGTTCTCGTCCGTGGTCTCGGCGACGTCGTATCCGGAGACCCCACCGAGCCCGTGCTCCGCGTCGAACAGGGTGAGCAGGGACTTGGGGCCCGGGGAGAGGAAGTACGGATCGGTGTGCCAGTCCGGGCCGCGAACCGTCAGGTGGGTGGAGGCGTCCTTGTCGCCGGCGACCACAAGTGCGGGTGTCGTCATCTCGGAGAAGTCCGTGGTCGAGAAGAACGAATAGTTCTCGGCCACGAACTCGGTGACGGCATCGCCGCCCCTGCCGGGCGCGGCAAGCAGTACACCCGCCTTGATCCGGGGCTCGGCCAGGTTCACTTCCGTTCCGTCGTCCGGATCGGTGAGCCGGGCGCCGAGCAGCAGGCTTGCGGTGTGCCCGCCCATCGAGTGCCCGGCCACGGCCACCTTGTCGTGGTCCAGGCGTCCGAGGAGCTGCGGCACGGCGGCCTCGATCACGTCGAATTGGTCGAGGATGCGCGTCATGTCCTCGGCCCGCGAGCGCCAGTGCAGAGGCCCTCCGGGGGTGGCGGGATCCAGGCTCAGCGTCCTCGAGCTCAGGTGGGTGGGCTGGATCACGACGAAGCCGTGCGCCGCCCAGAAGTTGGCGAGGGGGGCGTAGCCGTTCAGCGAGGAGAGGTGGTTCGAGTAACCCTGGCCGTGCGAGAGGAGGATGACCGGCAGGTCGCTCCCGGTCACGGGCGCGGAGACGCGCACCTCCAGATCCACGGCCCGGCCGGGGGCCGGCAGTACTACGGGACTGACCGAGAGCACTGGAGTGGGCGGAACGAAGGTGTGGGCCGGGTACGTCGATTCACTCATGATGCGTATGTCCCTTCCATGACCTCTGCTGCCGGTCCCATTCGGCTGACTGCGGGTGAGGCGGTCAGGCCCCGTCAGGGGCGTCCGGCATCGGCTCCGCATCAAACGGAGCGTCGTTCCGATTAAGATACGGAGCGACGTTCCGCTTTGTCAACGGCCGCCGGCGGGAGAGCGGGGTGCGCGTCGGCGCGTGGCCGGTCCGGCGAGTTCCGAATCCCTTTCTCGGCCGGTCGCCCCGTTGGCGGATTCGTCGCCCCTGCACCCGACGAGGCGTGTTGAATGGCGTGGCTGAAGGTCCGTCACCCAACTGTTCACAGGGGATCTGGACGCTGCCGGAAATCTTGGTCGGGCTTGCCGCTTCGGGGGGAACGACGGTCGTGACGGCGGCCGGCACCGACAGCTCGTACGTCCCCGACCCGCGCGTGCGCGCCGACCCGCTGGTGTCCCCCGCGGGCGCGGCCGACACCGCCGACCTCAAGGGCATCGCCCCGGCTCTGGTCGTCACGGCGCAGTACGACCTTTTCAAGGCGGAAGCCGTGCGCTACGCCGAGCGTCTTCAGCGGGCGGGCGCCCTCGTCGAGCATCACGACGTGCTCGGGGTCGATCATGGGTACGACGGCAAGGACGACAAGAAGGACCTGGAGACCTACGCTGTGATCGCCCGTCATGTGCGGCGGGCCGTCAACCCCGAGGTCCGCGAGGCTGGTTGAGCGGCGCCGCACGCCGGGATGAGCCAGTCGGGCCGGAGGCGGTTGAGCGGGTGGCCCGGGACGGACGAGGCGCCCGCCGCACGTCGGACGCCCCGACCACCCGCTCCTCCATCCCCCTCTCCATGGAGGTGACTGTCAGCCCTGCGAGCGGGCCTCGGGTGGCGCGATGCCCAACTTGTCAGCGCTCTGCGTCAGTTCACGCCACACCTTCGCCGTCACGGGTACCCCCTTCTCGGCGCGCCGCACACTCAGGGCGGCACTGCGCTCACCGGGGTAGAACACCCCTTCGGCGCCGTCCGCCGCGGGCAGGCTCTTGAGCGTGCCCAGGGTGGCGTCGACAGCCGCGGTGAAGGTGTCCGCGTCGCCGAAGGCCGCCGGGTCGATGGCGATGATCAGGGCGTTCTGGCGGTGCCCCCGGCCCTGGGGATCGTCCGAGTGGAAGGCGGCGAAGATCGGCGCTCCGACGAGCACGCTGGTCAGCAGTTCGAACGCCAGCGACATGCCGGACCCCTTGGCGCCGCCCAGCGGCAGCGGCATGACCGCCTTCTCCGGGTCGGTGGTGGGGGTGCCGTCCGCCGTGGCGGCGGCCCCCTCCGGCAGCGGGGTGCCGCTCGCCCTGGCCTGGCGGATCTTCCCCAGCGCGATCGTGGCGGTGGCCATGTCCAGCAGGAGCGGCGCGTGGCTCGCGGCGGGTACGGCGATGGCGAGCGGGCTGGTGGCCACGGCCGCGCCCTTGACCCCGGTGTAGCCCATGTTGGGCATCCCGGCGACGAAGGCGAGCCCGACCAGGCCCTGTTCGGCGATCTTCGACACGTAGTAGCCGATGGCGCCGGTGTGGACGGTCCGGCGCACCCCCACGGCCGCGACACCCCCCGCCCGGGCCCGGGTCACCGCCTCCTCGGCGGCCGCGGTGAGGGCCACCGGGCCGGGCGCGCGATCGGCGTCGAGGACGGCGACCGCCGTCGTGCTGGACTCGAACGTCATCTCGGGCCGGGCGTTGGCCACCCCCTTGGCGAGCAGCTCAAGATAGGCGGGGACCCGCGCGGCGCCGTGGGAGTCGACGCCGCGCAGCGCGGCCCAGACGAACACGTCGGCGGTGGTGCGGGCGTGCTCGGCGCCGAGCCCGCCCTTCTCCAGGAGGGCGGCGGCGAAGGCGCGCAGGCCGTCGGCGGGGACAAGGACCGTGCCCGGCTTGGGCGTTGGGGTGTCGGTCATGGTGGCGGGGGCCTCCTGGGTCAGCGGGTGACGAGAACGTCGACGACGGCGGTGGTGCCCTCCACCACGGCCTTGAGCGCGCGCTCCAGGGCGGGGGCGAGCGCGTCCGGCGCGTCGACGGTCTCGGTGTGCATGCTGAACGGCTCGGCGAACTGGGCGAGTCGAGGCAGCCGGTGCAGGTCGGTACCGAGCCACTCGCCGGTCTCGGCGGCCGCGCCCTCGGGGTAGAACCTGCGGTGGTTGAGGTTCATCGACTTGTAGACGCGGTTGTTGAACACCACGATCAGCAGCGGCAGGTCGTACGTCTTGGCGGCGTCGTACGACGGGATGACGGGGTTGTACGCGAAGGCTCCGTCGCCGATGGTGAGGACCACGGGCCTTTCCCTGGCGGCGAGTTTGACGCCGAGGGCCACCGCGATGCCCTGGCCGAGTCCGCCCTGCACATAGAAGTACGAGTCGGGGCCGGAGGTCCGCACATGGCGTTTCACGACGCGGCTGTGTGTGATCGTCTCGTCGACGACGATCGCGTCCCTCCCGTCGAGCAGCCCCCGCAGGGTCGCGGCCACGAGCACCGGGTCGATACCCTCGGCCCCTGCCGCCTTGGCCTCGGCCGCGACGATCGCGGCCTGCTCGTCGGCGTGTCGCTCCTCCTGCGCGGCGCGCCGCGCGGTGACGGCGGTCACGGCCACCTCGTCGGCGTGGACAGCCTTCGCCCGCTTGGTGAGCTGGCGCAGGGTGTTGGCGACGTTGCCCTCCAGGTACCGCTCGGCGAAGAGGACTTGGTAGACGACGTGCGGGCGCTGCGGCACCTCGTCGATGACGACGATCCGCGCCTTCGACGGGCGGCGCGAGGGCGGGTAGAAGGGCGCACGGCAGTTGACGAGGAGGATGAGGTCGGCCTCGTCCATCCATGGGCCGATGTCGCTGCCGGCGTGCAGCGGGTGGGTGCGCGGGAAGTTGCCGCACACGGCCGAGTCGGGCTCGACGACCGGGATGTTCCACGCTTCGGCGAAGGCGAGGAGTGCCTCGAAGCCGCCCGCCTCACGGCCCGCAGTCTCGGTGACGATCACGGGGCTGTCCGCCTCGCGGATCAGCTGGGCGACGAGGTCGGCCTCTTCGGGTGAGCTGTGCGTGGAACCCGGCGGGACCACGGGCACGGCCTCACGGCCGTCCCACTCCTCCAGCAGGATCTCGAGGGGGATGTTGAGGTAGGCCGGGCCCGCCGGGGCCCGCCAGGACAGTTCCGCCGCCCGCGTGATCATCGTGGGCAGGGTGTGGACGCTCGCCGCCTCGTTGGCCCACTTGGTGAAGGGCTGGGCCACGCCGTGCGGGCCGCCCACGACGGACAGGTTGCGGTACCACTGGCCGCCCGGGTCCTGACCGGGGCCGTCGCCGTACGTGGTCGACTCCGAGGAGGCGACCACCATCGGGACGCCGGCGAGGAGCGCGCCGTGGACGGCCATGGAGCCCTGCAGCAGGCCGGGCGCCGCGTGCAGCAGTACGCCCTGCGGCCGGCGTTCGATCAGTCCGTAGCCGGTGGCCATGCCGACGGCGACGGTCTCGTGGGTCAGGTCGAGGTAGCGCGGGCACGGAAGTCCGTCACGGTGGCGGCGGGCGAGGGACTCCCACACCGGGGCCCATTCGGACCCCGAGGAGCAGAAGAGGTAGTCGGCGCCGACGGCGTTGAAGGCGGCCACGAAGGCATCGCCGCCGTCACCTCCGGCGGCGTCCGGTGAGTTTCGGGTGTCCGTCATCTCGTGTGCTTCCTCAGCCCTCGATCGGCCAGTTCAGGACCTCGGAGATACCCCGGCCCATGATCCACTCAAGCTCCTCGGGGGTGAAGTCCCAGTGCTTGGTGAACTGTTCGATGGTGTCGGTGTAGGTGATGCCGTGGCCGAGCAGCCGGGTGATGTCGGTGCCGTAGAAGCAGCGCTGCGGGCCCATCCTGTCCACCATCTCGCGCACGTACTTCTCGATGTTCTTGTTCGGGAAGGGCTGCGTCGAGTAGCCCGGCAGCGCGGAGACCTTGACGTAGATGTTGGGGTGCTCGGCGAGGTCCGCGGTCTCCTGGACCCAGTAGCCGATGGCGTCGTCCACGCAGCGGGCCATGATGCCCATGTGGTCGATGATGATCTTCAGCCCGGGGTGCTTGGCGGCGATCTGGCCGAGTTCACGCTTCCAGATCGGGGCGTGGACCATGGTGGGGATGGAGAGTTCCTCGGCGATCGGCCAGTACCAGTCGTTGGTCCCGTCGATCATCCAGTTGCGGTCCTGGGGGCGGTGGAAGGTGAGCCGGGTGCCCTTGATGTACGGGTTCTGCGCGAACTCCTTCAGCAGGGCGGTGCCCTCGACCGGGTCGTCCTGCGGGACGCGGGCCATGATGCCGAAGCGGTCGGGGTGCGCCTCGCAGGCCTCGAGCGCGTAGTCGATGCGGTTTCCCTCCCACGACGGAGGCAGGATCAGCGCCCGGTTGACGCCGGCCTCGTCCATCAGCTCGAGGGCCTCCTCGTAGGAGAAGGGGTCCTCGCGGTGGCCGTTGAGACGGATGCGCTCACGCGCGCCCGGGACCCAGGGACGGTCCGGGGTCTCTTCCTTCCAGATGTGGATCTGCGTGTCGACAACGAACATGTCCTCAGCTCTTTCTCTCGAAGGGGAAGTGCTTCCCCCGAAGGGCCTCGATGGGCCTCGATGGGGCCTCGAAGGGAAGGGGGTGGCGGGGTGGTGTGGAAGGAACGCTAGGCGGGTGGTGGGGCCTTGCCGAGTCCCCGGGGCGCAAGCACTACTTGCGCGAAAGTCCCCCGTACGCAGGGCATTCTCAGATTGCGGAAGCGTCGCCGAGCACGGCGTCCACGATGTGCTCTGCGATCGCCATGGAGGCCGTGGCGGCCGGGGAGGGAGCGTTGCGGACGGCGGTGATCCGGCCCACCTGGTGGATGCGGAAGTCGTCCACGAGCGTGCCGTCCGGGTCCAGGGCCTGGGCGCGTACGCCGGCCCCGCCGCGGACGACGTCCGAGACGCCGACGCCGGGGACGTACAGCTGGGCGTCCTTCATGAACGCCGCCCTGGACAGTGAGCCGCGGTACTCCCTGATGCCGGTCCTCCAGTGCCGGGCGGCCATCCGCCAGGAGCCGGGGTAGGCCGCGAGTCCCGCGAGGTCCTTCGGTGAGACCCTGCCGAGCGTGTAGCCCTCCCTGGCCAGGGCCAGGACGGCGTTCGGACCGACCTCGACGGAGCCGTCGACGCGGGGAGTGAAGTGCACGCCCAGGAAGGGGTAACGCGGGTCCGGGACCGGGTAGATCAGCCCGCGCACCAGGTCCGTCCGCTCCGGCTTGAGCAGCATGTACTCGCCACGGAACGGGACGATCCTCGGCTCCTTCTTGTCCTGGGCGAGGCGGGCGACGGAGTCCGAGTGGAGGCCCGCGCAGAGGATCAGCCGGTCGACGCGGACACGCTCCTGCCCGGAGGCCACCTCGATGCCGCCCGGCACGCCGGTGATCGAGGTGACCGGGAATCCGAGCCGTACCTCGCCGCCCGAGGCCTCGATGTCCTTGGCGAACTCCCTGGCGATCGCCGGGTAGTCGGTGATCGCGGTGCGCGGGGAGTGCAGGGCCGCGATGCCCCCGGCGTGGGGCTCCAGCTCCCTGATCTCCTCCTTGGAGACCTTCCTCAGCTCCGGCACATGGTTGTTCCTGGCTCGTTCGTAGAGGTTCTCCATCCGGCCCAGCTCGTCCTCGCGCACCGCCATGACGAGCTTGCCGATCTCCGCGTACGGCAGGCCCCGGTCCTGGCAGTACTCGCGCAGGACGGACACGCCCCGCACGCACAGGTCCGCCTTGAGGCTGCCCGGCGCGTAGTAGATGCCGGCGTGTACGACGCCCGAGTTGTGCCCGGTCTGGTGGACGGCGACCGCCCGCTCCTTCTCCAGCACCACGACCCGGGTGCCGGGGCTGCGCACGGCGATCTCACGCCCCGTGGCCAGGCCCACGATGCCGGCGCCTACGATGCCGATCGTCTCGTCAGCCATCGGCTTCCCTCCTGATTCCCGCCGAGGCCGTCAGGCACCGAAGTGGACGGCGACCGTCTTGACCCGGGTGTAGAAGCGCAGGGCCTCCTCGCCCTGCTCCTTGAACGGCGACCCGGAGTCGCGGAAGCCGCCGAAGGGGTGGTGGACATCCCAGCCCGAGGTGGTGGTGTTCACCGCGATCTGGCCGCACTCGGCCTCGTCGGCGAAACGGTACGCGGCGCCCAGGTTCCGGGTGAACACGGCGGCGGCGAGGCCGAAGACGGAGTCGTTGACGGCTTCGACCGCCTCCTCGAAGGAGTCCACCGGGAGCAGGGCGACGACGGGCCCGAACACCTCCTCGCGCCAGATGTCCAGCTGCGGGGTCATGTCTCCCAGCACGGTGGGATTGACGTAGCACCCGTGGCTCAGTGCTTCGTCCCGCGGCTGGTCGCCGCCGACGAGGACCGTCGCGCCCTGCTTGACCGCGCGTTCGATGTCGGACAGGACGCCGTCGCGCTGACGGGCGCTCACCAGCGGGCCCATCGTGGTGCCCTCGGCGAGGCCCGGACCGACGCGCAGCGCGGTCGCCTCGGCGAGCAGCAGCGCGGTGAACTCCTCGTACACGGGTCGCTCGACGATCACCCGGCTGGTGGCGGTGCAGCGCTGCCCGGCCTGGGCGAAGCCCGCGGCGGCGACTGCTTCGGCGGCGGCGGTGAGGTCGGCGTCAGCGAGCACGACGGTCGCGTTCTTGCCGCCGAGTTCCCCCTGGAAGCGGACGTTGCTGCTGGCGAGCCGGCCGCGCAGGGCCTCGCCGACCTCGTTGCTGCCGGTGAAGGTGAGCGCGGCCAGGCGCGGGTCGGAGATCAGCGCGCCGGAGATCTCCGCGCCGCGCCCCGTGACCACGTTGAGGACACCGGCGGGCAGACCCGCGTCGTGGAGGGCGCGGGCGAAGTGCAGAGCCGCCTGCGGGGTGTCGGTGGCCGGTTTGAGGAGGGCCGCGTTGCCCGCCGCGAGGCAGGGCGCCAGTTTGCGGGCCGGGGTGATCAGCGGGTCGTTCCACGGGGTGATCGCGAGGACGACGCCGAGCGGCTCGCGCTGGTGATGGGTACGGGTGTCCGGGCGGACGTCGTGCACGAGGGTGCCGTACCCCTGCCGGGCGAGACCCGCGTAGTACTCCAGGAAGTCCGCGGCCTTGATCGTCTCGCCGGTCGCCTCGGCCCGCGTCTTGCCCATCTCGGTCGCCAGGTCCGCGGCGATCTCCGCGAGGCGCTCGCGCAGCAGCCGGCCGGCGTCGGTCATGATCCGGGCGCGCTCGAAGGGGCTGGTGCGCTTCCAGACGGCGAAGCCCCGCTCGGCGTGGTCGTAGGCGCGGGTGACGTCGGCGGCGCTCAGCGCGGGGACGCGGGCGACGGGGGTCCGCACATCGGAGGGGTCGTGGACGTCGATCCACTCACCGGTCGTCACCCACTCTCCGCCGGAGAGGGTTTCCAGGGTTCGCATGGAGATCACTTCCTTCGTCCGCCGCGGTGCGGGGTCCGCGGTCTGCACAGGGAGCGGCCGCAGGGGGCCGGATGCGAGAACACACCATGTCGGGGCGGTGCCACCAGACCCGCGCAGGCAGTCATTGCTTGCGCCGCGCGCGGGTCGGCGGGCGACTGATCCGTGCTGGAATCTGCAGGCCGGACGGCGTGTACGACGTCGCCGGGAGCCGGAATCCCGCTAAGGAGAAACAGACATGGCCTACGCAGTAGTCGCCCACTACCGCTGCGAGCCCGCCGACGAGGGCACCGTGCGCGCCGCGTTGTTGAAGGTGCGCGAGGACACCCGTGCCGAGCCGGCGAACCTGGCGTACGAGGTGCACGCCGAGGTGGACCGGCCGGGCGGTTTCGTGCTGTACGAGCAGTACGCGGACCGCGCCGGCTTCGACGCGCACAAGGTCGCCGACCACTTCACCGAGCTGATCGTGGAGACGGTGTGGCCGCTGCTGACCGAGCGCACGGTGACCTTCGCCGAGGTTCTCTGAAGGCCTGCCGGGAAGCGCGGGCGCGCTTCCCGGCACCCGGGCCGCAGGTCAGAACTCGTTGCCCCAGCAGTAGCGGGCGACGGTCTCCACCAGGACCAGCTTGCGGCGCTGGTTCTCGGCGCTCAGCAGCGGACGGGTCGCCGTGTCGGCGAAGCCGCGGGACGGCGATACGGCCATGTCCTCCAGGTCCTTGACCTCGGCGGCGGCGTCGATGCGGGCCATCACCGTGTCGATGTCCTCGAGTGCGGACACGGTCGCGTCCACCACACCCAGGCACGCGTCGCGGTCCTCCGGCAGGGCCTTGAGCAGGTCGAGTTCGGCGTCGGTGCCCTTGTCGTACGGCAGGATCCAGCGGTCGGCCGGGATCCCGCCGTACAGGCGCTCGGTCCTGGCCCGGTCCACCGCGGCGGGTGCCTCCCAGCCGGGGCAGACGCCGATCCTGACGCCCTCCGGGCGCTCTTCCCGTCGTAGCGCCAGGGCGTCGACGGCCAGCACGTCCTCGAAGGACAGCGCGCCGGGGGCGGCCGGGTCGGTGGCGACGTGGCCCATCAGGAGCGGGTTGTTGAGCTGGACGAGCCGGACGCCCCGGGAGACCAGCAGTGCGATCTCCGCCTGGATGATCTCCGCGAGGGCCTCTCCGAGTTCACGGGCCGAGGAGGGCCCGCCCGATGCGGCGAGTTCGGGTGCGAAGGTGGTGGCGGCCAGATAGGCCGGGGAGGGCAGCGAGGCCTTGGGGGCGATCTCTGTCAGCCCGGTGAGCCGCCCGGCCCAGTCGGCGAGCAGCGGACCGTTCGCCTTGGGCAGCGTTTCCGCCACCCAGCGCGGCAGTCCGTCGGAGGTTTCCGTGTCCGTGCGACGAAAGCCGGAGACGGCGTCGAAGACCGCACTGCGGAAGTCCTCCCGGGGGAAGTCCCCGTCGGTGACGACCGTGGTACGCAGCTTGCGCTGGAAGACCACCGCCTCCTCGACCGCCTCGAGTTCCGCCTTCGACACGATCTCGGGGTCGCCCTCGGCCCGCGCGGTCAGGAGGGTGCCGGGGCGGACCAGGCTGCCGTGGTGGTCGATGCGGTAGTTGAACGTGTCCGCCATGGCTCAGGCCCCCTTCTCGGTCTGCTCGGTCTTCCCGGCGTCCGGAGCCGGCCGGCCCGCGACACCCCAGGCGGCGAACTCCAGCTCGTAGCCGAGGGATTCGAGGACGTCGTCGGCGACCTGCTGGTCCTCGTCCGCGGTGCCGCCGGCGATACCGAGGCCGCCGATGATCTCGCCGTCCTTCTTGAGGGTGACGCTGCCCTCGGTCGCCATGATCGGCAGGGCCGCGCCGGGCAGCTGGGAGAGCTGCGAGAAGAACACCGGCTGGCTCTCCTGCCACTTCTTCAGCATCTTGCCGGGCCGCTGCATCACGGCCGCGGTGTACGCCTTGGCGCGGGCGATGTCCGGGGTGAGCGGGCGCGCACCGTCCGAGCGGCGGACGCTGACGACGAAGCCTCCCGCGTCCACCACGGCGACGCTCACCGCCTTCCCGAGCGACTGGGCGCGCTTCAGGGCGGCGTCGACGATCTCTTCGGCGGCATCGAGGGTGAGGCTGCTCATACGGCTTCCTTCTGTGCGGTGAGGGTGCGGCGCAGCTGGGCGACGGCCACGTTGTACTGCTCGGGCGCCTCCCAGTACATGGAGTGCGGGGCGTCCGGGACGATCTCCAGATGTGAGCCGGGCAGCAGTTCGTGGGCGCGGGTCACGGTCTTCACGCTGAGTACCGCGTCCTTCTCCGCGGCCAGGAACGCGACCTTGACGCCCGCATTCTGGATCTCCTCCAGCGAGGGGCCGTTGGTGTCGAGGTTGCGCAGGTCGGCCATCGTGGCGACGTTGAAGGTGCCCATCTGCTGGAAGAGGAAGGTGAGGTCGGGTCGCTCCTGCTGGAACCGCCGGGTGAGCAGGCGGTCGATGACGGGGAGCTTGACGGCCTCGGCGCGGTCGGCGGCGGCGAGTTCCTTCAGCTCGGGGTGGCTGATGCCGCCCAGGGAGTGGCCGAGGACCACGGAGGCGACCCGTTCGGGACGGAGCAGTCCGGCGCGCAGGGCGGCGACGGAGCCGATGGACTGGCCGACGAGCATGACGTCGGTCAGGTCCTCCTGGTCGAGTACGGCGACGACGTCGCCGGGGAAGTCCTGTCCGTCGAACTCGGGCTTCGAGGAGTGCGGACGGGCCGGGGCGTCGGACTTGCCGAAGCCGCGCAGGTCCATGGTGACGACCGTGAACTCCTCGCGCAATGCGGCCACTTGCTGCCACCAGGCGGCATGGTGGCCGCCGCTGCCGTGCACGAACAGGATCGCCGGACCGCTGCCGTGGCGCTCGTAGTAGAGGGAGGTGCCGTCGGAGTCGGCGATGGGCATGTCAGTGAACTCCTAGCCTCACGAGGTCAGTTGAGACGCTTGCCGTGGAAGACCAGCTCGATCATGGTGTGGTCGGGGTCGTGGATGTAGCAGAACTTCGACTGGTTCTCGGGCCGCTCGATCGGGCGGGTGTGCCGGATACCGAGCGCCTTCAGATGGGTGAGGAACTCGTCCCAGTCGTCGACCTCGACGGCGAAGTGATAGGGCGCCATGCGCTCCATCTCCTCGACCGGGGTGAAGTGCAGATCGAAGGTGCCGCGGGTCATCAGCACCACGCGGGTGTTCGATTTGGGCGTGATCCGCTTCATCCCGAAGACTTTCGTGTACCAGTCGGCGGTACGGTCGGGATCGGTGGTGGGGAAGTTGACGTGGTGGATGTAGCGGGGTGCGGTGCTCATGACGGATTCCCTTCGCTGAGTACGGGGTTGGACAGGACACCGATGCCGCTGATCTCGATGTCCACGGTGTCCCCGGGCTCCAGTTGGCAGGTGGACTCGGCGCCCATCCACAGCACGTCTCCCGGCCGCAGGGTGCTGTGCCGGGTGATCTCAACGATGTGGTCGAAGGGGTCGAAGACCATGTCGCCGGTCGCGAACGACGCCCGGACCTCCTCGTTGACGCGGAGCGTGGTCGTCTGTGCCAGGGCGTCGACGTCGGTGTCGATCCATGGGCCCATGGGCTTGAACGTGTCGCTGTTCTTGCTGCGCCAGAACGTGCGGTCCTGGTGCTGCCAGGTGCGGGCGCTGACGTCGTTGCCGATGGTCCAGCCGAAAACGGCTTCCTGGGCCTCCTGGTACGTGGCGTGCCGCAGCGTTCGGCCGATGACCGCGACGAGTTCGGGCTCTGCCTCGAACCGGCCCTCGACGCCGGCCGGCTTGACGATGGGCGAACCGTGCCCGGTGAGCGCGTTGTTGGCGCGGTAGCCGACCTCGGGACGGGTGGGGACCTCGGCGCGGGCGTGCTCGATGTGCCGCGGGTAGTTCATGCCGACCGCGTAGAACACGGGCGGGACGACGACGGGCAGCCAGTGCGCGGTGGCGAGCGGCACGGTGCCGATGACGGCCGGGTCGCCTTCCAGGGGGGAAGCGCACAGCAGCTCGATGTCCTCCTCCCCCACCCGGCCCCACACCGCCCGTCCGCCGACCGAGACGCGGGTGTATCGCATGACGTTCAGCCCGCCAGCAGATGGGAGACGCGCTTGGTGATCAGGTAGGCGTCCAGGGCCTCGGGCCCGCCCTCCCTGCCGTACCCGCTCTCCTTGACGCCGCCGGAGGGGGCCTCGCTGACGGAGCCGCCGCAGTGGTTGACGGAGAGGATGCCGGCCTCCAGTTCACGCACCAGGTGCTCGGCGGTGGCGGCGGACTCGGTGAAGCCGTAGGCGGCGAGGCCGTACGGCAGCGCGTTCGCGGTCGTGAGCGCCTCGTCGAGGTCGCCGAAGGGGGCGATCGGCGCGAGGGGTCCGAACGGTTCCTCGTGCAGGAGGTCCGCATCCGCCGGTACGTCGGTCAGGACGGTCGGCGCGAAGAAGTACCCGGCGCGGTCGAGGCGTTCGCCGCCGGTGCGGACGGTCGCTCCCCGGCTGACGGCATCGGCGGTCAGGCGCTGAGCGGCCAGGAGCCGGCGCTCGTTGGCGAGTGGCCCCATGGTGGTGCCCTCGGCCAGGCCGTCGCCGACGACGACCGCTTCGGCGGCCTTCACGAACTCCGCGGTGAAGTCCTCGACGAGGCTCTCGTGGACCAGGAACCGGCTCGGCGAGGTGCACACCTGTCCGGCGTTGGCGAACTTCGCCTGGGCGGCGCGGCGCGCGGCCCTGGCCGGGTCGGCGTCCGCGCACACGATCACCGGGGCGTGGCCGCCCAGCTCCATCAGGGAGGGCTTCATGACCTCGCCGGCCGCGGTGGCGAGCAGCTTGCCCACGGGGACCGAGCCGGTGAAGGCGATCAGACGGGTGACCGGGGAGGCGATGAGGTGCGCGGAGACCTCGGCGGGTTCGCCGAAGACGAGGTTGAGCGCACCGGCCGGCAGGCCCGCGTCCACGAAGCAGCCGACGAGGGCGGCGGCGGTGGCGGGTGTCTCCTCCGAGGCCTTGATGATGAGGGAGCAGCCCGCGGAGAGCGCGGAGGAGATCTTCCGCATCGGGCCGCCCGCCGGGAAGTTCCAGGGGACGAACGCGGCCACGGGACCGATGGGTTCACGTCGTACGGACAGCAGGGTGCCGGGGGCCGAGGGAATGATGCGACCGTAGGCGCGGCGGGCGTCGTCGGCGTGCCAGCGCAGGGTGTCCGCGACGCGGCGGGCCTCCCCGGTGGCTTCGGCGAGGGGCTTGCCCTGCTCCAGGGTCATGATCCGGCCGACGTCGGCGCTGCGCTCGGTGAGCAGGTCGGCGGCGGCGTGCAGGAGGGCGGTGCGTCGTGCGACGGGTGTGTCGCGCCAGGCCCTGAAGCCCTCGGCGGCGCCGGCCAGGGCGCGGTCCAGGTCGTCGGTGGTGGCGAGCGGTACTTCTCCGATCACCTCCTCGGTGGCGGGGTTCACGATCGGGGCAGTCCGTCCGGTGCCGCCCTGGCACCACTCGCCCGCTATGTACATGCGGACGGCGGGGTAGCCGTGGTCGGAGGTCATGAGTGGGTGCCCTCTCAGGCTGGCGAGCGAAGCGAATGGGGGGTGCCTCCGCCCAAGGCGCGGGTTTCCCCGGCCGAAGGCGGCGCAGGGTCAGGAGGCGGGGGCGTCCTGCTGGTCGTGGTTGGTGCGCAGCGCCCAGATGTGGTGGGGCGGGGTGCTCTCGTGGACCCGGGTCTCGTACCGGTCGTCGACGCGGTCCATGTCGGCGGCGTACTCGACCCGTCCGCCGCAGGGTGCGTGCACGAACCGGAAGACATTCGAACCGACGGTGTGGCGGCCGAGTCTGCGGGCCTCGCGCCAGCCGTGGTCGATCATGTAGTTGCCGCCCTCGATGACGTCGTCGAAGCCGGGCACCTCGTAGGCGATGTGGTTGACGCCGGCCCTGTCGGGGCGGTGGCACAGCAGCATGGTGTGCTGGTCCTGGTCGCCCGGGGCCTGCATGAAGACGCCCATGGGTTTCACCACGTCGGTGGGCCGGAAGCCGAGCCGTTCCACGTAGAACGCGACGGCCTCCTCGCGGCCGTCCTTGAGGATGTTGAGGGCCACATGGCACATCCGCAAAGGGTGGACGCGGGTGATCGGCTCCAGGGCGGTGTTCCAGCGGCCGACGCTGCCCAGGGCGTTGGCGGGCCGGGGGGTGAGGGGCGCGGGCTTGGGCCGGGCCAGGGTCAGACCGACTCCGAAACCGGTCTCGTCCACGGTGTGGAACACTCCGGCGGCGTCCTCCCGGACCGTCCGGTCCCGGCCGACGGCCGCGACGAGCCGCTTCAGCTCCTTCGCCGTGTCGACGCCCCACACCACCTCGCGCAGGGTGGGACCCGCTTCCACCGGCGGCGGCAGCATCGGCCCGGGGGCGGTGTCGAGGTGGAGGGTCTGCCCGGTGAGCGTCTCGAACACCGCGTACTCGTCGGTCCGTTCCACCAGGAACAGTCCGAAGTCGCCGAAGAAACGGGCGCATTCATCGAGGTCGTCGATGCCGTAGGTGACCGATTCGATTCTCTGGATTCCCATGGTCTCCTCGTTTCACGGGTCGCCTGATGAGCGTAGATTTCGGGTGGCGGCGTCTCAACGCTCGGGGCCGACGGACTGTGCAATCGTTTCTTGCGGTTACGGCCGGATCGCCGGAATGGGATTCTGCGAGAACCAGTCCGTCAGGAATGCGAGAAAGACGCTGATCTTGCGCGGGGTGTCCTGCCCGGGTCCGTAGATCGCGTACAGCGGCCGGTCGGGCACCGCGAGTTCGGGCAGCAGGACCTGCAGAGCGCCGGAGACCAGGTCGTCGTAGGCGGGTCGCTGCGGGAGCAGGGCGAGACCGCGCCCGTGCACGGCCGCTTTCTGCAGGGCGATGTAGGAGTTGGACGAGAACGCGATGTTGCGGATCTTGTGCAGGGTGGACGCGTGTCCGTGGCCGATGCGCCAGACCGGGTCGTTGACGTGCACGAGGCAGTCGTGGTGCGCGAGGCCGTTCGGTTCGGTCAGTGGCCCGTTACGGTTCAGGTATTCCTTGGCGGCGCACAGCACGAACGGGAGCGAGGCGATCTTCTTGAGGCGGACGCTGGAGTCCCGGAGGTCGCGGGTGTGAAATGCCACGTCGAATCCGCCGTCCAGGAAATCGTAGGTCCGGTCGGACATGCCGCCGAGTTCGAACCGCACCTGGATTTTCGGGTGTGCGGCGGAAAAGGCGGCGATGGCGTCCCCGAGGTCGAGGCTGCCTATCCATTTGGGACAGATGATGCTGAGCGTCCCTTCGGCGCGGTCGTGGAGCTGGGCGATGCCGGCGTCCTCGGCCTCGATCTCCTCCAGGATGCGCGCGGCGAACTCCGCGTAGCGCTGCCCGGGTTCGGTGAGGCTCACCGAACGGGCCGTGCGGTTGACCAGGCGGACCCCCACCTGCCGTTCCAGCTCGGCGACGTGCCGTGACACCAGCGAGCCCGAGGAGCCCAGCTTCTTCGCGGCTCCGCTGAAACTGCCGGATTGCGCGACGGTGACGAAGCTGTGCATGAGGAGCAAGCGATCCATGTTTCCTCCGGAGGCCCACGACTGCCAGGGGTGGGCCCCGGCGGCGGTGCCGGTCGTACGGGTGTGTGGGCGTACCGCGCTGGAATGTCCTCATGGCGGCTGTGTCGGACATTCCGGCGACGCGGTGGACGGGCGGCTCAGGACGCCTTCGCGGCAGACACCGCTACGCGGTGCGGGTTCGGTTACTTGGGGCAGTACTGGGGTGCCTTGCTCAGGTTGTCCTTGGTGACCAAGAGAAGAGGAATGTTGGCAATCTTGTCAACCTTCTTCTTGTCCAGGAGTCCGATCGCGTTCTTGGCCGCGGTCTGGCCGATCGTCATCGCCGAGTTGGCCACGGTGGCGGAGAAGCGGCCGTCCTTGACGGCGGCCAGGCCCTCGTCGGTGCCGTTGGTGGTCACGATCTTGACGTCCTTGGCGCCGGCCGCGTCGAACGCCTTGCGTGCCGCGAGGCCCATCTCCTCGTTGGCGACGAAGGCGTAGGCGAGGTCCGGGTGGGCCTGGATCATGTTCTCGGCGACGTCCTGCGCCTTGGCCGCGTTGAACATCCCCGGCTGGTTCGCGACCACCTTGGCGTTGCCGGGCAGCGCCTTGGTGAAACCGCCCACCAGCAGATCGGAGGCGGCACCGGGCGCACCCGCGATGACACCGACCTGTACGTCCTTGCCGCCCGCGTCCTTGGCGACCCAGCCGGCGTCCAGGGCCCCGACCTTGCCCAGGTCGACGACCGCCGCGCCGAGGATGTCGTTCACGTCGCTGGTGGCGACGGACGTCAGGTAGATCGGAATGTTGGAGGCCTTGGCCTTGGCTATGTCGCCCTTGAGCGCGTCGACGTTGACGGTCTGCACGATGAGCGCGCTGACATTCCGGGAGATCATGTCCTCGATATTGGACAGCTCGGTGCCGGAATTCTGGTGGGAGTTGGCCGTGTAGACCTTCGCACCTTCCGACTTCGCCGTCTGTTCCAGGGCTTTCTGCAGACAGGTGTGGAATTCGGTGTCGGCGCCGTTGACGAATCCGAGGGACACGGAGCCGGACCCACTGCCGGTGTCCTTACCGCAGCCGCTCAGCACCAGGGTGGTGCCGGCGACGGCGGCGAGCATCGCTCGGCGGGAGCGGGCGGAGAGTCTCATGGTCGTACGCCTTTCATGACGGGCGGTGGAGAGAAGACGGGGGGTCAGTGCCGCGCGGAGCGGGCCTTGTGGAGCTCGTTGGCGATGGCCGCGACGAGGAGCACGCCGCCCACGGAGACCTGCTGGAAGTAGCTGGAGACCTGCACGAGGTTGAGGGCGTTGGCCACCACGCCGAGCAGCAGGACCCCGAGCGCTGTTCCCACGACGGTTCCGTGACCGCCGGCGAGTGAGGTGCCGCCGATCACCACAGCGGCGACGGCGGTGAGTTGCAGGGTGAGGCCGCCGGTGCCGGGGCTGCTGGCACCCAGCCGGGACAGCAGCATCACGCCCGCGAGACCCGAAAGGGCGCCGGTGACGGCGTACAACGTGAGCTTGCGCGCGGTGACGTTGATGCCGCTGAGCCGGGCGACGTGCTCGTTGCCGCCGATGGCGAAGGCGTCCCGCCCGAACACGGTGAACCGCATGACCAGGGCGGTCGCCAGCAGCACGAGGACCGCGACGATCAGCAGGTACGGCACCCCGAGGACCTTGTCGTTGCCCAGGGAGAACATCCTGGTGCCGATGGAGACGCTGAGGCCGCCCTGGACCAGGAGCGCGACGCCGTCGAGCAGGGTGGCCGTCGCCAGGGTCGCGACGAAGGGGGCCACGTTGGTGAACGTCACCACCATCCCGTTTACCAGCCCGATAACCGTGGCCAGCAGCACCGCGGCGATCACGGTGAACGCGGTGGAGTGGCCGTGGGAGAGCAACTGCGCACCGACGGCGGTGGTGACGGACACGTTGCTGCCCATGGAGAAGTCCATGCCGCCCGCGGTCATCAGCAGGGTGAGGCCGGCGGCGATCACCGCGGTGACGCTCACCTGACGGAGCACGTTGATCAGGTTCGTGGTGGTGGCGAACGAGTCGGTCCGCAGCGCGGTGGCGACCACCACGACGATCAGGACCGCGATCAGGCCGGTGTGCGGCGCACGGCGCAGGGCGCCGAAGGTGAACCGGGGCCGGGGCTCCTCGGGCGGGTCGCTGACGCCCGGCGCGTCGGCGAGTGTCTTGACGCTCACTGCGGTTGACCTCCGAGAGCGGTGGCGACGAGTTCGTCGTGGGTGATGGCGGTGATGTCGTGTTCGGCGACCGCGCGGCCGGCGCTGACGACCACGACGCGGTCGGCCAGCCGCATGACCTCCTCGGCGGAGGAGGAGGCGAGCAGTACGGCCGCGCCCCGCGAGGCGAGGTCGTCGACGAGGGTGTGGATGTCGGCCATGGCCGCGATGTCCACGCCGTTGGTGGGGTCCTCCAGGAAGCAGGCGACCGGCTCGGTCTGCAGCCATTTGGCCAGCAGCACCTTCTGCTGATTGCCTCCGGACAGCGCGCTCACCGGCGGGTTCCCGGCGAGGGAGACCACTCCGTAGCTCTTGCGCAGCGGGGCCGCGCGGCGGGTGAGCGCGCCGCGCCGGTGGACGCGGCGGCGTGCGAAGCGGTCGTCGGCCAGCATCAGGTTCTCGTCCAGGGAGAGTTCGGGGACCAGGCCCAGCGCCCTGCGGTCTCCGGTGACGCACCGCAGGCCGCTGGCGAGCGAGGCGCGGACCCTGCCGAGGGGCACGGGGGCGCCGTCGACGAGCACGGTGCCGAGGTCGGGGCGGCGGCGGCCGGACAGCACGTCGAAGAGGCGTGACTGCGCGTCCCCGGCCGGTCCCAGCACCGCGACGATCTCGCCCTTGCGTACCTCGACGGTGAAGTCCCGGATGGTCCGGCCGTCGCTCAGACCGTGCACCGCGAGGCCGATGTCGTCCTTGGGGGCGGCGCGTTCGACGCGCCGGGAGACCACGTCCCGGCCGACCATGCTGCGCACGAGCCCCGCCGGATCGAGGTCGTCGGCCGGCGCGCTGCGTACGACGTCGCCGTCCCGCAGGACCGTGAGGCGGTCGGCGACGGCCATGACCTCGTCGATGTAGTGCGAGATGTAGACGACGGCGACGCCGTCGTCGCGCAGGGTGCGCACCAGGTCCCTGATCTGGTGCGCCGCCTCCGCGCTCAGGCAGGCGGTCGGCTCGTCGAGGATCAGGATCCGGCCGCCGCGGCGGACCTCCCGCGCCACCTCGACCATGGTCTGTTCGGCGACGGTGAGCGAACGCGCGGTGCGCTCCACGTCGATGTCGATGCCGAGGCCGGACAGCGCCTTCCTCGCCTCGGAGTCGACGGCTTTCCAGTGGACCCTGCCGCGCCGGGTGGGCAGGTCGCCCAGCATGACGTTCTCGGCCACGGTCAGACCCATCGCCAGTTCGCGGCGCTGGGGAACCGACGCGATGCCGAGCCGTCGGGCCCTGCGCACGGTCAGTCCGGAGTACGTGGCCCCGTTGACCTGGATGGTGCCGCCGTCGGGCTGGTGCGCACCGGAGAGGATCTGCACCAGCGTCGACTTGCCCGCTCCGTTCATGCCCATCAGAGCGTGCACTTCGCCGGGGTACAGATCGAGGTCCACACCCTTGAGCGCGGCCGCCCCGCCGAAGCTCTTGGTGACGCCCCGTACGCGCACCACGGCCGGGAGGGCCGTCACGGCCGTGGTCCGTCCCCGTCGGGGACGACACGCTCGTAGCCGCGGATGTCGGGAAAGGGGGGCTCACGATCGGCCTGGAGGTCCACCTGGAAGGTGTTCAGGCACATGCCCAGCATGGTGAAGTTGCCGAGCGCGCCGATGGTGTCGACCAGGCCCTTGGGACCGAAGTGTTCGAGTGCGCGGGCGAAGGTCTCGTCGGACACGAAGTGGTTCTCGAGGACCTCGCGGCAGAACCGGTAGAAGGCCTGGTCCGCCTCGTCGTCGAAGACCGCCTCGCGCTTCTCGGCAACGGCCTTGACGGCGGCCTCCGGGATGCCGGCCTCGATGGCCTGGTGCACATGCGCGTTCCAGGAGTACTGCGCGTCCCAGTTCCGGGCGGCCATCAGCAGGGTGAGCTCCCGCAGATGCCTGGGGAGGTCGCAGTCGAAGCGGGCGAAGGCACCGAGGGATTCGGCGCGTTCGCACATCTCCGGGCTGTGCAGCCAGACACGGAAGGGGCCACGGACGGCGCCGCGCCGGCCGGCGATGCGGGCGGCCAGTTCCTGCTGGCGGGGATTCATTTCCTCATCGGTGAGAACGGGGAGCCTCATGGGGCCGATACCTGCCTTCTCTTTCCGGCGTGTTTCCGGCGCGTACGGGGGAAGCCGTGCGATGCCAGCCGAAGGTACAGCCGAGTTCGGAAAGCTCACCCCTCCCGGAATGCAAGGTAAAACTGCACGCCGGAGGGCACCCATTCAGGGGGACGCGACCTAACGTCGATCGACGCAACAGCGTTGATGGGAGAGGAACTCCGGATGACCACGATCATCAAAGTCGCGTCCGTGCCGCCGCTCGACCGTGGGGGTGCCGTCATGACGACGCCGCTGATCACCACGCCCTCGGCAGCCGGGGAGAACCGCATCACCAGCGGCATGAGCGTCTATCCGGTCGGCTCCGGGGCGCCGTTGCACTCGCACAACTGCGACGAGCACGTGACGATCCTCGAGGGCGAGGCGGAGGTGGTGGTCGACGGTGAGGTGACGAAGCTGGAGCGGTTCGACACCACGTACGTGCCGTCGCCCGTCCCCCATCTGTTCCGCAACATCGGCGACCGCCCGCTGCGCATCCTGTGGGTGTACACGTCGGGCACGGTCACGCGTACGTTCACCGAGACCGGGGTGACGGTCGAACACCTCTCGGCACAGGACCAGATGGGCTGAAGAGGGCCATGGGTGCCACTGGTCGTATCTGATCCGGACATGCCTGAGGCCGGGCCCGCCAGGTCCCGGCCTCGGGCATGCCGTCGCGGTCAGCCGGTGGTGGTCAGCTGCTGGGCGGCGTCGGGCTGCGGGGTCCGCCGGGGGCCGCGCAGGCCGGTGAGGGCGACGAAGACCGTGGCGAGCACGGCGGCGATGGCGAACGCCGTGAAGCCCCAGCTCTCGGACTTGGCCGCGACGAGTTGGCCGCCGAGCCACGGTCCGAACACGGCGCCGAAGCGGCCGATGCCGGAGACCCAGCCCACGGCGGTGGCGCGGTTGTCGTCGCTGGAGCGGCCGGCGACCGTCGCGTAGATCATGGCCTGGGCACTGAAGAGGAACAGGCCGGTCAGGAAGACCACGACGTAGGTGAGCGGCAGCGCCATGTGGATGCCGAGCAGATAGACGCCGAGGGCGGTGGCCGCGAACCAGACGGTGGCGACGCGCGCGCCGCCGAAGTGGTCGGAGAAGCGGCCGGCGATCAGCATGCCCGCGATGCCGCCGAGGTTGATGACGATGACGAAGGACAGCGAGGAGCCGAGTTCGTAGCCCGCGCCACGCATCATGGTGGGCAGCCAGTTGCTGACGCCGTAGACGAGCAGCAGGCCGCAGAACGAGGCCAGCCAGAACAGCAGCGTGGTGCGCCACAGGCCGCCGCGGAACAGGGCGACGACGGCGCTCCAGCGGTCCCCGGCCGCGGGGCGCTCGGCTGCGACGCCGGGGAGTTCGACGTCGTAGCGCTCGGCGAGCTCGCGGGCTTCCCGTGTGCGTCCCTTGGCGATCAGGAAGTTCAGGGACTCGGGAAGGTACTTGGCGATCAGCGGGACGCCGATGAGCAGCGGGACCACGCAGATCCCGTAGGCGACGCGCCACTGGCCGGCGCCGGTGGTCCACAGGCCGACGAAGCCCGCCAGGATGCCGCCGGCCTGGTGGGCGGTCATCAGCGTGCCGACTATCAGCGCGCGGCGGCCTCGCGGGGCGTACTCGGCGACCATCGTGATCGTGGTGGGGAGCAGACCGCCGAGTCCGAGACCCGCGATGAACCGGCCGAGTCCGAAGACACCGAGGCTGGGGGCGACGGCGCAGAGGGCGGACGCGAGCGAGAAGACCGCCGTGCAGGTGATGATCACCTTCTTGCGGCCGATCCAGTCGGTGACCGTACCCGCGGACAGCGCGCCGATCAGCATGCCGAAGGTGGCGTAACTGCCCAGGTCGCCGGCCTGGGACGGCTGGAGCCCCAGGGCGTGCTCGGCGAGCATGTTGGGCAGCACGGAGCCGTAGACGAACATGTCGAGGCCGTCGAAGAGCACGACCAGCCAGCACAGGCCGACGACCAGCGTGGCCAGTCCAATCCCGCGGGCGCGCAGGTCTGGGGAGGGAGACATCATTGTTTCCTCTCGTCCGGGAGCAGTGTCCCTGGAGGGGATGAGTGAGGCGGGTCGGTGCGGCTCGAGCGGCCTGACCCGATGGTGCGCACGACGCTAGGGTTCCGGTTCCCAAAGTGTCAACGCTTTTGTCAACAATCTCAGGAACAATCCAGCCAGCGGTTCCGCGAGGCTACAGCAGGAGAGAAACAGCAGGTGAAACGGCCATGGGCGGCACACAGCCGTGTGCCGCCCTGCCTGTTTCGCTGACTTGTTCTCAGTGGTCCGCGGCTTCTCAGCGGTCCGCGGCCGGGTCCAGCGGCGGTGTGCCATGGGTGTGGAAGGACTCGATGGTCTTCAGACCCCACGCCTGCCCCTTGGCACGCTCGGCCTGGGTCCACGTGATCAGGGGCCAGTCGGGGGCCAGTACGAGACGGGTGAGCGGGTTGCACAGCTCGATGCGGTTGCCGCCCGGCTCGTAGACGTAGAGGAAGAACGTCTGCTGGATGGCGTGCTTGTGCGGGCCCGTCTCGATGAACACACCGGTGTCGAGGGCGAGGTCGGCGGCGCGCAGGATCTCCTCGCGGGTGTCGGTCGCGAACGCGATGTGGTGCAGCCGCCCGCGCGAGCCCGTCCAGTCCTCGGTGTAGACGACGTCGTACGACTTGTTCGTGAACGTCAGCCACTTCGCGGCGATCCGGCCGCCGTCGAGCTGGATCTGCTCGGTCGGCCGGGCGCCCAGGAGGTGCTGGTGGAAGTCGGCGTTGGCGGCGACGTCGGCGGCCAGGTAGTTCACATGGTCCAGGCGGCGTACGCCCACCCCGTGACCGGGCTTGGCCTGGGGCTGGTTCTTCAGCCCCGGCTTCAGCTCGTCCGGGGCCTGGTACCACTCGGACTCCCAGTACAGGGCCAGTTCGTGGCCGTCGGGGTCGGCGGTGACGTACAGCGGGCCGAGGCCCGGCTCGTCCTCGGTCCAGTGGCCCCGGTGACCGGCGGCCTCCAGTTCCTTGACCCTCCGCTGCAGGGCCTCCTCGCTGGAGGCGCGCAGGGCCGTGCGGCGCAGACCTGAGGTCTGGTGCGCGGTGAGGACGAGGCTGTGGTGCTCGTAGTCGTCCCAGGACCGCAGATAGACCGAGTCACCGCTGCGGCCGTTGACCGTCAGACCGAGGTAGTCGGTGAAGAACCGCAGACTTCCGTCCAGGTCCGGGGTGAGCAGTTCGACGTGCCCGAGGTGGGCGATGTCGCCGAGGGGCGGGGCCATGCGGGCCTCCTTAAGGGTGAAGTGCGGCTCCGGCCGGCCGGGGGAAGACCGTACCGTCGAAGATCTTGCGTGCGGTGCGGACGACGGCGGTACGGCGGGCCACGGGGGCGGCCCCCGGAGTGCCGTCGTCGATCTCGCTCTCGATGTCGAGGAATCCGGTGGGATGCTCGATGCGCAGCCGTCCGCCGTTCTCGGGCAGTCGGGCGACGTCCTGGCCGACGCCGCCGTGGACGCGCAGCCCGGCGGCGACACTGGCGGCTCCCAGGACGCCGATGGCGGTGTGGCAGCGGACCGGGATGAAGGTGCGGGTCATGACCGCGCCGCCGTTCGCGGGCGGTGCCAGCAGGCTGAGCTTGGGCACGGTCGTCTCGCTGACGTCGCCCAGGCCCATCAGCAGGCCCGCCTCCAGGCGGATCCGCTGGAGCCGGTCGTGCAGGGTCAGGTCCTCCTCCAGGTCCCGCGGCCTTTCGTAGCCGGTGACCTGTAGGGAGGAGGCGGCGATCAGCACGGTCGGCATGCCGTTGTCCACGCAGGTCACCGGCGTGTCCGCGACGATGTCCCGGGCATGCCCGGTGGGCAGCAGGGGGTTGCTGCCCCGCTCGAACTCGATCACCACGGGTGCGGCGATGCCCGGCACGCCCGAGATCTCGGCCGGCCCCGCGTAGGAGACACGCCGGTCCGGCGTGGGGAAGGTGGCGGTGGCGTGGTCACCGCTGTTGACCATCCGGATCCGTACCGAGGTGCGCCCCTCCCGGGCGGCGACCAGACCGCGTTCGACGGCGAACGGGCCGACCCCCGCAAGGAGGTTGCCGCAGTTCTGCCGGTCGGAGACCTCGGCCCGGTCCACTCCCACCTGGAGGAAGAGGTAGTCGACCTCCGCGTCGGGGCTCTGGGAGCGGGAGACCACCGCGACCTTGCTGGTGAGCGGGTGTGCTCCGCCGAGTCCGTCGATCTGCCGGGGGTCGGGGCTGCCCATGACCCGCAGCAGCAGGTCGTCGCGCGCCCCGGCGTCGGCCGGCAGGTCCTCGGCCAGGAAGTAGGCGCCCTTCGAGGTCCCGCCGCGCATCAGCATGCAGCGCAGTTCCTCGCCGGTGCTCATGACGGGGAACCGTTGTGTTCGTACTCGTCGTAGGCCTGGTACCGCACCCCGAGCCGTACGAGGGTCTCGCGCAGGCCGTAGCGGTCCAGGCCCAACTGGCCCTCGGCGAAGGCGGCCCGGGAGGCGTCCTCCTTGGCGGTGCGCGCCTCGGCTGCCTTGACGGCCGCACCGGCCCGCTCACGGGGTACGCAGACCACGCCGTCGTCGTCGGCGACGATGACGTCACCGGGGCGGACGACCTGGCCGCCGAGCACGACGGGTACGTTCACCGAGCCGCCCGTGGCCTTGACCGTGCCCTGGGCGCAGACGGCCCTCGCCCAGACGGGGAAGCCCATGGCACGCAGGTCGGCGGTGTCGCGCACCCCGGCGTCGATGATCAGGCCGCGCACCCCGCGGTACTGGAGCGCGGTGGCGAAGAGGTCGCCGAACATGCCGTCGGTGGAGGGCGAGGTGGTGGTCACGACGAGGATGTCGCCCTCGCGGCACTGCTCGACCGCCGCGTGGATCATGAGGTTGTCGCCGGGCCAGCACAGGGCGGTGACCGCGGTGCCCGCGATGCGCACGTCCTGCTGGACGGGCCGGAACCCGGGACCGAGACTGCCGGTTCGGCCCATGCCCTCGTGGACGGTGGCCACCCCGTAGCCGCCGAGTGCCTCGACGTCCTCGGCTTGGGCGCGCGGCGGGTTGGTGACGATCAGGCCGCTCATGCCAGCTCCTCCGTGACCTGCGGGTAGGGACGCATGTAGGCCTCGCCGTAGGTGGCGTGGGGCAGGCCGAGGTTGGGGCCCGCGTTGCGCTTGAGCTGTACGCCGCGCCGCTTGCCCAGGTCGGTGTAGTAGTCCCACAGGTGCTGCTGGGCGGCGAGGCACTCCATGGCCTTGCGCTTGGTCTCCCAGACCGGGGTGATGTCGAGGAGGACCTCGGGCCGGAAGCCGCACATCTCCGGCTGGTGCGGCTCGAAGAAGAACACCGGCGGGGCTCCGATGATCTCGCCCTCGGAGGGATAGCCGATGGCCTGGGCGAGGACGCGGGCGTCCAGGGCCATGCGGGCGGCCGCCGGGTGGTCACCGTTGTAGGGATCGTCCAGGGGGTGGGTCAGGACCACGTCGGGCTGGGTGTCGCGGTAGATGCGTACGAGCTGGTCGGTCAGCTCCTGAGTGACGAGCAGGGGGTAGTCGCCGGCGTCGAGGAAGCGCACCCGGGCGCCCAGGGTCGAGGCCGCCGCCTCGGCCTCGGCACGGCGGATCTCCTTGATCTCCTCCAGCGACTTGCCCTCGCGCCAGGCCTTGGCGGACTCACCGCGCTCCCCGTAGGTGAGGCACGCGATGGTCACCTTCTCTCCACGGGACGCGGCCAGGGCGATGGCTCCCCCGGCCCGCCAGACGAAGTCCCCGGCATGCGCGGTGATGACAAGTGTCGATCGTGGGGTGGTGGGCGCCTTGCCGTGCGTCATTGCTCACATCTCCTTGGTGGACAGGCCGGATGCCCCACCTCCGCGATGTCATTGGCGCAGCGCGTCGATGACTCCCGCGAGGTGGGTACGGACGGCCGCTTCGGCCGCCTGCGGGTCCCGGGCCCTGATCGACTCGATCATGGCCAGGTGCTCACTCAGTGACTGCTGGGGGCGCCCCGGTCTCAGCGCGAGCTGGAAACGGTGACGCACCAGCTGCCCGTTGAGCCGCTCCAGCAGCCCCACGGCGACCTGCTGGCCGGAGAACTCCCTGATCCGGTCGTGCAGTTCGTGGTTGAGCCGGGAGTAGACCAGGGGCTCGCCGCCCGCGACCGCCTTGGACATCGCCGTGCCCAGGTCGGTCAGCTGGTCCAGCTGGTCCTCGCTCGCCTCGACGGCCGCCTTGGCCGCACAGAGGCCCTCCAGGACCATCCGGCACTCGGTGATGGCCACCGCTTCCTCGACCGTCACCACCCGCACCCGCGAGCCACGGTTGCGGATCCGCTCGACCAGTCCCTCCGACTCCAGCTCGATCAGCGCCGCCCGGACGCTGGCCCGCGTGACACCGAACTGCTCGGCGAGTTCGTTCTCCACCAGCCGCTGGGCCGGTGCCATGTCGCCATGCAGGATCGCCTGCCGCAGATGCACCAGTGCGTGCTGCTTGGCCTGCTCGCCGGTGCCTGGACGGGCTTCCTTCGGCATCGCGCCCTCCCTGAGTGAGTGCCTGTCGAACCTAAATCCAGTCCAACAAGATTGTCAACAATTTTGTTCTCTATGTTGCCGACATGCCCTGTCGGCGGCCTGGCCATCTGCCACCACAGGGCCCCGACCAGCCCCAAGCGTCCCACGGTCATTCGGCGGTGACCGTCGCCCGGCCAGGCGGGTGTCGATCTCCGCACAGGGCGACGCCGCTGCCCCATCTCCCGGGCCGGGCAAGGGCGCGACGCCCACCCCACGGACGTCGAGCGCGTCGGCGGCCCGAGGACAGGACCGTCGAGGATCCGCCGCGGAGAATGCCAACTCGACGTCGTCTCCGCTTCCTTGGGTGGGTCGGGCCGGGCGCGTGCCGGGCGCCGCACAGGCCGAAGGCAGCGGCCGGGACCGCCCTGACCGGCCCCGATCTGGGCGGGCGTCAGTCGCCCAACCCCAAAAAGAAGTAAAGGGAGTTGCCCGCGATGCCATGACCCACATCCCGCACTCCCGGGGCCCACCCGCTGCGCTTGACTTCATTGTCCTGATATGCGTAGGTTGGATACGGGTTGAACAGAAAACAGACGTTTTGCCTGGCGAGAAGACAAACAATCTCAGCATCCCGACCGACTACATTCCGACCGACGACAACCCGGTCGTCGGTTAACTGACGGACGGGCGCCCCGCCGCGGGGTTCGCTGCACTCAGCAGCCCAGGTGGGCCCGATGCCGCGCGATCAGCGCGTGAGTCGGCGGACGGCAACTCCCGTCACATTCAACGCCGATGTACCGGACCCTCATCGCGAACGTCTCAGCGCCTCCTGGGTGCCCGACGTCACCGCGGCCGTGCAGGGCCAGGACCTGTCTACGCTCCCGGGAAGGGAAAGCACCATGCGGATCATCACTTCAAGGACGTTCCGGCTGGTCGCCAGCCTGTTCGCCGCTCTGGCCCTGGCGTTCGGCACAGCCGGCATCGCCAGCGCGGCCAGTTCCCACTCGGATCACTCCTCCGACTACTCCTACAGCTCGAACGACGGAGGCCACGGCGGCGGCGGTGACCACGGTGGTGGCGGAGACCACGGCGGCGGTGGCGGAGACCACGGTGGCGGCGGCTACGGCGGCGGCGGAGACCACGGCGGCGGCGGTGGCGGACACGGCGGCGGTGGCGGCGGCCACGGCGGCGGCGGTGGCGGACACGGCGGCGGTGGCGGCGGCCACGGCGGCGGTGGCGGCGGCCACGGCGGCGGCGGTGGCGGCGGCCACGGCGGCGGCGGTGGTGGCGGACGCTGACCCCAGTGGTCGCAACTGACATCTGAAGATTGACGGCCCGTCATCTCGCCAAAGACGACTGGTCTTCTCCGAACGGTCCCGCGTCGCGCCAGCGACACGGGACCGTTCGGCGTGCGGCCGTACGACCTGCACTGGCGGTCGCCCACGGTCCCGGTACCGCCGCGACAGAACCGATCGGGGGCGTGATGACGGCCGGTGCACGACACGTGACGCTGAGCGAACGCGTACGCCAGGCCGCACGCGACCTCGGGTACGTACCGCACGGCATCGCGCGAGCGCTGCACGAGGGCTCCTCGCGGATCGTCGTCCTCGACATCGACCGGGGCCTTGAGGGCAACTACTCGCGCAGTTACATCCGGGGCCTCGACGACGAACTCGCCGCGCACGACCATGTGCTGCTCGTCCGGCACGGCCATGGCGCGCCGCACTCGCCGCAGCAGGTCCTCGACATGATCGCACCCCGGGCCGTGCTCCGGTTCGCCGCGAACGCCGCCCCGCAGATCCGACATCTCGCCGACCGCGGTCACACGCACCTCGCGATGGCGTTGCCCGACCACGACTCCCCGCTGCTGGAAGTGCGGCCGCGCCTGGCCCGGGAGACCGTGAGCACGCTGGGGCTCGCCCCGCTGACCTCCTTCGTCGTGCCCGTCCGAGGACGGCAGGACTGTCGCCGTGAGGACCTTCCTCGCCGCGCACGGGACCGTGACGGCGGTCGCGGCCTTCGACGACGACATCCCCCTGCGCACCCTGACCGCCCTGCACGACCTGGCCGATGTCGAAGTGCACGGCCGCCTCGCCGCCCGCGCCGCGCCCGGCCTCGATCTCGCCGGGCTCAGCCCCGAGCCCGGGTGGGTCATCGCGCGCGGCTCGGCGTGACACCGGCGGGCAGCACGGCCCACACGTTGCGCCCCGACGTCGACTACGCGGCTCGGCGATAGAGCTCCGTCAGGAGTTCGATGGCGGCGGGGGCGGCGGGGTGCGGGTCGTCCCGCCACCAGGCGAGCCGCACCGCGATGGGCTCGGCGTCGCGCACCGGCCGGTAGACGACACCGGGGCGCGGGTACTGGTGCGCGGTGGACTCGGCCGTCATGCCCACACAGCGCCCCGTGGAGATCGCGGTGAGCCACTCGTCGACATCGTGGGTCTCCCTGGTCACCGGCGGGCGGGAGTCGGTCGGGAACAGCTCCGTCGTGGTGGTGCCGGTCCTGCGGTCGATCAGCAGGACGCGCCCGCCGAGGTCGGCGAGTCGCACCGAGCGGCGTCCGGCCAGCGGATCGTCGGCGGCCAGGGCGCACAGCCGCCGTTCCAGCCCCACGATCGCGGAGTCGAACCGCCGGTCGTCCAGTGCTCTGCGCACCACGGCCGCGTCGCAGGCTCCCTCGGCGAGGCCGGCGGTGGCGGAGTTGACACGTACGAGCCTCAGCTCCGTCTCGGGGTGCGCCCGCGCCCAGTCGCGCTGAAAGGCCAGGGTGTGACGGCCGAGCGCGGACCAGGCGTACCCGATCCGCAGCGAGGCGCGACCCGACGTAGCCTCCTGGACCAGGTCGGCCACCTCGCCGAGTACCCGCCGGGCATGCGCCAGCACCCGCAGTCCCGTCGCCGTCGGGGCGACCTCACGGGAGGTGCGCCGCAGCAGCCGCACCCCGAGGACGCGCTCGAGCGAGGCCAGTGTGCGGGACACGGCGGCCTGGGAGATCCCGAGCGCGATGGCGGCGTCGGTGAAGGTGCCCTCGTCGACGATCGCGACGAGACAGCGCAACTGCCGCAGCTCCACATTCATGACGGAGGCGTGCTTGACGACGGCATCCGTGGCGGATGCGTCCGTGACGGATACGTCCTTGCCCAAAGCCTCCTCGACGGAGGCGCCCTTGCCGGAAGCGTCCTCGGCTGAAGGATCCATGACTCAAGCGTATAGATGGATCGGCTGATGCATTTTGCGCAAGAGCCGAGGCCTCCCAGCATCGAGCCATGCACGCACCCTCCGCACGCCCGGCAGCACCCGCGCGTCGCACTCTCCCGGCCCCCACGACCCCGAAGCCGGACGGCACACGCCTGGCCGGCGTGGTCACGATGGTCGGCAGTGGCCTGTCCAACCAGACCGGTGCCGCGATCGGCTCCCTGGCCTTCCCCGCCCTCGGCCCCGTCGGTGTGGTCGCGGTGCGTCAGTACGTCGCCGCGGTCGTCCTGCTGGCAGTGGGCCGCCCCCGGCTGCGGACGTTCACCTGGGGGCAGTGGTGGCCGGTCGTGCTGCTGGCGCTGGTATTCGGGACCATGAACCTGTCCCTCTATACGGCGATCGACCGCGTCGGCCTGGGGCTGGCGGTGACGCTCGAATTCCTGGGCCCGCTCAGCATCGCGCTGGCCGCCTCCCGCCGCCGCCTGGACGCGTGCTGTGCGGTGATCGCCGCGGCGGGTGTCGTCACGCTGATGCGTCCGCGCCCCTCCGCCGACTTCCTCGGAATGGGCCTCGGACTGCTGGCCGCCGGCTGCTGGGCGTCGTACATCCTGCTCAACCGCACCGTCGACCGCCGCATCCCCGGGGCGGCGGGGTCCGCTGCCGCCGCCGCGCTCTCCGCCGTACTGTTCCTGCCGGTCGGCGTCGCCGTCGCGGTCCGGCATCCTCCGACACCGACGGCGGTCGGCTGCGCCGTGGCCGCCGGCGTGCTGTCCTCCGCGGTGCCCTGCCTCGCGGACCTGTTCACCCTGCGCCGCGTCCCGGCCCCGGCCTTCGGTCTGTTCATGAGCGTCAATCCCGTCCTGGCCGGTCTGGTCGGGTGGATCGTCCTCGGTCAGAGCCTGGGCTGGACGGAGTGGACGGGCATCGGCGCCGTCGTCGCGGCCAACGTGCTCGGCATCCTGACTGCACGAAGTTGACGGACACTTCACGGACCTGACGGAAATCCGAGCAACGGACGTCCCCAGAAGAACGTTTCGGCGAAAACGCCAGACCGCGCCACCCCTTCCGCCACATAGAAATATCTACCAGCATGAACACGCCGGGTCGGCGTCCAGGTGCGGGTTTCCGCATCCGAGTGCGCCACTCCATGCCTGGTCAGACGGCCTGCGAATGTCCTGGAGTTGGTCATGCCGGATGTGATGTGGATGCAAGGTGTCGAGTGGCTCGCGGCAGCCGCCTCGGACCCCCGGGTCTGCAAGCGCGAGTGGGATCAGGGGTCGGGGACCGTGCTCATGGAGGCCGGGCGGTTCTGGGACGTGCTCAGCGTTCCCGAGCAACTCGGGCTGCTCGCCCTGGACATCCTGTGGAACGACCCGCTGCGCGCCCCCGGTCCCACCCTGGTGGACACCGCGTCCCGGAGAGTGGGCTTCTTCCTGCCGCCGGACCCGGCCAGCCGCTGGGTCGGCTCCGGGCTCCGCCACGCGGGCAAGGGCTCGTGGGTCGCCGTACCACCGCCGTACCGCGCCGCGCGGTTCCTGGAATGGCTCATTCCGCCCGACGGGACCGGAGCCCTGCATGCCGCGGTCCCCCTGGAACTGGCGTTGCAGCGGGCCAACGGGACGCTCGCCGTCCTGGCTCCCCCGCCCGGAGGGTGACCGGCACTCCGCGGCAGCGCGCGCAGGAGTTCACCAGCCCAGCAGGTCACGGGGTACGGGGACGGCGGGTACGGAGCCGGCGGACACGGTCCCGGATGCGGCGGGTACCGGTCCGGCGGTCTTCTCCTCCCGCTTCTCCGCCCTGGAGTCGACCGGCCACGCCGCGCCCTCGAAGGGGCTGGAGGCGGCGAAGGAGGCCCACAGCACCGCGACCACCTCGCGGTGCTCCGGAACCACCCGGCCCTTGGCCCGCCACTCCGCGACCAGTTGGGCGTAGATCGGCGGGTGGCCCAGACGCCCGTCCGTCAGCTCGGCGTAGGGCCGGCCCGCGAGGCCCTGCTTCGGACGGCGCCGTTGGGCCGTGTGAGTGCTGTCCATGTCGGAGCAACGGCGGTGCGCGCGCCGGTGGTACGCATCCGTGGTACCGCTCACCGAGTCGGGTGAACGCGCCGCCCGTTCGGAGCCATGCCCCTGTCCGACAAGCATCTTCACCCATCACCTTCATCCGTCAACTTCACGCATCGCCCTCACGCATCGCCCTCACGCATCGACGCGGTCGCACCGAGCATGGTGACGCCGAGCGTGGACCGGGTCAGCTCCGCGCGCCGGGAGCGACGGCCGCCTCTGGTTCCGTACGCGTGGAGTCGGCGTCCGCGCGGGCCGAGGCGGAGGGCCGGCCGGCACGCTGGACCGGCACGAGGAGGGCGGCCAGCGCCGCGGCCAGGCAGAGCAGGGCAAGCAGGGTGAAGCCGTGGGTGTATCCCGAGCCGTAGGGAAGGCCCGAGGGCTGGAGCCGGCCGGTCACCAGAACGCTGGTCACGGCCGCGCCGATGGACCCGCCGATGGTGCGGATGTTGGCGTTCATCCCGGTCGCGGCGCCGGTCTGCTCGGGCGGCACGCTGCCGACGATCAGGTTGGCCATCGAGGCGAAGGCGAGTCCGATGCCGAGGCCGAAGATGCCCGCGGCGAAGGCCACTTGCCACTGCTGGTCGTGCCACAGGGCGAGGAAGCCGCAGGCGACCGCGCCGAGCGCGGCACCGGTCGTGAGCAGCTTCTTGGCGCCGAGGACGGGCTCCAGCCGACCGCTGAGCACGCCCGAGCAGAACATGGCGAGCAGCATCGGCAGCATGAGCAGTCCGGCCGCGGTGACACTGGCGCCGAATCCGTATCCGGCGGAGCTCGGGGTCTGCACGAAGCCGGGGAGGAAGGACCAGATCGCGTACATGCCCGCGCCGAACAGGAGCGCGGCGGTGTTGGTGGTCCACACCGCGGGCAGCCGCATGACGCGCAGGTCGATCAGCGGGGTGCGGGAGCGCGCCTCGGCCAGCAGCCACAGCGCGAAGAGCAGGACGGCGGCGACGAACAGCCCGATCACGCGGGCCGATCCCCAGCCCCACTGGGTCGCCTGGCTGAGCGGGAGCAGCAGCGCGACCAGCCAGCCCGACAGCAGGACGGCACCGAGCCAGCTGACGCGTCCCTCGGCCCGGCTCGGGGATTCGGGGACGTAGCGCAGGGCGATCAGTGTGGTGACCGCGACGACGCCGACGGGCAGCCAGAACAGCCAGCGGTAGTCGAGCGCGGACACGATGGGACCTGCCGCCACCAGTCCGACGCCGCCGCCCGCGGCGATCACGGCGGACAGGTTGCTGATGCTGGGGCCGACCTCGGCCGCGGTGAATTCGTCCCGGATGATGCCGAAGGAGAGCGGGAAGAGCGCACCGCCTATGCCCTGGACGACCCGGGCGACGATCAGCACGCTGATGTTCGGCGCGAGCGCGGCGAGCAGACAGCCGAGCGTCACGGTCACGAGGACGGCGACGAGGGTGCGCTTCTTGCCGATCAGGTCGCCGACCCGGCCGAGGATCGGGGTGAAGACCGAGGCGGACAGCAGGTAGGCCGTCATCACCCAGGTCACGGTGGACTGCGAGGTGTTCAGGGCGTGCTGGACGGTCGGCAGGGCCGGTGCGATCAGCGACTGGAGCATGGAGAACACGCCCGCACCGGTCGCGAGGACCGCGAAGGTGAGGCGGGTGGACTTCGTGGGCATGAAAAGCCTCTCCGAACGGAGCGGAACGGAACGGATCAGAGAACGGAAGGCGGAACAGAGCAGGTGGAACGGCCGCTCAAGGAGCGGAGGCGGGCTGCGTACGGCCCGTTCGAGGTCACAGGGGGTACGAGCGCGTCGACGGTGCGTGCGGACACACGCCACCACGGGGAACGCACCCCCCCCCCCGACTGCTAAAGTGGAGGTACGCCTCCACTGTAACGGAGGCAAACCTCCGCTTCAACTTCTTCTCGGCCGGGAGGCACCAAGTGACGGCTCAGCCGTTCCCCATCAGCGGGATCGTGGCGTCCCGGCGCCCGCACCGCAAAGACGCCGCACGCAACTACGACGCTCTGCTGGCCGCCGCACGCGAGGCCTTCGCGGAGCACGGCGCGGAGGCGTCCCTGGAGGACATCGCCCGGCGCGCGGGCGTGGGCATCGGCACCCTCTACCGGAACTTCCCCACCCGCCGCCACCTCTTCGAGAGCGTGTACGCGGACGAGGTGGACGCCCTGTGCCAGGTGGCCCTGGAAGTCGCCGAGCGGGAGCCCTGGGAGGCGCTGACCTCGTGGCTGCGGCGGTTCGTGGACTACACCGTGACCAAGCGGGCCATCCGCGAGGCGCTCGACAACGAGTCGGAGATCTTCCTGACCTGCCGGGACTCGATGTACCAGGCGGGCGGCCCGCTGTTCGAGCGGGCGCAGAAGGCCGGCGAGGCGCGCGCGGACATGGACTTCGACGACCTGCTGCGCATGGTCGCCGGGATCACCTCGACGAACTTCCTCGACGACACCCAGCGCGACCGGGTCCTCACGGTGGCCCTTGACGGCGTCCGCGCCGCGCGCTGACATCGGCCCGGGGCAGGCAGGAGGGGCCCCTCCCCCTTCGTGAACCCCGTCGCCCGCACCACACTTACCCTCCAGTAATATCTCGCGGCAGCCCCCTGGAGGAGGAACCGTGCCACGGTCGGAACGCTCTGCCCTGTTGCTCGCCGGCCTGCTGGCCACCGCGGGTGTCGGTCACTTCGCGTCGCCACGGCAGTTCGACGCGACCATTCCGCGGGCGCTGCCGGGGGCACCCCGGACCTGGACGTACGCGAGCGGTGTCGCCGAACTGGCGCTGGCCGCCGGGGTGGCGGTGCCCCGTACCCGTCGGGTGGCCGCGCTGGCCACCGCGGCCTTCTTCGTCGGGGTGTTCCCCGCCAACGTCCAGATGGCCGTGGACTGGCGCCGGCGTCCCGCTCCGCAGAAGGCCGCGGCGATCGCGCGACTCCCCTTGCAGGTGCCCCTTGTACTGTGGGCACGCAGCGTTGCCAATGGTGGGAAGGGTCAGTCATGACGCGTGGTGTGGATGTGGGCGACAAGGTCGAGGACTTCGCCCTGCCCGACGAGACCGGCACGGAGCGCAAGCTGACCGAGCTGCTCGGCGAGGGACCGGTCGTGCTGTTCTTCTACCCCGCCGCCCTCTCCCCCGGCTGCACCACCGAGGCGTGCCACTTCCGCGATCTGGCCGCCGAGTTCACCGCCGCCGGCGGGCGGCCGGTCGGCATCAGTGGTGACGCGGTCGACAAGCAGCAGGAGTTCGCCGGGCGTCACACGCTCGGGTACCCGCTGCTGTCCGATGTCGACGGCACGGTTCGCGAGCGGTTCGGAGTGAAGCGCGGCTTCTCCCTGGCACCCACGAAGCGGGTCACCTTCGTCATCGCGCAGGACCGCACCGTCCTGGAGGTGGTGCGCAGCGAACTGCGGATGAGCGCCCACGCGGACCGGGCCCTTGCCGCGCTGCGGGCCCATCAGGGCTGACCTTCGACTCCCGGCGGCGGCCGGGTCGTCCTGTCTCGGCCCGGCGCGCCCGTGTCACTCGCCCGTGTCCGGCGGGCCGACGACATGAAGGTCGTAGGCGCCCACCAGGCCGGCAGTGGCGTCCAGGCCGAGGGACGGGGGCAGTTCACCGGCGAAGGCCACCGGGGTGCCGTTGCGGGTGAACCACTCCGCGACCCCGGTGGGCACCGAGGTCACGAGCAGACGGGATTCCGGGCTGCGCACGACATGGCGGCGCGGGACTCCGCGCGGGCCGAAAGCGATGTCGCCCGGGCCCAGGTCGTAGCGCTGCTCTCCGACGAAGAAGGTGATCTCACCTTCGAGTACGGCCCAGATCTCGTCGTCATGGGCGTCCACGTGCATGCTGATCCTTCGCTCGGTGAGGCGGTCGGGCGGGGCCTCGTCCATGGTGCGATGCGGTGGCCCGAGGAAGCTTCAGTCATCTGACTGGTCCGCCCGCCTCAGCCGCGGGTCAGCACTGCGCCGAGGCCGGAAGATCGGCCCGCTCGTCACCGCGGAGGTACAGCGCGCTGACCCAGCCGTCGCCGATGCCGGGGCCGCCGGAGAGATGGATCCAGATGTGACTGGTGGAACCGTGGTCGACGACCGTTTCCCCGGACAGCCAGCAGAAGGCGGCGTAGCTGTACCCGGCGCGCAGCCTGCCGATCACGGGGTGGCCGTTGCCCGGGCCGGAACGGATCGGCGCGTCGACACTGGGCACGACGGTGTACGTCTCGAAGGCGGCCTGCCGCGTGAGACCGGTCGGCGCCGCCGCCGAGGCGGTTCCCGCGCCCAGCAGGCCGCACGCGAGCACGGCTCCGGCGAGGACGGCGACGGACTTGCGTCGGATGCTCATGGATGAACTCCCTGGCACGGAGAGACGATCGCGGTGAATTCCGGTGGGTTCCGCTGCCTTCAGCACTGGGCGGAGGCCGGCAGATTCGCGTACTGGTCGCCCTTGAAATAGACGGCGCTGCTGAATCCGTCGGCGAATCCGATCCAGATGTCGTTCGTGTAGCCGTGGTCCGTGATGGTCTGCCCGTGGGTCCAGCAGTACGCGGTGTAGGACTGACCGGCGGTCAGGGTGGCCAGGTAGGCGCTGTCCTTCTTCGGCAGCTGGCGGACCTTGACGTTCTCGTAGGGCACGACGGTGTACGACTGCTCGGCGGGCGACGCGGGCGCGGCAGGCGCGGCGGCGGCCAGGCCGGCCGGGACGAGGAAGGCGAGCGTCGCGGCGCACGTGGTGATGACGGCCGGAATACGGCGCATGAGGAATTCCCCCTGTGTGTGGTGTTTCGCTTTCGACCACCGCCACAGTGGGCGCCGAGGGAGCACGGCGGCAATGCCATTCAACGGTGTTCGAAGTGAGCGCACGGCCGCGGAAGATGGAGCGCTGGTGTACTGCCGTGGTCCCTTCGGTGGTCGGCGGACGTCCATATGCCCGAGTCCATGATCTTGCTCCCTGTGAGGCCCGCGCAGTGGTTACGCTCCCCAGCGGACGGATCCGATGGGGGCGGGACGGCGGCCCTCATGACGGGAATGGCTCACTGTGCGTAGGCAGCGGCAGGCATCGGGCGGGAACGGCAGGACCGGGGACCACCGCTGGGGAGCCGTCGGCCGGGACACGGCCCCGGCCGCCAGGAACGGCGCGGAGGTCACGGCGCCGCACCCGGCGCTGCCGACGACCGGCCCGGGGATGACTCCCCAGGCGCTGCTGGCCCTGCAGCGGGACGCGGGCAACGCGGCGACCGCGCGCGCACTGCGTGGACGGCTCCCGGCCGCCGAGGGCGTGGCGGCGGCCACACGTGCGCCGAGGCCCGCCCCTGCCGTACTGCCCACTCTTGAGGAACTGCCCGAGAGCAGTGCCGCCACCCGGCTGCCCGCGGTGCTTCCCGCGGTCGAAGAGGCGGCGGAGGAGTCCGAGGAAGGCTCGGAGAACGCCCGGCCGCGCGCCGCCACCACGACGCGCCCCCGTCGGACGGGCCCGCGTCGGACGGCCCCCCGGCAGACCGGCAGCGGGGCCGGCTCCTCCCATCCGCCGCTCGGACTGCCGCCGTACCTGCGGGAGTTACGGGCGGCGGGGCTCTCCACGGCGTACGGGCTCACCGGGCACGAGTTCGTGTCCACCGCCCTCGGGACGGTCGTCGGACGGTCCGACGGGGCGGTGGCCGAGATAGGCGAGGAGCTGGCCGGGCGGCCGGAGACGTTCTACGGCCAGGGCCGCTCCTTCGCCGTCGAGGGCCCGGAGGGCAAGGGCTGGTACGACGTCACCGTCACCATCTCCCGGGACGGCACCGACCTGCCCGAGACCTTCGTCTCCCCCGAGGCCGTGAAGGCTCAGGCCGCGGCCGTGCAACAGGCCAAGGCCATGGCCGCGTTGCTGGCCGAGTCGGAGGCCGCCATGGGCAAGGGGAAGGGCAAGGCGCGAGCCGACGATCGCGACGGCGACACCGGCACCGGCACCGGCACCGGCACCGAGGTCGCCCCCCGGCAGGCCGCCCAGGACGCGCGGATGGCCGAGGGCGCCAACGTCAAGGTGGACACCCAGCACAACACCTCGGGCGTGGTGAGCCACTCCTCGGGCGGTTCGTCCAGCAAGGGTGTCAACTTCATGGCGTTCGGGCTGGCGCCGGTCGTCCCGGGCGTCTGGCTCGGCGGGGCGGTCATGGCCAACGCGCAGCCGTTCCAGTCCTCCACCGACTCCCGTGTGCAGAAGACCATGTCCGAACCGCGGGTGCTGCGCAGCGACAAGGGGTCCGTCGAGATGCGGCGCCAGGTGCGCTACGGCGTACGGGTCAAGCCCCAGGACGAGGGGCGGGGCGGCCGGGCGCAGACGTTCAGCGGCGCCGGGTCCCTCATGATGCGGGTGCCCACCGAACACCTGGTGCCGGTCACCGCCGAGGCACCCGCGCGGCCGCGCCCCCTCAGCGCGGGGACCGCCCGGAGCGTACGGCTCGCGGACTCGCTGGCCCCGGTCGCCCTGGACGACGCCGCGGCCCCCCATCCGGGCGGCGGTGGCCTGTTCGACACGGTCCGCTCCGTGCTGCACCCCTCCCTGACCTCCCGCGGTGCGCCCGGGCGGGCCCGGCTCCACGACGCCACCTCCGCCACGACCGTCCTGGAGGACCTGCCCCGGCTGCTGGGCGGCTGGGTGATCGGGGAGGATCTCGTCTCCAAGGACGGCAGTGCCACGGGTACCTACCGGATGCGCGCCGACCTCACCGCCCTGTCGCCCGCCTGGACGACCGGCAAGACCCAACTGCGCACGCACCAGCAGGCACAGCACTCGGTGTCCCACACGGCCGCCAAGGGCCGAGGGGGGACCTTCGGCGCGGGCCCGGCAGCGGGGTTCGGCGTGCTGGGCAACGCCGCCGCGGTGCGCGCGACGGTCATGCCCACGGCCGGCGCGCGCAAAGCGCGGTTCACGGTGGCCGAACAGACGGTGTCGAGCCGTCAGGGCGCCGAGGTCAGAGGCGACAAGGTGCTCTACCTCGGCAAGGTGCGGTTCAGCGTCGAGGGCACCGGACCGCTCTCCCCCGCCATGAAGGTGCGCTCCGGCACTCGCACGGCCCAGCACTCGATGGATGTGTGGGTCAGTCTGCGCGCCGACGAGGCCCGTTCGCTGGGCCTCGAACTGCCCGAAGGCGTCACGGCGGGCCCCATGATCAGGGAGCCGGGAACGGACGCGGACGGGAAGAAGCTCGACCGGCGGCCGGAGGATGACTCACGGGACGGCGCCGGGTCGTCGGCCGGTCCGGCCAACGAGCGCCATCTGCCGTTCGGGGCCATGGGGTCGAGCGTGGCGATCAGCCAGCTGGACATCGCTCCCCTGCTCTCCGGCATCGAGCGGCTCTTCGCCACCGATCAGCGACTCGCGGGCTATCTTCCCGCGTTCGGAGCGGGGGCGGGGACCCAGGTGAGCCGCGAGGAGGGCGAGGTGCAGCGGCGCAACTACCGCGAGCTGATCACCGTACTCTCGGAGACCAACCTGCGGGTCAACAAGGACCAGTTGCTCTCCTCCGGGATCCGGGTCCGGATGCGGCGCAAGAGCCGGTGGCACGCGCACGACGTGCAGATCAAGGTCGTCGGCGCCCTGCGCGAGACGGGCTACCAGGGGGAGACGAAGGACTGGTTGGTGCGCAGCCACAGCGGCGTCACCAGCAACTCGCAGAGCGGGCGGTCCAGTTCACGGTCGATCGGCGGACTGGCGCTCGGCCAGTTCCGGCTGATCCCTGGTGCGCTGTCCGCCACGGTGCGCGGCGAGCGGACCCGGCAGAGCACCCGGCGCAACCAGGCGGGTCCGGCGACACGCTCCGACGTGCTCACCAACGGCGGTGAGAACACCAGCGCGTTCGGTGGCGCCCTGCGCCTGGACGTGGACGTCACCATGACGACACGGGAGCGGACCGCCACACGTGCCCTCACCCCGGGCATGCCGGGGCGGGACGCACCCGACGCCGTGCACATCGCCTCGACCGCGGACACCGAGGCGCTCGACCTGGCCGAGCAGGACGTACGGCTGCTCACCCCGACCGCGTTCACCCTGGACACCGCCGGGAAGGACCGGCTGACGGCCAGGACCCGCAGGCGCACCGCCGGACTGGCGCCGCCGCAGCGGCAGTTCAACGCGTCGGGCATCGGCGATCTGTCGACCATGGCGCCGCGCTCGATCGCGGGCCGGGCGGTCCGGGACTGGACGCTGGTGGAGACCGTCGGAGGCGGCGGACCGGTCCGGGATCTGGCCTTCGAGCTCCTGTCGCGGGCCGCGAGCCGCAACCGGGAACTGCGGGAGGACCTCGCGCTGCAGACGGAGGGCCTCGCGCCGCGGCTGGCGATCGAGGAACGCTTCAGCCCGCAGGCCATCACCTCGGCGCTGCGCCAGGCGGTGTCCTCCGGGTGGGTGGTGAAGAACCTGCAGTACCCCCGTAGGCTCCACGCGCTGAACGGCGCGATCGGTACCCGGTTCGCCCTCACCAACCCGGAGGTGGTGGCCGAGGGCACCGGGGCGGGTACCGAGACATTCCTGCTCGGCGGCCATCAGATGACCGGGCAGGAGGGCAGCGGTACCTCCACGACCGTGCAGGGCGGCGCCCTCGGATCGGAGAACGGCGCCGGCTGGCGGCTGGGCGAGGGCGTGTCGGCCGGGCGGAGCCTGGGCCGGAGCGCGGCGACGGCGACGACGTTGAGCGGCACCGTCGAACGCAACGCCCACACTCCGCGCACCCGGCCCCTCTACCTGGTCCACTGCGATCTGGTGGTCCGCATGGTCAGCGAGGTCAAGGTCACGGGAGGCGGCCCGTACATCGCGAAGGGCGAACGGACGCTGCCCGCCGCGGCCGCCGTCTGGCTCACCCAGGAACAGTTGGCGGCGGCGGGCCTGCGCGTTCCCGGGGCCGCCGGGCAGACGTCCTCGCAGGAGGAGTCCGCACGCCTGGGCACGGAATCCAAGGGCCCGGAATCCAAGGGCAAAGAGTCCAAGGGCAAAGAGTCCAAGGGCAAGGGGAAGGCCACCCAGGAGCAGACCGAGACGTCCCGGAGCGGGGAGTCGTCGAGCACGACCGCCCCGGCGGCGCCCGCCCTCGCCCAGGAGCTGCCGCTCGGCTTCGGCATGATCGAGGAACTGCCCGACTTCGTTCCCCTGCTCGAGCGGCTGCGCGCCGACGTCGGGCGGCGTGACCGGTCGCTCGCCGACGAACTGCTGCCGAAGCAGCAACTGGCCGATCCGCACGACAACATGCAGCGGCTGCTGCGCGTCCTGGACCGGGACGGTTCGGCCGGACTGCTCTCCGGGGCCATGGACGGCGGGGTGCCCGTCGAACTCTTCCGCGGCCGCAACACACCGTACTGGGCCGTGTTCCGCGTACGCCGCACCCGGCAGGGCACGTCTGAGGGCGAGGCGAAGGACGGCCGCGACATGGAGTACATCACCTCGGCCGCCACGCAGCGGGCGGACACCCGCGAGAAGAGCGACACGCGGACCGTCGAGGGGGTCGTGGCCGGTGCGGGCAAGCCGGAGGGCGGCGGTGGTCCGCTCAAGAGCGTCGGCGGCTCCGGCGGGCTCGGCGTCGGCATCAGCGATGTCACGAAGTCGGCCACCGTGGGGCGGGGTCAGCTCGGCATGAAGACCGTCGCCGAGGCCTCCGCCCGTTCCGTCAGAATGCGGGTGCCGATCGAGGCGACCCTCGAACTGCACTCGTCCCGTGGGCGGGTGGGCCTCGCCACCCTCGGCGGACAGTCCCTGGTCCACCGCATTCTGGTCAAGGACCTCGAGGCACTGTCCCGGCTGCGGCCGGTGCCGCGCGCGGAGGCGGGACAGGCGTTCCTGCGGCAGGACGACGCCGAAGCGAGCCGGCTGGGGCCCTGGCACGGCCGCGGGGTGAGCCTGCCGATGGAGGCGCAGGTCAACGGGTTCCGCGGCGCCCCCGAGATCCGCCGGGTGATCGACGACGCGGTACGGGCCGCGCACGGCGGGGAGCGCTACCGCAGGACGGGCGACGCGGCGGCGTACGCGCAGCGCGAGGCGGTGTCCACCGAGTGGCTGATCTCCGCCCTGCCACTGCTCACCGCGGCGGGGGTCGACCTGCCCGTCGTGCACGCCTCCGGGGCGCAGGGCCAGGATCTGCGGACCTCGCTGCACGCCCGGCTGCGCTCCGGCCGGGTGCTGGGCGTCGGCGACAAGATGACCTTCGAGACGGTGGCGCAGAGCGCCCTGGACGCGCCCCGGCCCACGGGTACGGACCACCAGCAGGCGGTGGAGCACAACAAGTCGGTACGCGGCCTGGGCGGCGCCGGTGTGCTCAACGCGGACGAGTTCCGGATGAACCAGCTCCTCGGCAACGTCGACCAGGTCGGCGGCGCCACCGACACCTCGGCCCACGGGTCCGGCTCGATGCCTCTGCACAAGCCCAAGTCCGAGGCGACGCTGGTGCAGTTCACCCTGGACGTGCGGGTGGTGGCCCGGGTGAGCAACCGGGGCCGCTCCGGCGCCCCCTCCGTCGCCGTACGGGACTTCACCGTCCCCACTCCGGTGGTCGTGCGGATCCCGGCGCCCGTGGCCCGCCGTATGCTCCAGGACCCGTCCAACCACACCAAGCTCCACGACCCGGACGGCCGCCTCACGTCCTGATGCGGGGGCGTGTCAGCCGCCCGGCTCCTCCAGCGGCTCCGCCGGATCCGCCGGCCGCTCGCCGATCACGGCGGTGAGCTCCGTCCTGCGGCGGATGCCCAGCTTGCGGTAGGCACTGGTCAGATGGGTCTCGACGGTGCGTCGGGCCAGGTGCAGGAGTTCGGCTATCTCGGCGTTCGTGCGCCCGTCGGCTGCGAGGGCGGCGATCCGGCGTTCACTGCCGGTCAGCGCCTCCCATCCGGTGAGCGCGGTCGCCGAGCCGCGGGAGCGGCCTTCAGGGAGAACCTCCTCGGCCAGCGCCCGCATCCGTACCGCGCCCAGCCGTTCGGCGTGCTCGGCCGCCTCGCGCAGCGCGTCGCGGGCCCGGCTCCGGTCCCCCGCCGCGACGAGCTGACGTCCCTGTGCGATCAGGGCGGGGATCAGCTCGGTCCGCGCGGAGGCGTCCCGCAGGATGCGCACGGCACGTTCGGCGAGTTCCAGACCGCGACGGCCTCCGGTCGCGGTGGCGAGCCCGCGCAGCGCCCGGCCCACCAGCCGGGGGGTGTCCCACACCTGGGCGAGCCGCAGTTCTTCGCGGGCCAGCGCGAGGGCCTCCTGCGGACGGCCCAGCGCGCTGCGGCACTCGGCCGCCGCGGTCCGCCAGGGGGTGACCACGGGGCTCACCACGTCCCGTGCCGTCTGCCGGCGGCCGCATTCCAGGAAGTCGTCCAGCGCGCCGGCGTGATCCCCCTGCGCGGACCGCAACACGCCCCGCGCGTAGAGGAATCGGTTGAGTTCCCAGGAGTCGTGCGCGTCGCCCAGGGCGAAGCTGTCCGCGAGACGGGCCGCCTCTTCGGTGCGGCCCGTCTCGACCAGGGCGATCACGGCGTGTCCGTGCGCGTTGGCCGGGTAGGGCCGGCGACCGGTGGCTTCGGTGACCTGCCAGGCCGCCGGTTCGGCGAGCAGATCGGCGTACTGTCCACGCGTCGCGGCGATGTCCGCCCGTACGTTGAGCAGCGCCAGGTGCATGGGGTGCAACAGGGACGGGCTCTGCCGGTCCAGTCCCCGGCGTACCAGCCCCTCGGCCTCCGCCAGTTCGTCGGCCCATTGCGCGACGGCGGCGGCCGTACCCAGCAGGAAGGGTTCGGCGAGCGCGTCGACCGGTTCGTCCAACAGGGCGTGCATCCGTTTCATGGCCGTGGCGGCGGGGATCAGTCCGGCCGTCGCGTCGTAGCGGACCAGAAGGGCCTGACCCGCCGTTCCGACCAGGTCCGGGGACCGCTCGGCGGCACCGTGCAGCCAGCGGTACGCCTCCTGACGGATGCCCTGGTCATGGTCCGACAGCAGCGCCGAGGCGGTCTGCAGCAGCCGTGTCAGGTCCGGATGGCCGGTCAGTTGCTCGTCCAGGTCGCGCAGGATGTCCATCGCGGCGCGTGCCTTGCCGCGCCGGGCCAGTACGGTGCCCAGGGCCACGGCCGCCCGTACCCGGTCGTGCGGCATGCCCGGCAGCCGGGTCGCCTCGGTCAGCCGGGGTATCCCGGCCGAGGAGCGGGCGGCGGCGAACTCCAGGGAGCCCAGCTCGGTGAGGACCATGGTCCGGCGGGCGGGTGTCAGCGGTTCGTCCAGCGCACGACGCAGATACGACACGGCGTCGTCGGGTCTGTCGTCCCGTACCGCCACGGACGCGGCGTCCTGCAGCGCCACGGTGGCCCAGGCCGCGCCCACGGCCTGGGTCCGCAGCAGTTGTCCGGCCACCGCTTCGGCGCGGTCGCCACGGCCCAGCATCACTTCGGCCGCCGTACGGTGGGCCGCCTGCCGCCGGACGGTGGGCCAGCCGCTGAGCACCGCGTCCCGCAGCAGCGGGTGGGCGAAGCGCGGCCGTCCGTCGGGATCGGGCCGCAGCAGGCCGAGGCGGGTCATGGCGGTCAGCCAGCCGGGTACCCGGGCGGGGTCCGCACCGGCCGTCTCGGCGAGCAGTCCGGTGAACTCCTCCGCGTGGCCCTCCTCCCACACGTCCGCATCGAGCGCCGCGAGAGCGCGGGCCACCCTCGCCGTCGCCTCTCCGGCGCTGTCCAGCCACCAGGAGACGGCGGCCGGATAGGCACCCGGGTAGAGGGCGGCACAGGTGTCGGGCACGCTCCTCGGGGGCGCGCCGTCCGGTTCCTGTGCGCGGAGGTCCTCGAGCAGGGCGCGCAGCAGCAGGGGGCTGCCCGCGCCGGCCCGGACGCAGTCGTCCACCCAGGCGGGCGTGGCGGCGCCGACCTCCGAACGGACCAGCTGCGCCGCCGCGTTCGCGCTCAGCGGGGCGAGCGTGTGGGTGCGCACCAGGGTGGGCGAGAGCGCGTGCGCCAGACCGGCGGACGGCGGGTCGATGTCGTACTGGCTGCGCTCGGTCGCCACCAGGAGGACGGGCAGTGCGTCGATCCGCCGGGCGACGTCGACGAGCCAGCGGCGGGAGGGTTCGTCGGCGCAGTGGACGTCGTCCACGGCCAGCAGCAGTGGGGCGTCGGCGGCGTGGGAGCGCAGCCGCCGCCACAGGTGTTCGGCGTATGACCAGTGCTGCGGATTGTCGTCGAATATGTCCGGAAACAGCTTGGTTCCGGTGTCGAATTCGCCGCCCGATGACAGAAGTTGGAGGACCGCCGAGAACTCCCCGGCCTCGCCGTCGGGCGAGCAGCGGATCCGCAGCACCCGCATGCCGCGGGCCGCCGCCCGCTCGGTGACGGCCTCCAGGAGGGCGGTGCGCCCCGTGCCGGTGGCCCCTTTGAGCAGCACCAGACGGCCGGACCCGGCGCAGGCACGGTCCGCCTCGGCGGCCACCAGCTCGAGTGCCTCCCGTCGTTCACGCAGCGCCTCGGTCTCGCCCATCGATGTCTCCTGTCGGGGACGTTTCATGATCCATCTCGTGGTACGTCTCGTGGTCCTCCACGATTGCGCGAGGCACGCCAAGCACAGAAGTCTGGGACCAGCCCTTCGGCCACTGGCGACACAGGGGCTACCAGCACGTGGATTTGGGAGAAGCGGTTGCGCAGTTCATTACGGACCACTGACGCAGGCGTGTCACAGCGGCCCGCCGACACCGGCGCGGTGGATTCCGGAAACCGCATACCGGTGGTGGTCCAGGCACCCGACCCGATATCCCGGGCCGGGGTGCGCAGCCAGTTGGCGCAGCACCCGGTGATCGACCTCCTCGACAGCGCGGAGGCCGGGCCCGGCACCGTGGCCGTCCTGGTCAACGAGGGACCTGACGAGGCCACGCTGTCCCGGCTGCGCCGACTCGTACGCAGCGACGGGGCGCGTGCCGTGCTGGTGGTGAACGCGATCCGCGAGGCCGAGCTGCTCGACGTCATCGAGTGCGGTGTCGGGGCCATCGTCTGGCGCCACGAGGCCAGTGCGCACCGGTTGGTGCAGGCCGTGCTCGCGGCCGCGCGGGGCGACGGGGATCTGCCGGCGGATCTGCTGGGACGCCTCATCACTCAGGTGGGATCGCTCCAGCGCACCGCTTCCGGCCAGACCGGAGTTCCGCTCTCCGGCCTGGTGCCGCGCGAGATCGATGTGCTGAGGCTCGTCGCCGAGGGACTGGACACCGGGGAGATAGCGAGCAAGCTCTCCTACTCCGAACGTACCGTCAAGAACGTGATGCACGGGCTCACCACCCGGCTCCATCTGCGCAATCGCGCCCACGCCGTGGCCTATGCGCTCAGGGAAGGCTACATCTGAGGCGGACGTTCGTTCGCACGGGGCCTGTCGAGCGGGTCACCGGGCGGATCACAGCAGACGGGTACACAGCGGGTACTCAGCCGGCCCACGGCTGGTACGCGGCAGGACATGACGGCACGGCGGGAGCACGACGGTGATTCACGAGGTGGACGAGGTCCTCAAGGGGCTGCTCAGGAGCGGTGCGCTGGCCGGTTCCGGTGTCGAGGTCGCCTTCGACGCGCCGAGCCGCGAGTGGGCCGCCCGCCGCAACGCGCCCGCCATCAACGCCTACTTGTACGACATCCGCGAGGACGTGCGGCGCCGTGAGCGCGGCGCCATGGCCGTGCGGGACGAACGCGGGATCGTGCTCCGCCGCCGCCAGCCGCCGCGCTGGTTCAGGCTGTCGTATCTCGTGACGGCCTGGACCAAGCAGCCGCAGGACGAACACCGCCTGCTGTCCGCGGTGTTGGCGACGCTGCTCCCCCACGAGATCCTGCCCCCGCACGCACTGCCCGACGCGCTGGCCGCACTGGGCCTTTCCGTGCCGCTCTCGGTGGCGAATCTGCACACCGAGTCCCGGTCCCTCGCGGAGATCTGGTCCGCGCTCGGCGGTGAGCTGAAGCCGTCACTGGATCTGGTGGTGACCGCGCCGTTCCCGTCGTTCCCGGAGTACGACGCCGGGCCGCCGGTCACGGAGGGCGCCGGTGTGCGCGTACGCGGGATGGACGGAACCCTGGAGGACTCGCCCGAACGGCGGCACCGGGCACGGCACTTGGCGTCCACGACCGCGGCCGACACGGCAGCGGGTACGGAGCTCCCGGCCGGGGACCGCCCGGCCGCGGAGGATCGAAACGGAGAGAAGCGAGCGAAGTGACCCCGCACGTCCCGGCGTCGGCCGCCACCGACACCTCGTCGTCCACCGACGACACTTCACCCGCCACCGCCTTCGAGGGATCGGCCGACGCGCTCCTGGTCCGGGTGTCCCGGCTCCGCGAGCAGGTGGCGCTGTTGGTCGAACACCGCAGCGCGACCGATCCGACCGCGACCGATCCGCTGCGCGGCCTGTATCTGTCCGAGGACGCGGTACGGCATCTGCTGGAGCCGGCCGGTGAGAACCCCGCCCCCGAGAGCTGGGTCTCCGAGCGGGGCGACCGGCTGGATCTGCTGGCCGGGCGGCTCGGGCTGACCGAGCTGGACGTCCGGATCCTGCTCATCGCGCTGGCCCCGGACCTCGACCGCACCTTCGAGCCGCTCTACGGCTACCTCAACGACGACGTCAGCCGCCGACGGGCCACCACCGGGCTCGCGCTCGACCTGTGCGGACTTCCGGCACACCGTGCCGAGGCACGGGCCCGGTTCCATCCCTCGGCTCCGCTGGTCGCGCTGGGCCTGATCGTCGTCGAGGAACCCGAACGCCCGTTTCTGAGCCGGTCGTTGCGCGTACCCGACCGGCTGATCGCGCACCTGCTGGGCGACGAGACCCTGGACGCCGCACTGACCGGCCATGTCCACCGGCTCCGGGCGCCGGTGCGGGGCGAGCAGTACGACGAGGTCTTCCTGCGCAGGCTCACCGGCCGGCTGGCGGCCGCCCCGCTCACCGTCTATCTGCGCGAGCACCGGGCGGGAGACGGTCTCGCCTGTGCCGCGGGCGCGCTGCGTGACGCTTCGGGGCAGGAGGCGCTCCACTTCGCTCCGGACAGGACCGCCGGGCAGGAGCCGATCGCCGAACTGCTGCGTGAGGCCCGGCTGCGTGACTGCGCGATCGTCGTGTCGCCGCTGCCGGAGGACCCCGCCCCGCTGATGCGGGCGCTGGCGGTGGACGACGTGTCCGTGCTGTTCACCGATCCGCGTCCGTACGACCCGCACTGGTGCGACCACCGCGATCCGCTCGTCCTGGACGCGCCCCGGCTGCGCTCCGGAGCCGTGGACGCGTGGGCGGTGGCGCTCGGCACCGGGGGCGACACCGAGACTTCCGCTCATGTCGCACCCGTACCGGAACCCGCCCCCGGCTTCGACCTCGCCCCGGTGGTCGCGCCGTACCGGCTCGGCGGCGACCGCATCCTGCGCGCCGCCCGTGCCGCGCAGCGCCTCGCCGTGTTCGAAGGTACCGCGCTGACCCCCGCTCATCTGCGGCTGGCCGCCCGGCAGCAGTCCGCCTCCGGGCTGGAGCGGCACGCCCGGCGGATCCGTCCGGACGTCGGCTGGGAGGATCTCGTCCTGCCCGACAAACCGCTGGTGCAACTGCACGAGCTGGCGTTGCGCGCCCGCCACCGTGACCAGGTGCTCGGCGACTGGCGGCTGAGCGCGGGCGGCGGGCGGGGCCGGGGCGTCCTCGGCCTCTTCGCGGGTGATTCCGGCACCGGCAAGACCCTGTCCGCGGAGGTCGTCGCCGCCGAACTCGGCCTCGACCTCTACGTCGTGCAGCTCTCCTCGATCGTCGACAAGTACGTCGGCGAGACGGAGAAGAACCTGGAACGCATCTTCACCGAGGCGGACCGCACCGACGCCGTGCTCCTCTTCGACGAGGCGGACTCCGTGTTCGGCAAGCGGTCCGAGGTCAAGGACTCCCACGACAGGTACGCCAACATGGAGAGCTCCTATCTGCTCCAGCGGCTGGAGTCCTTCGACGGCATCGCGCTGCTCACGACCAATCTGCGCGCCAACATCGACGAGGCGTTCACCCGCCGTCTCGACCTCGTGATCGACTTCCCTTTCCCGGACGCCGACCAGCGGCTGGCCCTGTGGCAGCACGCCCTGACCCATGTGCCGTGCGCCGAGGACTCCGATCCGCGGGCCGTCGCCCGGGACTTCGAGCTGGCCGGTGGTTCGATCCGCAGCGCCGTGGTCACGGCCGCCTACGGCGCCGCCGGCCGCGGTGCGCCGGTCGACACGGCCGACCTCCTGGAGGGTGCGCGCCGCGAGTACCGCAAGGCGGGCCGGCTGGTGCCGGGCGAGGGTACGTGGTAGCAGCTGCTCGCGCGCACGACCCTGCCCGGCCGACGACTGTCGGCCGGGCAGGGTCGCTTCACACGGTGAACTTGCTTCACACGGTGAACTTGACGGCCTCGAGCCAGAGCAGGTTGCTCAGGGTCCCGCCGAAGATGTAGTTGTCCCCGCCGGGTTCGTCGCACCCCAGGCCGTGCCAGCCCTCGTTGTGGACGTGCGCGGTCTGGCAGACGACGCTCTTGCTCTCGCCGACGTTCATGGCGAAGCCCAGCATGTACGGGTCGTCCTTCTTGGTGCTGCCGATGTAGAGATCGGCGCCGTCGACCACGCCCTTCCACGGCCCGTTGTAGTGCCCCTTGCCATCGGTCGACTGGGGGTAGTAGACGAAGGCGGTGGCGGCCGTGCCGTCGGTGTCGGACGTGGCGAGGTTGACGGACTTGATCGGGCGGTTCTCTCCCACCGTGCCGGCCACGGCGCCGTCGCACACCGGTTTGGTCCAGCCCTTGTCCGTCAGATAGACCCGGTAGCAGATGTGCCGTCCGGGGTCCTGCGCGGCCAGTTGCGTGACGGCGGTCGCCGCCGTGTCCTCCTGCGGTGCGGCCGACTCCTTCGGCTTGGTCTCGGACGAACCTCCGCCGCCCCCGCCGGAACCGCTCGCGGCCTGTGTCTCGGGCGCGGAGGGCACGACCGGGGCCTCGGCGCTGGGCGAGGAAGGCGCGGGTGGCGCGGCGGAGGTCGAGGGGCTGGGCGGCAGCGTGCTGATGCCGGCTTCCTGGAGCTTCTCCGTGGCGGACGTGTGCACTTGGGGCTTGTACGCGATCCACAGCATCACGAACGTGATCGCGAGCGCCATGAACACACCCAAGAACGTGGCGAGCCAACGCGGCAGGAACCCGCGCTGCACATACGTACCCTCCACCGGCTGCGGCCCCGTACCCGAACGCTGAATCGCCAGCGTGTACGGCCGCTGCTCCTTCGACCCGAACCAGATGATCTGCCGCGGCTTCAACGTCGCCTTCACGAACGCCGCCCGACCCGGCTCGATCTGCACATTGCTCGGATGAATGTCGTACGACAGATGATCGCCGTTGTCACTGCCACTGACCGACGCCGTCAGCCTCGTATTGCCCAGATTGTCGACCGCCAGCTTCGGCCGCCCCCGAAAACGCCCCTTCACCGTCGGCGGCACCAACTCCGCCCGCACCTCCGTGAACGGCGTGATCGTCAGATTCCCCTCAGGAACCGTCGTCGCCTCCGGATGCTCCGTAGGCGTGATCCGCACCGCAAACGGATTCGGACCCGCCACCGCGTCCGGAGAACGAGGTGGCGCAAACGTCAACTCCACCGTCCCCGTCGTCCCCGGATAAAGCCGCAGCGTCTGCGGCTCCACCACCGTCCACGGCGCCACATCACCCACCGGCTCGAACCGGTACTCATCCACCACATCACCGGTATTACGCAACCGCAACCGCACCTTGGCGCTGCCACCGGGATCCACAGTGCTGGAGGCAGGCTCCAGCGAAGTCCAAAGGCTCACTCGACGACGCTATGGCCGGGGCGTCGCTCCCGTCAGCAAGCGTCGGGGCACGACGGCTGCCCAAAGAGCTGCGGCACACTGCCCTTTGTGGGTCAGGACGGGTGGACGATGTCCCACTCCTGGTCGTCGGTTTTGCTGCAGTAGTAGATCGTGAGCGGGGTGTCGTCGCCGCCGGTGCTGAAGCCGGCGACATCCAGGCACAGGTGGTTGCTGGAGTAGTTGCGGATCCAGTAGTGGCCGTCGTCCTGCTTGTCGAGCCACCACAGCTGGTTGTCTGCGGTCGTGCCGTCACAGTAGAACTCGGACACCTTGGTCTGCGCGGGCTTGGCGCCATAGTCCGGCAGGTCCATGCACAACTGGTCCTTGACGTTGCGGATCTGGAAGAGGTCCGACTTCTCGGGACCGCTGCCCTTCACGCGCACTTCGAGGTTCCAAAGCTGGTTGTCATGGGTGGTGCCGTCGCAGGTGAACTCCCTGACCGGGCCGTTCACCGAACCCTTGTCGTAGCCCGGGATGTCGGCACACTTCTTGGTCGTGGGGTTCCTGAGCACGATGTTGCTCGCGGGCAGCGGCCCGGTCGCCGTCTTCTGCGTCGCCTTGGGACTGGCCACCGCTCCGCCACCGCCCCCTCCACCACCGTTCTCGGGCGTCTGCTGTGGCTGGGACGGAGCCGCCGGGACGTCCGCCGGCGCGGAACTCGGCGCCTGCGACAAGGACGGGGTGGGTGCCGGGAGCGTGCTGATGCCGGCTTCCTGGAGCTTCTCCGTGGCGGACGTGTGCACTTGGGGCTTGTACGCGATCCACAGCATCACGAACGTGATCGCGAGCGCCATGAACACACCCAAGAACGTGGCGAGCCAACGCGGCAGGAACCCGCGCTGCACATACGTACCCTCCACCGGCTGCGGCCCCGTACCCGAACGCTGAATCGCCAGCGTGTACGGCCGCTGCTCCTTCGACCCGAACCAGATGATCTGCCGCGGCTTCAACGTCGCCTTCACGAACGCCGCCCGACCCGGCTCGATCTGCACATTGCTCGGATGAATGTCGTACGACAGATGATCGCCGTTGTCACTGCCACTGACCGACGCCGTCAGCCTCGTATTGCCCAGATTGTCGACCGCCAGCTTCGGCCGCCCCCGAAAACGCCCCTTCACCGTCGGCGGCACCAACTCCGCCCGCACCTCCGTGAACGGCGTGATCGTCAGATTCCCCTCAGGAACCGTCGTCGCCTCCGGATGCTCCGTAGGCGTGATCCGCACCGCAAACGGATTCGGACCCGCCACCGCGTCCGGAGAACGAGGTGGCGCAAACGTCAACTCCACCGTCCCCGTCGTCCCCGGATAAAGCCGCAGCGTCTGCGGCTCCACCACCGTCCACGGCGCCACATCACCCACCGGCTCGAACCGGTACTCATCCACCACATCACCGGTATTACGCAACCGCAACCGCACCTTGGCGCTGCCACCGGGATCCACAGTGCTGGAGGCAGGCTCCAGCGAAGTCCAAAGGCTCACTCGACGACGCTATGAGGACGACCGGCTCCGGTCAGGAGACCAGAGGGCAGAATCGCTGCCCGGAAGTCCCCTGCCATGGCACCCGGGCGGAGCGCCAGAGGCCACGCGGACCACTCCGTGGCCCCTTCGGGCACGGGGTCTGCTCCCGAACAGGTCCCCCGTGACCTTGCGGGCCGGGCGGAGGACGCTCGCATCATTCTTCTGGTGAGTTGTGTGACCGTGCGCTCGGCGGACCACACGCGGACGGCCGAGGAGGCAGATGGTGCAGGAACGCCAGACAGACCAGCAGCAGGCCCGAAAAGGTGGGCCTGCCGATCGGGCGGCTGCACGGCGGACGGACGGGGCCGCGAGCGTGGGCCCGGGACCTGGACCCGCCCTGCTCCCCGGGGGCGGATTCTCCCCGTCGGCCGTGACCGCGCTCCAGCGCACCGCGGGCAACGCGGCGGTCGCCGGACTGCTGGCCCGGGAGGCTCACGAACATGGCCCGGCGTGCGGGCACTCCGCACCGGTGCAGCGTTCGGCGGTCCATGACGTCCTGCGCAGCACGGGAAGCCCACTCGAGACCGGGGTCCGCACAGAGATGGAGGCCCGTCTCGGCGCCGACTTCTCCGACGTACGCCTGCACACGGACACCGTGGCGCAGCGTTCCGCGGCCGAGATCGGCGCCCATGCGTACACCTCCGGCAGCCATGTGGTCATCGGCCCCGGCGGCGCCGACAAGCACACGCTCGCTCATGAACTGACGCATGTGGTCCAGCAGCGGCAGGGCCCCGTGGCGGGTACCGACAACGGCAACGGGCTGCACATGTCCGACCCCGGGGACAGCTTCGAGCAGGCGGCCGAGGCCAATGCGAAACGCGTCATGTCCGGGCCGGTCCCACTGGAGAACCCGCCGGTGTCCGCCGGTGCGGTCGAGGCGCCTGCGGTGCAGCGCGCCGCGCTGCCGATCCAGCGGGCCCGCATGGCCAGCGGGAAGATCGCGTTCACCAACGTGGCCAACAAATACCCGGCGTACTTCGCCAAGGCCCAGCGCGTTCTTCAGTTGCTGTCGGAGCACAAGCTCATCCAGGACTACCTCCGCGGCCGCCCGTGCGACATCGTCCTGGAGAAGCGGATCGCGGACACTCCGGCCGAGGTCAAGGACAACGGGGACGAGGGTGTAAAGGTCATTCTCGCCGCGTACTACTTCGAGAACTACGACATCGGTTACATCGTCGGAATGCTGTCCCACGAGTTCGGCATCCATCCTCTCGCGGAGGCAAAGCCTCAACTCCTCGACGAAGAGCAGCATTTGAAGGGGATGCCCTTCCCCGTGCCTGGTCTCGAGGAACAGCCCAAGTTCATGAACTCGGCCGAGGCGAAGCAGGCCGACCACGTGCTCGGCGTGATCCCCCAGGGCCCCCGCTACGGGGTCTACAAGGCGGTCACCACGGAAATGGCGGAACGTCTCCTCCAGGACGTGAAGGACCAGGTGGACGGCGCCAGGCAACAGGACGTGACCGACCTTCTGGACTGCTTCCTGATGGATGTCGCCTCCATCGCGGCGACGAATGACGACCGGCTCCTCGGAGCGCCCGCGAAGAGCGGATCGGAGGCGGTCCGCGATGACATCGCGAAGGTCTACAACCGCTACCGGGCGCTGCTGTCGGCCGACTTCCCCGAAGACTCGCCGATCAAGCCGCTCTTCCCTCCGGAGAAAACACCGGAGGCCGTCAAGCAGGACTTCCTGACGCTCCTCGCGAGAATCACGAAGGGCGCCGCGTGGGCGTGGAGCATCAGTAACTAGTACGGCGGAGTGCGACCAGTACGACAGAGGTGTGCGTGCCGGTCCTCGCGTTGCCGGCGCCCCTCCGCCCCCACAATCCCTCTCCTGGATTGCCCCTGGGGGCAACACAGCTGCCCCTGACCCGGCACCCCAGGACGTTTCGGGGGACGCGCTTCGCGCGTGAGGGTGAGTGACGTCCCATCTCGTACCCCGAGGAGAGCAGAGCATGCCGTCCTACCTGTCGCCGGGCGTCTACGTCGAGGAGGTGGCCAGCGGCTCGCGTCCGATCGAGGGCGTGGGCACCTCGGTGGCGGCCTTCGTCGGTCTTGCCCCGATCGGCCCCCTGCACGAGCCGACACTGGTGACCAACTGGACGCAGTACGTGGCGGCCTTCGGTGAGTTCACCGACGGGTACTACCTCGCGCACTCCGTCTACGGTTTCTTCAACAACGGCGGCAGTGCCGCCTATGTCGTCCGGGTCGGCGGAACGCCCGGCGGCGCATCGGGCGACTCCGCGGCCCCCGCCGCGGTGACCGGCTCCGGCGCGCAGGCCGCGCTGCCGCCGGGCGAGCCGAAGCAGCTCGGCACGTTCTCGGTGAGCGCCGTCGCGGGCGGCTCGCTGAGCGTCGAGGTCGCCGACCCCGAGGGCGAGGGCCCGGCCGAGCGGTTCAAGCTGATCGTCAAGGACGGCGACAAGGTCGCCGAGACCTTCGACGTGACCGCCAAGAAGGGCGGTCGCAACTACGTGGTCACCCAGGTGAAGGAGCGCTCGAAGCTCATCGCCGTGCAGGAGGCCGCGCCCGCCGCCCAGCTGGCCCGCCCCGACAACCAGACGGTGGCGCTCGCCGCCCCGTCCGCTTCCTCCCCCGCCGTCCCGGCCACCACGGACGGCGGCCACCCCGGCCCCGCCCAGTACCTCGGCGACTCCGCCGACCGCACCGGCTTCGGTGGCCTGGAGGCCGTGGACGAGGTCTCGATGGTCGCCGTCCCCGACCTGATGGCCGCCTACCAGCGCGGCGCCATCGACCTGGAGGCCGTCAAGGCCGTCCAGCTCGGTCTGATCGCGCACTGCGAGCTGATGGGCGACCGGGTCGCCGTCATCGACCCGCCGCCGGGCCTCAACGCCCGTCAGATCCGGGTGTGGCGCCAGGAGACGGCCGGCTACGACTCCAAGTACGCCGCCCTCTACTACCCCTGGGTCAAGGCCTTCGACCCGGCCACCGGCCAGTCCCGGCTGATCCCGCCGAGCGGCCACGTCGCCGGCATCTGGGCCCGCAACGACTCCGAGCGCGGTGTGCACAAGGCGCCCGCCAACGAGGTCGTACGAGGAGCGGTGGACCTGGAGCTCCAGATCACCCGCGGCGAGCAGGACCTGCTCAACCCCATCGGCGTCAACTGCATCCGCGCCTTCCCCGGCCGCGGCATCCGCGTCTGGGGCGCCCGCACCATGTCCTCCGACCCGGCCTGGCGCTACCTCAACATCCGCCGGTACTTCAACTACCTGGAGGAGTCGATCCTGATCGGCACCCAGTGGGTGGTGTTCGAGCCGAACGACCACGCCCTGTGGGCCCGGATCCGGCGCAATGTCTCCGCCTTCCTGGTCAATGAGTGGCGCAACGGCGCCCTCTTCGGCTCGCGGCCCGAGGAGGCGTACTACGTCAAGTGTGACGAGGAGACCAACCCGCCGGAGTCGGTCGACCTCGGCCGCGTCATCTGCGAGATCGGCATCGCGCCGGTCAAGCCCGCCGAGTTCGTGATCTTCCGGCTGGCCCAGTTCTCCAGCGGCAGCGGTGAGTTGGAGGAGTAGTACCGCCCTCTCGGCCACCAGCTCCGCCCCGTACGCCCAAGAAACCCTAGAAGGACAGAGAACAGATGAGTCTCCAGCCGGGTGACGCCCTTACTTCACACAATTTCGGCCTCCAGATCGACGGCGTGATGGTCGAGTACCTCGCGGAGGTCAGCGGCCTCAGCATCGAGCAGGACGTCATCGAGTACCAGCAGGTCTCCTCTCAGGGCATCCCTGTCACGAAGAAGCTGCCGGGTGTGAAGAAGGCCGGCACCTGCACGGTCGTCCGCGGTATGACGCAGTCGGCGGCCTTCAACCAGTGGATCACCGAGTCCGTCGCCGGTCAGATGAGCACCGCCCGTAAGAACGCCACCATCATGGTGATGGACTACATGAACAACCCGGTCAAGCGGTACAACATGCGCAACGCCTGGTGCAGCAAGATCGACACCAGCACCGTGAAGGCCGGCGAGGCGTCCGCGCTCACCGAGACCGTGACGATCACCTTCGAAGAACTGGTCATCGAGTAATGCGCCGTACGGCTCCCAGGGCGGCGGCCACGGTCGTCGCCGAACCGGAGCCGGAGCAGACCGCTGCTCCGGCTCCGGCCCCGGCCGCAGCCGCGCAACCGCTGCGCACCGAGTTCGAGTTCGAGCTGCCGCGCGGGTACGTGGACGACTCCGGCACCGTGCACCGGCACGGCGTGATGCGGCTCGCCACCGCTCGCGACGAGCTGGTCCCCCTGCGGGACATGCGGGTGCAGGAGAACCCGGCGTACCTGTCGGTCGTGCTGCTCGGCCGGGTCATCACCCGGCTGGGCACGCTTCCGCTGGTGCACGACGGGGTGGTGGAGAACATGTTCGCCTCGGACCTGGCCTTCCTGCAGGACTTCTACCGTCAGGTCAACGCGGAGGGCCACACCCGTGCCGCCGTGACCTGCCCGCACTGCGAGGAGCCGTTCGAGGTCGAACTCGGCGGGAGCCGCCTGGGGGAATCGTGACGTACGCGACCGACCGCATCCAGGAGGAGATCGCGTACATCGCCTATCACTTCCACTGGAGCCTGGAGACCATCCTGGATCTCGAACACCGCGACCGGCGCGGCTACACGGAACAGATCGCGGCACTCGTCAACCGCGGCGCCGGAGAAGGGTGACACGGCGTGGGGCTTTTTGATCGGCTGCGGGGCGGCGGGGGCGGCGGACCCGAGCGGGGATCCGGCAGCGGTTCCGGCGCCGTGTCCGCTTCCGGACCGGCGGGCGCATCGGCTCCGGCCGGCGGTACGGATGCCGGGGTGAGCGATACGTCCACGGCGGGCGGTGCGGGGCGGGGAGCCGGTGCGCGTGTGGTCCGGCCTGCCGCCTGGCCCGCGCTGCCGCCGATCCAGCGGGCCACGGACCGGCCGGGCTCCGTCGCCGACGCCGGGTTCGGCGGTCGGCTGACGACCTGGCAGAACCCCTCCTTCACCGGCACGCTGTCGCACGCCGTCCTCGACGGCGCGCCCGGCGGACTGGTCAAGGGCGTGCTCGCCGCCCCGGTGGGACCTGCCTCCGGGCTCGAACTACCCTCCCTCTCCCTGCCGGTGGCCTCGCCCGTGGACTCGGGCGAGGAGACCGGAGCGCTGCCCGTGCAGCGCATGAATTCCCCGGTGGCGGCCCTCGGGCCGGCCGGCCCACGGGTGACGCCCGCCGCTCCCCGGGCCACACGCCCGACTTCACTGACCAAGGCACCGGCCAGGCCCGCGGTACAGCGGCGGGCTCTGCCGGCGATGAAGCCGTCCGCGCCATTGCCGTCCGCACCATTGCCGTCCGCGCCTTTGCCGTCCGTACCGCAGCCGCCGTCGACGCCCGCCGTCACCGTCCCGGCTACCGGTGGCGACGGTGGCAGTGGCAGAACGTCGGTCGGTTCTGCCACTTCGGTAAGTGCTCCCCGGGCTTCGGCTCCCGCCGCCGTGCCCCCGGGTTCCGGGACACCGGCCGCCTCCGCCGGCCCCGTCGCGCCTCCCGTCTCCGTGTCGCGATCGCGCGACGGTTCTGCCGCCGGGTCCGATCTTCCGGTCCAGCGGAGTACGTCGGGCGGTTCCGGCGTTACGGGGCCGGGGGCGCCGTCCGTTGGGGGCGGGCCGTCGGCCGGGACGTCCGTACCGGTGTCCCCCCCTGCGGCAGCACCGACGGCCTCGGCGGCACCGACCTCTCCAGGGACTCCGGTGACCCCGGGCGGCAGCCCGACTGCGAGTGCCCCGCGTCGACGCTCGGGGCTGGGCGCGCCCTTGTCCGCCCCGCCTTCGAACGCGGCGCCGGTACGACGTCCGGTGCAGCGTGCGGCGGGAACCCCAACGGGACGACCGGCCGCACACAGCGGTGCGACGACTCCCCCGGCTCCCTCCGCGACGACGTCGCCCAGGACGTCGTCCCCAGAGCCAGGGATGCCACCTTCGGGATCCGAGGGCCTGCCTGTTCAGCGTGCGGTATCGACCCCGGCTCCGGCTCCGGCAGGTTCCGCCGCGTCAGGGGCGGCCATGGTGGGCAGCCCTGTCGTACAGCGGGCCGTCGTGGCAGAACCTCGAGCTCAGGAACCTACGAGTGCGGTGGAGGGCACGGCGCAGAGCCCGGCGGGCAGTGGGCCCGTCGCCCCCCGGCAGGACGGTGGCGCGGAGCAGGTCGCTCCCACCTCTCCGCCGTCGCCGCGTCCACCGGTGCGCCCGCTCGCTCCCTCACGCGCACTGACCTCGCGGCTGCCCTCCACGCCTCCTGCCGCCGCCGTGCAGCGCCGTACCACTCCCGTGGCCGTACCGCTGCGGCGCGCCACAACAGCCGACAACAGCCGGAGCGGGTCCCGTTCCGGCGTCTCCGGCGGTGGCTCCGCGAGTGCCCCGTCGGCGGGGCGCGCCGACGGGCCCGGGTCGGCAGGAGCAGCCGGCCCGGCAGGGGGCACGTCCATCGCCCCCGGTGGGGCCGTAGCCGGAACGGCCCCGACCCCGACCCCGGGCTCGGCACCGGCACCGGCACCGGCCGTACAGCGTTCCTCGGCAGCCGGGGCCCGTTCCGGACCTGGCGGCAGTCTGGTACCCCGTCCGATACGCCGATCGCCTGAGGCACGGGGAACGGCACCTTCGTCGACCAGGGCGCCTGGGCTGCCCGGTGGCACCGGTGGGACCGGTGGCATGGTGCAGCGGGCGGTGTCGCAACCGTCGGTCGGCGGGCCCGTCGCAGGTACCCACGGCGGTCCGGCGGCGCGAGGCCCCGAGGTTCCCGGCGCCGGTGCTCCCGTCCTCCGGCGCCTTGCCACCGTTCCCCTTGCTCAACCCGGCACCGTTGGGAGCGGCCCATCGGCGCGACGTGGTTCGGCCTCCGCAGGCCCTGCAAACCCGTCGGCGCCGAGCTCACCGACGGCAACTGTCCCTGCAATACAGCGCGTTGCCTCCTCGGCACCCTCGACGCCTTCGACGCCGCTGCCCGGTGCGAGTGCGTCACGGGCAACACCCACCAGTGCCGCGGGGCCGCTCGCACCTCGCGCATCTGTGCCGAATCCGGCTCCAGCTCCAGCTCCAGAGCGTTCCGGCATCGCCCGTACGAATGTGGCCGGGGCCGCCGTGCCTCCCATGCCCCCTGTGCAGCGCTCGGCAGTTCGGCAGCCCGAGACCTCGGCACCCGCATCCCCGCCCCAGATGTCCGTGAAGCAGCACCGCGCGCCTCGCCCCGATACCACGACCCCGCGCCGTCTCGGCCTCGGTGCCCCCGTCGTCCAGCGCGTCGCCACCGAGCCCGCTCCGCCGCGGCAGGCAGCCGACACACCCGCCGTTCAACGCTCGACGGCTCGCCACACCCCTGCGCGCCCGCTGCCCACCGAAGGCGTTTCCCCCGGTCCCACGCCCCCGGCGACGCACGGCGCAGCCCCCGCCCCCGTCGTACAGCGTTCCTCCACTCCGAACACACCCATGCCTCGCCCGTCGGACGGACTCCCCCTTCCGGCAGACCCGGCGCGACCGGCACCCCCGACGCCACCGACGCCACCGACGCCACCGATTCAGCGCATGACCTCGACGGCCCCAGCGCAGCCAACGCCCTCAGCGCCCCCGACGAGTTCCGCGAGCCCCACCCCCAAAGCGGCCGTCCCCCTCAACGCAACCCCCGCCGCCCCACCCGTAGCCCTGCCGGTACAGCGCTCCTCGGCCGTACCTCCCGTACTTCCCGCACCCCCCGTAGTGCCCGCACTCACCGGCACCGGCACCGCACCCGCCACCACCATCACCGCACCTGCCACCCCCGTCGTGCCCCCAGCACTCCTCTCGGTCCAGCGGGACGTCAACCCGACGTCCCCTCCCGCGTACTCACCCGCCTCGCCGCCGACGCCACCACCGCCGCCTCCTCCGAGCGGCCCCCCGCCCCCGTACTCCTCGATCGAGCCGCCTCATCGGCCACTGCCCTCGCACGCCGAGCGCGAAGAGGCCCCGCCCGCGTACACCCCCGTCGATTTCGATCCCCGGTCCCTGACCCAGGGTCAGATCGACGAGCTGACATACAAGATGGCCGGGTCGATCACCCGCTTGCTGCGGACCGAACTCCGCCTCGAACGGGAGCGGATCGGCAAGTTGCGCGATCCCCGTCGCTGACCTCCACCACCCCGTACGACACGACACCCCAAGAAAGGCCGATCCCCGATGGCCACCGATCGAGACCCGGGCTCCACCATCTTCTTCACCCTCACCATCGACGGCGAGAGCCTCGGTTACTTCAACGGGTGTGAGGGACTCTCGTCGCAGGTGGAGATCGAACAGCGCCAAGAGGGCGGCAACAACGGGTTCGTGTGGCAGCTTCCGTCCCGCGTGACCTTCTCCAACATCCGGCTGACCCGCCCGCTGACACCGGACACCGCGAAGGTCGCGGCCTGGGTGTCCTCCGTGACCACGGGGGTCAAGCGGCCGACGGCGCAGATCGCGGCGCTGCGCGCGGACGGCTCGGAGGTGGCCCGCTGGGGTCTGCTCGACGTGCTCCCGGTCAGTTGGCAGGGGCCCTCCCTGGACCCGGCCAGCCCGGCCGTGGCCACGGAGGTGCTGGAAATCACCCACCACGGGTTCACGGACTAAGGAACGGCGAAGAACATGGCAGGCAAGTCAGGAAAGGGCGGCGCGGGCAAGAGTCTGGTGAGGGCCACGCTGGCCATTCACGAGCCGCCCATCGGCCGCAGCACCACCCCGGGCGGGTTGATCAAGACGTTCAACTTCGACTTCAACCCCTCGACGCTCTCGCTGAGCCGGCGCGCCCGGTGGAAGACCACCCCGACCGCGGCCGTACGGAAAGGGTCCCTCCCGGAGTTCATGGGGCCCGAGCCCCGCGAGATGACCGTCGAGATCTTCCTCGACTCGTCCGACGACCCGACCGGCAATTCGGTGCTGAAGAAGGTCGAGTCGCTGTTCTCCTGCTGCGAGGTGACGACGAAGAGCATCGCCGCCAAGCAGCCGTCCACTCCGTGGGTGGTGTTCCAGTGGGGGTCGTTCTCGACCGCGCGGTTCACGGCGTACGTCAGCTCGGTGGACGCCAGTTACTCCCTGTTCGGCACAACGGGCGTGCCGATCCGCGCCACCTGTCAGGTGCATCTGCACGAGATCCCCAGCAACACCAAGGGGCAGAACCCGACGTCGGGCGCGCTCACCGCACAGCGTGTGCACCGGGTCGTCGCGGGCGACTCGCTGCAGTCGCTGGCGTGGCGGGAGTACGGGAACGCGGCGGCCTGGCGGGCGATCGCCGAGGCGAACGACATCGACGACCCGAACCGGCTGTCGAACGGCACCGAGCTCGTGCTGCCCGCCGCCGAAGAGGTGGGTTTCTGATGGTCCAGCCTTCGTACTCCAACGTCGTCCACGTGACCGTGGACGACAATCCGGTCCCGGAGAAGATCGCCTCCGACCTCGTCGGCTGCTGGGTCGACCTCGGGGCGGGGGTGCCGGCCGCGTTCCGGCTGACCTTCCGCGACCCGGACCGGCTGGTGCTCGGCGAACTCGGCATCCAGTGCGGCACCCCGGTGACACTCGCGCCGGTCGCCGACGGCCAGGGCGCGGCCTCCCCGCTGCTGACGGGCGAGGTGACCGGCATGGAGACCGACTACGACGGCACCGGCACCTTCACCGTCATCCGCGGCTACGACATGGGCCACCGTCTGATGCGCCAGCGCAGGGTCGCCGCGTACCGCAACCAGACGGCCGCGGACATCGCGAAGAAGCTGGCCACGATGAACGGCATTCCGATCGGCAAGGGGAAGGGCGGCATCAAGCCCACCACGACGGTCTACGAGTTCATCAGTCAGGCCAACGTGACCGACTGGGACTTCCTCGCCCGGCTGGCCGACGAGAACGACGTGGTCATGTCGCTGGACTCCGAGGGGAAGTTCCAGTTCGCCAAGGCCGACCCGGCCTCCACCGCGCCGCCGACCAGCACCCCCGGCGACAAGAGCCCCTTCGTCCTGCAGGGCGGCATCGACATACTGCGCTGCCGGGCCGCGGTCACCTCCGCCGACCAGGTCGCCAAGACCGAGGCGCGCGGCTGGAACATCACGACGAAGAAGAAGCTCACCGCCACGTCGCCCGCCACGTCCAACGACGGCTTCGCCATCGGCACCACCCCGCAGAAGACGGCGCAGAAGTTCAAGACCGCCAAACTGGTCGAGACCGACACACCCTACGACCGCCTGGCCGAGGTGAAGGTCGCCGCCAAGGCCCTCGCCGACGACGTGACCTCCTCCTTCGCCGAACTGGAGGTCATGGTGTTCGGCAACCCCAAGCTGCGTCCCGGTGTTCCGGTCACGCTGACCGACGTGGGCAAGCCGTTCGAGGGCAAGTACACGGTGACGTCCGTGCGGCACGTCTTCGGCTACGACGAGCACTACCAGACCTGGATCACCGTCAGCGGCCGGCAGTGGCGCTCCCTGTACGGGCTCACGTCCGGCGGGGGCACGGCCACCGCGCCGAAGCTGCCGAGCGTGGCCAACGCCCTGGTGACGAATGTGCAGGACCCGCTGAAGCAGGGCCGGGTCAAGCTCCAGTTCCCCTGGCTGGACGACGCGTACGAGAGCGACTGGACGCGAACCGTGCAGCTCGGCGGGAAGGGCGGCGGCGGGGTGTTCCCGTTCGACGTCAACGACGAGGTGCTGGTGGCCTTCGACCGTGGTGCCCTGGACCACCCGTTCGTCATCGGCGGCCTCTACAACGGCAAGGACAAACCGACCGTGGTCAGTGACGTACCACTGCACGACGGGCTGAAGAAGCAGGCGATCCGGCACACCCTCTCCGACCGGAAGGGCAACCGGGTGGACCTGCTCAGCCAGCAGACCGGTGCCCGCAAGCAGGGGGTGCGGATCGCCTCCGGCAACGACAAGCTGATCATCAATCTCGATCGCACGAAGACCGAGATCACCGTGGACAGCAAGGGCTCCGTCACCATCAAGGGCTCCCGGTCGGTTTCGGTCGAGGCCGGCACCGACCTCACCCTGAGCGCGCGCCGGAGTCTGACCATCAAGAGCGGCGGCCCGCTCAACATCGAGGGCCGCGGCCTGGTCAACCTCAAGTCGCTCGGCGGTGCGGTCACCGTCGACGCGATGGGGGCGCTCAGCCTCAAGGCGCTGGGGGCCGCGACGCTCACCGCCGGCGGCAGCGTGCAGGTCAACTCCATCGCGAATGTCAGCATTCGGGCCATCACGCTCGCCTTGCAGGGTGTGGTGCTGGTCAACAACAAGCCGTATCCGCTGCCGTGACGGCCGGAACGTTCTTCAGGAGTAGGCGGGTGGCCCTCTGATGGCCGAGCAGTTCGTTGGATCCGGCTGGGCGTTCCCCCTGCGCATCGGTCCCACCGGTGGCATCGCCTTGGTCAGCGGGGAGCGGGAGATCGAGGAGGCCATCCGGCTGGTGCTGGCCACCGCGCCGGGCGAGCGGCCGATGCGGCCGGAGTTCGGCTGTGCCATCCACGACCTGGTGTTCGCGCCGGTCAACGAGGCGACGGCGGGCCGGATCCAGCACGAGGTGTACACCACCCTCGACCGCTGGGAGCCACGGATCGAGGTCAACGACGTCGAGGTGACGGCGGGTCCCGACCAGGGCGTGCTCTTCATCGACGTGCGCTACTCGATCCGCGGCACCAACAACCCGCGCAGCCTGGTCTTTCCGTTCTACGTCATCCCATCCCACGAGGAGCCCGACGCCTCCGGCGCGGGCAACTCCCTTGAAAGCGACCGCTGATGGCACTGCCCTCCCCGAACCTCGACGACCGCCGCTTCCAGCAGTTCGTCGACGACGCCAAGCGCTACATCCAGCAGCGCGCCCCCGAATGGACCGACCACAACGTGTCGGACCCCGGCGTCACCCTCGTGGAAACGGTCGCCCACATGGCCGACCAGATCGTCTACCGGCTCAACCGCGTCCCCGAGAAGAACCACCTGGCGTTCCTCGACCTCGTCGGCATCACGTTGTTCCCGCCCTCGGCCGCCCGAACGGACCTCACGTTCTGGCTGTCCGCGCCGCACGAGGAGCCCATCGTGCTGCCCGTGGGAACCGAGGCCGCCACCGTGCGCACCGAGAACGAGGAGGCGGTCGTCTTCGCGACCGAGCGCGAACTGACCGTGGTTCCCTGCTCGTTGCGTCGTCTCGTCGTGCAGCAGAGCGGTGGTGCGGTCACCGACCGGACCGCCGATCTCGCCGAGGGCAAGGACGTGCTGTGTTTCGCGGAGGCACCGAGCCCCGGTGACTGCATGCTCCTCGGCCTCACCGCCGCCGTACCGCACTGCGCGCTGGGCCTGGAGCTCGACAGCCGGGTCGACGGTGTCGGTGTCGATCCGCGGCAGCCGCCGCTGGTCTGGGAGGCGTGGACCGAGGACGGCTGGGCGGCCTGCGAGGTGGACCGGGACGGCACCGGTGGTCTGAACCGGCCCGGTGAGGTGGTCCTGCACGTGCCGGGCGGCCACACCCTGTCGCGCACCGGAGGCCAGGAGGCGGGCTGGCTGCGCTGCCGGGTCACCGAACCGCTGTCCGACCAGCCCTTCTACACCACGTCTCCGACCATCCGGTCCGCCGACGCGTTCACCCTCGGCGGGACCACCTCGTCCATCCACGCGGAGACCGTCCAGGACGAGGCGCTCGGCGAGTCCACCGGTCTGCCCGGGCAGCGGCTGCGGCTCGCCCACTTCCCCGTCGTGGGCGACACCCCGCCGGTGTTGTTGCAGAGCGCCGAGCGCGACGGCTGGGTCGACTGGGACGTCGTCCCCCACTTCGCCGCGTCCGGTCCCACCGACCGGCACATCACCCTGGACGCGGCGACCGGCGAGATCGCCTTCGGGCCCGCCGTCCGCGAAGCCGACGGCACGATGCGCCAGTACGGGACGGTGGCGCCCAAGGGGGCCGTGATCCGCGCCCGCCGCTACCGCACCGGGGGCGGCCGGGCCGGGAACGTCGCCCGGGGCGCCGTCCAGGTGCTGCGCAGCTCGGTGCCGTACGTGGCCGACGTCGTCAACCGGGAGGCCGCCCGGGGCGGCGTCGAGGGCGAGACGGTCGAGGAGGCGAAGACCCGGGCGCCGATCACGCTGCGCGCCCAGGAGCGGGCCGTGACCCTGCGCGACTACGAGGAACTGGCCCGGCGCGCCGCCCCCGAGACGGCCCGTATCACCTGTCTGGAGGGCGAGGAGAGCGAGCACGGCGCCTACGCGGTCCGTGTCCTGGTCGTCCCGCAGGCCGTGCCCGACCCCGGCGGACGGCTGCGCTTCGAGCAACTCGTCCCCGGCGACTCCCTGTTGCAGCGCATCACCCGCCACCTCGACGAGCGCCGGCTGATCGGCACCCGGCTCGCGGTCGGGCCGCCCTTCTACCAGGGCGTCACCGTCGTCGCCACCGTGCACGCCTTCCGCGGGGTGGACACCGACCGGGTGCGCCGCCAGGCCCACGACGCGCTCTACCGCCATCTGGACCCGCTCACCGGCGGCGCGGACGGCACCGGCTGGCCGTTCGGCCGGCCCGTGCAGGCGGGCGAGGTCTTCGCGGTGCTGCAACGTGTGCCCGGCGTCGAACTCGTCGACGCGGTGCAGCTCCACCCCGCCGACCCGCTGACCGGCAAGCGCGGCGACCCGACCGACCGGATCGACCTGGAGGCCCCTTCGCTGGTGTTCTCCTTCGACCACCGGGTCCGCGTCATCGGAGACGGCTCGTGAGGGGCTCCATCGACGGCCTGGAGTCCTCGGCGCCGATCGGCGGCATGCTCCCCGCGGTCTTCGCCGACGACGACCTGGCGCTGCGCTTCGTCGCGGGTCTTGACGAGGTGGTCGCGCCGATCCTGCTGGCCCTCGACTGTCTGCACACCTACTTCGACCCGGCGCTCGCACCGGCCGACTTCGCCCGCTGGCTGGGCACCTGGGTCGGCGCCGAGGTCGACGGCACGGAACCGGACGCGCGGCTGCGCGCGGCCGTCGCCGCCGCCGCGTACCTGCATCGCGTACGAGGCACCCGCCGCGGCCTGTCCGAAGCGGTACGCCTCGCCTTCGGTGTCGAGCCGGAGATCACCGAGAGCGGCGCCGCCGCCTGGGACCCGCGACCGCTCGGCCCGGTCCCCGGCGACCGTCGCCCCCGGCTGCACGTCACGCTCCGGCTGCCCGAGCCGACCCCGGCGGACGAGTACCGGCTGGAGAACCTCGTGGCGGCCGCCCGTCCCGCCCACATGCCCTACACGGTCCAGGTGACCGCCGCCGAAAGGATCCCCGAGAAATGACCACCCAGACCCCAGGCACCGGCCCCGGGCGCGCCCCGGCCTGCGCCGAGTGCGGCACCCGGGCGGAGCCCGGCCAGTCCTTCTGCGACGCCTGCGGTGCGGTGCTCGACTGGGCCGGGGACCCGGCTCCGGCGGGGGTCGCGGCCCGGACCCGTCGTCCCGCGGCTGCCGCCGACGAGGCGGCGCCGACGGCCGGCGACCAGGGCTCCCGGGCGGCGGGATCCGCCGGGTCGGCCGAGGGCGAGCCGGGCTGGGACGCGTTCGCGCGACCGGGCGCCGGGACGGGAACGGCTCGTACGGCGCACGACGCGGCGTCCGGAGCCGGCGGGCGGCCGACGCCGGACGCCCTCGCGGACGCGGACGCGGACGCGGACACCGTGAGCGCCGACAGGACGGGCGCCGCGCGACCCGCCGACGGCCCGGACGAGGACGGTGGAGTGGGCGGTGGGCCGGCCGGACCGGACGCGCCGGCCCCTGGTGCGCCGGTGTTCGGTGACGCGGCGCGTCCGAGCCCGATGAGCGACGACACCGCGCGTCCCCACCCGGCCCCCGTCGCCGTCCACGGCTCCGTACCGGCCGCTCCCGCGCGGCCGGACGAGACCGCGGCCACCGAGCCCCTGCCCTCCGCCGCCCCCGACCGGGACTCCGCGGCCGAGCGGGCCAGGTCCCTGCTGGTGCCGGTGGCGGACCCGGAACCGCGGGTCGCGCCGTCGGTGACACCCGTACTGCCCGGCCGCCCCGCGGCGAGCCGCCCGCAGGTCCGCACCCCGGTCGCGGAGCCCGGTGCGGACGGGGGTGTGCCCTGTCCCTGGTGCGCCACTCCCAACCGGCCGGACCGGCACTTCTGCGGGCGTTGCGCCCTGTCGATGGCCGGGGAGCGGCAGGTGCCGGGCCGGCTGCCCTGGTGGCGCCGGGTGCTCAACTCCCGCAACGGAGAGGTGCCGTGGGCCGGGGACCGGCCCCGACTGCGGCGGGGCTTCGGACGCGTCATGAACTGGGTGGTCGGCGCGGTGGTGCTCGGCCTGCTGGTGTTCGCCGTGATGAACACCGGTACGGCCGTGCAGGCGGTGAAGGACCACTTCGCCAAGCGGGTCCCGGTCGGCCCGGACCACGTGAAGGCGTCCCGTTCCTTCGGCGGCCACGGCGCGGGGCTCGCCTTCGACAAGCTCAACAACACCTGGTGGGGACCCGGCGTCTCGGGGGCCGCGGACGGCGAGTGGCTCGAGGCCCGCTTCGAGCAGCCCACCCGGCTGCTGGACGTGATCATCACCTCGGGCACCTCGAACCACGCGGACCAGCTCACGAAGTCGGCGCTGCCGCACCGTATCGAGGCGCGGATCACCACGGCGAACGGCAAGACGAGCACCCGCTTCCTCACCCTCGACCAGGTCGCGGGCGGTCAGCAGCGCAAGTTCCGCGTGGGTGATGTCACGGCGGTCCGTTTCATCATCCGCTCGGCCTACGGCACGGCCAAGGACAAGCAGGTCTCCATAGCCGAGATCGAGTTGTTCGGTCCCTCGAGCGCCAACGACTCGTAGGGACACCGACGGTTCGTGGGGAAGGTGCCATTCCTTGGTCGGGTGGTTCCGGTTCTGGCCGAACTGGGAGGATGAGTCCCGCGGCACCACCGCGGCCTTACCGTAGAGGGAAGGCACCAGACCCGAGGAGAAGCACTACCTGTGCACGACGCACCCATCTACGCCCAACTGATCTCCGAACGAGGGGACATACCCCTGCAGGTCCGCAACGAGGCCCGCAGAATCCAGCGCGAACTCGAGTGGATCCTCAACAGGGATCCCTCGTCGGGCGGTCTCCACCCGAGACCGTCCGGTGCTCCGGGCCCCGGCCCTCGCGCGCTGCCCCCGTCCCTTCCTCCCGGGAACGGCTCCACCGGCTGGCTTTCCTGACGGGACGTCCCTACCGGTGTACCGCCCGGGTGGGAGCGTGCCGCCGTCCCCAGGGAACGGCGGCCGCTTCACTCCGTCACTCGTCCACCACCGCACCGGGCGCAAGCGCCGTCACGGTACGGCAGCCTCGGGTCAGGTCGTCGAGGACGGGCCGCCCTCCGGCTCGTTCCCGTCCCTGTCCTGCTGTTCCGGGGTCCGCCGGTAGCTCTGGAGCTCCAGCAGCCCTTCCGTCTTCTCCGAACGCCCCCCGGACTTCTGATCGCCCGCGTTCTGACCGTTCAGGTTCTGGCGGACCGAGTCCAGGATCGTCAGGCCCTGGGCGACCAGCCCGGCAGCGATCTCGCCCAGGCCGTCCGCGCCGTTCAGGACGTTGACGTTGGCGCCGGCGAGACCGCCCGCGGCCTCCTTCACGATCAGCGGGAGCTGGTCGATCAGCATCCGGTCGAGCGCCACGCGGTCGTGCGAGGCGGCGGCCTCGGCCTGGATCTTCATGCGTTCCGCATCGGCGATGGCGAGCACCTTGATCCGCTCCGCCTCGGCCTCGGCAGGCTTGACGATCTCGGCGACGAGCTGCTGCTGACGCAACTGGGCCGCCCGCTGGGCCAGTTCGGTCTGCGCGGCGAGCACCTCCTGCTGGGCGTGCGCCTGCGCCAGCGGTCCGGCCTGGGCGGCCTGCGCCTGGGCGCGGTCCACCTCGGCCGAGTACTCCGCCTTCACGATCGCGGTCTGGCGGGCGTACTCGGCCTGGTTGCGCGCGGCCACCTGCTCCGCCTCGACCGAGGCCTGGGTCGCCTGGGCCTGCGCGATCTGGGCCTGCCGCTGGATGGCGGCCTTGTGCGGTGCGGACATGGCCGCGATGTAGCCGGTGTCACCGTCGTCGATCGACTGGATCTGCAGCGAGTCCACGATCAGACCGATCTTCGCCATCTCGACCTTCGAGGTGTCCAGGACCTCCGCGGCGAGCTTCTGCCGCTCGGTGACGATCTCCTCGACGGTCATCGAGCCGATGATGGCCCGCAGATGACCGGCGAAGATCCGGCCGGTCAGCACCGACATCTGCTCCTGGTCGGAGAGGAAGCGCTGACCGGCGTTGATGATGCTCTCGGTGTCGTTGCCGACCTTGAAGGCGATGACGGCGCGGACATGCAGGGCGATGCCCTGCCTGGTGACACAGGTCTCGGTCACCTCGGCCTCGCACATCGACAGCGTGAGGAAGCGGGTCTTGCGGAAGACGGGCAGCACGAACTTTCCGTGCCCCGTGACCACCCGGAACGGCGCGCCCCCCAGTCCCCGCCTGCCTCCCGAGATCAGCATCGCCTCGTCGGGAGCGGGAACGCGGTAACCGAACATCCTGTTTCTCCTTAACCGGCGTCGACGGAATCGCCGTCCAACGCGTCCAGCGGATCGACCCAGCGGATGACGTCGACCTCACGGCATCCTCTGGATTCGACCACGAGCACGGTCGCCCCCATCGGCAGGGGCTCCTGCGACCAGGCAAGGAAGGTCTCGGATCCGCCTCTGACCCGCACGAGTATCTCGCCGGGACCGGCGGTTCCCCGTGTGCCGATGAGCAGCTCCCCGGTACAGCCGATCACGGCCTCGTCCTGCACCACTGTCGGCCGCCTCCCCATTTCTCTGGTTCTGCTTCCGACCTTAGACCTCCCCCACCTCGGACGCCTACGCTCCCGTCGCCGCCGGTGTCACTCCCCGCGTGCGGACGCTCAGCTCTTGGTGAACCGGTAGGTCTTGCTGTCGGTCAGGACACAGAAGCCGGGCGACACGACGATCACGCGCAGAGTGCCGGTGCGCCGGTCGTAGTCGATGCCCTCGGCCTCGAAGGTGCCCGAGCAGGAGCTGCGCAGCGGGAGCTGACGCAGGGCGGTGACATGGCCCGTCACGTCGCCGCTGCCACTGGGGGCGGCGGACAGGTCGATCTGCAGCAGCGGCTTGGTGATGCCGAAGAGGGTGCCCGCCGGGTCGTCGGAGGAGCACAGCAGCTGGGTCGCGGTGACGAAGTCGCAGCCCTGTACGTCACGGACGGCGTGGTCGAGGTTGATGGTGGAGGCCTGCGGGAGGTTGGCCGAGGGGGAGGTGCTCGGGTTCACGCCGGGGGTCGGGAACACCAGCAGCCGGGTCATCGTGCCCCACTCCCCCGACACCATCCACTGGCCGTCAGGGGAGATGGTGTCGAAGGAGTTGTTCAGCGCCTCGCCGGGGCTCAGCGCGTGGACGTACTCCGACCAGGCGCCGCCGGGCGCCTGCACCCGGTACATCTTGGAGCTGCCGGAGTCGCTCTGGTACGGCTCGACGTAGTAGCCGTTGTAGGAGGCGTCCGGGTCGCCGACGTGGTTCCAGCCTCGGCTGCTGACGCCGATCGGGATGGTGCCGATCCCGGTGTAGTGGTTGGGGCTGCCGGCCGGAACCTCGACCGAGGTCAGGCCCTGGCTCTCGGTCAGCGGGTCGGCGCGGTCGGAGCCCACCTCGGTCCAGGTGTCGGCGGCCGACGCGGGTGTGGTGACGGAGACGGACAGCACGGCGGCCGTGGCGAGGGTGACGAGTCCGGCCAGGACCGCGTGACAACGTTGCCGGGCGGGCATGCGCATGAGGTTCTCCTCGGTGGGGGGTGCGGTTTCGGCGCACAGTCTGGCCCTTCAACTGCGGTCATGTACAGACCAATGAAGGAGCGTTGGCCGTCAACTCACCCACCGACCCACGGCAGTTACCCACCCCGCCCCCTACACCCTTGTCACCGCCCCGAGTTCCGTCCTGGCCCGGGACGCCGCGCCGATCGCCACCGCGCGGCTCCCCAGCCGGGCCCGTACGACCCGGATCGCCTGTCCGCTGACCGGCGGCTCGGCGGCGAGCGCGGCGGCGATCGACGGTTCGAGGAGGTCCCAGGCCCGGCTGACCCCGCCGCCGATCACGAAGGTAGTGAGGTCCACCAGGCCCGCCGTGATCAGGATCGCGCGGGCGACGCCCGCCCCCGCGGCCCCGTAGACGGCGAGCGCCTCGGGGTCGCCGTCGACCGCCGCCTCTGCGATGCCCCGGGCGGTCAGGGAGCGCCCCGTCCGCTCGCCGTAACGGGCCGCCAGGGAGCGACCGGAGGCGAGCGTCTCCAGGTGGCCACGGCCGCCGCAGGTGCACGGCAGGTCGCCGAAACCGGGGAGATGGCCGATCTCGCCTGCTGCCCCGTGCGCCCCCTCGAACAGCGCACCGTCCAGCCACAGCGCGCCCCCGACCCCGGTGCCGAGCGTCATCCCGAGTGCGGCGGGCTCTCCCGCGACGGCCCCCTTCGCGACCTCGCCACGCAGGAAGGCGTTGACGTCGTTGTCGAGGAAGGCCGGTACGCCGAGCACGTCCTCGACCGTCGCCGTCACCGGGAACCCGGCCCAGGAGCGGAAGGAGTCGCTCGCCACGAGGATGCGGCCGGCCCGGCTGTCGACGACACCTGCCGCGCCGACGCCGACGCCCAGCAGTCGCGAGGCCGCGCGTGCGCGGAGCGGATCCAGAGCGTCGAGCGCGGCGCGGACCATCGCCCGTCCGCCCTCGGCCGCCGGTGTCGGCACCTCCACGGAGTCGACGACGGTGAGGTCGGCCGCGCAGAGCACGACCTGGGTGGTCGTCCCGCCGATGTCGACACCGGCGTACACCCCGGGCGTCGGGGGGCGGCTCCCGGACACGGTCACGCCGTGACCCCCGTGGCGGCCCGCCGTTCCGCGCGCCGACGGCGTTGCAGCACCGGGTCGGGCACGGGCACGGCGGCGATGAGCCGACGCGTGTAGTCCGTGCGCGGGTGCAGGAGCGTGGTCGCGGTACTGCCCTCCTCCTCGATGCGCCCGGCCCGCAGGACGACCACGTGCTGGGCGAATTGCTGTACGACGGCGAGGTCGTGGGACACGAACAGACAGGCGAACCCCAGCTCGCCTTGGAGCCTCGCGATCACCTCGAGGACCGACTGCTGCACACTCACGTCGAGCGCGCTCGTCGGTTCGTCCGCGACCAGCAGCCGCGGCTCGAGGACCAGGGCCCGGGCGAGGCTCACCCGCTGCCGCTGGCCACCGGACAACTCGCGCGGACCGCGATGGGCCAACTCCCTCGGAAGACGCACAAGTTCGAGTGCGTCCCCGACCCGGATCCGGCGCTCGGCCGCCGGCATGCCCCGGCGGTGCACGCGCAGCGGCTCGGCGACGCACTCCGCCACGCTCATCCGGGCGTCGAGCGAGGCCACCGGGTCCTGCAGGACCACGCCGACACCGGCCAGCAGGGCGCGCCGCGCCCGCCCCCGGGTCCTGCCGAGGTCGGCGCCGAACAGCGACACCGAGCCGGACGACGAGGGTACGAGGCCCAGCGCGACGCGCGCCGCGGTCGACTTGCCCGAGCCCGACTCCCCCACCAGACCCACGGTCTCACCGGCCCCGACCGTCAGCGAGACGCCGTCGAGTGCCCGGACGGCGCGGCGCCCACGGCCGAACCGCACGCTCACGTCCCGCAGTTCGACCACCGGGTCCGCGCCGGGCCGGTCCCCTTCGGTACGCCGGGAGTCGGCGCCCGGCTCGGCGACGGCCAGCCGCGGCACCGCCCCGAGCAGGCGCTTGGTGTACGCGTGCGTGGGCCGCAGGAGCACCTCCTCCACCGGCCCCGTCTCCACGATCTCCCCCTGGAGCATGACGGCGACGCGGTCCGCGAAGTCGGCGACCACTCCCATGTTGTGCGTGACCAGCAGCACCCCCGTGTCGAAGTCGGCGGCGAGCGACCGCAACAGATCAAGGATCTCGGCCTGCACGGTCACGTCGAGCGCGGTGGTCGGTTCGTCGGCGATGAGCAGGCTCGGCGCGTTGGCGATCGCCATGGCGATGACCACGCGCTGCCGCTGTCCCCCGGAGAGCTGGAACGGGAACGCGGACGCCCGTGTCCCCGGATCCGGGATGCCGACGCGACGCAGGAGTTCGACCGCCTCCCCGGCTGCCTCCTTGGCCGTGACGGGACGGTGGTTGCGGATGACTTCGGCGATCTGGGCGCCGATCCGGGTGAGCGGGTCGAGCGCGGTCGCGGGTTCCTGGAACACCATCGACGCGGTGCGACCCCGTAGACCCGCGAGGTCGGCCTCGGTGGCACCGATGATGTCGGTGCCGCCGACGACGGCGTGACCCGTGGCGCGGGCGGTGCCCGGCAGCAGCCCCATCGCGGCGAGCGCGACGGTCGACTTGCCGGAGCCCGACTCGCCGACGAGGGCGAGCGTCTCACCGGGCCGGACCCTCAGCGAGACCTCTCGTACCGCGGCCACTTCACCCGTCTCCGTGGCGAAGGTGACCCCCAGGTTCTCGATCCGCAGGATGTCGGCGGTCATCCGCGCCCCCTCACGTCGAAGGCGTCGCGCAGTCCGTCGCCGACGGCGTTGAAGGCGCAGACGACGAGGATGATGGCGAGGCCGGGCGGCACGATGAGCCACCAGCGTCCCGAGTACGCGGCTGTCAGACCGGCCGAGAGCATGCCGCCCCAGTCGGTCGACGGAGGTTGGACGCCCAGGCCGAGATAGGACACGTAGGCGACGAGGAGGATCGCGTCGGCGACCTGGAAGGTCGCGGCGACCACGACCGTCGAGACGGAGTTCGGCAGGATGTGCCGGCCGATCGCCCGGCCGTGCGTGCCGCCGATGGCGCGCAGTGTCAGCACGTAGTCCCGGCCCTTCAGGGTGAGCGTCTCGGCCCGGACGAGACGGGAGGGGACCAGCCAGGAGACCAGACCGAGGATGACGACGAGCCCCCAGGTGTCCGGGGTGGTGATGGCGGAGACGACGAGGAGGATGAAGAGTGCCGGGATGGCGATTCCGGCGTCCACGACCCGCATCATCACCGCGTCGATCCAGCCGCCCGCGTAGCCCGCGACCGCGCCCCAGAGCGTGCCGATGACGGTCGCGAGCAGGCCGGAGGCGAGGCCGACGAGCAGCGACACCTTGCCGCCGTACATGAGCCGCCCCAGCTCGTCGTGTCCGACGGCGTCGGTGCCGAGCAGGTGCGCGCCGCCCGGCGCCAGGTTCACCTGGGTCAGATGGGTGTGGGTCTGGTCGGTCGAGTGGAGCAGCGGGCCGGCGAAGCAGAAGAGCAGGAACAGGACGACGACCGCCAGACCCGTGACCGCGAGCCTGTTGCGCGTGAACCGGCGCAGGGCGAGGCGATGGCCCGGGGCCGCCCCCACGGTGGGTGTCACCGGCAATACGGCGCTCATGACCGGCCCGCCTTCACTCGGGGATCGACGATCCGCTGGACGATGTCGGCGAGCAGGGTGCCGACGACCGTCGCGACGGAGATGACGAGGACGCAGCCGAGCAGCACGGGGTAGTCGGAGGACTGCGCGGCGCTCCAGAACAGCAGCCCCATCCCGGGGTAGTTGAAGAGCTGCTCGACGACGAGGGCGCCGCCGAAGAGGACGGGCACGTAGTAGCCGAGCATCGCGACGACAGGGGTCAGCGAGTTGCGCAACACGTGCCGCCACAGGATCGCGCGGGGCCGGGAGCCGCCGGCCCGCGCGGTGCGTACGTAGTCCTCGGAGAGGTTCTCCAGGGTCGCGGCGCGCATGTACCGGCTGAAGACGGCGACCATGGACGCGGCTCCCGCGACGACTGGCAGGACCAGTGCGTTCGGCTGGGAGAGTACTTGCCCGAGCGTGTCGCCCTGCGGCGCCTGCGAGGGGAACCAGGGCAGCAACTGTGTGAAGACCAGGACCAGGACGAGCCCGAGGAAGTACACGGGGGTCGAGTACGCGACGAAGCTCAGCGTCGTGATGACGTAGTCCACCGGCTTGTTGCGCCGGACCGCCTGCCACATGCCGAGCGGGATCGCGAGCGCGAGCCCGGCCAGCGCGGACAGCACGGTGAGGACCAGGGTCTTCGGGAGGCGCTGTTCGATGAGCCGGGAGACCGCCTCGTTCAGGGTGTACGAGGTGCCGAGGTCGCCGTGCAGCAGAGTGCGCAGGTAGTAGAGGTACTGGACGGGGAGCGAGCGGTCGAGGCCCTGCTCGTGGTCGAACTGCGCGATCTGCTGGGCCGTCGCCTGCGGGCCGAGGATCCCGCGTGCGGGTCCGCCGGGCAGCGCGTGCAGCAGGCAGAAGACCACCACCGTCACGATGAGGATCACCGCGAGGGACTGCAGGACGCGCCGGGCCAGGTAGAGGAGGGTGTCCATGCGGTCAGCGGTTCCACTTCCACTGAGCCGGGTGGAAGTTGGCGAGTGAGTCCTGTGAGAAGCCGCCGAGGCCGTTCTTGAGGACGGAGATCTGGTAGTCGGGCTCCGGCAGCCAGATGACCGGGAGGTCCTTGGCGAGGGCCGCGCTGTAGTCCCGTACGGCCTGCGCGGAGTTCGACGTGGTGGAGGCGGTGATCAGCCGGTCGATCTCCGGGTTGGAGTAGCTGCCGAAGTTCGAGCCGCCCTTGCTCTGGAAGAGCGAGTCGCCGGTCGGGAAGGCGCTGAAGTACCAGCTGCCTGCCGTGCCGAAGAACGACAGCTGCCATGTGCAGATCGACTGGCCCGCGGTGCACGGCGGGGTCTGGGACAGCACCGAGTTCACGGGCGCTGTCTTGATCGTGAACTTGATCCCGGTCTTCTCCAGCGAGGACTGGACAGCGCTCATCATGTTGTCGGTGACGGTCGAGCCGGACTGCGACAGCACCTGCATCTGGAACCTGGTGCCCTTGGCGACCCCGTCACCGCACTGCGAGGCGCCTGGGCCCGCGTCCGTGCACACCATGACTCCGCCCTGTTCGGTCCAACCGTGGCCGGTCAGCAGGGACTTGGCGGCCGAGGTCGAGAAGGGGTACGGATTGCCCTTCTGCGTGGGCGAGAGGAAGTCGCTCGACTGCGCCTGCGGGATCGGGCCGTAGCCGGGGACCGCGGTGCCGTTGAAGATGACCTTCGCCAGGCTGCTCTGGTCGATCGACCGCTGGACCGCCTGCCGGGCGTACAGCTGCTTGAACACGGCGCCCATGGAGGGGTTGTTGAAGTTGTACGGCATGTAGGTGATCGCCCAGCCCGACCAGGGCTTGACCGTGTACCCCTGGGCGGTGAACCGGTCCTTCTGGTCGAGGTCGGTCGCCTCGATGTAGCCGTAGTCGACGCTCCCGGAGCGCAGTGCGTTCTTCTCGGCGTCCGCCGTCGTGAACGGGAGGAGGTTCACGGTGGCGATGTCCGGCTTCTCACCGCCGTCGTACTTCTTGTTGGCGGTGAGCACGACCTTGCCTGCGGTCGAGAAGGACTTGACCGCGTAGGGACCGCTGATGGTCTTCCACAGCGCGTCCTTCTCGTAGCCGGAGATGTTCTTCGCGGCTGTGTTGAGGTACGTCCACACCTGCTGGGCGCCGGCGGCCGTCCGGTCGGCGTCCGCCACCGCGGACGATGCGGCCGTCTTGTCCCATGCGTGCTGGGGGAGCGGGTTGATCGCGCTCAGCTCATTGGCGAGCATCCAGTCGGAGTTGTAGGCCTTGTCGAACGTGAGCGTGAAGCGGTGGTCGTCGACGGTCTTGAACGAGGTCCAGTTGTCCGGCGCCTTGCCGGGGTTGTAGCCCGCCCACTGTTCCTTGTTCGCCTTGATGAGGTTGAACCAGAACTCCACGTCGCGCGAGGTGATCGGCCTGCCGTCGCTCCACCTGCGGTCGCCGAGTGTGAGGGTGACGCTCTTGCCGTCGGAGGCGAAGTCGGCGGCGGTGGCGATGGATCCGTTCTTGTTCCAGGCGATCTTGCCGGTCGAGCCGTCGTACGCGACGAGTGGCTCCCAGAGGCTGTTGGCGAGGGAGATGTTGTTGGTGTTGAGGTGCGCCGCCGTGCCGATCGGCAGAATCCAGTTCGGGGTGAAGTTCGCGGGCAGCGCGTAGTTGATGGAGTCGGGGGACGTGGACGACGTGCCGCTCGTCCCGGAGCAGCCCGCGAGCAGCAGCGTGCCCGCCGAGACGACGGCACCGGCGACGAGTGTCGCGCGAGCAGGGGACATGACTCTCCTCGGGGTGAACAGGGGTGAGCAGGGGTGAAAAAAGGGGCAACGGGCGTGGCGGAGCCAGTCAACGACCCGACTGTTCGAAGAAACAGACGCCCTGCTGTAAAAAGCCTGTTTCTGCTGTTCTGAAAAAAGTGGAGAGGCGGCTTCAGGGACGTACGCTCGGCATCCCGATCCCGTCGTCGGAAGTTACTTCGTCCATGCCTGAAAAAAGTGCGGTACACCGCAGGGGTGCCACGGGCGTCTCGTCCCTGGCCGAGCGCGTCCTCGAACTGCTCGCTTCCGGGCAGGCGACCACGCGCACCGAACTCGCCGATCTGCTCGGGGCCGCGCCCTCGACGATCTCCCTGACGGTCGGTCAACTCGTCGCCCATGGGCTGGTGGCGGAGCAGGGCACGCGCTCCTCCACGGGAGGTCGTCCGCGCAAGGTCCTGCGGCTCGGCGGCAGCGACGGGTTCGCGGTCGCGGCCGAACTCGGGGGCAGACACGCCCACGTCGGTGTCGTGCTGCCGGGCGGCGGGCTCACGGACGTGTCGACGGTGCCGTTCCCGACGGCGGAGGGGCCCGAAACCGCGCTGCCCGGGCTCGCCGAGACACTGGAGGGCCTCGCCGAGCGGCATGGGCGGGAGCTGCTCAAGGGGGTCGGCCTCTCGCTGCCGGGGCCGGTCGATGTCGCCTCCGGAGTGGTGACACTGCCGTCGCGCATGCCCGGCTGGAACCGGTTCCCCGTCCGGGCCTGGCTCGAGGACCGCTTCGGCGTTCCGGCGGCGATCGAGAACGACGCCAACTGCATGGCCGTCGGCGAGCACACTGTCCAGCCGGCCGAGCGTCGCCAGTCGATCATGGTGAAGATGGGCTCTGCGATCGGCGCGGGCGTCATCGCCGACGGACGGCTCTACCGGGGCGGGACCGGCGCCGCCGGCGAGATCACCCACGTACGGGTCGAAGCGGGCCACGACATCCCCTGCTCCTGCGGCAACACCGGGTGCCTGGAGACCGTCGCGTCGGGCGCGGCACTGGTGCGGGTCCTGCGTGAGCGGGGGCTCGACGTCGACTCGATCGAGGACGTCGTCCGGTTCGCGTCCGACGCCGACCCGGAGGCGACCCGCGCCGTCCGTCAGGCCGGCCGCTACCTCGGCATGGTGCTCGCCGCCAACGTCAACTTCTTCAACCCGGACGCCGTGTACCTCGGGGGCATCCTCTCCACGCTCGAACCGTTCGTCGCCGCCGTCCGCAGTCAGCTGTACGAGGGGTGCCATCCGCTGGTGACCAAGCATCTGGTGATCGAGCGGGCGAGCCTCGGCGCGGACGCGGGGCTGGTCGGCGCGGGCCAGTTCGCGCTCCAACGGGCGCTGGTCCACGCACTCCAGGCCGTGACCGGAGCGGGAGCAGGAACGGGACCCCATACCGACCAGCGCATACGAATCGAGGAGCCATGACGCACCCCCGTACCGCCGTCGCCCGGCCCGTCATCGCCATCGCCGGACTCGGCATCGAGTCGTCGACGTTCTCACCGGCGCGCACCGAGGCACCCGCCTTCCACCCGCAGCGCGGCGAGGACGTCCTCACGCGCTATCCCTTCCTCGCGCCCGGGACGCCCCTGCGTGACGCGGCCTCCTGGCGCGGCGCGCTCGTCGGCAAGTCGCTGCCCGGGGGCACGGTGACCGCGGCCGCGTTCGCGGAGCTCTCCGCGGAGCTCCTGCGGCGGCTCGGGGAGCTGCCGCGCCTCGACGGGCTCTGGTACGACATCCACGGCGCCATGACGGTGGAGGGCGTCGACGACGCCGAGGCCGTCCTGCTCGCGCGGATCCGCGAGACCGTCGGAGCCGACGTCATCGTGTCCACCTCCATGGACCTGCACGGCAACGTCTCGCGTGAGCTCGCGCACATGAGCGACCTCATCACCTGCTACCGGATGGCTCCGCACGAGGACCACATGGAGACGAAGGAGCGGGCCGCCCGTCATCTCGTGGATCTGCTCGCCACCGGTGCGCCCCGGCCGGTCAAGGCCTGGATCCCGGTGCCCGTGCTGCTGGCCGGTGAGCAGACCTCGACGCGCATCGAGCCCGCCAGGAGCGTGTACGCGGCCATCGACGAGGTGGAGGCGACGGACGGTGTGACCGACGCCGCGATCTGGGTCGGGTACGCGTGGGCGGACGAGCCGCGCAACCGCGCCGCGGTCGTGGTCACCGGGCCGTCCGAGGCCGCCGTCGCGCGGGGCGCCGAGCGGCTGGCGCGCGGGTTCTGGGAGGCGCGGGGCGCGTTCGCGTTCGTCGCGCCGACCGGGTCACTGGACGAGTGCCTCGCCGAGGCGCTGGCCTCCTCCCCCGATGCCCGGCCGTTCTTCATCAGCGACACCGGCGACAATCCGACGGCGGGCGGCGCGGGCGATGTTACGTGGGGGCTCGAACGCGTCCTCTCCCGGCCGGAGTTCAAGGAACCGTCCGGGCCGAGGGTCATCTACGCCTCCGTGCCGGGGCCGACCGCCGTCGCGACCGCGGAGAAGGCGGGCGTCGGCGCGACGGTCAGGGTCACGGCCGGTGCCGAGGTGGACGACCGGCACGCCGGGCCGCTCACCATGACCGGGGTGGTCCACGCGGTCCGGCACGGTGACCGGGACGCCGGGACGGAGGTCGTCCTGCGGGTCGGAAGCGTGTACGTGATCATCACGCGGCTCCGTAAGCCGTACCACTACGAGCACGACTTCACCGGCCTGGCGCTCGACCCGCGCGGCGCCGACGTCGTCGTGGTCAAGATCGGCTATCTGGAACCGGAACTGTTCGCCATGTCCGCCGGCTGGAAGATGGCGCTGACCCCGGGCGGCGTCGACCAGGACCTCGCCCGCTTGGGCCACCACCGCATCCTCCGCCCCATGTTCCCCTTCGACCCACACATGCCCGACCCGGACCTCACGGCCCGCATCATCCCCCCGTCGAACGAGCCGCTGGACGCAACGGACGAGTAACCCACCGAACGCCCGACATCCAGCCCCCATCGGTACGACCGGCACCCCGTCGGATCGGGGGCGGGCTGCCGGGTCGGAGGTACAGATCCCCGGCTCGGATGCCAGATCGCCGGGCCTGGCAGCGCTACGCCGGAACCAGTGGCTGTCTGCGGCTGGCGGCCCACCTTGGGACCAACGACCACCTGCCGGAACGGGTGGCGGCCCGCCGAGATCGATGACGGCCCGCTGGGTCGGGGGTCCGCCCTCCGCGTCGGGTGGCCGCCCTCCGGGATCGATGGCCATCCGCCGGCACGAGCAGCGGCCCGCCGACATCAGTCGCGGTCCGCCAGGGCAGATCCCCTTCCGCCGGGGTCAGTGGCCGTCCGCCAGGACCGGCACCCCGGCACCGAACCCGGTGGCCGTCCGCCATGTCCGGCATCGGTTCGCCAGCACGGTAGCTGTCCGCCAAGACCGGCAATCGTGCGCCGAAGCCGGTGATCGTCCGCCAGAACCGATGGCCGACCAGCGACATCCGGCGGCGGTTCGCCAAAACCGACGCCGTTAGCAGCGGCCCGCCGACACCGGTCGCGGTCCGCCAGGGCAGATCCCCCTCCGCCGGGATCAGTGGCCGTCCGCCAGGACCGGCGACCCGGCACCGAAGCCGGTGGCCGTCCGCCAGATCCGGTGGCGTCCACCACGTCCGGCAGCGGTTCGCCAGCGCAGGCGACCATCCGCCAGAACCGGTAGCCGTCCGCCAGAACCGGGACCGTGCGCCGACGCCGGTGATCGTCCGCCAGTCCGATGGCCGACACGCGACATCCGGCAGCGGTTCGCCAAGACCGACGACTGTGCGTCTGAGCCGGGGGCCGTCCATCACTTCCGGCAGAGGTTCGCCAACGCAGGCGACCATCCGCCAAGACCGGTAGCCGTCCGCCAGAACCGGTAGCCGTCCGTCAGGACCGGGACCGTGCGTCAACGCCGGTGATCGTCCTCCCGCGCACAAGACCACCCGCCCAAACCGATCGCCGTCCGCCAGGAAACCGGAGCCGGGAAACCGGGGCCGTCCGCCGGGCAGGGGAAGACCTGCCCGGCGCGGCGCGGCTCGGCGGTCAGCCGGTTCAGTCGTTCGTGCAGGTGTCCCCCGCGGCCGGGTTCAGCAGACCCATCAGGTCGACGGAGTCGCCGCAGAGGTTGAGGCCGAGGTCGACGGGCATCTGGATGACGTTGCCGGACAGGAGACCAGGACTGTTCGCGGCGACACCGATCGGGTCGGGGTCGGCGGCGGCGGTCCCGGCGGTGGCCAGCAGGGCCACGCCTGCCAGCCCGGCGGCGGCCATCAGACGAATACGCATTACAGGCTCCGATCAGTCGCAGGGGTGCGAGTGGTTCCACCATCACCTCCGCGGCCGACGACCGACATCGTTGTACATCCGAACGGGGCGCGGGCACCCCGAACCTGCCCCGAACGGCCTCCCCACGGGGCGTGTCGCGCGGGGTGTGCGGAATGCCCGTAGCGTGAGAACAGGTCAGGTGGAAGAGGGAGAGATCATGCCAACAAGCCAGCCCGATTCGTCCTCACCGTCCGACGACAGGGCGACCCCCGACACGCTGCTGCACACCGGCTCCGAAGGCCCCGTGACCGCCGAGGACATGGTGCTCGCCGCGGGTCGCGACCTCAGTCCGAAGAACCTCGCCTGGGCCGAGCGCAGGCTGCGGGAGGACGGACCCACAGCCATCGAACGCCTGCTTCCCTAGCGCGCCCGGCTATCCGAGTACCCGACTACCCGGCCACCCGGTTCGCCAGGCTCCACTTGACCGGCTCCGATGCGGCGGAGCCGGTCAAGGTCACGCGGACGGAGCGGGAGGTCAGGAGGCGGGGCACTCCTTCCAGGCGAGGTGGTAGATGGTGCTGATGTCACCGTCCGTGGAGTCCATGGTCATGAAACTGCTGCTGCCGGGCGTGGACGTGCCCGCGTTGACGCGCAGCTCGGTGTTGATGTTGAAGTTCCGCTGGACACCGCAGGGCGCCCACACCAGTTGGGCCCAGTCGGTGACGTCCGTGGACTGCCAGTTGTCGTTGTAGGGGCCGCGGAAGGGGTGGGTGATGGCCGCCGTGCTCGACGAGCCCTGGAAGTAGTACGAGGCCTTCTCGGTGCTGCTCGCGCCCGACTGGAGTGCGGCGAAGCCGCGGTAGTCCGCGCTGGCGATGGCGTACGTGAAGCCCTGCGGAACATGGACGATCAGGTTGAGCTGACAGTTCTTGCGGAAGGCGGTGGGGTCGGAGTTGCCTCCGACCTGGGCGAGGTAGTCGCTGTAGGTGACCGTGAAGGCCGTGTTGTCCGGGGAGACCGCGACGGCGGCGGTTCCCTGCGGGCAGCCGGAGCCGTTCACGGTGGCGACCTTGATGACGATCTTGTCCGGGGGCGGGTCGACGATCCCGGAGGACGGGTCCGGACCCGGTAGTGCGGTGGCGAACAGGGCGGCTATCGCGCCACCCAGAAGCAGCCCACCAGCCATGGTGCTCCAATCCGTTGCGTTGGTGTCTACGGCGGCACGGAACGTGTGCCGTCGTGAATTGGGGGGTGCGGCGCCTCACGCGGACGTGCGGCGCCGTCGCAGACCACTGCGTTGGATCAAGCGCGGATCGTTGAAGCATGGACATGTCAAGTACATGCCTATGCGACCCCGCCCTGTGAAGGAGCTGTGAAGGCCGGGATCGACCGCATCGTATGTACGCCCGTCACGCTTGGGCAGGGCGATCTCCGGCCATTCAGCCCGTACGTCCGTAGCGCCCGACGAGGGTGCCGGAGCCCACCGTGTGACCGGCCAGCGCGCGCCGTACGGCGTCGACGGTGGCGTCCCCGGGAAGGCGCAGTCGCACGTCGGCGGCGAGGACCGAGAAGACGTAGTGGTGAGGTGTGCCGGCGGGCGGGCAGGGACCGCCGTAGCGGCGCTGTCCGAAACCGTTGCGGCCCTGCACGGCCCCCTTCGGGACGGCGCCCGCGCCCAGCGTCGTCTCGTGCGGGTCGACGCCCCACATGAGCCAGTGCACGAAGGTGCCGGACGCGGCGTCCGGATCCTCGGCCAGCACGACCAGCTCGGCCGCGCCACCCGGCACACCGGAGAGACGCAGCGGCGGGGACACGTTCGCACCGTCGCAGGTGAAACGGCGTGGGACGGTGCCGCCGTCCCCGAACGCCGAGCTCGTCACCGAGATCGCCCCCGAGGCGCCCGGTGTCGGTGCCGCGGACGCGGCGGGTACCCCCGAGGCGCCCCCGCACCCCGCGGTGAGGGCCACCACGGCTGCCGTCACGAAGGTTCCGAGCCAGTTCCCACGGCGCATGGCCGCCAGGTTAGCGCCGTGCGTGCGGCCCGGGTGGCAACCCGGCCGACCGGCTCCACTCCACCGGCACTGGGCGGCGCGCTCCGCGAATCCCGCGCCGCCTCACCGCTCCCTGCGCGCCCCTGAGACACTGAAGGACATGGAGCCCCGACACCTCAGAATCGGCCGCCGTCGCATCTGGATGCTCAGCGGGGCCTGCCTCCTCGTACTCGGCCCGATCGGCTACTTCCTCGGTGGCTGGATTCCTCTTACCGCGCTCACCGTCTCCCTCCTCGCGGCCACCACCGTGGCCCACTGGAAGGCCGCCGCCTGGCTCGGGCCCGCCATCGCGCGGGGACAGCGGGAGAGCCGCCGGGACGTGGCGACCTTCTGTGTGGTCATAGCGGTCAGCGGCTACGCCCAGCCTCCAGCGCGGCCCGCCCCCACCGCCGAGGAACTGACGGCGCTCCGTCTTGAGGCGTACCGGACCGCGGCGCACGACGACCTCGCCGAGGATCTGCGGGGCCTGGCGGCCGACGCGCTGGCCGCCGCCGACACCGCGCATACCGAGGACACCCCGGTGGCCTGGCGGGCGGCACGCGCGAGCGCGGAGCGCCTGGCGCACTCCGCGCAGGACGGCAACCCGTACGTACGTCAGCTCCTCATCCAGTGGGTCGAGGGCAACCCGGCCGCGGACCGCTAGAACAGGTCGCACACGCTCGACAACAGGTCACACGCGCTCACGGAGGACCGACGTATCCATACTGTACTTACGGTCTGACCTTTGTTATGTTTCGCAGATATCAAAGCTGCGGAGGGGTCCAACATCGTGGACTTTGAGCTGACCGAAGATCAGGAAACCATCCGCAAGGCAGTCGTCGGGCTCCTGCGCGACTTCGACGACCGGTACTGGATGGAGAGGGACCGGGACCACCGGTTTCCCGAGGAGTTCTACGCCGCCGTCGCGCACGGCGGATGGCTGGGGCTCACCATTCCGGAGGAGTACGGCGGTCACGGTCTCGGCATCACCGAGGCCACGCTGCTGCTCGAGGAAGTGGCGCGATCCGGCGGCGGGATGAACGCCGCGAGCTCGATCCATATGTCGATCTTCGGAATGCAGCCCGTGGTGGTGCACGGTTCCGAGGAACTCAAGCGACGCACGCTTCCCCGTGTCGCCACCGGCGATCTCCACGTCTGTTTCGGGGTGACCGAGCCCGAGGCCGGCCTGGACACGACGAGCATCACGACCTTCGCCCGGCGGGACGGCGACCACTACGTCGTCAACGGCCGCAAGGTGTGGATCTCCAAAGCCGTGGAGTCCGAGAAGATCCTGCTGCTGACCCGCACCACGAAGGTCGGCGAGGTCGCCAAGCGGACCGACGGAATGACACTGTTCCTCACCGACCTGGACCGCGACAGGATCGACGTCCGCCCCATCCCGAAGATGGGCCGCAACGCCGTGACCTCGAACGAGTTGTTCATCGACGACTTGCGCGTCCCGGTCGAGGACCGGGTGGGCGAGGAGGGCCAGGGGTTCCGCTACCTCCTCGACGGACTCAATCCGGAGCGCATGCTGATCGCCGCCGAGGCACTCGGGATCGGCAGGGTGGCGCTGGAGAAGGCCGTGAGCTACGGCAACGAGCGCGTGGTGTTCGGCAGGCCGATCGGCATGAACCAGGCCATCCAGTTCCCGCTCGCGGACTCGCTCGCCCGGCTCGACGCGGCCGAGCTGATCCTGCGCAAGGCGACCTGGCTCTACGACAACGGCCGGCCGTGCGGGCGTGAGGCGAACACCGCCAAGTACCTCTGCGCGGACGCCGGGTTCACCGCCGCCGACCGAGCCCTGCAGACCCACGGCGGTATGGGCTACTCCGAGGAATTCAACGTGGCCCGCTATTTCCGCGAGGCCCGTCTGATGAAGATCGCGCCGATCAGTCAGGAAATGATCCTGAACTATCTGGGATCGCACACTCTGGGAATGCCGAGGAGCTATTGATGGCCGACAACACCGGTCTGTTCGATCTCAGCGGGCGATCGGCCCTGGTCACCGGCGCCGCGGGGGGCATCGGTTCCGCGGTCGCCCAGGCGCTCGCGCACGCCGGTGCGGCGGTCCTCGTCACCGACGTCGACGGGGCGGCGGCCGCGGCGGTCGCCGAGAAGATCTCCGCGGCCGGTGAGCGGGCGGACAGCGCCGTACTGGACGTACGGGACCGCGCGTCCGCCGACGCTGCGGCGGCCCGGGCGGCGGCGCTGACCGGCGGGAAGCTGCACATCCTCGTCAACAACGCCGGGATCATCGCGCCGGACATGTTCGAGAACCTCCAGGAGGAGGCGTTCCGCCGGATCGTCGACATCCACCTGATGGGCGCCTTCCACTGCGCCCAGGCCGCGCTGCCGTACCTGCCCACCGACGGCACGGGCCGGATCATCAACGTCACCTCGTCGGCCGGCATCGTCGGCACCCTCGGCCAGGTGAACTACTCCGCGGCCAAGGCGGGCATCATCGGCCTGACGAAGTCCCTGGCGCGTGAACTGGCACGCAGGCAGATCAAGGTCAACGCACTGGCACCGCTGGCCGCGACACCGATGACGGAGACGATCCGCACCGACAAGAAGTTCGCGGACGCGATGCTCGCCCGGATCCCGCTGGGCCGCTGGGCCGAGCCCGAGGAGATCGCCGGCAGCTTCGTCTTCCTCGCCTCGGACGCCGCCTCCTTCGTCACCGGGCAGGTGCTGCCCGTCGACGGCGGCATGGTCATGTGACCCGTGGCCGCGGCTCGTGGTGGCCATGAGCATCCGTACTATGCTGAATGGTTCAACCAAAGCAGTGGCATCGGTCCCAGGAGTACGTACATGCCCGGTAGGTCTCACCCGCGCTTCGACGCCCTGACGGTTCCGAAGGCATCGGACGTCCTGGCGTCGGAGGTACGCGAGCGCATTCTCTCCGGCGAGTTCACCGAGGGCATGGCGCTGCCGCCGGAGCGTCAACTCGTCGAGCAGACGGGGCTGAGCCGCGCCACGGTACGGGAGGCGCTGCGGATCCTCGAGGTGGAGAAGCTGCTCCAGATCAGGCCGGGCCGCGGCGGCGGCGCCTTCGTGCACCGGCCGGGCCGTGAATCGCTCGCCAGTACCGTGCAGTTGGTCATCCGGGGGCAGCGGATCCGGCTGGAGGCGCTGCACGAGACGCGGGAGGCGATCGAGCCCACGTGTGCCGCGCTGGCGGCGGTGCGCCGCACCGACCGCGACCTCGCCGAACTGGACGCGGCCCAGCGGGATCTCGTCGAGGCCGGGGACGACATCCCGCGCTTCCTGCGGGCGAACATCGACTGGCACAGCGCGGTGGCCAGGGCCAGCGACAACGAACTCCTGATCGGGTTCATGAGCGCGCTCTCGCAGTCGATCTACGCCGCCACGAACCTCGAACAGTTCATGGACGCCGAGATCCGCTCGATCACCGCCCGCGCGCACGCGAAGATCACCGACGCGATCCGCGACCAGGACGGGCCCGCGGCGATGCGGCGCATGGCACGCCATGTGTGCGGATTCGCCGACGCGGCCGCACGCGTGGACCGGCGGGGCCAGGTGGAACTGTCCGGGCCCACGGAGGACTGACTCCCGCGAGCTCAAGGCGGGCCTCCCCGGATCATTGACGGCCATTCGGTCTGACCTTTAATATCATCTGAGGTTGGGGCGACTGAGGCACTGGAGATGGGGTCCCCATGGGCGAGGTCAGCTCCGTCATCACCGTCGAGGCGGACGGCGACATCCGTATCGTCACGCTCAACAGGCCCGAGCGGCTGAACGGCGTGTCCGAGGAACTCCACCGCCGACTGGCCGACGTCTGGCGGGAGCTCGCGGACGATCCCGGCGCACGGGCCGTCGTCCTCACCGGCGCGGGCCGGGCGTTCAGCGCGGGCGGCGACTTCGACCACCTGCGGCGCCACCACAGCGATCCGGAGCTGCGCGAGCGGTCGATCCGGCTCGACCGCAGCATCCAGACAGCGATGATCCGCTTCCCGCTGCCCGTCATCGCGGCGGTCAACGGCCCCGCGGTCGGGCTGGGTTGCAGCCTGGCGCTGGGCTGCGACCTGGTCCTGATGGCGCAGGACGCCTACCTCGCCGACCCCCATGTCTCGGTCGGCCTGGTGGCGGGCGACGGCGGGGTGACCCTCTGGCCCCTGCTCACCAGCCTGCTCCGCGCGAAGGAGTACCTCTTCACCGGCGACCGCATTCCGGCCGCCACGGCGGTCGAACTGGGCCTGGCGAACCGCACTGTTGCCCCCGAGGACCTGCAGAAGGAGGCCCTCGCACTGGCCCGGCGGCTGGCGGCCCAGCCGGCCGAGGCGCTGCGCGCCACCAAGATGGCCCTCGCCGTGGTGGTCGAGCAGGTGTCCCGCGGCGGCATGGAGGCGGCGCTGATGGCCGAGCGGGCGACCATGACCAGCCCGGACCACATCCGGATCGTCGAGGAGCTGGCGTCCCGCGCCCGGCGACGGCCGACCGAGGCCGAGGAGGACTGACGGTGGAGGCCGAGGAGTTCCTGCTCGTACGGGACATGTTCCGCACGTTCGCCGCACGGTTCCGGACCGGCTCGGCCGACGAGGTGAAGCCGACCGCGCGCACCGCCGCGCAGGAGGCGCTGGGTGAACTGGGTCTCGCCGAACTGCGCCGCTCCTCGCCCCCGGCCGCCACCGTCCAGGAGTGCGCCCTGCTCGCCGAGGAACACGGCCGGCAGCCGCTGACCACCTCGCTGGTCGGCACCGTGCTCCTCGCCCCGGAGCTGCTGCGACTCCTCGAGCGGGCCGAGCCCTCGGCCCACGGCGGGACACCGACGATCGCCCTCGCCCACGACCTGTGCTTCCCGGACTCCGCTCCGGACTCCTCCCCGTCCCGACTCCTCGCCTGGGACTGCGAGGGAGCGGACAGCGCGCTGTGCGCCACACCCGACGGAACGGTGACCGCCCTCGAACTCGGCGCGGCCGCACCGGGCATCGACCTTCTGCGCGGCATCCGCTCGGTGTCGTCCGAGTCGCCCGCACGGGTCCTCGGCCGACTCGACGCACAGGAGTACCGGCACTGGCAGGCCTACGCGCTCGTCATGGTCAGCAGTGAACTCGTCGGCGCGGCCGGGTCGTTCGTCCGGCTGAGCGTGGAGTACGCCCGGGAGCGCCGTCAGTACGGGCGGGAGGTCGGCTCGTTCCAGGCGGTCCAGCATCTGCTCGCCGACGCGACGGTCCTCGTCGAGGCCTGCACCAGTGCCACCCGGTACGCCGCGTGGTGCCTGGACAACGAGTCGCCCGCGAGGGCCCTGACGGCCGCGCGCGTCGCCAAGGCCGAGGTGAACGCGTCGGCCCTCGACGCGGTGTACGCGGGCATGCAGGTCTTCGGCGGTATCGCCCAGACCTGGGAGCACATCGCGCACCTGTACCTCCGCAAGGTCCGGCTGGGCGCCATGACGCTGGCGACGACGGCCGATCTCCTGACGACGCTGGCCCAGCCGGAGCTGACCCGATGACCGACACGCCCCTGGACTTCGGCGACCCCGCGGACCTCGACCGGCTCCGCCGTCGGTTCCGTGCCTGGCTGGCCGACCACCCGCTGCCCGAACGCCTCCCCGACGAGCCGGTCCCGGTCTTCCTCCACCGGTGGCACCGCCTGCTGTACTCGGGCGGCTGGGTGGGCCTCGACGTCCCCGTCCAGTACGGCGGCCAGGGCCTGAGCGCGCTGCACCAGGTCGCCATCAGCGATGAACTCGGCGCCTGTCACGCCCCCGGGGTCCCGCGGATCGGCTATCTCGCCCACGCGCTCCTGGAGTTCGGCTCCGAGGAGCAGCGCGGGCGCTGGCTGCCGCGCATGCTCGCCGGTGACGACGTGTGGTGTCAGGGCTTCAGCGAGCCGGGAGCCGGATCGGACCTCGCGGGGATGAGCACGGTCGCGACCCGGCACGAGGACCACTACACCGTACGGGGGCAGAAGCTCTGGACCAGTTACGCGCAGTACTCCGGTCTGTGCCTGCTGCTCGCGAGGACCGACCGGTCGGCGCCCGCGCACCGGTCGATCTCGGCGTTCGCCCTGCCGCTGGACCGGCCGGGAGTGACGGTACGGCCGCTGAGGGCGGCGAACGGTGACGACGAGTTCTGCGAGCTGTTCCTCGACGACGTACGCATCGCCCGCTCCGAGCGCATCGGCGCCGAGGGCGACGGCTGGCCGCTGGCCATGACGACGGTGTCGTACGAGCGCAACGCCCTGGACACCGGCCACCTCTCGAAGTACGGGCTGCTCGTCGAACGGCTGCGGCGCACCGCCCGGGAGCGCCGGGGAGTCCTTCCGGACGGGCTGCTGTCCGAGATCGGCCGGTGCTTCGTGGACTACGAGGTCTTGGTGGCGCACGCCCGGCGCCGCACCGCCGAGCGGCTGGGCGGACAGCTCGCAGGACCGGAGTCGTCCATCGACAAGCTGCTGATGACGAGGACCGAGCAGCGGCTCTACGAGACGGCGCTCAAGGTCTTCCCCGAGGAGCAACTCCGGGGAGGGGAAGAGGAGGACGACGGGCGAGGAGGGGCGAGCGAGCTCTTCGGGGACTACCTCTATTCCAGAGCGGCGTCCGTGTACGGCGGAACGTCGCAGATCCAGCGCAACATCATCGCGAAACGGGTCCTGGGTCTGCCGTCCGGCAACTAGGGCCCGGTTCGGCGGGATTTCATGTCCGATGGGAGTTCACCCGTGCGATACGACCTCGAATACCGGAGCATTCCCCATGTGATCAGAGTTGCCGCCAAGCAATTCGCGGACGCGCCGGCCCTCGTCGACGAGAGTCGCCGGTGGAGTTTCCGTGAGCTGGAGCAGCAGATGGTCCGGGCCGTGAAGGCCGCCGTCGCGCTGGGGGTCGAGCCGGGGGACCGTGTGGGTCTGTGCGCTCCGAACTCCGCCGAGTGGATCCTGGCCGCGCTCGGCATCCAGGGCGCCGGGGGCGTCGTGGTGCCGCTCAACACGAGGTTCAAGGCACAGGAGATCTCCTACATTCTGCGCAGGTCCGGAGCGAAGGCCGTCTTCGCCTCGTCCTTTCTCGGGAATGACTACATAGCCGGATTGAGGAACGCCGATCCGGATCTGCCCGCGTTGCGCAGGACGGTGTCGATTCTCGGCCCGCAGGGGGCGGCGGACCTCGGGTGGGAGGACTTCCTTCGCGCGGGAGAGGCCGACTCGTCGTCCACGGCCCATGACTTGATCGACCGGCTGACTCCGGACGACGTGTCCGACGTGATGTTCACCTCCGGCACCACCGGCCATCCCAAGGGTGTCGTGCTGACCCATGGACAGTCCCTGCGCGCCTATGGCTGGATGTCCGAGGAATACACGTTCACGCATTCCGACAGTTTTCTGATCATCCCGCCGTTCTTCCACTGCTTCGGTTACAAGGCGGGGTGGCTCGCTTCCCTGATCCACGGCGTGACGGTCATTCCCATGCGCACCTTCGACGCGGGGCGGGCGCTCGAGATCATCGCCCGGGAACGGGTCAGCATTCTCCTGGGGCCTCCGACCATTTTCCAGGACCTGGTCAACCATCCGGACCGTTCCGCGTTCGACCTTTCCTCACTGCGGGTGTCCATGACGGGCGGCACCACCATTCCGGAATCGCTGATCCGCGCCATGAAGTCGGAACTGTCCTTCGACATCGTGATGAGCGCGTACGGGCTGACGGAGTCGACCGCGTTGGTGACGACCACCCGGATCGGGGACTCGGAGGAGACGGTCGCGCGGACCACGGGTCGGAGCATCCCTGACGTCGAGGTGAGCATCGTCGACGACCGGGGCCTGGCCCTTCCCACCGGGCAGGACGGCGAGGTCCTGGTACGCGGCTACAACGTCACGCGCGGGTACTGGGACGACCCCGAGGCCACCGCCGCGGCCATCGACGCCGACGGCTGGCTGCACACCGGTGATGTCGGGCGCCTCGACGAGAGAGGAAACCTCTCCATCGTCGACCGCAAGAAGGACCTGTACATCGTCGGCGGTTTCAACGCCTATCCGGCCGAGATCGAGAAGCTGCTGCTCGGGAACGAGGCCATCGAGCAGGCCGCCGTCATCGGAGTGCCGGACGAGCGACTCGGTGAGGTCGGCTGCGCCTTCCTCGTCAGGAGACCGGGCCACCTGCTCACCGAGGCCGACGTCGTCGCGTGGGCACGCGAGAACATGGCCAACTTCAAGGTCCCCCGGCATGTCCGGTTCGTCGACGCGCTGCCCCGTAACGCCAGTCAGAAGGTGCTCAAGGACGGGCTGCGGCGCGATTGGAGCAAGCCGAGTGACAACTGATCGCGCGGACACATCAGAACACGGCTCGGCCGGTCCCCTCGCGGGCATCACCGTGGTGACCCTGGAGCAGGCGGTGTCGGCTCCCCTGTGCACCCGCACGCTGGGTGACTTCGGGGCGCGGGTGATCAAGGTGGAGAACCCCCGGGGCGGCGACTTCGCCCGGCACTACGACGACGTGGTGGGCGGCCTCGCGGCCCACTTCGTCTGGCTCAACCGGGGCAAGGAGTCGGTGGCCCTGGACCTGAAGTCCCCGGCCGGGATGGCGGTGCTGCGCCGGCTGCTCGACCGCGCCGACGTCCTGGTCTCCAACCTCACGCCCGGGGCGACCGCGAAACTCGGCATCGCCCCCGCCGACCTGGCCGTGAGCCATCCCGGGCTCATCGCGGTGGAGATCGACGGGTACGGGCCCGGCGGGCCGCTCTCCCACAAGCGCGCCTACGACCTGCTGGTCCAGGCCGAATCGGGCGCGTGCGCGACCACGGGCCGACCGGGCGCGCCGGCCAAGGCGGGGCCGCCGATGGCCGATGTGAGCACCGGTCTGTACGCCGCCCTGTCGATCATGGCGCTGCTCTGCGGAAAGGAGCGCGGCCGGGTGCAGGGGCCCGCCTCCGCCGCGGTCAGCCTGTTCGACACCATGACGGAGTTGATGGGCTATTCGCTGACCTACACCCGGCACACGGGCGTGGACCAGGAGCCCAAGGGCATGGGCTCGCCCGCGGTGGCGCCGTACGGGGCCTATCCCACGGCCGACGGTCACACCGTCGTCCTCGGCACCACCAACGACGGCGAGTGGCAGCGGCTCGCGCGTGAGCTGCTCGGCCGCCCGGATCTGGCGGACGACGAGCGCTTCGGGAGCAACTCCGGCCGGGTCGCGCACAGTGAGGTCCTCGACGTGGAGATCGGCGCCTGGTGCGCGCGTCATGACCTGGCCCACGTCCAGGATCGTGCGGATGCCGCGGGGATAGGGAACTCCCGCTACAACACGCCGAGCGACGTCGTCGCGCACCCGCATCTGACGGCCCGCGACCGCTGGCGGGAGATCGACACGCCGGGCGGTCCGGTTCCGGCGCTGCTGCCGCCCCCGGTCATCTCCGGTTACGAACAGCCGATGGGGCCGATCCCGGCCCTCGGCGAACACACCGAGGCCGTCCTCGCCGAACTGGGGATCGACGCCGAGGGGGAGTTGCTGTGAGCGAGGAGCCGGTGCTGCTCCGCGACGACTCGGGCGGCGTACGGACGCTGACGCTGAACCGTCCGCACCGCAAGAACGCGATCGACGAGGAGTTGTGGCGCGCCCTGCGGGACGCGCTCACGGACGCGGGGAACGACCGGTCCGTACGGGCACTCGTGCTGACCGGGGCCGGTGGCGCGTTCTGCTCGGGCGCTGACATCTCGGGGGGACTCAGTGCCGCGCACCCCATGTACCGGATGCGCACCCTGAGTGAAGTGACCCTGCTGCTCCACGAGTTGCCCGTCCCGACCGTCGCCAAAGTCAGTGGGGTGGCGGTCGGCGCGGGCTGGAATCTGGCGCTCGGGTGCGATCTGGTCGTCGCCACTCCCCAGGCGCGGTTCTCGCAGATCTTCGCGCGGCGCGGGCTGTCCCTCGACTGCGGGGGATCCTGGCTGTTGCCGAGGCTCGTGGGTCTGCAGCAGGCCAAACGGCTCGCGCTGCTCGCCGAGACGATCGACGCCGAGGAGGCGCGGTCGCTGAACCTGGTGACGTGGGTGGTGCGCGCGGAGGAGATCGACGACTTCGTGGCGCGCCTCGGCGCGCGTCTGGTGGCGGGCGCCCCGGTGGCCCTCGCCCAGAACAAGGCGCTGCTGAACGAGGGGGCCGACCGCACGCTGCGGGACGCGCTCGCGAACGAGGCGCGGGCCCAGGCGGTCAACTTCGCGACGGCGGACGTCCCGGAGGCGTACTCCGCGTTCAAGGAGAAGCGTGCGCCGGTCTTCACCGGCCGCTGGGCGGTAGCGAGTTCGAGGCCATCCCACCGACCGGAGGGGTCGACATGCGGGAAGCAGTGATCGTGGAGGCGGTCCGCACCGCCGCGGGCAAGCGGAACGGCGGGCTGTCGGGCATGCACGCCGCCGACCTCTCCGCGGTCGTCCTGGGCGCGCTCGTCGAGCGGACGGGGATCGGCCCGGAGGTCGTCGACGACGTGATCTGGGGCTGTGTCTCCCAGGTCGGGGACCAGTCGAGCAATATCGGGCGCTATGCGGTGCTGGCCGCGGGATGGCCCGAGAGCATCCCGGGCACCACGGTCAACCGGGCCTGCGGTTCGAGCCAGCAGGCGCTGGACTTCGCCGCGCAGGCGGTCATGTCCGGCCAGCAGGACGTCGTCGTGGCGGGCGGGGTCGAGGTGATGAGCCGGGTGCCGCTCGGCTCCGCGCGCTCCACCGGCATGCCGTACGGGCCCCAGGTCCTCACCCGTTACCAGGACTTCTCCTTCAACCAGGGCATCTCCGCCGAGAAGATCGCGCAGAAGTGGGGCTTCGCACGGGAGCGGCTCGACGCGTTCTCGGCGCTGTCGCACGAGCGCGCCGCGGCGGCGCAGGACGCCGGTGTCTTCGAGGCCCAGATCACCGCCGTGTCGACCGAGGCGGCGACGACCGTGACCCTCGACGAGGGCATCCGGCGTGGTACGAGCGTCGAGACCCTCGCCAAGCTCAGGCCCGCGTTCACCGAGGACGGTGTGATCCACGCGGGCAACGCCTCCCAGATCTCCGACGGGGCGGCGGCACTGCTCGTGACGACGCCGGAGAAGGCGCGCGAGCTGGGGCTCACGCCGCTCGTGCGCTACCGCGCGGGCGTGGTCACCGGCTCCGACCCCGTGCTCATGCTCACCGGCCCGATCCCCGCGACCGAGAAGGTGCTGCGGAAGGCGGGCGTGGGCCTGCCGGAGGTCGGCGTCTTCGAGGTGAACGAGGCCTTCGCACCCGTACCCCTGGCCTGGCTCGCCGAGACCGGCGCGGACCCCGCGCTGCTCAATCCGCTGGGCGGCGCGATCGCGCTCGGCCATCCGCTCGGCGCGTCGGGGGCGGTGCTGACGACCCGCATGGTCCACCACATGCGGGACCACGGGATCCGCTACGGCCTGCAGACCATGTGCGAGGGTGGCGGCACCGCCAACGCGACCCTCGTAGAGCTCGTATCCCCCGCATCCTGAGCACTCTCACGGAGGACGACGTGCGCCGAGAACTCTTCACCGCCGACCACGAAGCGTTCCGACAGCTCGTCCGGGAGTTCGTGGCCAAGGAGGTGGTCCCCCACTACACGGAGTGGGAGCACGCGGGCCGGCTGCCGCGCGAACTCTTCGAGAAGCTCGGCTCGCTCGGAGTGCTGGGCATGTCCGTACCCGAGGCGTACGGCGGAGCGGGCCTGCACGACTACCGCTACAACGTCGTGCTCCAGGAGGAGGCGGCCCGCGCCCTGGTCACGCTCGGCACGGTACGCACCCAACTCGACGTCGTCCTGCCGTACTTCCTCGCGTACGCCGACGAGGACCAGCGTGAGCGCTGGTTCCCCGGCCTCGTGGCGGGCCGGCTCCTGACCGCCGTCGCCATGACCGAACCGGGCACGGGCTCCGATCTCGCGGGCATCCGCACCACCGCCGTACGCGACGGGGACGCGTACGTCCTCAACGGGGCCAAGACCTTCATCACGGGCGGTCTCCTCGCCGACCTGGTGATCGTGGTGGCGCGTACGTCGTCCGATCCCGACGACCGGCGGGCGGGCCTGACGCTGCTGGTCGTGGAGGACGGCATGTCCGGGTTCGCGCGCGGCCGGGTGCTCGACAAGATGGGCATCAAGGTGCAGGACACGGTGGAGCTGTCCTTCGACGAGGTGCGGGTCCCGGTCGCCAACCGGCTCGGCGAGGAGGGCGCGGCCTTCGGCTATCTCGGCCACAACCTTCCCCAGGAGCGGATGACGGTGGCGGTCGGCTCGGTCGCGCAGGCGAGGGCGGCACTCGAGACGACCCTCGCCTACGTCAAGGAGCGGCAGGTGTTCGGGACTCCGGTCGCCTCCTTCCAGAACACGAAGTTCGAACTCGCCGCGGTGGCGGCCGAGATCGAGGCCGCGCAGATGATGCTCGACCGCGCGGTGCGCGAGCTCGTCGACGGCGAACTCTCCGGCGCGGACGCGGCCAAGGTCAAACTGTTCTGCACGGAGATGCAGGCACGCGCGGTCGACCGCTGTCTGCAACTCTTCGGGGGGTACGGGTACATCCTGGAGTACCCCATCGCCCGGCTGTACGCGGATGCGCGCATCACCCGCATCTACGCCGGCACGAGCGAGGTCATGAAGGTCATCATCGCCAAATCCCTGGGACTGTGAGCAGCATGGCGGACTTCTCCAGCAGGACCGGCGTCGCGTTCGTCGCGGGCGGCACCGGCGGCATCGGCGCGGCCGTCGTGCGCATGCTGGCCGAGCGCGGGAGCGACGTGGCGTTCACGTACCGCACCAGCCAGGCCGGGGCGGACGCCCTGGCCGCCGAGGTGAAGGCGTACGGGCGCCAAGTCCTCGCGCTGCGCCTCGACCTGGGCGACGAGCGGGCCACGGCGGAGGCGGTCGCCGAGGCGTCCGACGCCTTCGGGGGCCTGCACACGCTGGTGTACGCGGCGGGCCCGCATGTGCCGATGGTGCACCTCAGCAAGGTGACGCCAAGTCAGTACCGGGCCCAGCTCGACGCGGACGCGGTGGCGTTCTTCAACCTCGTCCATCCCGCGCTGCCCCGGCTTCGGGAGGCGCGGGGCTCCATCGTCGCCGTCACCACCGTGGCCACCCGCCGGTTCCCCGTGCGCGACGGGCTGTCGTCGGGTACGAAGGGAGCAGTCGAGGCGGTGGCGCGGGCGCTGGCCGCCGAGGAGGGCCGCTACGGCGTCCGCGTGAACTGCGTCGGCCCCGGCATGCTGACCGACGGCATCGCCGCCCGTCTGATCAGCTCCGGCGAACTCGACACCGCGGCCCTGGACATCACCCGGCGCAACATCCCGCTGCGCCGTTTCGGCGAGGCGAAGGACATCGCGGAGGCGGTGGCGTTCCTGGCCTCGGACCGCGCGGGCTTCATCACCGGGCAGGCGCTGGGTGTGGACGGCGGGTACAGCGTGTAGTGCCCCGGGTGTTCACTCCGGCGGCGTGATCCGCCGTCCGCCGACGAACGTCGCGCGTACGACGTCGGCGGACATGAGGTCGAGGGCTTCTTTCAGCGGTACGTGGAGGAGGCACAGGTCGGCGACCGCGCCGACCGTCAACCGCCGTACCCGGGAGGGGTGCCGGGGCTCTCCGGCGAACAGGTCCAGCGCCGCGCGCCGGTCCACCGCCTCCCCGCCGGAGCGCTCGACGGCCGCCCGCATCACCGCCCAGGGGTCGGCACTTCCGTACGGCGCGTCGGTCCCGGCGGCGAGCGCGATCCCCGCCTCGGCCAGGGACCGGCACCGGTACAGGTGGGCCTGGTCGTCCGGGTCCACATCGGTCGCGTACTCCCGTCCCCGCTCCACGGGAAAGTGCGGCTGCGTCACGACCGTCACGCCGAGCCGCGCGAGCCAGGGCAGCGTCTCGGCCGGGATCACCGACCCGTGCTCGATCCGGTCGCCCGCGACCGGCCCGGCCTCCTCCAAAGCGAGCAGGGTCACGAGCAACTGCACCCGGGTCACGCAGTGCACGGCCACCGGGCGGGGCCGCACCGCCGCCACGGATGCCGCCAGCTCACCCGGCGTCGGCAGGGTCGCGTCGTCGAGCAGGAACTTCACCGGCGCGTCGCCGATCCCCATCACGACGAGCCGCTGCGGCAGTACCGACAGCAACTCCGGCAGGTCCTGGCCCGGATGCGGATCCGCGTTGGTGAACCCGGTGATCCCGTACGCCGCGGCGCGGGCCCCCACGCCGCGCAGATCCAGCCGTACGGGCGGGGTGAACCCGCGCAGCCGCTCGTCCTCCCGCCAGAACCGCCCGTCACCCCCGTCACCCCTGCCGTCCAGCCCGGCGGTCCGCAACGCCGCGCTGTTCCACATCCACAGCGCCCCGCTGCGGTGCTGGACCCGCACCGGCCGATCGGGCGCGAAGTCGTCCAGCACCCACCGGTCGAGCTCCCCCGCGACGCTCTCGTGGTAGCCGACGGCCCGCACCCACTCCCCCGGCGGCCCGCTCAGCAGGGCCCCTACCAGTCCGTCCCTGTCGCCCGCCTCCGCCGGACCGACCCGCACCGACGCGGCCTCGGCCGCCAGTGCCGCCAGGTGTACGTGGTGGTCGTGCAGGCCGACCAGCAACGCGCCGCCCCGGCCGTCGACATCGCCGCGCTCCGCCCGCCGCCGGCCGATCCCGACGACCCGTCCTCCCCCGAGGCGCACGTCCACCCTGCCGTACCCCTCGACCTCCACGTCCGTGATCAGCACGTCAACGGCTGTCGGTGAGGGCGGCGGCACAGGCTGCCATGGAGAGGCTGAGCAGCTCACCTCCGCCGTCGGCCAGCGAGCGGGCGACGGCATGGGCGGCGAAGACGCCGGTGACGGGGTCGGCGAGCGCGTCACCCAGGAAGACGGGGTCGCCGGCGCGGTCGAGGCCGGTGAGGCCGCCCGCGACCGCCGCGTCGTCGCCGAAGGCGATACGGTCCTCATCGCGGCCGTAGCCGGTGATGCTCAGCCAGACACGGCCGGGGCGGGCCGCGAGGAACTCCTCGGCGTGGATGCCCAGTCGGCGCAGTGCCCTCGGGCGTGACGCCTCGATGACGACGTCCGCCTCGGCGACGACCTCGGCGGGCGCGCCGGAGGCGAAGTCGAGCACCAGGCTCTCGTGTCCGTCGTGCAGCCAGCGGTAGAAGGCGGGCGATCCCCTGCGCGCGCCGTCCGGTCTGGTGATGCTCTCCACCTTCACCACCCGGGCCCCGGCCTCCCCCAACAGCCGTGCGCACAGGGGGCCCGCCCACAGGGCCGAGAAATCGATGATCCGCAGCCCTGCCAGGTCCCGTGGTTTCGCCGCCCCGCCTCGCCCGGCGCGTACCTGAGCGCGGGTGCCGCGGGCCGAACCGTGGGCGGCGGCCGCGATCCCGAGCAGTTGCGCGTGTGCCGCGACGTCGGCCGCCGCGGCGCGGCGCGCGGTCTCGTGCGGTTCCTCCGTCGCGGTTCCGCCGAGCAGCGCGACGAGAGCGGGGACGGCGGCCAGGTCGTCGGGTCGGGCCAGGTTCACGGCGGCCCAGCCGTCGGCGGTCTCGAGGAGGTGGCAGGAGCCGCCGGCCGAGACCCTGCCGGGGTGGGGGAGGCCGGTGAGGCGGGCGCGGAGGAAGAGGGCGGTCGGCAGGTCCACGGGCACGCCGGTGAGGCCGGTGAAGTCCTCGGCCACGTCGTGGAGGGGGCCGAGGAACGGCTCGACGGGTTCCATCCACCTTCGGAGAGTATCGTTCTCCAATTCATGAACCCCCTTCTCGGCCGTGGCGATCTCCCATTACACTCCAGTCGCCGCCGGTTGGGGAGGGGAACGACATGACCTTGGACTCGCCCTTCCACCTGGTCGACCTCGACCGGGAGGCGCCGGTGCGGGCCGAGGCGAAGGACCGGGTCCGCGTCGGTGTGGCGGCGGAACCGGTCGACGCGGGCCCGGAGTTCGACATCCTGCTCACCGGTGTCGCCGATCCCCCGCGACCGTGGGTGGGGTGCACGGATCTGGACGCCGTCACCCAGCGCCTCGCGGCGGTCGTCGCGGCGCAGCCGGCCGCCTCCGTCGCGCTGACCCAGGTGCTGCGCATGGGCGGGCGCGTCACCGCGCCCGAGCGGCTGGTGCTCGAGTCCCTCGCCTACTCGGTGCTCCAGAGCGGGGCGGGCTTCCGTGCCTGGCTGGCCTCGGCGCGCCCGCGCACTCCACGTCCGGCCGCCGAGCCCGTACGGCTGTGCCGTGACGGCGACCGGCTCGCCATCACCTTCGACCGGCCGTGGGTGCGTAACGCGTTCGACGCCGCGACCCGGGACGCCCTGTGCGAGGCGCTGCACGTCGCCGTGGCGGATCCGTCGATCGCGCACGTCGACCTGTACGGGAACGGTGCCGCGTTCTGCAGCGGAGGTGACCTGGCGGAGTTCGGGACCTCCCGCGATCCGGCCCAGGCCCACCTGATGAGGGTGCTGCGCAGTCCGGCCGCGCTGCTCCAGGAGTGCGCTCCCCGGGTGACCGCGCATCTGCACGGCGCCTGTGTGGGCGCCGGGATCGAACTGGCGGCGTTCGCGGGACGGGTGCTGGCCGCGCCGGACACGGTGATCCGGTTGCCGGAGGTCGGGATGGGGCTGATCCCGGGCGCGGGCGGCACGGCGAGTCTCCCGGTCCGGATCGGCCGGGAGCGCACCGCGTATCTCGCCCTGTCGGACACCACGTTGAGCGCGGCGCAGGCGCTCGGCTGGGGCCTGATCGACGAGATCGAAGAGGTCACCGTGGCGGGCGTCCGCTCGCCACCCGCCACGGCCACCGGCGCCCCGTCCGCCACGGCGTCGGACGCCCCCTCCTCGTCCGACGCGACGGCGGCCGGCCGCTGAACCCACCGTGCGGCGCGGCGGTCAGCAGGTCACGTGGACACCGTACGACGGCCGTCGGAGGACGCCGCGCGTCAACTGCCGTTCCACACCGGCGTCCTGCGCTCCGCGAAGGCGCGGGCGCCCTCCGCCGCGTCCTTGCTGCGGAACACCGACATGACCTCGTCCGGTTCGGCCCAACGGCGTGCCCTCATCAGCTTCTTGGTCATGGCGACGCCCAGCGGACCGTTGGCGGCGATCCGCCCGGCCAGGGCGAGCGCCACCTCCCGTACCCGGTCGGCGGGGACCGCACGGTTCACCAGGCCGGCCCGCTCGGCCCGCGCGGCCGTGACCGGATCGCCGGTCAGGCCCATCTCCAGGGCGACCGCCAGCGGCACCCGGTCGGCGAGCGTCGTACCGCCCCCGGCCGCGAACAGACCCCGCTGGACCTCGGCGATCCCGAGCTTGGCGTCCTCGGCCGCGACGACCAGGTCGCAGGCCAGCACCATCTCGAAGCCGCCGCCGAGCGCGGAGCCGTTCAGCGCCGCGATCACGGGGGTGCCGATGCCGTCCCGGAAGAACCACACCAGGCCGTCGAACTTGCCGCCGCCCTTCGCGAACGCCTTGAGGTCCATGCCGGCGCAGAACACGGTTCCGGCGCCCGTCAGGACGATCGCCCGGACCCCCGGATCGGCGTCCGCCTCCCGCAGTACGTCCGACAGGTCGTCGATCAGCTCCGGACTCAGGGCGTTGCGGGCCTCGGGCCGGTTCAGGGTGGCGACGAGGACGTTGTCGACCCGTTCGGTCAGGACCAGGTCGCTCATCGGGCGGCACCCGTCGCCGCGCGCGCCCGGGAGCGGTACGCCTCCAGCTTCTCGGCGGGTTCGATCAGACGGTGGCTGCGCGACTGGATGGACACGTCGTGGCCCTCGGCCCGCTTGCGCAGCGCTCCCACCGTGGCCTGCTCGCGCGGGACATGGGTGAAGGGATCGAAGGAGTACCAGCGCATGGCGTTCTCGTGGGTCATCTTGTTGATGTCCGAGTCGGACACGTCGAAGCGGCTCATCACGCCCATGAGTTCCTCGGGCGCCTCCGGCCACATCGAGTCGCTGTGCGGGTAGTCGCACTCCCAGGCGATGTTGTCGATGCCGATCTCGTGACGGAGTTTCACCCCCATCGGGTCACTGATGAAGCAGGTGAGGAAGTGCTCCCGGAAGACCTCCGAGGGCAGCTTCCCGCCGAAGTCCTGGAGGGTCCAGGCCGCGTGCATCTCGAAGGTGCGGTCCACCCGCTCCAGGAAATAGGGGATCCAGCCCGTGCCGCCTTCCGACAGGGCGATCTTCAGATCGGGGAAGTCCTTGACCGGCTGGGACCACAGCAGATCGGCGGCGGCCGAGACGATGTTCATCGGCTGCAGGGTGATCATGACGTCGGGCGGCGAGTCGACCGCCGGGATCGCCAGCTTGCCCGAGGAGCCGATGTGCACCGACAGGACGGTGCCGGTGTCGGACAGCGCCCGCCAGAGCGGGTTCCAGTACGGGTCGTGGAAGCTCGGGTACCCGAGCACCGCGGGGTTCTCGGTGAACGTCAGCGAGTGGCAGCCCTTGGCGGCCACCCGGCGGACCTCCGCCGCGCACAGTTCGGCGTCCCAGATGACCGGGATCGCCATCGGGATGAACCGCCCGGGATGCGCCCCGCACCATTCGTCGATGTGCCAGTCGTTGTAGGCCCGTACCAGCGCGAGCGAGAAGTCCGCGTCCTCCGTGGCGAACAGCCTGGCCGCGAACCCCGGGAACGACGGGAAGTTCATCTGGGCGAGGATGCCGCCCGCGTTCATGTCGGCGACGCGCTCGTTCACGTCGTAGCAACCGGGACGGATCTCGTCCAGGGCCTGCGGTTCGAGGCCGTACTCCTCCTTGGGCCTGCCGGCCACCGCGTTCAGCGCGGCGGTGCGGATCACCGTCTCCCGGAAGGTCCAGGTGTCGGTGCCGTCGTCCTGGTGGACCAGCTGGGGCGCGTCGTCCTTGTACCGCTCGGGGAGGTGGTTCACGAACATGTCGGGGGGTTCGATGATGTGGTCGTCGACGCTGATGAGGATGAGATCGTCTCGATCCATGACGGGTTCCCTTCCGGAAGGGGGAGGCAGGCGGCTCGGGTGGGGGCTTGAGTGCGTACGGCTAGTCGGAGGCGGGGAGCGGCTTGGCCGCCTTGATGGTCATCGGGACGCCGTCGCAGCTCAGTTCGCCGGTGCCGGAGGAGGTGCAGAGCACTTCGAGGGCCCCGTCGGCGTCCACGTACCGCTTGCCGATGAGGGTGACGGCATCGGCCGCCCCGCCGGGCGCCGGCTTCGCGGCGGTCGCGGGCACCATCGGACTGCCTCCGCAGGAGAGCTGGACCGAGCCGCCGGCGGGGGCGCGGACGACGACCACCCGCGTGCTGCAGACCGCGCTGGCGAGCTGGTCACCGGGGCGCGGCGTCGTTACCGGTGGGGTCATGGTGGATGTCCCTTTCGAGCAGGCGATCGGTGAGCAGGTTGATGTCGTAGGACTGGCGGGCCATCCAGAACCGCAGGAAGCCGGTGAGCGAGTACCGCAGGAAGAGCGCGGAGCCCACCACGGTCGCGCAGACGCCGCCCAGCCCGAGTGCGAGTCCGTCGCCCTGGACGAGCGGGTCGACGGTGTTGTGGGACACCAGGTAGCCCGACACGCCGAGCACCAGGCCGCCCGCCATCAGCAGGACGCCGAGGCGCAGCCAGAGGGTGGCCCGGGCGGCGGCCGGGTCGGGGATCTTCAGTACCGCCAGTTCTCGGACGAAGCGGTCCGCGCGCGGCTCGGTGCTGGTCATGCGGAACTCCCCAGGTAGAGGGCGGACAGTTCGGCGCGCAGCCCGCCGTCGGGGTGGCCCTGCCGTTGGACCCGGCCACGTACGAGAACGGCCGCGTGGTCGGCGATGTCGAGGACGGCGGCCGCGAACTGCTCGACCACCAGGACGGCCACCCCCTGCCGGGCGATCTCGGCGACCTGTTCGTAGAGCCGGCCGACGATCAACGGGGCCAGTCCCATGGAGAGTTCGTCGAGCAGCAGGACGGCGGGGTCGGTGGCGAGGCCGCGGGCGAGGGCGAGCATCTGCTGCTCGCCGCCGGAGAGGGTGCCGGCCGCCTGAGAGGCGCGGCGGTGGAGGATCGGGAAGCGCTGGAAGGCGATCTCCTCGATCTCCGCGCGGCTGCGGCCGGTGAAGGTCATCATCAGGAGGTTGTCGCGGACGGACAGGTTGGGGAACACGCCGCGGCCCTCGGGGATCAGACAGACCCCGGCGCGGGCCAGGTCGCGGGGGTCGGCTCCGGTCATGTCCCGGCCGCCCAGCCGGAGACGGCCGGATGCGAGGGGGTGGACTCCGGAGGCGACGCGCAGGGTGGTGGTCTTGCCCGCCCCGTTCGGGCCCAGCAGGGCCACCACCTGCCCGGCGGCGACCTGGAGGTCGACGCCGTGCAGGACCGTGATCCGGTCGTAGGCGGCACGAACGCCGCTCAGTTCGAGAATGGCGCTCACGCGTCCCCCAGGTAGGCCGCCAGGACGGTCTCGTCGTTCCGGATCACCTCGGGCGGGCCGGACGCGATGACCTTGCCGAGATCGAGTACGTACACCTCGTCGCACACGCCCATGACGAGGCTCATGTCATGTTCGACGAGGACCACGGCCGTGCCCTCGTCGGTCAGCGAGCGCAGCAGCGCGGCGAACCGTTCGGTCTCCTCGCTGTCCTGTCCTGCGGCGGGTTCGTCGAGGAGGAGCACTTTGGGCCGGATGACCATCGCGCGGCCGACCTCGACCAGGCGGGCGACTCCGGTGGGCAGCGCGTCGGGCGGGCTGTCGGCGAGATGGGTCAGGCCGAGCCTGGTGAGGGTCTCGGTGACGGCGTGATGTGCCCGGCGCCGGTCGGGACCGAGTTCGGCCGCGACGAGGAGGTTGTCGCGGACGGTGAGGCGGCCGAAGAGCTCCAGCCGCTGGAAGGTGCGGGCGAGTCCGCGCCGGGCGCGGCCCGCGGGGCTGGTCCGGGTGACGTCCCGGCCGTCGAGGAAGACCTGTCCGGAGGAGGGCCTGCGCAGTCCGGAGGCGACGTCGAACAGGGTGCTCTTGCCTGCTCCGTTGGGGCCGATGAGTCCGGTCACGCGGCCCGGTTCGGCGCTCAGGGCGACGCCGTCCAGAGCCCGGTTTCCGCCGAAGGCGACGGTCACTCCGCTAATCCGCAGCGAGGCCACGGGCGAGCACCTCCCTGTCCTCGGGGCGCCAGGCGCGCCGCAGTCCCCACCACTCGACGGGGACCTCCGGTTCGGTCGGTGCGGCGGTCTGCCGGGCGCTCGCCCAGATCCGCAGCGCCACCCCCGCGGCCACCGAACAGCCCAGGAACGTCCAGCCGTTGATCAGGTCGCCGAGCCGCAGGAACCACAGCAGGGCGAGTACGCAGAGCAGGCCGGGCAGGGCGATCCGGTCCCGGCCGAGCGGCTCCCACTCGCGGCGGAAGCGGACCACGATGCCGTCGGGGTTGTGGCCGAGTCCGATGCCGGCGAGGCCGGGCAGCAGGGCGACGAGGTTCTGCGCCCAGGGCGCCACGGCGACCAGCGCGTTCGTCGGGCCGATGTAGGCGGTCCCGGCGAACAGTCCGTTGCCCACCGCGCCGAGGCCGCCGACCACCGCGACGAGGAAGATCGGCAGTCCCGCCACCAGGTTGAACTGGTCGGCGGTGATCGACCGTTGCTGCATTCCGTACAGCGCGCCGCCGAGCCCGGCGATGCCCGAGGAGAGCGCGAACACCAGGACCTTGGCCCGCAGCAGGCTGCCGCCGAGGGTCGCGTAGGCGGCCTCGCTGTCGCGCAGCGCGATCAGTCGCCGTCCGAAGGGGCCCCGGCGCACCGCCGCCACGACCAGTGAGGCGAGCGCGAGGCAGACGGCCGCGAACACCAGCTGCTTCGCCGCGGTGTCCAGTTCGAGGCCGAAGAGCCGGGGTCCGGCCACGTCCACCGAGCCCTGGTCGAACAGGGCGATCCGCATCCCGAACAGATGGAAGGACGGCAGGGTGAAGATCCACCGGTCCAGGACGACCGCGAAGGCGGCGGTCCCGAGCGCCAGGTACACCCCGGACAGCCGCAGTGCGGGCAGCGCGACGAGGGCGCCGGCCACCGCGGAGACCAGGATCGCGGCTCCGAGGGCCCAGAACTCCCCGTGCGCGCCCAGGTGGGCCCATACGACGGCCCCGATCCCGGCCATGCTCAGCTGGCAGAGCGATATCTGCCCGGCGTACCCGGCCAGCGGTACGTACGACAGGGCCACCACGCCGAGCGAGAAGATGGCGCCGTAGGTGATGAGGTCGGCCTCGCCGAGGACCGAGGCCAGTACCGCGCCGAACGCGACGACGCAGATGGCGAACACGGCCGTGCCGCGGGCCGTCGGAACCGGCACCGGGCGCAGCTTGCGGTCCCGGCCGCGCAGTCGCCGGTGCGGGAACGCCAGCAGGGCCACGAACAGCAGCAGCGCGGGGGCGGCCAGCCTGAGGCCGGGCAGGTAGGCGTTCTGCGGGAGATAGCCGGTCAGATAGCTCTCCATGCAGCCGACCACGATCGCGCCGACGAAGGTCAGGGGCACACTGCGGAGCCGGCCGAAGATGGCCGCGGTGTAGGCGCTGACGATCAGCAGCGAGAGCTGGGCTGCGTCCAGGGTGACGGTCGGCGCGATCAGGATGCCGCCGATCGCGGCGAGTTGGGTGCCGAGGATCCAGGCGGTCTTGTTGGCCCGTACGGGATGGGCTCCCGTCAGCCCGACCAGGGCGCGGTCGTCGACGGTCGCCCGCATCTCGGCGCCCGGGCGGGTGCGGTAGAGCAGGATCCGCAGGCCGACCGCGACCAGCACCGCGACGGTCATGGTGAGGGCCTGGTGCCAGGTGACCACGGCCGAGCCGAGGTGGAAGGGCTTGCGGTCGGCGAAGAACGTGGGCAGCGTGCGCGGCACGTTGGGATCCCAGATCCAGCGGGCGACGGCGATGAGGCCGCTCAGCAACGCCACCGTCATGACCAGCCGTTCGGCCTCGCCCAGCGCCTGGACGGGCCGGAGGACGACCTTCTCGACGAACAGGCCGAAGGCCGGGGCGAGGACGAGCAGGACCACGGCCAGCGCCACCGGCACCGGCCAGCCCCAGCCTCCGGTGAGCTGCCAGTAGGTGAAGGCCGACAGCATGCCCGCCGCGCCGTGTGCGAAGTTGAAGACGCCGGTCGTCGTGTAGGTGAGCACCAGTCCGCTGCCGATGACCGCGTAGATCGCGGCGGTGCTCAGGCCGACGATCCCGAAGGTGAGGAACTGCTCCATGACGGGCCGTCACTCACACACTCGCCGAGACCGGCGAGGACGAATGGTCTCGGCGGCCGGTCGGCCGGGAGACGGTGACGGCGGTGCCATCTGCTGCAAGGCGTACTTGGCGACCGCCCTCAGGGCGGCGAAGGGTGTGGGCTGGTTCAAGGGGTCTCCTCCTCGGTGCTGTCCCCGAGCGGCCGACGGGAACAGGTGATCGCCCCGGCCACCTTGAGCGCGAGGTGGTTCTCCTCCTCTCTATGGGTGGAAACTAGCTTCTCACTAAGAGAGAATCAACCATTCACACAAAGGCAGGAGAGACGATGAGCGGACAGCGCAGGGGAACCGCGATCGCCATGACCGACCCCGAGCGGGACACCTTCCTGCGAACCCAGCCTCTGTGCCGGGTCGCGACCGTAGGACGGGACGGAGATCCCCACGTCAGCGCCCTGTGGTTCGTGTGGGACGGGTCCACGCTGTGGCTCAACTCGCTGGTACGCAGCCAGCGCTGGACCGATCTGGACCGGGATCCCCGGCTCGGCGTGATCGTCGACGACGGGGGCACGGACTTCATGGCCCTGCGCGGTGTCGAACTACGAGGCAGCGTCGAGGTCGTCGGCGAGGCACCCCGCAAGGGAGACCCCCTGGACGAGCTCGTGCGCCCCGAACAGCTCTTCGCGGACAAGTACATGGGCGGCGGCGCGTTCCGGTACGACGGGAAGCACGGCTGGCTCCGGCTCACCGCGGAGAAGGTCGTGAGCTGGGACTTCGCGAAGCTCCGCCGCGACCGTTGACGCCGTGGCCGTTGCTGCCGTGGCCGTTGACGCCATGACCCACACATGGAAACCTGCCACTCGTGAATGAGAATGACATTCTCATCGCCTTCTCACCGAAGGGGTGAAAGGTCCTTGTCCACTGACGACCTGATGGAGATTCAGCAGCTGCTGGGCCGCTACGCGGTCCACATGACCCGGGGCGACATCGACGGGGTGCTCGCGGTCTTCACCCCCGACGGCACCTACAGCGCTTTCGGAGACACCTATGGCCTCGACGAGTTCCCGGCCCTGGTCGCCGCCGCGCCCAAGGGGCTGTTCCTGGTGGGTACGGCCGTGATCGAGCTGCCCGAACCCGGCGAGACGGACGGGAACACCGCGACCGGCACCCAGCCGCTGTGCTTCATCGACCACGCCACCCACGCCATGCGGATCGGCTACTACAACGACACCTATCTGCGGACCGCCGACGGCTGGCGACTGCGGACGCGGGCGATGACGTTCATCCGCCGCAGCGGAGCGCACGACTCGGGCCGCCCGCACGCCTTCGAACGCCCGGGCGCGTGAACGTCACGGAGTTCCGGTCGGGTCTGCGCCACTGGCTCGACCGGAACGACCTCTCCCCCGGGCCCGATCACTCCCTCGACGGCCAGGTCGCGCAGCTGGCCCGGGTGCGGCGCGCGCTCTACGAGGCGGACTGGATGCGGTACGGCTGGCCCGCCGAGGTGGGAGGTCTCGGCGGGCCGGCCGTACTGCGGGCCGTGCTCGGTGAGGAGGTCGCCTCCCGGGGCCTGGCCGAGCCCGGCATCTACTCGATGATCGAGGTGCTCGCCCCGACGATGATCTCGTACGCCCGCCCGGAGCTGGCGGCAGCGATGGTCCCCCTGCTGCTCGGCGGCCGGGAGCAGTGGTGCCAGGGCTTCTCCGAACCCGGCTCGGGCAGCGACCTCGCCTCTCTCACCACCCGGGCCGTCCCACGGGGCGGGGACTGGGTGGTGACGGGCCAGAAGGTGTGGACGAGCCTCGCGCAGTACGCGGCGCGCTGTGTCCTGCTCACCCGCACCGCGCCGGGCCACGACGGGATCACCGCGTTCTTCGTCGACATGGACACCCCCGGCATCACCGTGCGGCCACTGCGCACGATGCACGGCGTGGACGAGTTCGCCGAGGTGTTCTTCGACGACGTGGTCGTCCCCGCCGACCGGATGCTCGGCCGCCCCGGCGACGGCTGGCGACTCGCGATGGACCTGCTCCCGCACGAGCGCTCCACCTGCTTCTGGCACCGCGTCGCCCACCTCTACACCCGGCTCGACCGGCTGCTCACGGAGCTGGCCGAACCGGATGACGCCGGGGAGGACCTGGCCCTGGGCGCCGCCTATCTGGCGCTGCACACCGTGCGCTGCCGCTCCCACGCCACCCAGCGGCGACTCGCGGCCGGCGCCCGGCTCGGCCCGGAGACCTCCGTCGACAAGGTGCTGCTGGCCACCGCCGAGCAGCAACTCTTCGACACCGCCCGGGACCTGCTCCCCGGCGTGCTGGAACTGACGGACACGCCGTGGCGGGAGGAGTACCTGTACTCGCGGGCGGCGACCATCTACGGCGGCACCGCCGAGATCCAGCGCAACATCATCGCCCGTCGGCTGCTGGACCTGGGAAGGGACTGACCCACGATGGATGCCGCCGAGCGGGACCTGTTCGCGCAGACGCTCCGCAAGACGATGACGGCGGCGTCGGGCCGCACCCTCGACACGGCCCTGGCCGATCTCGGCTGGTCCGACCTGCTGACGGAAGTGCCGGACGTGGCGGTCCCGCTCACCTTCGGGCTGCTCGGCGAGACCGGCGCGCACGCGCCACTGCTCAACGACGTCCTGCTGCACGCGGCGGGACGTGCGGTCGGGGGCACGCTGCCCCTGCCGTACACGGGCGGCGCGTGGGTCGCGTGGGAGCGCAGTGACGAGACGGGGGGCGCACTGGACAGCGAGCTGCCACTGCGGACCGTGGCGGCCGGGGATCCCGTCCCGCTCGCCGCGGGACGCCGGGCGCTCGGCTGGTGGCTGCTGGGCACCGGCCGGGCGATGCTCGCGCTCGCCCGCTCACACGTGCTCGACCGGACCCAGTTCGGCCGTCCCCTGGCCTCCTTCCAGGCCGTACGGCACCGGCTCGCCGAGACCCTTGTCGCGCTCGACGGCGCCGAGGCGACCCTCGTGGCCGCCGAGGACGACCTCGGCTGCCTGCTGGCCAAGGCGGCGGCCGGACAGGCGGCGCTGACGGCCGCCCGGCACTGTCAGCAGGTCCTCGGCGGGATCGGCTTCACCGCCGAGCACGACCTGCACCGGCACGTCCGGCGCGCCCTCGTGCTGGACGGACTGCTGGGCAGCGCACGGGAGTTGACGCGGGAGGCCGGGGCGCTGATACGCGAGGGCCGCTCGGCTCCGCGACTCGTTCAGTTGTGACGCGGACCCGTGAGCGGCCCGGTCCGCCTCGGCGGTCGCAGGCGCCGGGCGCCCACGGGCGGGGCCGCGTAGGGGATGCCACGCCAGGCGAGGACGCCCACGTCGGTCTCGACGCCACGCGAAAGAGCTCGTTGACGTCGCGCCGCGCTCCTCGACGTCGACAAGGACAACAGGCTCCCTCCCGGCCTGAGCGCCCCCTCCCCCCTCCCCCCTCCGCCCGAAAGAACCTCACATCCGACGCAACCCCACAGCTCCAAGAAACCACGCCGCACCACCGCCCACCGCATCCCCTCGCATCCCACCGAATCGCACCGGGAGTGCCTGTGACCGACCTCTGGAACGACCTGCTCACCTGCCTGGAGCTGCGCCCCGACCCTTCGGCTCCCGAGCCCGTCACGTGCTTCGAGGGATCCAACCAACACCTCGGCTATCACCGGCTGTTCGGCGGGCAGCTGCTGGCCCAGTTCGTCCGGGCCGCCGCTCTCACCTGCCCGGACAAGGCCGTCAAGTCCCTGCACGCCCAGTTCCCGCGCGAGGGCCTGACCGACGAACCCGTCCGCTACGAAGTGACGCGCCATCGCGAGGGCGGCACCTTCGCGACCCTGACGATCGTCGCCCGGCAGACGCCGGGTGTCATCGCCACCGCCTCGGCGTCCCTGCACGCCGAGGAGGACGGACTCGACCAGCAGAGCGACTTCAAGGTCCCCTCCGTGCCCGGCGCGGAACACGACGTGGACCTCGGCCTCATCCCCTGGACGACCCGGTCGGTCACCGACCTGGAGTCCCCGAAGGCGGAGCCGCCCGAGTACGACCTGTGGATGCGCACGCCGGAGGTCCCCCCCGAACTCGCCCCGGCGCTCACCGCCTACGCCACCGACCTGACGCTCATCGGCACCGCCGTGCGCCGCCTCGACGGGATCTCCCAGCGGGACTCGCGCACGGCGTTCACCTCCGCCGTCACCTCGCACAGTCTCTGGTTCCACCGGCCGCTGCGCACCGAGGACTGGCTGCTGCTGCACCAGCACAGCCCGATCCTGGCCCACGGCCGCTGCTTCGGCCGGGGGGACGTCCTGACCGAGGACGGCGCCCTGGTCGCCTCGTACGCCCAGGAGGCGCTGCTCCGCTTCCGGAGCTGATCCACCGGCGGCGGGGGGTCGTCCGGAGTGCCGATAAGCGGGGCACCCCGGCCCGGCGCGGGCACGCGCCATGCGCCGGGCCTGCGCGCCGGAGCGCGCCGTCGGTTCAGGGAGCCGGGACCTCGATGACCGTCGCCGACCCCATACCGCCGCCCGCGCACAGGGCGGCCACCCCGATGCCACCGCCGCGCCTGCGCAGTTCGTGGACGAGCGTGACCAGCATGCGGGCCCCGGTGGCGGCGACCGGGTGGCCGAGGGAGCAGCCGCTGCCGCTGAAGTTCACCGTGTCCGGGTCGAGTGCGAGCAGCCGGACGGCGGCGACGGGCACCGAGGCGAACGCCTCGTTGATCTCGAACAGGTCGACGTCGGCGACCGACAGGCCCGCGCGGGCCAGGGCCTTGGGGATCGCCTTCACCGGGGCAAGGCCCATCTCGGCGGGGTCGACGCCGACGGACGCCCAGGACCGTACGGTGGCGAGGACCGTCAGCCCCTCGCGGGCCGCCGTCGCCTCGCTCGCGACGACCAGGGCGGCCGCGGCGTCGTTCGCACCGCCCGCGTTGCCCGCCGTGATGCTGAAGCCGTCGATCTCCGGGTGCAGGGGCTTCAGCTGGGCCAGTTTCTCGGCGCTGGTGTCCCGGCGCGGGTGCTCGTCGACGGAGAACAGCCCGTGGGGGGTCTCGATCGGGACGATCTCCTCCTTGAAGCGGCCCTCGTCGATGGCCGCCACGGCGTTGCGGTGCGAGCGCAGCGCCCAGGCGTCCAGTTCGGCGCGGGTGAGGCCCGCCGCGACGGCGGTGTTCCAGCCCACCGTGATCGACATGTCCTTGTTGGGGGCGTCGGGGCGGTCGGGGTGGGTGGACGACATCCAGGGTTCCCACTCGCCGTTGACCCGGAAGAGCGCCTTCGGGGAGGTGGAGGCCGAGTTGACGCCGCCGGCGATGACGAGTTCGTCCATGCCCGCCATCACGCTCGCGGCGGCGCTCTGGACGGCGGCCATGCCCGCGGCGCAGTGCCGGTTGGTGGCCAGCCCCGCGACCGAGGTGAGCCCCGCGGTGACCGCGGCGTGCCGGGCCAGGACGCCACCGCCGTAGAGGCCCTCGCCGAGGATCACGTCGTCGATGAGGGCCGGGTCGAGGCCTTCGGCCGCCGCGGTGACGATGTGGTGGGCCAGGTCGAACGCGGTCGTGTCGCGCAGGGTGCCCTTGACGGCGGTGCCGATGGGGGTGCGCAGGGCGGACGCGATGACTGCTTCAGGCATGGGTGGTCTCCAACTCGGCCAGGAGGGTGCGGCGCAGGAGTTTTCCGGTCTCGGTCTTGGGGAGTTCGGCTCGGAACACGATGGCGTCCGGCGTCTTGGACGAGCGGAGCCGGTCCTTGACCCACTGCCGGATCTCGGCCGGGTCGCCCGCGCCGACGACGATGGCGACGATCCGCTGCCCCCACTCGGGGTCGGGCAGCCCGACGACGGCCGCCTCGGCGATGCCGGGGTGGGCGAGGAGTACGTCCTCGATCTCGGCCGGGGCGATGTTCTCGCCGCCCCGGATGATGGTGTCGTCTGCACGCCCCTCGATGAAGAGGTAGCCCTCGGTGTCGAGCCGTCCCCGGTCCCGGGTGGCGAACCAGCCCTCGGCGTCCAGGGCGCTGCGGCCGCCGTACTCGCCGGAGATCTGCTCGCCGCGTACGAAGACCAGTCCGGTCTCCCCCGCCGAGGCCGGTTCGTCGTCGTCCGTGCGGATCTGGATCTCGATTCCGGGCAGCGCCCGGCCCACCGAGCCGAGGCGGTCGCGTACCGCGGGGTCGTCCGACACGGACGCCCGCCAGTGGTCGTCGGGGCCGAGGACGGCGATGGAGGAGGCGGTCTCGGTCAGGCCGTAGGCGTTGACGAAGCCGGTCTGCGGGAAGATGCGCAACGCCCGTTCCACGATGGGCCCCGGGGTGCGCGCACCCCCGTAGGCGAGGCTGCGCAGCAGGGGCGCCCCGGCGTCGTCGCTAGGCGCCTCGGCGACGATCCGGGCGAGCATGGTGGGGACCACGAGGGCGTGGGTGATCCGCTCCCCGCGTACGGTCTCCAGCCACTGCCGTGGTTCGAACGTCTGCAGGTACACGATCCGGCGGCCGGAGTAGAGGTTCGTCAGCAGGTTCATGAGTCCCGCGACGTGGTACGGCGGTACCGCCACCAGCGACGCGTCGTCCTCCTCGGCCGACGCGAACTCCTGGGTGTTCAGCACGTAGGCGAGCAGATGGCGGTGCCGGAGCACGGCCGCCTTGGGCTCGGCGGTGGTGCCGCTGGTGTAGAGCAGCACGGCGACGGAGTCCTGGTCCTGCGGCGGGTCCAGGAACTCCACGTCCGGCTGGTCGTCGACGAGGGCGTCGAGGTCGCCCGGGCGCAGGACCACGGCGCCGGGATGACGGGCCAGCAGGGCGTTCAACTGCTGCTCGCCCAGCCGGTAGTTGACCGGGACGAAGGGAACGCCCGCCAGGGCGGCTCCGAACAGGGCGACGGGATAGGCGAGTTGGTTGGCGCCGAGGTGGACGACGGCCTGACGGCCCCGGAAGCGGTGGGCGGCGGCATGGGCGCGGCGCAGCAGCTCGGCGGCGGTCAGCGAACGGCCGCCCGCCGTTATCACCGCCCGATCGCCGGCCGAAGCCGCCATCTCAAGGATCATGGTGATATTCATGAGAATGCTATTCTCATATATACAGAGCCCTGCTTGCAAGAGAGGATAACCTTGATGCAGATCAGTGGGAGTTCCGCGGTCGTGGTCGGTGGGGCGGGGGGCCTGGGCGAGGCCACCGTCCGTCGCCTCCACGCGTCGGGAGCGAAGGTGGTCGTGGCCGACCTCGCCGACGAGAAGGGCAAGGCGCTCGAGGCGGAGTTGGGCGTCCGCTACGTACGCACGGACGCCACCGACGAGAACGACGTCAAGGCGGCGATGGCCGAGGCCGAGGCGGCGGGACCGCTCAGGATCTCGGTGGACGCGCACGGCGGCCCGGCCAGTGGCGGCCGGCTGGTCGGCAAGGACGGCGAACCCCTGGACCTCGCGGGCTTCCGGAAGACCATCGACTTCTACCTCACGGCCGTCTTCAACGTCATGCGCCTGGCGGCCGCGGCCATCGCACGCCAGGAGGCGGTCGACGGCGACCGGGGCGTCATCGTCAACACCGCGTCGATCGCGGCGTACGAGGGGCAGATCGGGCAGATCCCGTACGCCGCCGCCAAGGGCGGGGTGGTCGGCATGACCCTCGTCGCCGCGCGCGACCTCTCGCCGCTGGGCATCCGGGTCGTCACGATCGCCCCGGGCACCTTCCTCACCCCGGCCTACGGCGCGGCGGGCGACCAGCTGGAGGCCTACTGGGGACCCAAGGTCCCGCATCCCAAGCGCATGGGCCGCTCCCCCGAGTACGCGGCTCTCGTGGAGCACATCTGCGAGAACGACTACCTCAACGGCGAGGTCATCCGCCTCGACGGCGCCCTCCGGTTCCCGCCGAAGTGAACGGCCGACCGAACGTGAGCGGCGAGCTGAAGGGGAAGGTGGCGTTCGTCGCCGGGGCGAGCCGGGGCATCGGCCGGAACATCGCGCGGGGACTCGCGGAAGCCGGGGCCGCGGTCGCGGTCGCCGCGCGCTCCGAGGAGGAGGGCCGGATACCCGGCACGATCCACGCCGTCGCCGAGCGGATCACGTCGGCGGGTGGCCGCGCCCTGGCGGTCGCGTGCGACGTGACCTCCGAGGCGTCGGTCGAGGCCGCCGTCGCCGCGACCGTCGCGGAGTTCGGCGGGATCGACATCCTGATCGCCAACGCCGGGGTCATGTGGCTCGGCCCGGTCGAGTCCACCCCGCTCAAGCGCTGGCAGCTGTGCCTGGACGTCAACCTCACCGGGGTCTTCCTCGTCACCAGGGCCGTCATCCCGCACATCAGAGCGCGCGGCGGAGGCTCGCTGGTGGCGGTGACCACCAACGGGGTCGACATGATCGACAGGGGCGCCAACGCGTACTGGGTCTCCAAGGCGGGCGTCGAGCGCCTCTATCTCGGGCTCGCCGCCACCCTCAGGACCGACAACATCGCGGTCAACTGCCTGGCCCCGTCGCGTGTCGTCGTCACCGAGGGCTGGCAGGCCGGGGGCGGCGGACGCGAGATCCCACCGGAGATGATCGAACCCCCGGAGGCGATGGCCCACGCCGCGGTACGCCTGGCCGGCCAGGACGCGAGCGGTATCACCGGCACGGTGCAGAAGTCGGAGTCGATGCCGGGGTGAACGCGCGGGGTCCCGGGAGTCGAACTCCCGGGACCCCTTCGCGTGTCCGCCGCGAACGGCCCACGCTCTACGAGCCGTGCTCGCCCAGGCGGGGCGGCGGTCCGTAGGCGGGCTCGTACCCGGCCACCCGCACGGGACCGCGTACGAGCCGGAAGTCCCCGGCCGTCACGATCGCCTCCGGTGTCGCCGCCAGCGCCTGCGGCAACGTCCGCACGGCCGCCGCGGGCACGCCCAGGGGACGCAGGCGTGTCTCCCAGCCGGTCGCGGTGTCGCTCGCCAGGGCCTTCGTGACCACGTCGAGCACCTCCTCGCGACGCGCCGCGCGTTCGGCCATCGTCGGGAAGCCCTCGATGCCCGCCTCGGCGGTGAAGGACTTCCAGAAGCTGTCGTGGGTGATGAACAGGGCCAAGTGGCCGTCCGCTGTGGGGAAGAGCTGCGCCGGTACGTAGTACGAGTGTGCGCCCAGCGGCAGACGGCGCGGCTCGACTCCCTCGTTGAGGTAGGCGGACGCCCGGTAGTTGAGCTGGGAGAGCATCACGTCCCGCAGTGACACCTCGACCTGCCCGCCGCGGCCCGACACGATCTGCGCGAGCAGGCCGAGTGCCGCGGTGAGGCCGGAGGAGTTGTCGGCCGAGGAGTAGCCGGGCAGGGTCGGCGGGCCTGCCGGGTCGCCGGTGAGCGCGGCGACGCCGGTGGCCGCCTGGACGACGTAGTCGAAGGCCGGGTCGTCGCCCGCGTCCAGGCCGAAGCCCGTGAGCGCGACACAGACGATCCGTTCGTTCCGCTGCTTCAGAGCCTCGTAGGTGAGCCCGAGCCGGTGGATCGCCGACGGTTTGAGGTTGACCAGCAACGCGTGGGCGTCCGCGACCAGTTCGCCGAGTCGTTCCTGACCGCTCGGCGTCGTCAGGTCGAAGCGGACACTGCGCTTGCCCCGGTTGAGGCTGGCGAAGTACGCGTCGCTCACCTGCCGGGAGATGTCCCCGCCCGGCGGCTCGATCTTGATGACCTCGGCACCGAGGTCGGCGAGCATCATCGTGGCGTAGGGGCCCGCCAGCATGTGGCCGACCTCCAGGACGCGGATGCCGGCCAGCGGCCCGGGGGTCGCGGGGCCGGGGGTCATCGGAAGTCCGCGGCGATCCCGGCGAGCACCTCGCGGGTCCGGCGCTTGGAGGCGATCAGTTCCTCGCGGCCCTCACCGATCGGCAGCAGCCGTACCGACAGATCGGTGACCCCGGCGTCGGCGAAGCGCCGGAAGCGGGCCGCGATGGCCGTCTCGTCACCGGCCGCGCACAGGTCGCCGATGTCGCGGGCGTCTCCGTAGTCCAGCAGCCGCTGGTAGTTGGGCGAGATCTCGGCCTCCCCGAGGATCCGGTTGGCGCGCTCGCGCGCCGCGTCGACCTCGGCGGGCCGGCACAGACACACCGGGATGCCCGCGACGATCCGCGGCGCCGGACGCCCCGCGCCGTCCGCCGCCTTGGTGATACGGGGTACGACGTGGTCGGCGACCGCGCGTTCGTCGGCCATCCACAGGACGGTCCCGTCCGCCCGCTCGCCCGCGAGTGCCAGCATGACCGGGCCGAGCGCCGCGAGCAGCACCGGGAGCGGGGCCACGGAGGCGAGGTCGAGCGGGTTGTGCACGGTGAACGTGCCGTTCTCGACGTCGACCGGGCCCGGTCCGCGCAGCGCCGCGTCCAGGACGTCCAGATAGTCACGGGTGAAGGCGGCGGGCCGCTCGTAGGGCAGTCCGAGCATGTCCCGGATGATCCAGTGGTGGGAGGGTCCGAGGCCCAGGGCGAGCCGCCCGCCCGCGGCACCCTGCGCGGACAGCGCCTGGCGCGCCAGCGCGATCGGGTGCTGTGTCTGGAGCGGTACGACCGCGGTCCCGATCTCGATCCGCTCGGTCCGCGCACCCATCAGGGCCACGGCCGTCAACGCGTCGAAGTCCGTGGGGATCTGGGGCACCCAGGCGGTGTCGAGGCCCGCCCGCTCCGCCCAGGTCACGTCGTCGATCATCCGCGCGACCTTGCGCGCGGAGTCCCCACGCTCCGGCCCGATCATCACACCGACGCGCACAGTGCCTCCCAGTTTTCGGGGTTTCGGGGTTTCGGGTTCGGGGTTTTGGGGTCCCGTTGTTTCGAGGTGCCGATGTTTCGAGTGGCGGTCTCCCGCGTCATCCTGCACCGGCAGGTCAGGGAGTCGCGGGCGAGGCGGGGACGACCGCCGTCAGGGTGCGCATCTGCGCCACGATGGCGTCGAGGGGTGTTCCGGTGGGGAAGACCGCCGCGGCACCCGCCGCCCTCATGCGGGGCACGTCGGCCGGCGGGATGGTGCCGCCCACGACGACGGCGATGTCCTCGGCCCCGGCGGCCCGCAGCCCCTCCACGACCCGCGTCGTCAGCGCCAGGTGCGCGCCGGAGAGGATGCTGAGGCCGACCACGGCCACGTCCTCCTGGAGCGCGGTCGCCACGATGGTGTCGACGCGCTGGCGGATGCCGGTGAAGACCACCTCGAACCCGGCGTCGCGCAGCGTCCGCGCGACGATCTTGGCCCCCCGGTCGTGGCCGTCCAGACCGGGTTTGGCGATGAGCACACGGGACGACATCAGAACACCACCGGTTGCCGGAACTCGCCCCAGACCGCCTTGAGGGCGGCGACCATCTCGCCGACCGTGCAGTAGGCCTTGGCGCAGTCGATGAGCAGGGGCATGAGGTTGTCGGTGCCCTCGGCGCCGCGGGCGAGGGCGGCGAGGCGGTCCCGTACGGCCGCGGCGTCGCGGGTGGCCTTCACGTCGGCGAGCCGCTTCAACTGCCGGTCGCGGCCTTCCCCGTCGAGCTCGTACGTCTCCAGCTGGGGCGGCGGCTCGGGCGTGGCGAAGCGGTTGACGCCGACGACCGGCCGGGTGCCCGCCTCGACATCTTGGTGGAGGCGGTAGGCCTCGTCGGCGATGAGGCCCTGGAGGTAGCCGTCCTCGATCGCCCGGACCATTCCCCCGTGGTGTTCCAGGTCCGCCATGATCTCGGCGATGCGTTCCTCGGTGGCATCCGTGAGGGCTTCCACGAAGTACGAGCCGCCGAGCGGGTCCGCGACCCGGGCGACGCCGGTCTCGTGGGCGAGGATCTGCTGGGTGCGCAGGGCGAGTGTCGCCGACTCCTCGCTGGGCAGCGCGAACGGCTCGTCCCAGGCCGCCGTGAACATCGACTGCACGCCGCCCAGCACCGAGGCCATCGCCTCGTAGGCCACCCGGACCGTGTTGTTCTGCGCCTGCGGCGCGTACAGGGAGGCCCCGCCCGCCACACAGCCGAAGCGGAACATCGACGCCTTGTCGGTGCTCGCGCCGTACCGCTCGCGGACGATCGTCGCCCAACGTCTGCGGCCCGCACGGTACTTGGCGATCTCCTCGAAGAAGTCGCCGTGGGTGTAGAAGAAGAAGGAGATCTGCGGGGCGAACCGGTCGATCGTCATCCGGCCGCGCGCCAGCACCGTGTCGCAGTAGGTGACGCCGTCGGCGAGCGTGAACGCCATCTCCTGCACGGCGTTGGCGCCGGCGTCGCGGAAGTGCGCGCCCGCCACCGAGATCGCGTTGAACCGCGGCACCTCGGCGGCGCAGAACTCGATGGTGTCGGCGATCAGCCGCAGCGACGGTTCCGGCGGCCAGATCCAGGTGCCCCGGGAGGCGTACTCCTTGAGGATGTCGTTCTGTATCGTCCCGGTGAGCTTCGCCCGGGGTACTCCGCCGCGCTCGGCGGCGGCCACGTAGAACGCCAGCAGGATCGCCGCCGTGCCGTTGATGGTGAAGCTGGTGCTGATCCGGTCGAGGGGGATGTCCTCGAAGAGCACCTCGGCGTCGGCGAGCGTGTCGAGGGCGACGCCGACCCGGCCGACCTCCTCGCTCACCTCCGGATCGTCGGAGTCGTAGCCGCACTGGGTGGGCAGGTCGAGGGCCACGGACAGTCCGGTGCCGCCCTGTTCGAGGAGGTAGCGGTAGCGCCGGTTGGACTCCTCGGCGGTGCCGAAGCCGGAGTACTGGCGCAGCGTCCACAGCCGACCCCGGTAGCCCGAGGAGTAGTTGCCGCGGGTGAAGGGGAAGCGCCCCGGCGCGGGCGGCTCGACGGGCCGGTCGGCGGGCCCGTAGACCGCCTTGAGGGGAATCCCGGAGGCCGTGTGGGAGAAGTCGTCCTTCTCCGGCGGCTTCGCTTCAGACGTCATCGCAATCGGTCCTTCATCACCTTGCCGGTGGCGTTCAGCGGCAGCTCTTCGAGAAACTCCACATACCTGGGCACCTTGAACCCGGCCATCCGCTCCCGGCTCCAGGCGATCAGCTCGCCCGCCGCGAGGACCTCGCGAAGAACCACGAAGGCCTTGCCGACCTGGCCGAGCCGCTCGTCCGGTACGCCGATCACGGCGGCCTGGGCGACGGCCGGATGCTCCATCAGGAAGCCCTCGATCTCGGCCGGGTAGGCGTTGAAGCCGCCCACGATGAACATGTCCTTCTTGCGGCCGACGATCCGCAGCCGGCCCCGGTCGTCGAGCGTCCCGAGGTCCCCGGTGTGCAGCCAGCCATCCGCGTCGATCGCCTCGGCGGTCGCGGCCGGGTCGTCGAGGTAGCCGCGCATGACGCTGTACCCGCGCACCAGGACCTCTCCGTCGTCCGCGATCCGGATCTCGACGCCGTCGCAGGGGGTGCCGACGGTCGTCGCGATGTCCTCGAAGGAGTCGCCGGGGCGCGAGGCCGTGGCCGTGCCCGCCTCGGTCAGGCCGTAGCCCGTCATGACGGTGCGGAAGGGCAGGTCAGTGACGATCCTGCGGACGAGGTCGACCGGGATGTCGGCGGCTCCGGTGACGGCGACCCGCAGCGAGGACAGGTCGTGGCCGCCCTGTGCCGCCAGCAGTGAGTGGTAGAGGGTGGGCGGGCCCGGCAGGACCGTCACCTTCTCGCGCTCGACCAGTTCGAGGACCCGGTCCACGTCGAAGACCGGCACCGGGAGGATGGTCGCGCCCCGGATCAGGGACGTGATGCAGCCCGCCTTGTAGCCGAAGATGTGGAAGAACGGGTTGACGATCAGATAGCGGTCGCCCTCCCTGAGGTCCGCCAGGTCGCACCACTCCGCGTACAGCCGGAGTGTCTGGGCGTGTGTCATCAGCACACCCTTGGGCCGCCCCGTGGTCCCCGAGGTGAACACGATGTCGCACACGTCGTCGCCGCTCACCTCGGCCTCGTAGGGCGAACCGCTCGCGAGGAAGTCCGACTTGATGTCGATCACGGGCACGCCCGACGGCACCTCGAAGTCCAGACCGAGGAAGCCCTTCTCGACGAGGACGACCTTGGCTCCGCTGCGGCGGATGATGTCGCCCGCCTCGTCCGCCTTGAACCGGGTGTTGACCGGGACCAGGACGCCGCCTGCGGTCAGCAGCCCGAAGGCCGCGATGATCCACTCGGCGGAGTTGGGGGCCCAGACGGCCGCCCGGTCGCCCCTGCCGACACCGGCCGCCGCGAACGCCCCCGCGGCGGTGCGCACGCGATCGGCCAACTCCTTGAAGGTGAGCCGGAGTTGACCGTCCACGACCGCTTCGGCGTCACCGAAGCGGTCGGCCGCGCTCAGCACCATCCGCGGGATGGTCTCCCCTTTCATACGCCGATCAACCGGGCCAGGTTGCCGCCCATGATCTTGGCCTGGTCGGCCTCCTTCATCCCCTGGATCGCGTCGATGTAGGTGACCGGGTCGGCCAGGCCCTCGGGGTGGGGGTAGTCGGAGCCGAACAGCACCCGCTCGACACCGATGATCCCGGCCAGCTCGGCCATGTCCTCCTCCCAGAACGGGCTGATGTGGATCCGGTTCTTGACCTCTTCGACCGGGTCGCCCAGGAAGCCCTGCGGCTGCTTCTTGTAGACGTCGGCCAGCTGGTCGAGGAGCGGCACCAGCCAGGAGGATCCGTTCTCGATGACCGAGACCTTGAGCTCGGGGAAGCGGAACAGCGCGCCGTGGCAGACCCAGGAGGCCACCGAGTCGGTGACCGGACGCCATTCGCCCAGCATCCGGAAGGTCTGCGCCTGGAACGGCGTCATCTCCTGGCTCCTGCCCTCCCAGTCGCTGGAGTAGCGGGAGTAGCCGCTGTCGGAGGAGTGCATCGACACCAGCACCCCCGCCTCCTCGACCCGCTTCCAGAAGGGGTCGAACTCCGGCAGCGCGAAGGACCGCGAGCCGCCGAACCCGGGGACCGGGGCGGGCCGGACGAGGATCGAGCGCGCTCCGCGCTCCAGGCACCACTCAAGCTCGGCCATCGCCTTGTCCAGGATCGGCAGGCTGATCACCGGCGTGGTGAAGATCCGGTCCTTGTAGTTGAACTTCCACGTGTCGTACAGCCACTCGTTGAGCGAGTGGACGACCGCGTGGATGAGCTCCGGGTCGTCCCGCATCCGCTCCTCGATCAGGCTGGCCAGAGTCGGGAAGTTCAGCGCCTGCTGGATCCCCATCTCGTCCATGAGCTCAAGCCGCGGCCCGGGCTCACGGAACGCGGGAATCGACTTCATCGGCTCACCGAACAGTTCGCGGTGCGACTTGCCCTCTGGATTGCCCTCCCGGAAGTACTGCTCCCACGCCCCCGGCCGGGCGACCACCGAGAACGTGGGGTTGGGGATGTAGTCGCTGATCTGACCACGGATCGCGATCTTCGTACGGCCTTTCACCTGCACGTACTGGATGGCGCCCTCGTACTGCTTCGGCAGGTACCGGGTGAGCGCATCCTCCGTCTCGTACAGGTGGTTGTCGGCGTCGAACAACGGATACGGCAACACGCGCGACGGCATGAGATCCTCCTTCGCTGATTACGAGAATCCTATTCTCAACTTGCTCGTGCGGCAATGTCCCGACGGAGAACGAACTTCTGCACCTTGCCGCTCGCCGTCCGCGGGAACTCCGGCACGACATGCAGCTCCTCCGGCCACTTCTGCCGGGCCAGGCCCGCCCGTTCGAGGTGGGCGCACATCTCGTCGAGCGTGGGCGCGGGGTGACCGGGCCTCAGCCGCAGGACCGCGGCCGCGTGTTCGCCGAGGCGGGCATCGGGGGCGGCCACCACGGCGGCCTCGGCCACGGCCGACAGGGTGAGCAGCGCCTCCTCGACCTCCAGGGCACCGATGTTCTCGCCGCCGCGGATGATGATGTCGGCCTTGCGGTCGGTGATGGTGAGGTAGCCGTCCTCGTCGATCACCCCGATGTCACCGGTGCGGTACCAGCCCTCGCCGTCGAAGGCGCGCTCGGTCAGGGCCGGATCGGTGTACCCGAGGCACAGGTCGGGTCCGCGGCTGAGGATCTCGCCGTCCTCGGCCAGCCGGATCTCCGTGCCGGGCAGGGCGTCGCCGTCCGTGTGGAGCCGCTTGTCCTCGGGAGCGGTGTACCGGGAGCCGGTGATCGAGGGGTGTTCCGTGCTGCCGTACGAGCGGAAGACCGTCATGCCGAGTTCCGTGAGGCGGGTGGTGACCGCGACCGGGACCGCCGCCCCGCCGAGACCCGCGTACTTCATGGCGGCCAGGTGCCGGGGGGTGAAGTCGGGGTGGTCGAGCAGGCTCGTCATGAAGTACGCCGCCCCGCCGCCCACGGTGAGTCCGTCGCTCTCCATCAACTCCAGCACCCGCGCGGGGTCCCAGACGTCGGCGAGGTTCACCGGCGAGCCGTCGAGGACGGGGATCAGGAAGGAGTTCACCATCCCGATGAAGTGCCCGACCGGGGCCGCCGTGAGCTGAGGGCCCCGGTCGGGCGGGTAGAGCCCGGCGAGCTGGCGCGTCTCGAAGCTCAGCGTCCGATGGGAGTGGACGACACCCTTGGGATCGCGGGTGGTGCCGGAGGTGAACGCGATCAGGGCGGGCGCGGCCGCGTCCGTCGCGAGGACACCGGGCAGCGGCTCGTCGGCGAGCAGCTCGTCGAAGTCCCGCCCGACGAGGCCGACGACGGGCACCGCGGCGGACAGGTCCGGCTGGTGTTCCATCCGGCCGAAGCGCTCGGCCGTGACGAAGACGCGGGGCGCGACGGCGTCGAGGATGTAGCCGACCTCCTTGCGCCCGTAGAAGTGGACGATGGGCACCACGACCGCCCCGAGGAAGGCCGAGGCCCAGAACACCGCGGCGGCTTCCATCCAGTTGGGCAGCTGGAAGGCGATGACGTCACCGGGGCCGACTCCCCGGGCGCGCAGCCCCGCGGCGAGCCTGCGGGCCGTCCGTTCGACGTCGGCGAAGGTCCCTTCCCAGGGCCGGACGGCCGAATGCACGCGGAACTCGACGTCGGGGGCGGCGTCGAGGCCGTACGCCAGCAGGTCCCCGATCGTCTCCCGAGTCCACCAGCCCTCCGCTTCATACCGTTCGATCAGCTCGGCGGGCATCGTCCGCATGGCGGTCCGCATGGTGAGAGCTCCCTCCTCGGCGCGAGAATTGCACTCTCGCAGAGGGAGAAGCTAAATTCCACACATGGTACGAGACCACGGCTTCCATCCGGTCCGGATCAAGCGGATCATCCAGGAGACAGCCGACACGCGCACATACGTGCTCGACGCCCCGTTCCCCTACCGGGCCGGGCAGTTCCTGACGGTCAGGGCGTGCGGCGCCCTGCGCAGTTACTCGATGTCGAGTTCCCCGGAGACCGACGACGAGTTGATGACGACGGTGAAGCGCGTGCCGGGCGGCCTGGTGTCGAACTGGATGCACGAACATCTCGCGCCCGGCGACGTCATAGAGACCACGGCACCCGCCGGGGTGTTCTGTCTGCGGGAGTCTGACGAGCCCCTAGTGGCGTACTGCGGGGGCAGCGGCATCACGCCGGTCCTGTCGCTCGTCAAGACCGCGCTGGCGACGACGAACCGGCGCGTCCGCGTCCTGTCGGCCAACCGGGACGCCGGCTCGATCATCTTCGGGTCCGCGCTGACCGAACTGGCCGAGCGGCACCCGGACCGGTTCGAGATCCGCCACCACCTGGACGAGCAGGGGGGTTTCATCACGGATCTCCAGGTGCGCGAGTTCGCCGGCGTCGACCTGGACGCGGACTTCTACCTCTGCGGCCCCGCACCGTTCATGGACCTGGCGGAGCGCGCCCTGCTCGTGCACGGCGTCGCGGCCGAGCAGATCTTCGCCGAGCGCTTCACCCCGGCGGCCGAGGAGACTCGCGGCAGCCCGGGGAGCGGGAGCGCGGCCCCGGCGGAGCAGGAGGGCACGGTCAGCATCGTCCTCGCCGGCAAGCGGCGCTCGGTGCCGCGGCACTCCGGCGAGACCCTGCTGGAGAGCGCGCGACGGGCCGGTCTCATGCCGCCCTTCTCCTGCGAGTCGGGCAACTGCGGCACCTGCATCGCCCAGGTCACCGAGGGCGAGGCCAAGATGCGGGTCAACAACGCGCTCGACGACGACGAGGTCACCGAGGGCTGGGTGCTGACCTGTCAGGGCGAGCCGGTGACCCCGGACATCACCGTCGCCTACGAGGACTGACGAGCGCCGCGCGGCCAGAAGGGGGCGGCGTCGGTCTGGACCGCCACCCTCCGCAAGAATAAGATAATCACTCAGCGAGAATCCCACTCTCCCTCATGGAGAATCCTGCATGGTTGATCTTGAATTGGACCAGGGGCTCGCGGTCATCACCATCGACCGTCCGCACGCCCGCAACGCCATCGCGCCGGCCACCATGGACGAGTTGGACAAGGCCCTCGACGCGGCCGCGGACGCCCTGGCCCTGGTGGTCAGGGGCGCGGGCGACCGGGCGTTCGTCTCGGGCGGCGACCTGAAGGAACTGGCCGCGATCCGCACCGAGGACGAGGCGACGGCCATGGCCCTGCGGATGCGCGGGATCTGCGACCGTCTCGCGCACTTCCCGGGCCCGGTGATCGCCGCCCTGAACGGCCATGCCCTGGGCGGTGGCGCCGAGTTCGCCATGGCCGCCGACATCCGGGTGGCCGCGGACGACATCAGGATCGGCTTCACCCAGGTGAACCTCGCGATCATGCCGGCGTGGGGCGGCGCCGAGCGGCTCGCGGAACTGATCGGCAGGGGGCGGGCGTTGATGCTCGCCGGCTCCGGAGCCGTGCTCGGCGCCGAGGAGGCCCAGCGGCTCGGGGTGATCGACCGGGTGCTGCCGCGGGCCGACTTCGACGAGGGCTGGCGGGCCCTGGCCCGCTCCCTCGCCTCCGTCCCGGCGCGGGAGATCAAGCACGTCATGAGCGGCGCCGTACCGGCGACCGAGGCGGCACGCGCCTTCGCGCGCCTGTGGGTGGCCGACGAACACTGGCAAGCAGCGGAGAAGGTGATGTCCCGTGGCAAGTGAGGTCCAGGTGGAGACGAGCCCCGTAGGTCCGGTCGTACGGCCGCCCGGCGGCACCGAACTGGTCGTGCTCTATCTGCACGGCGACCGGCACCTCTCGTGCACCCCGGAGGCCGCGCTCGACCTGGCCGTCCGCCTCGCCCTGTGGACGGACGCCGTGGTGGTCTGCGCCCGCTACGGGGGCACCTTCCCGGACGCGCTGGACGACGTGCACGCCGCGTACGACTACTGCGAGTCCAGAGGACCGGTGGCGGTGGCGGGCGAACGGCTGGGGGCCGGGCTCGCGGCGGCCCTGCTGGTGCGGCTGCGGGACCTCGGAGCCCCGCCGCCCCTGTGTGGGCTGCTCAACTCGGCGCTGCTCGACCTGACCCTGGACTCCCCGAGCCTGTTGCTCAACGCGGCGGCCGATCCGACCTTCGACGTCGCCGAACTGCGGCGCCGCTGCGGGCACTACGCCGCGGGCACCTCGCCGACCGATCCGCTGCTGAGCCCGCTGCACGCCAACCTCCACGGGCTGCCCCCCGTCCAGCTGCTCGCTGCGGGCACCGATCCCCTGCTGGACGACTCCCTGGGGTTCGCCACCCGCGCGGCGCACTCCGGCGTCACGGTGGACCTGCGGATCCGGCCCGACGCGACGAGCCTGCACCCGGAGACCGTCACCGCCATGGGCGACTTCATACGGGCGTGGACCCCAGCAGCACGGACAGCACATCCCGCATGATCTCGGGATAGTCGTCCTGTTCGCCGTCCAGCAGCCACTGCTGCTGCATGCCGTCGAGCATCGCCAGCATGGCCCGGGCCGCGGCCCGCGGGGCCAGACCGCTGGGCAGGCGCTCGCCGTACCGCTCGGTGAGCCGGGCGACCATCAGCGCCTGCATGGTCTCGTAGTGGTCGTGCAGGTACTGCTGCGCCGGGTCGGCTCCCGTGACGCCCTCGGCCAGCATCACGCTGTGGACCTGGGCCAGGCAGGGGTAGGTGTGGTCGTAGGCGACCACTTCGGCGAACAGCCCCGGCCAGTCGTCCTGGTCGTCATGGCCGGCGAGGTGCTCGCGGTTGAGGTCCTCCCGGAAGCGCAGGAGCGCCATGAAGAGCTTCTTCTTGCTCGGGAAGTAGTGCAGCACACCCTGCCGGGTCAGTCCCGCCCGCTCGGCGACCGCGTCGATCGAGGTCCCCCGGTAGCCCCGTTCCGCGAACACCCGCAGGGCCGCCTCGAGGATCTCCTCGCGCCGGGTCTCTTTCATCCGGTACCCCTCCCGCGACGGACCGTGCCGACGTAACACTACGTTTGCCGTCGCCGTCGGGGGACCCCTCGAACACGCACCGTTTGGCGCCCGGCGCCCGTAGGGCCGGGGATCAGCGCTGGTGGTCGATCAGGGCGAGGGTGGTGTCAGCCGCCTCCAGCACGATGCCCGTCGAGGCCTTGGCCGCGCCGGCCAGATCGGCCACCAGCCGGACGTCCTTGCGCAGCAGCGGTCCGGCCTGGGCCGCGATGCGGTCGAGCCTCCCGCCGGCCGCCGCGATCCGGCCCAGCGCGAAACTCGATCCACTGCCGTGGGCCATCACCTCCGCGAGAGCGGCGGGATCGACGTCGAACTCCCGGCCGAGTGCGAGGGTGCCCGCCGCGGTGGCGAGATTTGCCGTGAACAGCACGTTGTTGAGGAGTTTGGTGAGCTGCCCGGAGCCCAGCGGGCCCATGTGGACCACGGGATCGCCGTACGTCTCGAACACCTTGCGGCAGAAACGGACGGTGCCGGACTCGCCCCCGGCCATCACCAGCAGACGGCCCTCGGCCGCCGCCGGGCCGCCGCCGCTCACCGGCGCGTCGATCAGCGTGACCCCGTGGGCGCGGGCCCGGTCGGCGAGACGGTGACAGGTGTCGGGGTGGACGGTGCTGTGCACGGCGATCACCCCTCCCTGCCGAAGCCCCGCCAACACCCCGCGATCCCCCGCGACGACCTCCTCGACGTCCGCGTCGTCGACGACACAGACGCACACGAGGTCGCTCGCGGCGGCGAGTTCGGCGGGGGACACGGCACGCTTCGCGGGTGTGTCGTCGAAGGGGGCGAGCGAGGCGGGACGGCGTGCCCACAGGGTCGTCTCGAAGCCCGCGTCGACGATCCGGCGTGCCATGGGGGCGCCCTGACTGCCCAGACCTATGAATCCGACGCGCATCAGCGGCTCTCCTGCTCGGCCGGTTTCGGTGCCGGGCGCCAGAACACGCCTAGCAGGCCCGCCGTCGCCGCCATGGCCACCCCGAGGGCGATGCCGCCGCCGGCCCAGCCGGTCACCTCGATGTCCCCGGCATGGTCCACGGAGAGCCGGCCGGGTCCCAGTACCGCGAGGGCCAGCGAGACCACCGCGAGGACGAGGACGTACTCGTAGCCCTCTTTGAAGACGAAGAATCCGTTGGGCCGGTGCGCGAGGACGCCCGCGACCAGCATCACGGAGAGGACCGCGGCGCAGGCCAGCGGGGTGAGCAGCCCGGCGATCAGCAGGGCGCCCGCGCCGACTTCGGTGGCCACGCTCGTCCACGCCTGAAGCGTGCCGTTGCGCAGGCCGAGGCCGGTGAACCAGCGGGCGGTGCCCTCGATCCGGCCGCCGCCCCGCCAGTGGTTGAGTCCGTGCGCGATCATCACGATCCCCAGGACCACCCGTACCAGCAGCAGCGCTGCCACGTCCGCGTCGCTCAACTCGCCCTCCCGGGCCGCTCTTGTGCCGCGCTCGCGCGAGCCAGCACACACTCCTCGGCGAACGACAGGATCTTGAGGTGGTACGCCGTCGCCGTCAGCCCGATGCTCAAGTTGTGGCCACCGTCCGCCTGTTCGTCGGCGACGACGCGCGGCGAGGCCGTGAACAGGGACGCGATGTCGGCCAGTGCCGCGGGCCCGGACCGCCACACCCGCTCGTGCTCGCCGAGGCTGTAGTGCACGGGGACGCGCACCAGGGGGGCTAGTTCGGGAAGGACCAGCGGCCAGCTCCTGGCCACGACCCCCTCGTAGGAGGGCGAGGGCGAGGCGAACCGGGCGCCGCCGACGACATCGTCCTCGTAGAGGTGCGAGGGATTCCACAGCAGGTCCCGGACACTGCCGGCCGCCGGCCTCGGCCACGACTCGTTGTGCCGTACGCCCAGGATGTCCACCGCGTCGTCGTGGTGGTGGCGCCCGGTGCCGGCGATCTCCACGCCCAGCAGGTCGCTCCCCCGCTCGTCGGCCGCCATGCGCAGCGCCAGCTCGCAGCCGATCGAGTGCGCCATCACGAAGACGCCCGCCCCGCGCGGACGCGAGGCGAGCAGCCGGTCCACCGCCGCGTAGGCGAGATCGACCCGCCGCTCCACGGGGGCCAGCTCCCCACCGTGCGGGGCGGAGCTCCCGTATCCCGGCCGGTCGAGAGCGAGGACGGTGAACCCGAGCGCCGTACCGGTGCGCAGCAGCGACAGATGCGGCCTGCCCGGGTAGTCGAAATACCGCGAGTGCGCCGCCCCGCCGTGCAGCGCCAGGACGACGGCCCGGGGCCGGCGCGCCTCCTGGAGCAGCGCCGATACGGGGATGCCGTCGACGTCGACGACACGGGAGACGCCGGTCATGCGTCCGCCCGCAGCAGGATGACGCCGCTCGGGGTGAGACCGCCGGTGCTCGTCACGGCGACCCGGGCACCGTCCACTTGGCGTGCTCCGGCCTCGCCGCGCACCTGTGTGACGGCTTCGTGGACCAGCCCCAGGCCGTGGGTGCGGCCGTGCGAGAGCTGGCCGCCGTGGGTGTTCAGCGGGAGCAGTCCGTCCCTGGCGATGTTCTTGCCTCCGTCGAGGAAGTCCTTGGCCTCACCGATGCCGCAGAAGCCGAGCCCCTCGATCCAGGAGAGGCAGTTGAAGGTGAAGCCGTCGTAGAGCTGGGCCACGTCGACGTCCGAGGGACGCAGTGACGTGCGCGTCCACAGGTGGGCGGACTGGCCGAGCACCTGCGGTTCATGGGTGAGGGAGCTCTGGTCCCATTCGAGCCGCTCCACGATCTGGGTGCCGACGGCCTCCACCAGGACGGGCGGCTTGGCCAGGTCCCGTGCCGCGTCCACGGCCGACACGATGACGGCCACCGATCCGTCGCAGGGCACGTCGCAGTCGTACAGCCCGAAGGGGGTGGTGACCGTCCTGGCCGACAGGTAGTCGTCCATGGTCATCGGATCGCGGTAGATCGCCGTCGGGTTGAGCGCGGCGTTCGCGCGCTGGTTGAGCGCGATCCAGCCGAGCGTCTCGCGCGAGGTGCCGTAACGGTGGAAGTGCCGCTGGGCGTTCTGGGCCAGGGTATGGGCCGCCGAGATCGCCCCGAAGGGCTTCTGCCAGCCCGTGACCCTGCGACCGGTCTCCTGGGTGATCCGGCCGCGCCGGATCAGCTCGCCGTAGGAGGCCTCCCAGACCGTACGGAAGCACAGCACATGACGGGCGAGTCCCCCCGCGACGGCCAGCATCGCGGCGATGAGCGAGCCGCCGGGACCGAAGGTCTCGGCGCCGCCGTTGTACCAGGTGGGCCTGATGCCGAGGGCGTCCTCCAGCGCGGTGATGCCGCCCTCGGCGAAGCCGCCGTAGGCGCCCGCGCCCGGGTAGGTGGCCAGCCCGTCGATGTCGTCGAGGGTCAGGCCCGCGTCCGCGACGGCGCGTTCGCAGGCCCGCACGGTCAGCGACAGCGGCGGGACCATCAGCCGGCGCCCGATCTCGGACATCCCGATGCCGCTGATCGCGACCTTGTCCTCGAACTTCTCGGGCGTGACCATGGGGCGTATGTGGCGCCGCATGTGCTCGGGTTCCACCTCGTCCGAGGGCAGCGGGGCCGGGGAGCCCTGCTCGGCCGCGGGGCGGAAGAGCGGCAGCCATACGTCCTCGGCCTGTTCGAAGACGACCTCAAGCCGCATGCCCAGTTCGAGTTCGTCGGGGTCGCATTCGACGAGGTTGGTGGTGAGCCGGACCCGGGTGTCCTCCTCGACGGCGACCTGCGCCACCACGTAGGGCGCGGGCATGCCGGGCGCGCTGAACCGGTGGTTGACGGTGAAGCCGATCAGCGTCGCGTACCCGGAGACGGCCCGCACCCCGGTCTCGTGCCCCCGGCAGTAGCGGCAGACGGGCTGGGGTGGATGCAGCAGGGCCGAGCAGGATTCACACTCCGTCAGGCGCAACCGGCCGTCCGCGCCGGAGGTCCAGAAGAACTCGTTCTCCTCTGTGATCACCGGCAGCGGACGTCCCGTGGGTCCGGCCACATCGTCTCCTCACCGTGCCACCGCTCGGATGGCACACGTACTCCTGACGGGCCGCCGAAGATCAGCGGTCGATCCTCGCCTGCCCCTTGCGTACCGTGACCGGCTCGGCGAGCCGCTGTTCGTCGACGACCCTCTGGAGGGTCTCCAGGGTCTCGTCGAGCCCGGCACCGGTCCGGGGGCCCGGCGTGAAGGTCGCCGGGAGGTGCCGCATGCCCTGGATGATGCCGATGGTCTCGTAGTGCTCCGCGCCGTCGGGGTCGCAGCGGAAGTCGGGCATCCGGTCCAGGACCTGGGTGACCATCCGCTTGAACACCGTGCGTGCCACGTTGGAGCCGATGCAGCGGTGGATGCCGAGGCCGAAGCTGCTGTGCCGGTTGCCCTTGCGTTCCATGTCGACGGAGTCGGGCTCCGGGAACACCTGCGGGTCCCGGTTCGCCATCGCCCAGGACAGCCAGAGCCGTTCGCCCTCCTTGAACCGGGTGCCGGCGATCTCGCAGTCCGCGGAGAAGGTCCGTCCGTCCCCGGGCGCGGGGGCGTAGTAGCGCAGGAACTCCTCGGTCGCGGAGTCCAGCAGTGCCTTGCGGTCCCGGCTGAGACGGTCCCGTTCGGCCGGGTGCTCCGAGAGCCACTCCAGCGCGTGCGCGGTGAGCGCGGTGGTGGTGTCGAAACCGCCGCCGATCAACAGGGCGAGCACACCGAGGAGTTCGTCGTCGGGCGGGGTCCGGCCGTTGATCTCCGCGCGGACCAGGGCGTCCACCAGACCCGGCCGCGATGTCTGCCGGATCTCCGCGATGGTCATGGCCAGATCCATGCCCATCGCCTTCTGCAGCTCGACGACGCGGGCCTGGTCGGGCGAGTTCGGTGGTGTGTAGACCGAGGCGTGGGCCGCCTCGTTGTAGATGGTCCACTTCCTGACCGGGATGCCCATCATGGCGAGCGTGAGCACGGCCGGCACGACGTTGGCGAGGTCGTCGACGAAGTCGATCCGCCCCGACTCGATCTTCTCGTCGATGCAGGCGCGCGCCACCTCGTCGATCAGCGGAATCCAGCGGCTGATGGCGGCGGGCGACAGATAGGGGTTGAGCGTCTGGCGGTAGTAGCGCTGTTCGGGCGGATCCATCTCCAGGAACCCGCCCCTGGCTGCCTTCGCCCGGGGCGGCGGCGGGATGGTGATGCCCTGGTACCCGCGCCGCTCGCCCTTGACGTCATGGTCGTTGGAGAGGAACTCGGCGGACCGGGCCAGCTCGAAGACCTCGCGGTTGCCACTGGCGACCCAGTGACCGCCGTAGGTCTCCGACCAGGCGATGGGGCACTTGGACTGCAACTCCTGGGTGACCGCCTGGAATTCGTGGCGGTACTCGGGAGTGTGCCGGTCGAAGTGCACCGGATTCCTCTTGGGGTCGTCGTTGACGGTGTCGTCCGTGGTCATCGGAGTGCTCTCCCCTCAGGAGATGAAGATCGCTCGCTCGGGGCAGGACCTGACGGCCTCGATGGCCTCGTCCTGCTGGTCGTCCGAGACCTCTTCCTTGATCACCGAGGAGTGACCGTCGATCTCGCTGAGCTCGAAGATGTCCGGAGCACGCATGGCGCAGAGCGTGTGACCCTGGCAGCGCTCCGGGTCTACCCGTACCTTCACGTCGCTTCCTTCCTGCCGCGGGGGTGGCTACTTGAGGTCGGCCAACGACTTGCCGACATCGGCCAGGGTCATGGGCTTGGTGTAGGTGCCCTTGAACTTGTAGGGGGTCACGTTGCAGCGATAGGCACCGGTGTCGGGCTTGAAGTCGGCGGCCACCCAGCCCTTGGCGGTCGCCTTGACCGGGTCGAAGCACTTGGGAGGCACGGTGGGGGACGACAGGTCCATCGGGGCTTGCAGGCCGCCACCCGTCCACGCGGTCTGCTTGCGCGCGTTGTCGTACACGCACGTGCGGGTGAGTTCGGCGCAGTCGCCCGCGGCGGTGGCGAACAGCAGCCAGCTGGAGAATGACTTCAGCGCCGGCAGGGTGACCTGGGCGTCGGGGGCGTACTTCTTGTAGAGCTCCTCGACCATCTTGGTCGCCGGGTTGGCGGAGGCGTCCTCCAGCGGCGAGAAGCCGCCGAGGTCGGCGAAGTTGGCCTGCTTCGCCAGCGCGGTACCGGCCAGCTGGAGGAAGGCGGGGCCGTAGGCGTTGCTGTTGGCGTCGATCCAGTCGGGTGCGTAGCCGATGTTGGTGAGCACCTGCTCCAGCTTGGCCAGACTGGCGAAGTCACCGAGGAAGACCAGTCCCTTGACCTTCTTGTTCTTGATGGCCTGGGCGTACGGCGTCCAGTCGGACACGCCCTGGGCCGGATACAGGTCCGAGTAGGTGATCTTGCCGCCCGCCGCGATCAGCGTCTCCTTGTCCTGCGCGGTGATGGGCTTCACGACCGGGGAGTCACCGGCGATGATCCCGACGCTGCTCGCCGACGCCGGGTACGCCTCCTTGAGCAGCCAGGAGAAGTAGCCGCCGTAGGGTGAGTAACCGGTGGCGGCGCCCTGGACGGTCACCTGGAGGTCCGCTCCGATGGCCTGGCTGGTCTGGCCGGGGAAGTCGGGGAGCAGACAGTTCAGCCTGTCCTTGACGCCCATGCCGTCGAGCGCGGCGCCGCCGCCGACGAGCGCGAAGTCCGAGCGACAGGCCTCGATCATCCGCTGGCGGACCTCGACGAGCTTGGAGTCGTGGGTGACGGGAACCAGTTTGCGTCCGTTGATGCCGCCCGCGTCGTTGCACCAGGAGGTGAACACCTTGGCCGCGTCGACGAACTCCGGGTTCTTGGTGAAGCCGACGTCGCTGAAGACGCCGACCTTGATCTCGGAGTTGGTGACTCCCTGGGAGGTGGAGGCCTTGGCGGTGCCGGAGTGGCAGACGTTCTTGAGCGTCCCGAAGTCGGCCGCCGCAGCGGAGTCGGACGCCGACGCGGAGGGCTTGTCGCCGCTCGGCGACGTGGTGGAGCGGGCGGAACACCCGGCCAGGGCCAGGACGGCCACAGCGATGAGCAAGCGTCTCATCGGTTCTCCTCGATTTCGTTCCCCGAAAAAAGGGTGGTCAGGTGACCGCGCCCGCTTCTTTCAGCTCGATGATGCGGGGCCAGTCCAGTCCCAGTTCCCTGAGGATTTCCTCGGTCTGGGCAGCGAACTCGGGCGCAGGCCCGAGTGCGGGAGCGGTGGTGTCGAACTGCACGGGGCTGGCGGCCAGATCGATCTCGCCGACCCTGAGCAGGTACTCGTTCGCCCGGATCTGCGCGTCGGCGCCCACCTGCAGGGTGTCCTGCACCGGGGCCCACGGCCCAGCGAGGGTGGCGAAGCGTTCGGTCCACTCGGCGAGGGAGCGGCCGGCCAGCACGGTCCGCAGGATCTTGACGGCCTCTTCGGTGTGGGCGGCGAGCTGCTCCGCCGTGGCGAAACGGGGGTCGTCGGCCAGCTCGGGGTGGTCGATGTGACGGCACACGTCGGCCCAGAACTTGCCGGGCTGGAGCATGACGAAGGCCAGATAGCGGTCGTCGGCCGTGGCATAGATGCCGGACAGCGGGTTGACCGGCGAGCCGTGGGCACCGGGCACCGGTGCCACCCAGGACTTGTCGAGGTGCAGCGAGACCGCGGTGGCCTGGCCGTTGGCCCATACACCGCTGCCGAGCAGGGAGACGTCCACGACCGACGGTTCGCCGGTGCGCTCGCGCCGCAGCAGTGCCGCCGCGATGCCTCCGGCGAGGTTCGTGCCGGAGATGGTGTCCCCGTAGGCGGGTGTGGGGCTGATCATGCCCTCGACGCCGGGTGGGGTGATGCTGGCGGCGGTGCCGCCCCGGGCCCAGAAGGCGGTCATGTCGTACCCGCCCTTCTCGGACTCCGGTCCGCGCGGCCCGAGCGCGCTGCCCCGGGCGTAGATGATGCGGGGGTTCACCGCCCGGATGTCGTCGACGTCGATGCCGAACCGCCGCCGGTGTCCGGGCAGGAAGCTGGTGAGGAACACGTCGGAGCGGCGGGCCAGGTCGTGGAGGACTTCCTTGCCCTCGGGCCGGGTCATGTCGAGGCCGAGGCTGCGCTTGCCCCGGTTGGCGTGCTCGATGTTGGGGTTCGGGTCGCCCTCGACGCGCAGTGTGCCGGTCTGCCGCAGGCCGCGCTGCGGATCGCCCGTGACGGCGTGTTCGACCTTGATGACGTCCGCGCCCCAGTCGGCGAGCACGGCTCCGGCCGAGGGGACGAAGCCGTACATGGCGACTTCGAGGACGCGGATGCCTTCGAGCGGACGCATTACGGGACCACCACCGCGAAGGACTTGGTCTCCAGGAACTCCTCCAGTCCGGCGACGCCGCTCTCCCGGCCGACGCCCGACTGCTTGTAGCCGCCGAAGGGGACTTCCTGGGAGAAGTAGTTGCCGCCGTTGATGCTGAAGGTGCCGCTACGGATCCGGCGCGCCACGGCGATCGCCCGCTGGTCGTCGGCGCTGTGCACCGCGCCGGACAGGCCGAAGATCGAGTCGTTGGCGATGCGTACGGCGTCGTCCTCGCCGTCGTAGGGAATGACGGCGAGCACCGGTCCGAAGACCTCGTCCTGCGCGATCTCGCTGGCCGGGTCGACGTGGGCGAGCAGGGTGGGCGTGTAGAAGAAGCCCGGGTCGACGCGCTTGCCGCCGGTGACCAGCGTGGCGCCGGCCGCGACGGCGCGCTGCACCATGCCGTCGACCTTGTCGCGCTGGCGTTCGCTGATGAGCGGTCCCATGAAGGTCTTGGGGTCGGCCGGATCACCGTACGACACACGTTCGAGGCCGGCCGCGACCATGGCGACGATCTCGTCGTGGTGCTCCCTCGGCACGAGCAGCCGGGAGGTGAGCGCACAGCCCTGTCCCGAGTGGGAGCAGATGGTGAAGGCCGCGAACATGGAGGCGGCGCGGAAGTCGGCGTCGTCGAGCACGATCATGGCGGACTTGCCGCCGAGTTCCAGGAAGACCTTCTTCACGGTGGCGCTCGCGGCCTCCATGATCCGTCGGCCGGTCGCGGTGGAGCCGGTGAAGGTGATCATGTCGACGTCGGGGTGCTGGGTGAGCACCTCGCCGGCCTCGACCCCGGAGGAGACGATGACGTTGACCACGCCGGGCGGGATGTCCGTGTGCTCGGCGATCAGTTCGCCCAGGTACAGCGTGGTCAGCGGGGTGTCCGGGGCGCCCTTGAGGACGACCGTGCAGCCGGCGGCGAGCGCGGGGACCAGCTTGGCGAGCGCGAGCTGGTTCGGGTAGTTGTACGGGATGATCGCGGCGACCACCCCGGCCGCCTCCTTCTCCACCCAGCGGCGGTGGCGCTGCCCGCGGATCTCGGTCTCGCCGAGCTCCTCGGTCAGGGGGTACTTCTCCAGCAGGTCGGTGTAGTACGAGACCAGCTTGACCGGTTCGTCCAGCTGGGGGCCGTGGGTGAGCATGCGGGGCGCGCCGACCTCGGCGATCGTCAGGTCGCGCAGCTCTTCCTGATGGTCGGTCAGCGCCTGGTGCAGCTGGCGGAGGCAGCGCAGGCGCTGGGCGGTGTCGGTCGCCCAGCTCGTGGTGTCGAAGGCGCGGCGGGCGGCCGCGACGGCGGCTTCGGCGTCGGCGGCCGTGGCGTCGGGGGCCTGGTCGAGCACCTCGCCGGTCGCGGGGTTGAGCGAGGGGAAGGTCTTCTCGGTCTCGACGAGCCGGCCGTCGATGAGCAGGCGCTTCACAGCCGGACCACCTGTCCGCCGTCGACGCTGACGACCTGACCGGTCAGCCAGCGCGCCTCGTCCGACAGCAGGAACAAAACGGCGGGCGCCAGGTCTTCGGGCGTGCCCATCCGCTTGATGGCCAGGCTGTTCGTCATCTGCTCCTGGAACTCCTTGGGCACGATGCTCCGGGTGGCGTCGGTGTCCGTGGGGCCCGGCGCGATCCCGTTGACCCGGATGTTCTTGCCGCCGAGTTCGGCGGCGAGCGAGGCGGTCAGGCTGTTGATCCCGGCCTTGGCCAGTCCGTAGTAACCCCCGCCGAGCCAGGCGGCGGTGGACGACTGGTTGACGATGGCGCCGCCCTCGGGCATGTGCGGGACGACGGCGCGGGTGCAGTGCAGCGCGCCCATCAGGTTCACCTGGAGGAAGCGGTTGAGGTAGTCGAGGGGGACCGTGGTGAGGCCGTCGCGCCGCATGCTGTGGAAGATGGCAGCGTTGTTGACCAGGTAGTCGATGCGTCCGAACTCCGCCATCACGGCGGCCGCCATCGCCTCCGCCGACGCCGGGTCGGCCACGTCCACCTTGACGAACAGCGCCGCGTCGCCGATCTCCTTGGCGACCCGCTCGCCCTGTTCCTCGTTGAGTTCGGCGACCACCACGCGTGCGCCCTCGGCCGCCAGTGCCCGGGCATAGCCCTCGCCGATGCCCTGGCCCGCGCCGGTGACGATCGCAACCTTGTCCTGGAACCGCATCCTGCCTCCTTGCTCGGATGTCGTGGAAACTACATTCTCAGTCTGCGCAAATCAATATTCCGGAAACGAGAACGTCATGGCAGACAGGAGAAGGCGAGGACCGGCCAAACCTGACCATGGTTCAGGATCGGAGGCTCACCTCGGCGGGCAGCGGGAGGCGAGAGGCCGGTCGTCCCGGGCCTTCCGGTAGACCAACCGGCGAGAATACTATTCTCGCATCCGGAAGGGAGATTTTCATGATCGCAACGAAGGCCCTCAGCCCGAGCCTGGGCGTAGAGGTCACCGGCGTCGGCAATCTGCTCGACGATCAACTGATCAGCCGGTGCGCGGAGGCGCTCCAGTGGCGCGGCATCCTTCTCATCCGCGGACTGCACCTCGACGACGAAGGCCAACTGGCCTTCAGCCGCAAGCTGGGCAAGGTCTTCGCGGTGCGGGGCAAGGAGATCTTCACCGTCTCGCTCGACCCGGCCAGGAACCCGACGGCCGAGTACCTCAAGGGGACGTTCCACTGGCACATCGACGGCACCACCGACCCCGTACCGACCAGGACGACCACGCTGACCGCCCGGCACGTGGCCATGACCGGCGGCGGGACCGAGTTCGCCAGTACCTACGCGGCGTACGAGAACCTTCCGGAGGCGGACCGCAAGCAGTACGACGACCTGCGCGTGGTGCACAGCTTCGAGGCCGCCCAGCGGCTGGTGACGCCCGACCCGGGTCCCGAGCTGCTCGCGGGCTGGCGCGAAGTCCCCACCCACGAGACGCCGTTGGTGTGGAAGCGCCGTGACGGCCGCCGCTCACTGGTGATCGGGGCGACGGCGGACCACATCGTCGGCATGGCGGCCGCCGAGAGCCGGGCCCTGCTGGACCGGTTGCTGGAGTGGACCACCCAGGAGAAGTTCCGCTACGCCCACGACTGGCGGGTCGGCGACCTGGTGGTGTGGGACAACACCGGGATGCTGCACCGGGCGCTGCCCTACAGCGCCGACTCGGAGCGGACGCTCCAGCGCACCACCATCGTCGGCGACGAGGAGCTGTCATGAGGACGGCGGTCGTCACCGGCGGCGCTTCCGGTATCGGTCTGGCCATCGCGGAGCGGCTGGCCAAGGACGGCTACCAGGTCGCCGCACTCGACCTCAGTCCGTCGGACACGAGTGTCGTTCCGGCCACCGACGTCGCCGACCGGGCCCAGGTGGATGCGGCGCTGGCCGCGGTCAGGGAGCGGCTGGGACCGGTCACGATCCTGGTCAACGCGGCCGGCATGGACGGCTTCAAGCGCTTCTCCGACCTCACCTTCGCGGCCTGGCACCGGGTGATCAACGTCAATCTGAACGGCGTCTTCCACTGCGTGCAGGCCGCGCTTCCGGACATGGTGGAGGCGGGCTGGGGCCGGATCGTCAACATCTCCTCCTCCAGCGCCCAGTCGGGCCAGCCGTTCATGACGCACTACGTGGCGTCCAAGTCGGCGGTCAACGGCCTGACGAAGGCGCTGGCCCTGGAGCTCGGCCCGTTCGGCGTGACCGTCAACGCGGTGCCGCCCGGTTTCATCGACACCCCGATGCTGCGCAAGGCGGAAGCGCGCGAACTGCTCGGCGGGACGGTCGAGGAGCACATCCAGCGCACTCCGGTACGACGGGTCGGCCGCCCGGAGGACATCGCCGCGGCCTGCGCGTTCCTCGTGTCGGAGGAGGCCGGCTACATCACGGGCCAGATCCTGGGTGTGAACGGGGGCCGCAACACATGAACCGTATCCCGCCGCTCCCCTACGACGAGTGGGACACCGAGGCGATGGCGTCCTTCGCACCGGGGCGCACACTGCTGCCGTCCAACGCCCTGGGTCTCTTCGCGCAGCACCCGGAACTGGCCACGGCCTTCCTGGGCTACAGCCGATATCTACTGAGCCGCCGTTCGACTCTGACGCCGCGCACCCGCGAACTGGCCATCCTGCGGGTGGCCTGGCGCAGGCGCTGCCAGTACGAGTGGTCCCAGCATGTACTGATCGCCCGGAAGGCAGGCGTCACCGACGAGGAGATCGACGCGATCCGCGCCGGCGAACCGACCTCGATCACGAGGGCGGTGGACGAACTGGAGACGGACTCGGGCCTGTCCGACGACACCTACCAGGCGCTCGCCGCCGAACTGAACGACCGGCAGCTCATGGACCTGGTCTTCACCATCGGCACGTACGGCCTGCTGGCCATGGTCCTCAACACCTTCGAGGTGGAGCTCGATCCCGGCCTACCTGCGGAGAATTTCACTATCACTGAGTGAGAATGCTATTCTCATTCCGGAAAGGGGAGCAGCCATGCCACACTTCAGCAAGCCTGAGGCCGGGAGCTGGACCGAGCAGTACCCCGAACTGGGCACGAGTCCCGTGAACTACGAGGACTCGATCGATCCCGCCTACTACGAGGCCGAGCGGGAAGCCGTCTTCAAGCGGACCTGGCTCAACGTCGGCCGCGTCGAACAGGTCCCCAAGCCCGGCCACTACTTCACCAAGGAACTCGCCGCGGCCGGCACCTCACTGATCATCGTGCGCGGCCGCGACCAGCAGATCCGCGCCTTCCACAACGTCTGCCGCCATCGCGGCAACAAGCTCGTCTGGAACGACTTCCCGGGCGAGGAGGTCAAGGGCACCTGCCGCCAGTTCACCTGCAAGTACCACGCCTGGCGCTACGACCTCACCGGCAAGCTCACCTTCGTCCAGCAGGAGGGCGAGTTCTTCGACCTCGACAAGGACGACTACGGCCTCAAGGAAGTCGCCTGTGACATCTGGGAAGGCTTCGTCTTCGTCAACCTCGACCCCCAGCAGAGCCTGCGGGAGTACCTCGGGGACATGGCCAAGGGCCTGGAGGGCTACCCCTTCCACGAGATGACCGACGTCTTCACCTACAAGGCCGAGATCGGCAGCAACTGGAAGCTGTTCATCGACGCCTTCGCGGAGTTCTACCACGCTCCCGTCCTGCACCAGAAGCAGGCCACCAAGGAGGAGGCGGAGAAACTCCTGGGCTACGGTTTCGAGGCGCTCCACTACGAGCTGCACAGCCCCCACTCGATGATCTCGTCCTGGGGCGGCATGGCGCCGCCGAAGGACCCCTCGATGGTCAAACCGATCGAACGGGAGCTGCGCAGCGGCCTGTTCGGCCCCTGGGACCGGCCCGACATCGCGGGCCTCGACCCACTGCCGGCCGGTGTCAACCCGGCCCGTCACCACTCCTGGGGCACCGACTCCTTCGTGCTGTTCCCCAACTTCATGCTGCTCCTGTGGGCACCCGGCTGGTATCTGACGTACCACTACTGGCCGACGGCCGTGGACAAGCACCTGTTCGAGGCGAACCTCTACTTCGTCCCCGCGAAGACGGCCCGCGACCGCCTCGCCCAGGAACTCACCGCCGTCACCTTCAAGGAGTACGCCCTCCAGGACGGCAACACCCTCGAGGCCACCCAGACCATGCTCAAGGGCCGCTACGTCACCGACTTCCCCCTCAACGACCAGGAGATCCTCCTGCGCCACCTCCACAAGGTCGTGAGGGACTACGTGAAGGAGCACACCGATGCTGCCGAGTGACTTCGCCGAACTCGAGCCCTACAGCGACTGGATCCTCGGCAGCGAGCGCGAACGCTACGCCAAGCGCCTCGCCAGCAGCATGGCGGACATGCAGGCGTTCTACGACGCGGCGTTCCCCCTGCTGGACCGCGCGACGACGCACCTCGACACGTTCCCGCTCGACGACCTGCCCGAGCCCGAACGCAACCTGATGCTGCTCATGTTCTCCCTCGTCATGGTGTCGTTCCCCATCGAGGTCTGGAAGCAGCCCCGCGTGCCCGACTCGGGCGCCGCCTACCTCGACGTCATCGCCGAGCCGCAGGTCTGAGATGGTCACGCTCAAGGCCGCCCGCGTCCTGCACGTCGACACGGGGCGGATCGAGGAACCGGGTCTGGTCACCGTCGACGGCGACCGCATCGCGGGCGGCGGAGAAGGGGGCGACGGTGACGTCCTGGATCTGGGCGACGTCACCCTGCTCCCCGGCCTGATGGACATGGAGGTCAACCTCCTCATGGGAGGCCGGGGCGAGGTCCCGGGCCTCTCCCCCGTCCAGGACGACCCGCCGCTGCGCATGCTCCGCGGGGTCGCCAACGCACGCCGGACACTGCGCTCGGGGTTCACCACCGTCAGGAACCTCGGCCTGTTCGTGAAGACCGGCGGCCATCTGCTGGACGTCGCCCTGGCCAAGGCCATCGACGCCGGTTGGATCGACGGCCCCCGCATCGTCCCCGCGGGACACGCGATCACCCCGACCGGAGGGCATCTGGACCCCACGATGTTCGCCGCGTACGCCCCCGGCATCATGCCCCTCTCCCTGGAGGAGGGCATCGCCAACGGCGTCGACGAGGTGCGCAAGGCCGTCCGCTACCAGATCAAGTACGGCGCCCAGCTCATCAAGGTCTGCGCGTCGGGCGGGGTCATGTCCCACACCGGCACCGCGGGCGCCCAGCACTACTCCGACGAGGAGTTGCGGGCCATCGTGGACGAGGCCCACCGGCGCGGACTCAAGGTGGCGGCGCACACCCACGGCGCCGCCGCCGTCCGGGCGGCCGTGGAGGCCGGCATCGACTGCATCGAGCACGGCTTCCTGCTGGACGACGAGACCATCGAGCTGATGGCCGAGCGCGGCACCTTCCTCGTCGCCACGACCGCCCTGATCGACGGCATGGACATCTCCAAGGCCCCGCCCGAACTGAAGGCCAAGGCCGGCGAGATCTTCCCGCACGCCAGGACGGTCGTCGCCCGGGCCCTCAAGGCGGGCGTGAAGATCGCGGTCGGCACCGACGCGCCGGCGATCCCGCACGGCCGCGGCGCCCAGGAGCTCATCGCCCTCGTCGAGCGCGGGATGACCCCGCTGGAGGTGCTCCGGGCGGCGACGGTCAGCGCGGCCGAACTGATCGACGCCGAGGACCGCGGACGGATCGCCGAGGGACTCCTCGCGGACCTGATCGCCGTACCCGGCAATCCGCTGGAGGACATCTCGGTGATGGCCGACGTCCGCTTCGTGATGAAGGGAGGGAAGGTCTTCCGTCACGAGCGCGACTGAACAAGGTCGGCCCGCGGGGTTGTTCTGAGGGGCGGGGCGCGTTGCGCGCCCCGCCCCTCAGGACGTCGTCTTCAACCCGGCCGCGTTCACTGCGCCTTGATGTGGTCCTTCATCTCTTCCAATCGCGTGAGGATCGGGTAGCCGCCCACGCTCAGCGCGTTCCCGTGCCCGGTCTCGTGGATGTCGAACACCGACTGGACGGCCGCGTAGAAGCCCTGTACGTCCAGGGTCTGGTTGACAGCCCGCTTGGCCTGGCGCAGCGCGAAGGGGTGCATCCGCGCGATCTGCCCGGCCAACTCCATGGTGGCCGCCTCCAGTTCGTCGAGCGGGACGACACGGTTGACCATGCCGACCTTCTCCGCCTCCTCGGCGGTGACGGCCCGGCCGGTGAACAGGATCTCCTTCGCCTTGCGCGGTCCGAGCTCCCAGGTGTGACCGTGGTACTCCACTCCCCCGATGCCCATGTGCACCACGGGATCGGAGAACTCGGCGTTCTCGGCGGCCACGATCAGATCGCAGGGCCAGCAGAGCATCAGGCCGCCCGCGATGCACTTGCCCTGGACCGCGGCGATCGACGGCTTGGGCACATTGCGCCAGCGCAGGGTGTACTCCAGGTACCTGCGCGCCTCGGCTGTGTAGATCCACTCAAGGGTGATCTTGTCGGGGCTCGGCCAGCGGTCCTTCAGGTCGTGGCCGGCCGAGAAGTGCCGTCCGTTGCCCCGCAGCACGATCACCCGTACGTCGTCGTCGGCCGCGGCGCGGGTCCAGGCCGCGTCCAGGTCGTCGAGGAGTCCCATGGTCTGGGCGTTGGCGACCTCGGGCCGGTTGAGGCTGATGACCGCGACCCGGTCCTCGACCTCGTACAGAATCTGGTCCATCCACGTCCTCCTGGGTTATCTCGGCAGGCCGAGGACGCGCTCGGCGATGATGTTGCGCTGGATCTCCGAGGTGCCGCCCGCGATCGTCCCGGCGAAGCTGCGCGCGTACCGCTCGAACCAGCTGGAGATGAAGTTGTCGATGCTCATGTGGTTCGGCGGTCCGGTCACTTCGGGATGGACCAGGCCCTCCGGCCCGCGGTCCTCCAGTGCGTTGAGGCTCGCGACCTGGATCGCCTCGGAGCCGAGCAGCTTGAGGACCGACAGCTCCGCCGGGTCACGGTCGCCGCCCAGCTGTCGGTAGCCGAGCAGCCTGAGCGCCTGGGCGTCCATGAGGAGCGTCGCGTACCACTCCTCGTCGCTGGGCGCGTCCCGGATCAGGTCGTCGAGGCGCTCGGCGAAGCTCAGCCACAGCATGGTCCGCTCGTGCCCGAGCGAGCCGTGCGCCACCGACCAGCCCTTGTTCAGAGGACCGACGAGGTTCTCGCGCGGGACCCGGACGTCGGTGAAGAACACCTCGTTGAAGTCGAGGTCGTCCTGGGCGGCCATGGACGCGAACGGCCTGCGCACCACCCCCTCGGTGTCGGTGGGGATGAGCAGCACGCTGATGCCCTTGTGCTTGGGCGCGGCCGGGTCGGTGCGGACGAAGGTCAGCAGGACGTCCGCGTCGTGCGCGCCCGACGTCCACACCTTCTGCCCGTTGACGACGAAGTGGTCGCCGTCCAGGACCGCGCGGGTGCGCAGCCCGGCGAGGTCGGATCCGGCGCCCGGCTCGCTCATGCCGAGCGCCGCCGTGATCTCGGTGCGCAGGAGGGGAATCGCCCACCGCTTCTTCTGCTCCTCGGTCCCGAAGGTGAGGATCGAGGCCGCGATGATGCCGATGCCCTGGGGGTTGAAGCTGTGGTAGATCCGCCGCCTCGACAGCTCCTCCAGGTGGGCGAGTTGCTGCGGCAAGGTGGCGTTCCGGCCGCCGTACTCGGGGGGTTTGCCAGGCAGCAGCCAGCCCGCGTCGAACAGCGTGCGCTGCCAGCGGCGCGCCCAGGCGGGGACGTCGGCGCTCGACCGCGACGCGGGGTGGGCCTCGTCCGGGGTGGGCAGACGGGCGTCGAGGAAGGCGGCGAACTCGGCGCGAAACTCCTCCACTTCGGAGCCGGAGTCCAGCTTCATCCCGCCACCACCCCTTCCTGCCCGCTCGTCTCCCGATACGGCCCGGACCTCTCCTGTTCCTGCCGCGTCTTCTCCAGCAACGCCCTGCGGTGTACGGCCGCCGTCCCCAGCAGCAGATCGCCGGCCTTGGCCCGCTTGAGGTGGATCTGCAGTTCGTTCTCCCAGGTGAAGCCCATCGCTCCGAAGAGCTGGAAGCCGTTACGGAAGACGATCCGCTGGCACTCCCCGGCGGCGGCCTTGGCCATCGAGGCCGCCCTGCCACGCCGTGGGTCGTCCTCGGCGATGGTCAGGGCGGAGAAGTAGGCGAGGGCCCGGGCCCGTTCGATGGCGACGTACATGTCCGCCGCCTTGTGCTTGACGGCCTGGAAGGAGCCGATGGGCACGTCGAACTGGACGCGTTCCTTCACATGGGCGACGGCCAGGTCCAGGATGCGCCGGCAGCTGCCGACCGTGGAGATCGCCAGGCCCATCAGGGCGAGGTCCGGGATCCCGGGGACCAGGTCGGGCACCTCCACATGGGCCGCGTGGAGGGTCGGGTCGAAGATGTCGACACGTGCCGCGCCGAGCTCCGGGCCCGCCACGATCCGCACGCCGTCGCGGGTGAGCAGGGCGATCTCGTCCGCCCGGTCCGCGTCGAGGACGAACCGGCCGGTGCCGTCGAACACTCCGGTTCCCGAGCCGCTCGGCAGCCGCCCGGCGAGCGGAGCGAACCAGGTGGCCGTGGCCAGGAAGGGGGTCGGATCGGCGGCGTACCCCAACTCCTCCAGGACGATGGCGAGTTCCACCGGAGGGGCCTCCAGCCACCCCAGTTCCAGATAGGTCGCCCAGAGCTGGTCCGCGGGCTGCGAGCGCGACTTGGCGACCGTCTCCCGTACCAGCCGTTGCAGCAGCCGTTGGTCCTCGTCGAACTCAAACTCCACGGCCCACCTCCAGAAGGGTCTTGCCGATGGCACGGCGGTCCAGGTCCAGGGCCGTCGCCACCGCGTCGAGCGGGTGGACGGCGTGGACCCGGGGGTGGATCAGGTCCTCGGCGAACATGCGGTTCAGCTCGCCGCGGGTGACGGCCAGCCGCTCCCGGGCGTGCCGCGCCCAGCCGCCGAAGTCGAAGCCGTGGATCGTGACGCCCTTGAGCATCGCCAGATTGAGCGGGAGCCGGGGCACCTCGCCGCTGGCGAAGCCGACGTTCACGAACCGGCCGCCCCAGCGCATGGCCCGCAGCGCCTGTTCGGAGTGCGGTCCGCCGACCGGGTCGATCACGAGGTCGGCGCCGCCCGAGTCCCGCAGCCGCCACTTGAGGTCGTCGTACGGGAGCGCTTCATGGGCGCCCTGTTCGAGGCAGGCCGCGCGCTTCTCCTCGGTGGAGGCCACGGCGACCACCTCCGCGCCGAGCAGCGCGGCCAGTTCGACGGCCGCGAGACCGACCCCGCCGGCCGCGCCGAGCACCGCCACCCGCTCCCCCTCCCGGAGACGGCCGATCAGCGTCAGCGCGTTGTAGGCGGTCGCGTGCGAGACCCCGAAGGCCGCCGCGCGCCGGGTCGGGATCGTGTCGGGGATCCGGTACAGGCTGGCCGCCCGGACGGCGACCCGCTCGGCGAAGGCGCCGACGAAGACGGACCCGAAGACCCGCTCGCCCTTCTCGAACCCGTGCCCCGACTCGGCGACCACCCCGGCGAACTCGCTGCCCGGAGTGAACGGCAGGTCCGCCTTCACCTGGTAGGTGCCTTCGACCACCAGGACATCGGCGAAGTTCACCGCCGCGTAGTGCACTTCGACGGGTACCTCACCGTCCGGGTCGGGGATCTCCTCGACGACCACCGGGCCGCCGACCGCATGGCACCGTGCCGCCCTCATAGCCGTGTCGTCGCGGCCAGTTCGGCCGCCCGGGCCGCCATCTGCAGGACCGCGTCCCCGTAGTAGGCCATCTTCGGGTTGCCGCCGTCACCCTTCACATGGCGGGCGTAGCCGCCCTCCAGCACGATCGCCATCTTGAACCGGGCCAGGATCACGTAGTAGTCGATGTCGGCGACGTCCCGGCCGCTGACCTTGGCGTAGTGCTCGATGATGTCGGCCCGGTCCGGCATGCCCGTGTAGTCGGCGTACTTGCCCGCCGCGTCCCGGTCCTCGTCGGCGTTCGGCCACCCCATGACGACCCAGCCGAGGTCGAGCAGCGGGTCGCCCACCGTGGCCATCTCGAAGTCGACCAGAGCGGCGAGCTCGGCGGGGGCCCCGTGCTTGAACATCACGTTGGCGAACTGGTAGTCGCCGTGGATGATGCCCGGCTCCCAGTGCCGGGGCCGGTGCGTACGCAGCCAGGCGGCCGCCGCGTCCAGCCCCGGTATCTCGCGGAACCTGAACTTCGCCAGATGTGCCTGCCAGCGGTCCACCTGGCGGTCGTGGAAGCCGTCCGGCCGGCCGAAGCCTTCGAGTCCCCTGGCCCGCCAGTCGACGTTGCCCAGCTTGGCGATGCCCTCCACCAACTCGTAGGCGAGGCCGGGGCGCAGGGACAGGTCGCTCTTGAAGGGCTCGGGCCAGCCGTCGGTGTTCATGGGCGACCAGCCGTTCACATGGCCCATGAGGTAGAAGCACGAGCCGATCACGTCGGTGTCGTCGCAGACCGCGATGGCCTCCGGGTGCGGCACCTCGGTCCCGCCCAGTGCGTTCAGCACCCGGAACTCCCGCAGCATGGTCTCGTTGCGGCCCAGCGGGACCTTCTCCGGGGGCTTGCGCAGCACCATCCGCCGCTCACCGCGCCGGATGTCGAAGATGTCGTTGGAGGTGCCCCCGGATATGAGGGACACCTCAACCGGTTCACCCGGAGCGATGTCCTGACCGTCCAGCCAGCGGGCGAGCGACTCGATGTTCACATGTTCTCCAGCTGCTTGCGGGCCCACTCCCGGCGAGCGGGCAGATGCTGTGAGGGCCAGGGCCCCGACGCGGCCTCGTAGCCGCGCAGGAGGTCCTTGGCCACCGTGACCTTGTGGATCTCCGAGGGCCCGTCGACGACCGCCATGACGGCCGCGCCGGTCCACATGTCGGCGAAGGGCATCTCGTTGGACACGCCCAGGGCGCCGTGCAGGTGCATGGAGCGGTACACGATGTCGTGCAGCACCTTCGGCGTCAGGAACTTGATGGCGGAGATGTCCTTGCGGACCCGCTTGTAGTCCTGGTACCGGTCGATCTGCCAGGCCGTGTGCAGCACGAACAGCCGGAACTGCTGCAACTGCGCGTAGGAGTCGGCCAGGTCCGCCTGGACGAGCTGCTTGTCGGCCAGTCTGCTGCCCTGGGTCTCCCGGGACAGGGCACGCTCGGCCATCATGTCCAGCGCCTTCTGGCACTGGCCCACGACCCGCATCGCGTGGTGGACCCGCCCGCCGCCGAGCCGGGTCTGCGCGATGGCGAAGGCCTGGCCCTCGCCGCCGAGCAGCGCGTCACCGGGGACGCGGACCCCGTCGTACTCGATGAGCGCGTGCATGCCCTCGTCCGGGGCCTCGCTCATCAGACCGAGGTGGCGCTCCATCCGGATGCCCGGGGTGTCACTGGGCACCAGGAACATCGACATGCCCCGGTACGCGCTGACGTCCGGGTCGGTCACCGCCATCACGATGACGAACTTGGAGGTGCGCGCGTTGGAGGAGAAGAACTTGCGGCCCGTGATGACCCAGTCGTCGCCGTCCCGTTCGGCGCGTGTGGTGAACATCTTCGGGTCGGCGCCGGCCTGCGGCTCGGTCATGGAGAAGCAGGAGAAGCACTCGCCTTCGAGCAGCGGCTTGAGATAGCGCTCCTTCTGCTCCTCGGTGCCGTAGCGGGCGATGATCTCCGCGTTGCCGGTGTCCGGCGCGGCCGTGCCGAAGATGACGGGGGCCCAGCTGGACTCGCCCAGGATCTCGTTGATCAGAGCCAGCTTGAGCTGTCCGAAGCCGCGTCCACCGAGCTCCGGGCCGAGATGAGGAGCCCACAGACCCTGGTCGCGCACCTGCTGCTTGAGGGCCCGGACGACCGGACCGGTCTCCTCGTCGAGGGGGTGGAAGGCCCGGTCGGGGTAGACCAGGTCCAGCGGGTCCACACGCTCGGCGCGGAACCACCTGATCCACTCCAGTTTCTTCTCGAACTCCGGCTCGGTGGAAAAGTCCCATGCCATGTCAGACGATCCTCGTTTCGTGGTTCCGCCAGTACGTCTCCCGGAGCAGGCCCCATGCGCAACGTGCCGCTGGGGTCCCTGGGCAGACTGAGGACGAAGTCGACGGCGCGCGTGCGCTTGTACGGGGCGAGACGCTCCCGGCAGTACGCGAGCAGCTCGTCGGCACTCACGTCGGCTGCGGCCGGCTGGACCACCGCGAGGACCCGTTCGCCCCCCTCGGGGTCCGGGACCCCGATCACCGCGACGTCGGCCACCCCCGGGGTGCACGACCAGGGCGTCCTCGGCCTCCTGCGGGGAGATGGTGACCCCACCGGGCAGGGCGCTGCGCCGTGCAGGACCACGTGTGGGCTGCTCAGGTCACGGGCGCGCCGCGCGGCGGGAAGCTTCAGCATGCGGACGAACAGGGTGGGGGCGAACGGTGCGTGCGTGACCCGGTGACGCTCGATCAGCTCCAGACACTCGGCGGCGGGGTCGCCCATCGGGCCGGCCCTGGCGACTTCCAGGAAGGCAGCGCCGCTGGGCATACGGATCGCGACGGCGTCCCCCGGCTTCGCCTGCCATCCCAGATGCATGCGGTGAGAATATCATTCTCAGTGAATGCAAGTAAGAGTCTCGCAACCTGTGATGCGCGATTCGGTAGGGCGCCCCAACTTATTCCCACTGAAGTGGAGTATCGTTCTGCAAGTGACCGCAGTCCCCGAAGAACCAGCGTGGCGCCAGCGCGCCGTAGAGCGATCGACCCGTGCCGCGAAGCTTCGCGCCGAGCAACGCGTGCAGCGCTTCCTGGACTCGGCACAGGAGTTGATCGTCGAGAAGGGCACGACCGACTTCACCGTCCAGGAGGTCGTCGACCGCTCGAAGCAGTCTCTGCGCAGCTTCTACCAGCACTTCGACGGCAAACACGAGCTGCTCCTCGCCCTGTTCGAGGACGCCCTCTCGATGGGCGCCGCCAAGGTCCGCGAGGCGGCGGCCACCGAGAGCGACCCGCTGCAGCGCCTGCGGATCGCCGTCGAGACGCTCTACGAGCAGTCGCATCCCAGCCCCGGCGTCCAGCGCCCGCTGTTCAACGACTTCGCTCTGCAACTGCTGGTCAAGCACCCCGAGCAGGTGGCGACCGCCCACATCCCGCTGCTCACGGTCTTCACCGAGATCATCGAGCAGGCCGCCGAGGCGGGTCTCATCGCCGGCGGGAAACCCCGCCGCCAGGCCGCCCTCGTCATGCAGACCGTCATGTTCGCCTCGCAGGCCCACGGCGTCCCCGCCGACAGCCACGCCCACCCGGTGACCTCCGAGGAGGTCTGGCAGTTCTGCCTGGGCGGCATCTCGGGCGTTCCGGCCACGGCGGGCAGGTCCGCCTCCGCGTAACACGGGCCCCCAACCCCCTGGCCTCCCACACGGGGAGTTCCATTCTCCACCTCGGAGAGTATGGTTCTCACCATTGTGCCGGAGGATCAGGGGGTTCCCATGACCGTACGGACGGACGCCAGGCCTCACTACCGGGTCGTCCAATGGGCCAGCGGCAACATCGGCTCACGCGCGCTGCGGGCGGTCCTCGAACATCCGGACCTGACGCTGGCCGGGCTGTACGCGCACACGCCGGACAAGGCGGGACGTGACGCGGGCGAGCTGTGCGGCCTGGGCCCGACGGGTGTGATCGCCACCCACGACATCGACGAGATCGTGGCGCTCGGCGCCGACTGTGTCCTCTACACGCCCCGCGCCTGCGACATGGACGAGGTGTGCCGGCTGCTGGCCTCGGGCGCGAACGTCGTGACGACGCGCGGCGAGTTCCATCGCGCCGCCAGTCTCGACCCCACGGTGCGCGAGCGGGTCGAGGCCGCGTGCGAGAGCGGCAAGTCCTCGATCCACAGCACCGGCAGCAGCCCGGGGTTCATCACGGAGGCGCTGCCCCTCGCCCTGAGCTCGATCCAACGGCGGCTCGACGGCCTGACGATCGAGGAGTTCGCCGATCTCTCCCAGCGCGACTCGCCCGGACTCCTCTTCGACGTGATGGGGTTCGGCAAGCCCCCAGCCGAGTACGACGAGCGCCGGCTGTCCGTGGTCCGCGACAGCTTCGGTCCGTCGCTGCACATGGTCGCCGACACGCTCTCGATCCCGCTCGACTCGGTGGAGGCCGAGGGGGAGGTCGCGACCGCGCTCCGCCCGGTCCACATCGCGGCGGGCACCCTGCGGCCGGGCACCGTGGCCGCCCAGCGGATCACGGTCTCGGGACTGCGCGGCGGCCGACCGCTGCTGCGCTTCCGCGCCACCTGGTACTGCACCACCGACCTCGACCGCGCCTGGGACGTCCGCGCCACCGGCTGGCACGTCACGGTCGACGGCGACGCACCGCTCGACATCGACCTGCGCTTCCCGGTGCCCCTCGACCGGATGGCCGCCATATCGCCCTCGTACACGGCGAACCGCGCCGTCAACGCCGTACCGGTGCTGTGCGAGGCGCCCCCCGGGATCCGCTCGACGGCCGACCTTCCGCACATCGTGGCCCGGCTCGGGTGAGCCGCTGAGCGACAACGACACACCGGCCGTCGGCCGTTACGGGATCCTCGGCGCCGTGACCTACGTCCGGCGGGCCGAGGCCCCGGAGGGCGGCGGCGCGTCGACGGCCTCGTGCCATGACACGCCGGTGGCCACGGCCTGGCGCCAGCCGCGGATCGCCTTGGGCGGCATGCCGATCGCCAGGGCCCCCACCAGACGGTCACCGGTACGGTAGGCGACCACGAACCGACGTGCGGCCAACTCGCCTTCCACCACGGCGACTTCGTCGTGTCCGCGCAGATGACCGAACGCCTGCACCTTCATGTCGTACTGGTCCGACCAGAAGTACGGCACCGGCGCGAACGGTTTGCGCGCGTCCGGACGGAGCAGATTGCGGGCGGCGGCCATGCCCTGCTCGGCGGCGTTGGTCCGGTGCTCGATCCGCATCGACGTACCGAACAGCGGATTGTGCCAGCGGGCCACGTCCCCGGCCCCGTACACACCTGGCGCGGCGGCACTGTACTCGTCGCACACGAGCCCGTCGGCCACCTTCAGGCCGCTGCCCTCCAGCCACTCGGTGTTCGGCAGCGAACCGATCGCCACCAACACCTCGTCGGCCGCGACCAGTTCCCCGTCCGTGAGCCGTACGCCGGTGTCGGACACCTCGGCCACACCGACCCCGGTGCGCAGGTCCACGCCGTGCTCTAGATGGGCCCCCGACAGGACCCGTCCCACCTGCTCACCGACCGCGTGGGCCAGCGGAACCGTCGCCGGCTCGAGAAGCGTGACCTCCGTGCCCAGCCCCCGCGCCACGGCGGCGGCCTCCGCGCCGAGGAACCCCGCGCCGACGACCACGAGTCGCCGCCCGGGTCCCAGCCGGTCCCTGAGGGCCAGCGCGTCGTCCAGGGTGCGCAGCACATGCGTGTCCCCCTCGCCGGGAAGCCTGCGCGGCCGTACGCCGGTCGCCACGACCAGGCCGTCGTACGGCAGTCGCGCCCCGTCGGCCAGCAGTACCGCGCGCCCGGCGAGGTCCAGGCCGGTCGCGGCGTGCCCCAGACGCAGGTCGAGGTCGAGGGCGTCGAGATCGGCACGGGCGCGCAGCGGCAACCGCTCCGGGCTCCACTCGCCGGAGAGGATCTGCTTGGACAGCGGTGGACGGTCGTAGGGCAGGTGGGCCTCCGCACCGACGAGGGTGAGGATGCCGTCGTACCCCTCCCGGCGCAGCGTCTCGGCCGCCGCGAGCCCGGCGGCCGAGGCGCCGACGACCAGGATCCGCCTCACTTCTCGACCAGCCGGATCGCCGCGGCCGGGCAGATCGCGACGGCCTCACGCACGCCGTCGAGCAGCTCGGCGCCGGGCTCCTCCGCCAGCAGGATCGCGACGCCGTCGTCCTCCCGCTGGTCGAACACCTCGGGCGAAGCCATCACGCACTGCCCGGACGCGACGCACTTCGGTTCGTCCAGTTCCACACGCATGATCTTTTCCTTTCGGTCGGTACAGGCCAGTACAGGTCGGCGCGCGGTCGCAGTCGCAGTCGCAAGGGAAGAACCCGTGTCGGAGTGCCCTCGTCCCAGATGCGAACCTTCGCGACCGGCTTCGGGTCACACGGCTCCACCGGCGCCGGCACCGAGGGCGCAGCCATGGCACTCCTCGGTGGGGGGCTCCGCAGGGACGGAGAACGAAGAACGACGGAAAGGCCAGTACGCATAGGCAACCGGACCGGACTGACACCCTCCGGTCAGTTTCCTGACCACAAGCTGACGTGACGCAGATCACCATCGCGGGCGAGGTCAGTGGCCGAGCCAGTACCCGAAGCCCCTCCGGGTGTGGATCAGCACGGGACCTTCCTGGTCCACCTTGTGCCGCAGACGGGAGACGAGCTTCTCGATCGCGTTGTCGGCACGACCTTCGCCCCACACATGACGGCAGATCTGCTCCTTGGACAGCACCCGCTCGGCGTTGACCAGCAGATGCCGCAGCAGTCGGTACTCCGCGGGGGTGAGGTCGATCTCCCGTTGGCCGCGCCAGGCCTGACAGGTGTCGTCGTCGAGGACCGGGTCTCCGTAGGACGGTCCTTCCCGTGCGGGACCGCGGTCGCGCAGCAGCACCTCGGCCCGCGCGAGGACCTCGGCGATCCGGAACGGCTTGGTGACGTAGTCCTCCCTGCCGGCACCGAGTTCGGGGACGAGTCGACCCAGGGTCTGATAGGCGGTCAGGAAGAGCACCGGGGGGCGATCGGCGGGCGTGAAGCGGCTCCCGCGGGAGAGGCCCTGCAGATCGGGCAGGGTCACGTCGAGGACGACCAGGTCGAAGCGGTGCTCGACGAGGCGCACCATGGCCTCGGCGCCGGTGCTCACCGTACTGACCCGATAGCCCGCCAACTCCATGGTCGTCGCGAGCAGTTCGGTGGTCTCGGCGTCCTCGACGACGACCAGGACGTGTTGCCCGTCACCGCGGGCCGGCGACCGCTTCTCACTCATGTTCCCATCCCCGGAACGACCATTCGTGCAGAGCTGGAGCATCACGACTTCACGACTTCACACGGTCGACCTCACGGTCAGTGCGTCACGACGTCCGCATGACCGTCTGCCGACATACCCGGCCGGGTCGCACGGACGGACGACCAGGCGCTCACCCACGGGCTGGAGTTCACGGAGGCTCCCTCGACGGGCGGCCACGCCCCACCCCCTCAAAGGCGATACCTCCGCGGCATCACTCCGACCACGTCACCCTCCGCCCCCGCCCGCACCGCCCGAGGGCCCGGCCCCCGCTCTCCTCGCCCTCGGTGGCATGCGCGAGGAAGTCGTCGACCATCCCGAGGAACAGCGTCGCAAGGCGCCGCAGCTCCCCCGGTGTCCACTCCGCCAACGCCATCCGCATGCCCCGCGAGCTCGTCGCACGGATCCGGTCGATCGCGTCCCGTCCGGCCGGGGTCAGCTCGATGCGCTGAGCCCGCCGGTCGTCGGGGTCGGGCGCGCGGTTCACATAGCCCGCCTTCTGCAGTTGCCGCACCTGCCGGGTGATGTGGGACGCCTCCACCTCCAGCCGGGCCGCCAGCTCACCAGGACGCAGGGGATCGGAGTCGGCCAGCTGTCGCAGCAGTGCCACTGCGGCACGGTCCAACCGCAGTCCGGCCATGGCCATCAGGCGATCGTGCTGACGGACCCGGCTGTTCAGGCAGGAGATGCGATCGAGGGCTCGCTCGATCTCGATCACGTCGTCCGAGGCGGGCGCTCGTTGCACTGGTGCGGGCATGCCACCAAGGTAGCACTGCTTGCCTGACTCAAGTAAGTTCCAATACACTTGCCCACGTCAAGCAATCCCCTCGTCCGAATGCCGTCCGCATAGCAAGCGCTCACACAGCGCTACGATGCGCTGGTGGATCAGGGGAAGGCACGTGGCCCGTACGCGAAGACACCAGCCCGGCGAGCGGAGATCGTGCGCGCGGCGCGCGACAGCTTCGCCGAGCGCGGATACGCCCGGGCCTCGCTCCGCGACATCGCCGAGCGGGCCGGCATCACCCACGCCGGTCTCCTGCACCATTTCCGCAGCAAGGACGAACTGCTCGCCGAGGTACTCGCCCAGCGCGACACCGAGGAGTGGGAGGAGGGCGTGGCCCAGGTCGACAGCCTCGAAGCGCTCGCGCCCTACCTCGGCACTCTGCTGGTGCGCCACCAGAAGACCCCTGAGCTGATGCGTCTGTGGCTGGAGCTGGCGGCGGCCGCCTCTCGGCCGGACCACCCCGCGCACGGTTACTTCGTCGACCGGTACGAGCGCAGCCGCATCCACGTCACTCGACGCCTGAGGGAGCTGGAGGCGCAGGGGAAGCTGCGAGAGGGTCTCGGTCCGGACAGTGCGGCGACCCTTTTCCAGGCGGTACTCAACGGACTGCAGGCGCAGTGGCTGCTCAACCAGCGCCTCGACATCATCGAACCGCTGAACCGTTTCCTCGACCTCATCCTGGTGACCGACGCCTAAGCGCTCCGCTGGAAGTGCCGGGATGTGCCGTCGATCGTCTGCGGCGCCCTCGTGGATGGTCGCGCAGTTCCCCGCGCCCCTTCACGGCGCTGCCGAACCGCAGCGGACTTCACCCGACCCGCTTAGACCTACGCCCACGTTCGCACCGGCGTCCCCGTGCGCGGCGGGCGTGCGCGGCGGTCCGCTCGTCATGCTCAGGTAGGGCATACCGGTCGTCTGATACTGCGTTCTCAGTAGCCGGGAGAGTCGGCACACACATGACGACGGGACGTTCCTGCTCAGGCAAGCTGAAAAGGTTCACCATGGTCACAGCACCCGACAGGAAACCCTCCCGATGAACACCAGCTGGCAGCGGTTCGCCAAGGACCACCCCCGCGTCCTGCGGGTGGCGGTCGTTCTGCTGCTGTTCGCCGCCGCCGCTCTCGGCAGCACCTGGACCAGCGGGGAACCCATCGGCCGACACATCGCCCCGTGGCCGGGTGTGCTCCTGGGCGGCATCGGTGCCCTGGCCCTGATGTGGCACCGCAGGTACCCGCTCACGGTGGTGGCGGTGACCGCGGCCGCCGCCAACGCCGCCAGCGCTCTGGGCTATCTGATCACTCCCCTGCTGCTGGCACCGCTCATGGCCGCGCTGTACTGGCTGGCCGTCCAGACCGACCGCAGGACCGCGCGCGTCGGCCTGGCCGGCACCGCCGCGCTGCTGGTCACCACCGCGCTGCTCGTCGACTCCTATCACCATCCGCTGTCCCTCGTCCTCGAGACGGTCGGCCCCGTCTTCTGGGTGCTGGTGCCCATCACCTGGGGCACCGCGACCCGGCTGCGGGCCGACTACCTGGAGGCCGTGCACGCCCGCGCGGAGATCGCCGAGCGTACCCGTGAGGAGGAGGCGCGGCACCGGGTGGCCGAGGAGCGCATGCGCATAGCCCGTGAGCTGCACGACGTCGTCGCCCACCACCTTGCGCTGGCCAACGCGCAGGCCGGGACGGCCGCCCATCTCGCGCGCACCCATCCCCAGCAGGTGCAGAAGATCCTCGACGACCTCGCCGGCACCACCGCATCGGCGCTGCGCGAACTCAAGGCCACCGTCGGACTGTTGCGCCAGACCGACGACCCCGACGCGCCGCTGGAACCGTCCCCGGGCCTGGACCAGCTCTCGGAACTCACGGCCGCGTTCGCGACCGCCGGGCTCAAGGTCGACGTCACCACCGAGGGCGCGGCATGTCTGCTGTCACCGGGAGTGGACCTGACCGCCTTCCGCATCATTCAGGAAGCGCTGACCAACGTCACCAAGCACGCCGCCTCGGACACCGCACACGTGCGGCTCGTCTACTCCCACAACCGGCTGACCATCACGGTCACCGACGAGGGGGAGACCACGGTGACCGCCGACCCGGCTCCGGGCCACGGTTTCGGACTCATCGGCATGCGTGAGCGCGCCCTGTCCGTGGGTGGCCGACTCAAGGCCGATCACCGGGCCGAGGGCGGCTTCGAGGTCACCACGGATCTGCCGCTGTACACACCCGCCCCGGAAGAGGACCGCACCCCATGACCATCAGTGTGCTGCTCGCCGACGATCAGGCCCTGCTCCGGGCGACCTTCCGGATCCTGATCGACTCCTGCCCCGACCTCGAAGTCGTCGACGAAGCCACCAACGGCAAAGAAGCCGTCGACCTCGCCCGCATCCACCAACCCGACGTCGTCCTCATGGACATCCGCATGCCCCACACCGACGGCCTCACCGCCACCGCCACCATCTGCGCCGACCCCCACCTCGACGCCACCCGCGTCCTCATCCTCACCACCTTCGAAATCGACGAATACGTCGCCCAGGCCCTCCGCGCCGGAGCCAGCGGCTTCCTCGGCAAAGACGTCGGCGCCGACGCCCTCCTCGACGCCATCCGCACCGTCGCCGCCGGCGACACCCTCCTCTCCCCCCAAGCCACCCGCACCCTCATCACCCGCTTCCTCACCACCCCCACCCCCAACGCCCCGCTCGCACCCCCCGAAGCCCTCACCACCCTCACCGCCCGCGAACGCGAAGTCATGGCACTCGCCGCCGAAGGTCACTCCAACAGCGAGATCGCCGACCAACTCACCGTCAGCCCCCTCACCGTCCGCACCCACGTCCACCGCGCCATGACCAAACTCGGCGCCCGCGACCGCGCCCAACTCGTCGTCATCGCCTACCAGACCGGCCTCGTCACCGCCACACCCCCACCCCTTGACACCGCACCACGCCGGGAGGCCGCCCCGCCCCGTCCTGTGATAGCCCAGGAGGAGCAGGATCTCCACGAGAGATGAACCGGGGCATCGGGAGAGGACATGGATCTGCGGCAGATGGAGGTCGTCGTCGCGGTGGCCGAGGAGGGCGGGTTCACCGCCGCGGCGCAGCGGCTGCACGTGGTGCAGTCCGCCGTGTCGAGCACCGTGCGCGCGCTGGAGCGGGAGCTCGGGACCCCGCTGTTCGACCGCACCACGCACCGGGTGTCGCTGACATCGGCGGGCGAGGCCTTCGTACCGGCCGCGCGGGCGACGTTGCGGGCCGCCGAACAGGCGCGGTCGGCGGTCGACGCCGCGCGGGGACAGCTGCGCGGACGGGTGACGATCGGCACCATGCAGGGAGTGTGGGCCGACCTGCACCGCCCGCTGGCCGCGCTGCGCGCGGAGCATCCGGGCGTGGTGGTGCGGCTGCGGCAGGGGGCCGTGACCGACATCCGCCAGGCGTTGCGCGAGGGCACGGTGGATCTGGCGGTGGTCGCCCTCGACCGTCAGCAGCAGCGCGGTCTTGCGACCCGGCTGCTCGCCCGGGAGGAGATGGTGCTGGTGTCCGCGCCGGGCCGGGTCCTGGGCGGGGCCGCGCCCGACGGGAGGGTCACGCTCGCCGAAGCGGCCCGGCTGCCGCTGGTGGACTTCACGCCCGGCTGGGCGATCCGCCTCGCCGTCGACCGGGCGTTCCGTGCTGCCGCCGTCGAGCGCGAGTCGACCTTCGAGGTGAACGACATCGTCGCGGCGTCGGAACTCGTCCGCGCCGACCTCGGTGTGTGCGTCATGCCCCTCTCGATCGCCGACCGCTTCCCCGACCTGCACAAGCACCGGTTCGACCGGCACGCGCCGAGCTGGAAGGTCATGGTGGTCCAGCCGCGCGGGGAGGCGCCCCCGGCGGTCGCGGCCCTGCTGCGGCACATGGCCTGACGGGCGTGGCCTGAGAGGCGACGGAGGGACGAAGTGGCTCATCCCTCGGCTCGATCTCTCAGCTCGCTCGCTCAGCCCATCTCGTCCGGAGATGACTGACATTCGTAATCATCGCCACGGCAGGGGAAGCACGGAGGCTTCTCGGGCGCTGAGGAAACCGTGCGAGCGGCAACGAGGCCGCTCGACCACCACCCGGCGTTTCCCGAACTGCTCCACCGGTTCCCTTCCCGAGAAGGTGCCTGTGTCCGTGTCCAAGTCGTCCCCCGTCCTCAAGTCACCGGGCCAGACCGCCACCGCGCAGGCGGCGCATGGCGTGCCGGGCTGGCTGGTCGCCCTCTTCGCCGTCGCCTCCGGCATGACGGTCGCCAACCTGTACTACGCCCAGCCCCTGCTGTCCTCGCTGCGCGACGTGTTCCATGTCGGCACGGCGGCGGCCGGCGGACTCATCACCCTCACCCAGGTCGGCTATGTCCTGGGCATGCTCTTCCTCGTCCCGCTCGGCGACCGGCTGGAGAAGCGCGGACTGATCAGCGTGCTCCTGACGGTCACCACGCTCGCCCTGGTCGCCGCGGGTCTCGCCACCAACTTCCCCATGCTGCTGATCGCCTCCCTGATCAGCGGAGGCACCTCGGTCGTCGCCCAGATACTGATCCCCTTCGCGGCGAGTCTCGCCCCCGACCACGCCCGTGGCCGGATCGTCGGACGGGTGATGAGCGGCCTGCTCACCGGCATCCTGCTCTCCCGTACCCTCAGCAGCCTGGTCTCCGACGTGGCGGGCTGGCGGGTGGTGTACCTCGGCTCCGCCGCGTTGATGGCCCTGCTGGCCCTGGCCCTGCGCGCGGCCCTGCCGCAGCACGCGCCGACCACGACCATGCCGTACGCCCATGTCCTGCGCTCCACGCTCCAACTGGTGCGCCACCACCCCGTGTTGCTGCGCCGGGGCCTCTACCAGGCGGCGATGTTCGGTGCGTTCAGCGCGTTCTGGACCACCGTGTCGTACGTCCTGACCGGCCCCCACTTCCACTACTCCCCCATCGGCGTCGGCCTCTTCGCGCTCGTCGGCGCGGCCGGTGCGGCCGTCGCCCCGTTCGCCGGTCACTGGGCCGACCGCGGGCTCGTCCGTCCCATGACCGGGATCGCCTTCGCCGTCGCGGCCCTGGCCTTCGCGCTCGCGGGCTTCGGTCAGTCCCACATCACCCTGATCGCCCTGGCCGCGATCCTGATCGACACGGCCGTGCAGTCCACCCTGATCCTCGGTCAGCACACCATCTACCAGCTCAACCCGAACGCCCGCGCCCGCCTCAACAGCGCGTTCATCGCGATCTTCTTCGTCGGCGGCGCGCTCGGCTCCCAGCTCGGCTCGATCGCCTACCACGCGGCCGGCTGGAGCGCGGTCACCGTCCTGGGCGCCGCTCTGTCGGTGCTGGGCCTGCTCCACTGGACGACGGAACGCCGTACGGCCTGATCAGTGGCTCGGGGGGGGCGGGTCACGATCCCGCTTCCCCCCGCAGGAAGTTGCTCACCTGACAGGCGAGGCTGTCCCGCGCCGAGTCGGAGCGGGCGGCGGCGTCGACCGAACCCTCGTAGAGGTCGATGCCGCCGACCCACAGGTACCGGTCGGTCCACTCGTCGTCGACCTTCAGCTGGATCTGGATGTCCACCCGGGGCAGCGAGGCGTCCGGGCCCGCGGCGAAGAGGACCGCGGTGGCCCGGCGCAGGGGGTAGACGTCGTAGCCCTCGATGAACTGGGAGTTCCGCCAGTCCAGGAAGGCGCTCTCGCCGTCGGGGCCGACCCGGATGTCCATCTGGCCGTCCTCGAGATGGATGCCGAAGTGCTCGCCACCACGGTTCTCGACGGTCACCCGGCATCGGAAGTAGGTCAGCCCCTCGGCGGCGTCGTCGCGTCCGCGCGGCGGCTCCGCCCGCTCCACCCCATGGACGCGGACGCGCAGGCCGGCGTGCTCGTCGTACTCCTGCCAGTCCCCGACCACGTTCGGTTCGTGCACGGTCCACCTCTCCACCTCAGAGAGCTGTTTCCTATCTGTGCCCTCAACGGGGTGTCAAATGGGCGGAACGCACCGTGGCCAGCGTTTTTGCCCTCCTTGATCGGCGATCAAGCCGTGCCCAGCCAGAACCCGTGTCCTTGCCATCCGGGGGACATTTCCGTGCGTGCTGCACATCACGTTCTCAGGCGCCGCGGCGCAGCGTCCGCATCTGCTCGTCGAGGGGGCCGAGGCCGACGTCGCGGCGCCGCTCCTCGAGGGTCTCGGGCCGCCTGATCGGATACGGGCGGAGGGTCGCGGGGTCGACCCGGGTGCCGTAGAACTGGGGCTGGCCCAGTTCGACCGCGCAGTGATCGGCGATGTAGGCGTGGTGCGGGCCGGGGCAGCGGCCGTCCGCGGTGGCCTGGGCGATCAGGTCACGGCAACGGAGCTGGAAGTCGAGGTCCGGGGCGTGCAGCAGGATCATCAGGGCCGCGGTCGAGGCGGGCGCGCCGACCAGGTCCGCGGCCGGCCAGCCGTGTCGGCGGACGATCGTCCCGAGGGCGTCGGCATTGGTCCTGCGGCATGCGACGAGGCCGCGCCGGACCTGTGGGGTGGGGTTCGTCCGCGCCTGCCGCATCAGGTGCCGCTCCTCGTCGGCCCGGCGCGAGAGTTCCCGGGCGAGCGCGGCGGCGAGTGCCGGGAGGATCCCCGCGGACGCGGGCCCCGGCTCCACCGGTGCTCCGTCCGGTTCCGTCGGCGTGCCGACCGTCTGGTGCCCCGGTAATCGGTTCATGGCATGCCCCGCAGCGCCAGGGTGAACCACACCTTCTTGCCCGTGGTGCCGGGGTCGGCCGGTGCGATGCCCCAGTCGTCCGTCAGAGCGGCCACGATGGCCAGTCCGCGTCCCGACTCCTCGGCGCCGCCCGTGTCGCGCGGTCGCGGCAGGGCGGACGAACGGTCGGCGACCGTCACCCGCAGCTCGTGCCCGATGTGTTCCAGGGTGACGGTGATCGTGTCGCGGGGGCCGGGACTGCCGTGTCTGACCGCGTTGGCGAACAGCTCGTCCGTGGCGAGGACAGCGTTGTCGAGGCACTCGGAGGGCAGGCGCAGAGGGGTGAGGTGCTCGGCGACCATGTCCCGCACGCCGGCCGCGCGCGAGGGTTGGGCGGGGACCGTCGTCCGCACCAGGCTGGGGTGTGTTCTGGGCAGCACGTCGGCGTCGCGCCGCGGTGAGGGCGACGGCCCGCGGCGCTGAGCCCTGGATGCCGTCATCGGTTCTCCTTCGTTGCAGCGCGGGTGGGGGATGTACTCGGTGGCTGCCCGTGCAGCCAACAGGGCACGGCCCCGCGCCGACCAGGGGGTATCGGGGTTGTCCGGTTGCAGGGACGTAGTGACATGGGATGTATGTTCGATCAGGTGAGGAACGTGAGCGGGAGCCGGACACCGGTGCGCCCAGACGATCCCACCGGGTGGTCGGGGGTGCGCGGCAAGCGCGTGCTGGTCACCGGTGGAACGCGGGGTCTCGGCGAGCAGATCGTGCGGCTGCTCGCCGCCGAAGGGGCCCGGGTGGCGACCTGCGCGCGCGGCGCGGGCGATCTGGCGGCGCTGGCGGCATCGCTGGACTCCCCGCTGTTCACCCAGGCGCTGGACGTCACCGAGCCGGAGCGCCTGGAGGAGTTCGTCGCGGCCATGGCGAATCGTTTCGGCGGGCTCGACGGGGTGGTGGCCTGTGCGGGCGGTTCGCGCGGCGGCCGCTTCGAGGAGACCGACGCCGAGGACTGGGCGGCGACCTGGGAAGTGAACGTCGGCCATGCCGCGCGCCTGGTCCGCGCCGCGGTGCCGCATCTCCGGGCCGCCGGGGGCGGATCGGTCGTGGTGATCTCGTCGATCTCCGGCTGGAAGCCCGGGCCGCCCGTCCAGTACGGGGTGGCGAAGTCCGCCCAGATCCAGTTGGCCGCCTCGCTCGCCCGTGAACTGGGGCCGGACGGAATCCGGGTGAACGCCGTCTCCCCCGGGTCGATGCTCATCCCGGGCAGGCGCTGGGACCGGATGCGCCGGGAGGACCCCGAGGCGTACGCGGGATTCGTGGCGAAGGAGCTTCCGAGCGGAGCGCCGGTCGCTCCGCAGGAGGTCGCCCGGGTGGTGGCGTTTCTGCTGTCCGACTGGTCGAGCGGTATCTCCGGTGCGCACCTCCCCGTCGACCGCGCCCAGAACGCCCCCTCGCCGGACGGCTACTGAGCCGACCGTTCCTGTCTCAGGGACCCTGCCCGCCCGAGGGACCGCTCCCGACTCAGGGGCCCTTCCCCTCCCAGCGACCCCTCCCGCCACGTCACCCACCGGACCGACCGCCGCGCTCCGCGTCATGCGACCGCCCCCAGCACCGCACGGGACCTGCGCTCGAACTCCTGCACCATCGGCTCGTGGCGGCGTGACCCCAGACGGGTACGGAAGTCACGCAGGGCCTGGATCGACCGCTCACTGTGCACGGTGCTGAGGGTGTCCAGCGCCTCGGTGGCCGTGCCGACGGCCTCGTCGAGCCGGTCCTGCTGGAGATGCGCGGTCGCGAGCACCGAGCGGCTGATGGCCTGGCGTCTGCGCCGGTCGGCGTTCGCGCTCAGCGACTCGGTCGCCGTACGTTCGGCCTGGGCGGCGAGCCCCAGGTCACGGAAGCACAGGGCGGCCTCGGCCTGGAGATAGTGGTGGTCGAGGTAGCGCACCCAGACGGATTCCTGGTCGGGGCCCCGGCTCATGTCCAGTTGCCCTTCCGCCAGGCGCAGCGCCTCCGAGGTGTCGCACGAGTGTCCCTGTGCGGCATGTCCGCGTGCCGCCATGGCGTACAGGCGCATCAGTCCGAGTGGGCTGCCCGCCCCCTTGGCGGTGGCGACTCCGGCCCGGGCCAGCGCCACCCCCTCGTCGGGGCGGCCGAGGTTGGTGGCCAGATGGGAGAGCCCGGCCAGGATCTGGCCGCCCAGCACCCGGTCGCGTCCCTCGGCGCACAGGCGCAGCCCCTGGGTCATGTACCGCTGCGCGAGCCCGTACTCCCCCGCGTCGTACGAGCTCCAGCCGGCCATCGCGGCGAGGCGCGCGGCTGCGGCGTACAACTGCCGTTGCAGCTGCGGCGGGGTGCCGCGGCGCTGGAGCATGGGGACGACCTCGGTGGAGAGGTAGTGCACGATGCTGGTGCGCACCCCGCCACCGCCGTAGTGGTTGTCCATCTGGTCGAACATGGCGATCATCGCGTGCACCTGCTCGACGGGCCCGCCGCTCGCCGCCACCGTCGGACGGAAGGCCTCCTGCTGCTCCAACAGCCACAACAGCCACTCACGTTGGGGATTCGTCAGCGCGGCGGCGACGAAGGGCACCGAGCCGAGGAGACTGCGGCGGGAGATGTCGGTGGAGCCCAGCTCGGCCAGGGTGTGCAGGGTTTCCGCCACGTCTTCGCCATAGACCAGGGCCCGGCCCGCGACCGGGCGCTGCTGATCGGAGTGGAAGCCGAGGTCCGGGGGCGACACGGCGCGGCCGAGCCGTCCGGAGAGTACGGCGGCGATCAACTCCGGTGTGGTGCCCCGCGGTTGCTGGCCCTGGAGCCAGCGGGTGACCGACGCCTTGTCGTAGTTGGAGTCCACGCCTTGGCGGCGGCCCAGTTCGTTGACCCTGAGGGCGAGGGAGGCGTAGGAGCAACCGGCTTCCTTGAGGGCGACCGCCAGCGCCGAGTTGGCCCCGCCGGGGCCTTTGCCTGCGCTCCTTGATTGTCCGTCGGTCACGGTGGCCACCCAGGTCTCGCATCACGGTGCGTACGGCTGCGCCCGTATCTGCCGGTCCATCAATTTCGTTACGGCACAGCACAGTTGAACGTATGTCGCCAGGGACTGTGCGACAGGTCACTCGATCACTATGGTCGCCGACAGGCTCAACACGCAACCGGCGTTCTGATAATTTCAGAACGATCCGCATCACCCTGTCTCTGTCAACGACCGCGTGGCACACTGCACGCTGTGATACAGCCGTACCGGGAGGTAGGACGTGAGTGACAACCGCTCGGGCGGCAGCGCACCCACGGTCCTGCGGATGGTCCTCGGCAAGCGGCTGAAGCAGCTGAGGGAACAGGCGGGAGTGTCGTTCGAGGAGGCGGCACGGGCGATCGAGGTCACTCCACTGACGGTCCGCCGGATCGAGAAGGCCGAGGTCGGCCTCCGGATCCCCTATGTGAAGGAGTTGCTGCGCACCTACGGGGTGCCGGCGACGGAGATCGACGACTTCCTCGCGCTGGCCCGGGAGGCCAATCAGCCGGGCTGGTGGTACAAGTACCGCGACGTGCTGCCCGAGTGGTTCAGCGCCTACGTGAGCCTGGAGAGCGAAGCCAGCGTCATCCGTCTCTACGAACCCCACTACGTTCCGGGCCTGTTGCAGACGAACGACTACGCCACCGCGCTCATGCGCGTGGGCTTCCCCAACGAGTCGAAGGAGGACGTCGCCCGTCGTGTCGCCCTGCGGACCAGACGGCAGGACCTGCTCGCCAAGCCGGACGCGCCCGCCATCTGGGCCGTCCTCGACGAGACGGTGCTGCGCCGCCCGGTGGGCGGGGCCGAGGTGATGCGGGCCCAGATCGACCGGCTGCACGAGGTCCTGGACATGCCGAAGGTCCGGATCCAGGTCATGCGCTTCGGGGTGGGGGCACACCCCGGCGCCTTCGGCCCGTTCCACCACTTCCGCTTCGGCTTCTCCGAACTGCCCGACGTCATCTACACGGAAAGCCTCGCCGGCGCGGTCTATGTCGACCGGCCCGGCGACGTCGTCACCTATCTCGAAGTACTGGACCGGATGTCCGTACAGGCGGAACCGGTCGCTCGGACCAGGGCCATCCTGGCTGAATTGCGTAAGGAGTTGTGATCCATGGGATTCAAGGACCCCATTTACAGTGGCATGCCGGCCGTCGACCTGGGCACCGAGGGCTGGGAGAAGCCCTGGAGCGGTACGAACGGCGGGAGTTGCGTCGAGGCCAAGCGGCTGCCCGACGGCAGTGTGGCCTTCCGCCAGTCCACGGACCCGGACGGGCCCGCGCTGGTGTACACCCGGGACGAGATGATCTCGTTCCTCGAAGGCGCGAAGTCCGGCCAGGCCGACTTCCTCGTCGCCTGACGCGCTCACCGACCGCCTGAGGCCGGGAGAGCCCTCCGCTCCTCGGGCAACCACCGAAGCCGCACCGTCACCACACCCGCACCACCACTACGCCCGCACAACCGGACAACCCGCACGCCCACTCCCGCCGTGCGGGTCGTCCGTTCACACTGAGGGAATCGGTCGTCCCGGAGGGAGCGGTATGCGCACCGGTCCTTGTCGCGAGGTGCGGGGGTGATCCTCGGCCAGGCCCTCGCCCGGTGCCGGACCCTGGTCGTCGACGGTCCGGACGGAATCGGCAGAAGCGCCCTGATCGCCGAGCTGGCCCGGCACGGATTCCTGGTCCGGCTCTGCCGCGGCCCCCTCCATCATGTGGACCCCACCCAGCCGTACCGCGAACTCCTCGCCGCGTCGGGCCGGTTGGCCGTCGACGGCAGTCTCGTCCACGAGCTGGTCTACGGACCGCTGCGCCGCGGACGCTCCCGGGTGACCTGGATCCAGGCCCTCGACTTCGCCGAAGCGGTGGCGGAACGCGACGGGGCCCTCGTCCACGTGACCGGCGAGACGGACGACACGGAGGCGGTCGACGCGTACGAGCGGGCGCTGCACACCCTCGCCCAGCATGTCCCTGTGGTGACCCTGGAGGCCAAGGACCTCGGCCACCCCATCCGCGGCCCCGCCTGCCCGCACCATCAACTCAGGCCGTGTGACAGGCAGTTGACGATAGGTTATTGACAGACCGCGTGACGGAGGCAGGAGACATCCATGGCAGACGGCCGGCCCAACCCCGACCAAGAGGCGTTGTCCAAGATCGACACCACGGTGCCGCACTCGGCCCGCATCTGGAACTACTGGATGGGCGGGAAGGACAACTACGAGGTCGACCGGATCGCGGGTGACGCCTACCGCGAGGTGGCGCCGAACATCGAGACGATGGCCCGGGCCTCCCGCGAGTACCTGATCAGGACCGTGACCTTCGTCGCCGGTGAGCTCGGCATCCGCCAGTTCCTGGACATCGGCACCGGCCTGCCCTCGTACGACAACACCCACCAGGTCGCCCAGCGGGTGGCCCCCGAGTCGCGCATCGTCTACGTGGACAACGACCCCCTGGTGCTGCGTCACGCCCAGGCACTGCTGACCAGCACCCCCGAGGGCGTCACCAACTACATCGACGCGGATCTGCACGAGCCCGAGAAGATCGTCGAGGCGGCGAGCCGGATCCTGGACTTCGACCGGCCCGTCGCCCTGATGCTCATGGGCATCCTCGGTCACATCCAGGACTACGAGGAGGCCAAGTCGATCGTCCACACCCTCCAGGCCGCCCTGCCCTCCGGCAGCTACTTCGTGCACTACGACAGCACCGATACCGACGCCGCGCTCAAGCAGGCCCAGCAGGGTTACGACGACACGGGCGCCGTCCCCTACGTGCTGCGCAGCCCGGAGCAGATCACCGCGTACTACGAGGGCCTGGAGCTGATCGAACCCGGCATCGTCTCCTGCCCCCGGTGGCGCCCGGAGCCCGGCACCGCACCGGAACCCACGGACGTGCACGGCGGGGTGGCCCTCAAACCGTGATCAGGCGCGCGGCGCCGGTCGGATGTTCTGGTTGAGGCGGAACAGGTTGTCCGGGTCGCGGTCGGCCTTGATACGGGTCAGGCGGGCGTAGTTGTCGCGGTAGCTGGCCCGTACGCGCTCCTGGCCCTCGTCCATCATCATGTTCACGTAGGCCCCGCCCGCGGAGTACGGGTGCAGGGCGTCGGAGTAGTCGACGCTCCACCGTTTGACGCGCTCGGCGCCGGCCGGATCGGAGTCCACGCCCGCGTACACGGTCGCCCAGCGCGCGTTCCGGTAGCTCCAGGCGGTGTCCGCCGGTGCGATGTCGTGGACGGCGCCGTCGATCGGGTACAGGTGCATCGTCGATTTCCAGGTCGGCGGTTCGGGGCCGTACCCGAGGTGCGACGCGACCGCCTCGTCGGGGATCTCGTCGACGAAGTCCGCGCGCCAGTACCACTGGTCGCCGGGCGGGTAGATCCCGTCGAACGCGGACTGCAGCGCGGGGTACGGCATCGGCGCCGCTCCGTGCAGCAGTGGCTCGGGTACGGCGTCGAGGAGGGGTGCCATCTCCGCGGCCGCCGCGTCGGTGTCGTCCCCGACACGGCACCAGACGACCCCGCAGACCTTGCGCAGATGGATCTCCTCGGGGAACGGCGGGCCGGGCGGCACGGAGCCGAACAGGAAGAAGGCGTTCAGTTCACGGGGGGCGTCCGGGAGGAAGTCGCGGTAGACGGTGAGGACTTCGGCGCCGACTTCGGCGGGCCAGAAGGTGGGGCCGGCGACCACGGTGCTCACCTCGCGCAGCCGGAACAGGAACGAGGTGACGACTCCGAAGTTGCCGCCGCCCCCGCGGATCGCCCAGAACAGGTCGGTGTTCTCCGTGTCGCTCGCGCGCACGCGCTCGCCGCTCGCCAGGACGAGGTCGGCCGCCAGGAGATTGTCGACGGTCAGCCCGTACTTGCGGGTGAGATGCCCGATGCCGCCGCCCAGGGTGAGGCCCGCGACTCCCGTCGTGGAGATGATGCCGGCGGGTATGGCCAGGCCGTACTCGTGGGTGGCACGGTCGACCTCGCCCCACACACAGCCGCCTGAGACCCGTACCGTGCGGGCCCCCGGATCGACCTCGATGTCCTTGAGCGGTGAGAGGTCGAGGACCACGCCGTCGTCGCAGACCCCCAGGCCCGCCCCGTGGTGGCCGCCGCCCCGCACGGCGAGCGGGAGGCCGTGGTCGCGCGCGAAGCCGATGACGCGGGAGACGTCCTCGGCGCCGGCGCACCTCGCCACCAGGGCGGGCCGCCGGTCGATCATCGCGTTGTAGACGGTACGTGCCTGGTCGTACCCGGAGTCGCCGGGTGCGACCAACTGTCCCTTGAATTCCGTCAGTTCCTGGCGCGCTGCCTCTGCCGTCGTGATGGACATACGCCTCCCCCCACCTGGGGGCCGGTTTCAGGGCACCCGTGTCGGGGCCCTGACTCCAGTCTCCCTCCGATGGATCCGACGCGCCTGTTCTGCACAACCGCCGGGGCGGGTGGCCCCCGCCCCTCGGTCGTCGTGATCACGTCACAGCGATCACGGCCTCCGCGTCATGTCGCGACACCGCGAGCGCCGGTTCCGGCAACGCCACCTGACGCGGCGTCCGGCGCGCCTCCCGCAGACTGGGCATGGGCGTGGCCGGGACCAGCGGCGCATGCTCGGCAGCACGGGCCCGCCAGGAGAACCAGATGATCTTGCCGCCGGCGCCGGTGGCGCAGCAGCCCCAGCCGTCGCTGAGAGCGGCGATCTGCGCCAGACAGCCCTGGGGCTCGTTGTGCGGGCGGAGATCCTGGTCGTTGTCGGAGACCGCGGTGATGAGGTGGGAACCGTTCCACCACATCTCGATGGTGGTGTTCTTGTCCGTCGCGTGCCGGTCGATCGTGTGCAGCAGCGCTTCCGCACAGTGGCAGACGGAATCGACGAGCGTATCCAGGTTCCAGTACCGGAGATGGGCCCCCAATATGCGCTTGACCTGGCCAACCCGCTCCGGGCTGACCTCCACGTCGAGGTGGTAGTAGCAGGGCACTGCAGGTTTCATCTTCGTTGGCTCCTCACGGCGAAGCTCTCGCCTCTCCTCGCCCTTCTCGGACCGAGCCCCGATCACGAAGCGTGAGCACTGATCGCTTTTGAGTCAGTCCCAGAGTGCGAGTGCTACTCCGTTCGTGCAACACGAGAGCCCGAGCCCATGTGGTTGAAGAGCCAACAAGACGCTGAGTGCCCGCGCAGGCACCATGAGTGAGGGCACCGCCCTCCGTAGTGGGTCGGTGCCCTTCCGTGCACGGCCGTCCGGCATCAGCCGGGTGTCCCGTGCGCAGTCGCGAGAGTGGAAAGGTGACCGGCCCATGCTGCTTCCTGCCAAAGCCGAGGTCGCCAGGCATCTGGAGCAATACCGGGCCTGGGAACGCCTGTTGCTCATGGCCCCCGCCGACCGCACGGTGCGGGGCAACTTCGAGAACACGGGGTACACCCTGTGCGTGCTGATGGGGAAGCGCTGCGCGCGGGAGGCGGTGGACGCCGCCGAGCACTATCTGCGGGACGAGGCACCGGCTGCCGCGCTGTCGTCGATGACGGTGACACACAGCGCGCGGGGCTCTCAGCTCTCCCAGGGGTCTCAGGGGCGGGGAGCGGGTCGAGCGGTCGGCAGGCGTCCCTGAGACGGACCGTGGTGTCGGGAAATTTCGGTGCAGCTCTGAACCGAGGGGGCAGGGCGCGAGGACGGCGGAGGCGAAACATGGAGGCACACCCGGCCCATGGCCGTGACCCGATCGGCCGTATCCCGATCGTGGACGTCCAGCCGGTCGTCGAGCACGGCCGGCGCCCCGCCAAGGCGGTCGTCGGGGAGACCTTCGAGGTCACCGCCACCGTCTTCGGCGAGGGCCGGGATGTGCTCGGCGCGGAGGTCGTCCTGTGCGACCAGAGCGGCCGGCCCGGCCCGCGCGCCCCGATGCGTGAACTCGCCCCGGGCACCGACCGCTGGGGCGCCGAGGTCACACCGGAATCCGTGGGCCACTGGACCTGTCTGGTGGAGGCCTGGAGCGATCCGGTGGCCGCCTGGCGCCACACCGCCGCCATCAAGGTCCCGGCCGGGATCGACGCCGGTCTGGTCCTGGAGGAGGGCGCCGCGCTGTACGAGCGGGCCGCGGACGCGGTACCGGACCCGGCCGGCCAAGCGGTCGTACGCGCCGCGGCGCACGCCCTGCGCGACGACTCCCGGCGGCCCACGGCTCGTCTCACCGCCGCCCTGACCCCGGAAGCGACCGCGGTGCTCACCGCACACCCCCTGCGCGAACGGGTCTCCCGCTCGGTGCCGATGCCCCTGCTCGTGGAACGGAAGCGGGCGTTGTACGGCGCCTGGTACGAGTTCTTCCCGCGTTCGGAGAGCGGACAGCTGGACCCGTCGGTGCACGGCACGTTCCGCAGCGCCGCCGAACGCCTGCCCGCCATCGCCGGGATGGGCTTCGACGTCGTGTACCTCCCGCCGGTCCACCCCATCGGGACCACCTTCCGCAAGGGCCCCAACAACAGCCTGTCGGCGAGCCGTCGGGATGTCGGCGTGCCCTGGGCGATCGGTTCTCCCGAGGGCGGCCACGACGCGATCCACCCGGATCTCGGCACGATCGAGGACTTCGACGCGTTCGTGCGCCGGGCCACGGAACTGCGGCTCGAGGTCGCGCTCGACTTCGCACTCCAGTGCTCGCCGGACCACCCGTGGGTGCAGAAGCATCCCGAGTGGTTCCACCACCGGGCCGACGGGTCGATCGCGTACGCGGAGAATCCGCCGAAGAAGTACCAGGACATCTATCCGATCGCCTTCGACCAGGACATGCCGGGGCTGGTCCAGGAGACGCTGCGGGTGCTGCGCCACTGGATGGACCACGGCGTGCGGATCTTCCGCGTCGACAACCCGCACACCAAGCCGGTCGTCTTCTGGGAGCGGGTCATCGCGGACATCAACCGCACCGACCCTGACGTGATCTTCCTCGCCGAGGCGTTCACCCGGCCCGCGATCATGCACACGCTCGCGGCGGTCGGCTTCCAGCAGTCGTACACCTACTTCACCTGGCGCAACACCAAGCAGGAGCTCACCGACTACCTCACCGAACTGTCGAGCGCGACGGCCGCCTTCATGCGTCCCAACCTCTTCGTGAACACCCCCGACATCCTGCCCGGCCATCTCCAGCGGGGCGGTCGGCCCGCCTTCGAAGTACGCGCCGTGCTCGCCGCCACCCTCTCGCCCTCGTGGGGGGTCTACGCCGGGTACGAGCTGTGCGAGAACGCTCCGGTCGGGCCCGCCAGCGAGGAGTACCGGAACTCCGAGAAGTACGAACTGCGTCCACGTGACTGGGAGTCGGCCGCGCGCGAGGGCCGCACGATCGCACCGCTGATCACGGAGCTGAACCGGATCAGACGGCGCCACAAGGCCCTGCACGCGCTACGGAACCTGCACTTCCACCAGACCGACAACGAGGCCCTGATCGCCTACAGCAAGCGCTCGGACGACGACACGGTCGTGGTGGTGGCCAACCTTGACCCCCACCACACCCAGGAGGCGACGGTCTCGTTGGACATGCCGCGACTCGGCCTGGACTGGCACGAGTCCGTGCCGGTGCGCGACGAGCTCACCGGCGAGACCTACCACTGGGGCAGGGCCGACTTCGTGCGACTGGGGCCGGGCGGTGCGCATGTGCTCGCCGTCGACACCTCACCGCGGATCGGAGGGTCACCCACCACATGATCGTCAACGAGCCCGTCCCGGACACTTTCGAGGACACCCCGGCCAGGGACCGCGACCCCGACTGGTTCAAACGCGCCGTCTTCTACGAAGTCCTGGTCCGCTCCTTCCAGGACAGCAACGGCGACGGCATCGGCGACCTCAAGGGCCTCACCGCGAAACTCGACTACCTGCAATGGCTGGGCGTCGACTGCCTGTGGCTGCCCCCGTTCTTCAAATCACCCCTCAGGGACGGCGGCTACGACGTCTCCGACTACACCGCCGTCCTGCCCGAATTCGGTGACCTCGCCGACTTCGTCGAATTCGTCGACGCCGCCCACCAGCGCGGCATGCGCGTCATCATCGACTTCGTCATGAACCACACCAGCGACCAGCACCCGTGGTTCCAGGAATCCCGCACCAACCCCGACGGACCCTACGGCGACTACTACGTCTGGGCCGACGACGACAAGCAGTACGAGGACGCCCGGATCATCTTCGTCGACACCGAGGCCTCCAACTGGACCTTCGACCCGGTCCGCAAGCAGTACTACTGGCACCGCTTCTTCTCCCACCAGCCCGACCTCAACTACGAGAACCCCGCCGTCCAGGAAGAGATCCTCGCGGCCCTCCGCTTCTGGCTGGATCTCGGCATCGACGGGTTCCGCCTCGACGCGGTGCCGTACCTGTACCAGGTCGAGGGAACCGACTGCGAGAATCTCCCCGCCACGCACATGTTCCTGAAAAGGGTGCGCAAGGAGATCGACTCCCAGTATCCGGACACGGTGTTGCTGGCGGAGGCGAACCAGTGGCCCGAGGACGTCGTCGACTATTTCGGCGACTTCCCCTCCGGCGGCGACGAATGCCACATGGCCTTCCACTTCCCCGTCATGCCGCGGATCTTCATGGCCGTACGCAGGGAGTCCCG